>CAWHBC010000016.1:0-152168 GCA_963827465.1 uncultured Alphaproteobacteria bacterium
TTTTACTTGCATCTGCTCGACTCGTACGTATTGCTATGCCACCTTCATCCCATAATGGCCAATTAATTGAAATTGATTTACCTTGACGTTGACCTTGCTTGCGCAAGTTATCACGATATTTAATATAGCCATCCATAAAACCATTCGCATACGCATAATCGCATTGACCAGCATTACCAAAAATTGCGGCTGCTGATGAGAACGTGACAAAGAAATCAAGCGCATCAAATTGTGTAGCCTGGTCCAAATTAATCGTGCCATTTACTTTGGCTGATAAAACATCTTCACATTCATGTAAGGATTTCTTTAAAATAAATGCATCACGTAATATACCTGCACTGTGGATCGGCTCGTTTATGAACAAATCGTTTTTTTATTTCTTGTATAACAAGGTTTACATCTTTAGCTTTTGCGATATTTGCTTGCAAATAAATGACTTCAGCACCTAAATCTTCTAATTCCTTAATAAATGCTTGTTGTTTAGTTCCATATGCTGATCGACCAACGAGCACTAACTTTGCTTGATAATGCTTAGCTAAATCACGATTAATAATCACACCAAGCCCACCCATGCCGCCGGTAATAAGGTATACACCTTGTTTTTTAATGATATCAACTTGATCTGAATAATTTTTTTCTACAGTAGTTTTTACAAAAGATTTAACCAGGCGAATGTGGTCCTTGTCATAGCGGACTTCAATCGAAGGATCTAAAAATTCATCCAATAATTGCGGTGTTAATGAAGAGGGAGGCTGTTCGACATGGACGAGTTTGGGCATGATTTTTGGATTTTCCCATCGCAATGTTTTCATGAATCCAATAAGCGCATCAGTAAAGAATGAAAAATCATTCGAATTAATTTGATGTAAATTTTTTTTTTTTTTTTTTTTTTTTTTTTTTTTTTTTTTTTTTTTTTTTTTTTTTTTTTTTTTTTTTTTTTTTTTTTTTTTTTTTTTTTTTTCAAATAAGTCGCTCTTTTTAGTGTCGATTTGATAATTATGAGCATCTATTTTTAAATACCTTTCGTTAGTCCTTACACGTATCACTTGATCGGGCGGAAATTTCTTTCTCACTAATTCAGTTAGATAGCCTTCATCATCAAATATAAGCACTGGACCTATTACATTTTCTATTTTATTAATTGGGAGTGCTTGAGGCGACCATGCTGGATGGTAAAAATAAACCATTTGTTTATGTAATTCGTTTACTAAAGCAGGTCGTATTTCAAAATCTTTTATGTTAACTAAAAACCTTCCCCATCTCATCTGTAATTTGAATTTGAAATGTTGGTGTATTCGTTTCTTTGAACACTGTATCAACTATACCATAAACATAACAGGTTTCTGGCAGAGATTCGAAAATCGAGACTTGGCCAATACTAAAAGGCAAATAAAGCGAGTCACTCTTATTATTTTTTAATAGTACAAAAACGGTCTCAAGCGCACCATCCATGAGAGAAGGATGTAAGACAAATCTTTTTGCATTGTTTTTCAAATGGTCGGGTAATGTAAGACGCGCAATGACTTCCGTCTCATTATTTAACAGTTCTTCAATAGCTTGAAAACTTGGGCCATATGTAATTCCTAACTTCTCCAGTTCAGGATAGATCTCAGTACGCATCGTTTTTTGTGTGCAGCGCATTTTAATAGCAGGTATATCGATGCTTGAAAAGATTTAGATGAATCAAAAGTAATCTCGCCTGTGCTATACAAAATGGGGTTTTGTTGTTTCAGATGCTTTAAATGTGATGGATGATTTGTTGGATGCAAATGAATGGCAATATCTTGTTCATATCAGTTATTTTGACTGGACGTATCCAGATCACATTATTTCAAGCTAATATTTGAATGTCCTGCAAAAAGCAGTGCGCCCGCTGCACGTGCCATTTCTAAATGAACAACACCTGGTAAAATAAGCTCATCTTTTACGCGATGATCAACTACATAAAATTCGTCTCCTTTTTTAGTAACTTAATAAAGCTTTTTTCATGTGATGTTGATATTCCAGAATCCAAAAATGGGTGCAATTTTGAAACTGTGGATGAGGGCACTTTGCTAAAAAGTAATTTGTTATTTATTGGTATCCAATAGTGTTCGCTAGCAAAAGGATAGGTGGGTAAAGAAATTCGATTATTCGTTTCACCTTGATGTAAGCGAGAAAAATCAATATCATATTTTAGTACATATAATTCACCCAATGATTGTAATTTATGCTTATATGTTTTGGCATCTAAAGTTTCTGCAGAATTGATGTCATCTAAAACTTTAGACAAGATTTCTTCAAACAAGGCTTGATAGCGTTTTTTGTTGATTTCTGGATTAATGACATAATTATCCCGTTGCTGGCCTAATTTAATATGTTGCAAGGTTTCAAGTAATTGCGTTAATGAATCAGCAACGATGGCACAACGTTCATCAAAATGGACTCTACCCGTATTTAGTGTATAAGCAATATCCTCAAGAAAAACGGGAGGCAATGATTTATCTTGCAATCGTGTTTCCAACCATCCTGTCAAATCTTCTATTCTTTGTGTTAATGCAGACTTTGTTTTGCCAGATAACATGATGAGATAAGCTGACTTTTCAACTTTGTGTTCTCTATTTGGATTAGGACTCTCAGATAGCACAAGATGTGCATTAGTACCACTAAATCCAAATGCACTAACCGCTGCATATCTAGGCACAGCCATTTTTGTAGTCCAATCTTTTAATTCGGTATTCACATAAAATGGACTATCGGCAAAATGAATATGCTCATTGACTTGATTGAAATTGCAAGTCGGTACCAGCATTTTATGCTGCATACATAAAATTGTTTTAATCACACTGGCTATACCTGCCGCAGCTGATGTATGTCCAATATTCGAATTGACAGAACCAATAGCGCAATATTGTTTTTCATCAGTAAACTCTCTTAAATGAACCTGTTAATGCAGCAACTTCGACGGGATCACCTAATTTAGTTCCTGTTCCGTGTGCTTCAACATAGGTAATCATTTCGGGGTTAATATGATAGGTGCGATAAATTTCTATTTCTAATTCACGTTGTGCACCCATATTTGGTGCCGTAATCCCATTAGTTTTTCCATCTTGATTAATGCCTGAACCTTTAATCACAGCATAAATTTGATCGCGATCTTTGAGTGCATCCTCTAAACGTTTCAACATGATGACGCCTACACCCTCTCCTGGCACAATCCCATTTGCTTTATTATCAAACGTTTTACATTGGCCATCGGGTGACAACATACCTGTTCTACTCATTGAAACATATGGCGTTTCTGATAGGTATAAGGTCACACCGCCTGCAAGCGCTATGTCAATTTCACGTGTGCGTAACGCTTGGCAGGCCAGATGTATAGCTACTAAAGAAGACGAACAAGCTGTGTCCACTGTAATAGCAGGCCCTTTTAGATTTAAGAAATATGAGATGCGCGAACCCAGTATGGAATTGGAAATGCCTGTTGCCATTTGTGGGTTTTTTTCTGCCCCATATTGACGGGTGACTAATTCAGCATAATCTTGATTGATTACGCCTACATATACACCACAACGCGTATTCTCTAATACGCTTGCACTATAACCTGCATCTTCAACTGTATGCCAAGCATTTTGTAACATTAAACGTTGTTGTGGATCCATCCATTCAGCCTCAAGCGGTGAAATGCCAAAAAATAAAGGATCAAATTGATCAATATCATCGATAAAGCCACCAAATTGACAATAACTTTTATCTGGTTTCTGCGGATCTTGATCATAAAATTCTTCAATCGACCATCTTTCTTTAGGTATCTTGATAATTGCTGAATGACCAGTAGATAAATTTTTCCAAAATTCAGCGGAATTTTTTGCACCTGCAAATTCAAAAGAAACACCAATGATGGCAATATCATTTGGGACATATGTTTCTTGCGTCGATACCATAAGCTTGTCGGGGCCCAGTGTAACAGGAGATAATTTTTGTGGTTCAATATTGTTCTGTGTTTTTAGTGCTATTTTCTTTACATTGTTGATAGCTAGCTCATCGACCTTAGGCGGTGCAATTTTATTTTCATTAGCTGATGAAGTCGTTAGGAAACTGTCAATATGCTTAGCTAGGAGAGAAAGCGTTGGAAATTCAAATAACGTTGCAGCAGGAATATTTAAATTAAATACATAATTTATTTTATGAATAAATTCAACACTGCGAATGGAATCCATACCATATTCTTGAAATGTTTTATGTTGGCTGATCTCATTCGTTGATAAACACAAAAGTTCTTGCAATATTTTTTCTATTCTTTCACTGACATAATTCATAGGTTGTTGCGTTTTAACCACTTGGCTTTGAGATTGCGGCGATAAATTTGTCTCTGTGAAACTTACTGCTATCTGAGGCAAGGGCAGTTTTTCTGTTTGCATAGGTTGTGTACCGGGTGCTTTCAGTGTGATTTTAGTTGTATCTGCTTGTGAAACATTGGATAACGTCGATGACAGTGTCGTGCTTTGTTCTTTTTTAACGATGGTAGATTTGTCATACCAATACCGTTTTTTAGTAAAAGGATAATAAGGCAAAATTGTTTTTTGTGCACCACTATGTTGATACATTTGTTCGAAATCGATATCTGACTCAGCAACATAATTTTCAGCTAAAGTAAGTAATTTTTCTCTATAAATTGGAGCAGACACTTCTTGCTGCTCGAGACTCTGTAGTATCTCTTTTGCTGTATCAGATAATTTATCTTCACTTTGGTTGTCTTCTAATTCTTCGTATCGGATGAAATAATTATCTTGTTTATTACCTAGTTGAATATGTTTTAATGTTTCTTTTAATTGAGTAATAGAACTAACCACCATAGCGCAACGTTTGTCAAAATGAACACGCCTTGTGTTTAAGGTATAGCTGATATCGAGCAGATTGTTTCTATCCAAATCCGCTTCAATTAGCCAATTTTCTAAATCAAGCAAACGTTGTTGTAATGCTACTTTAGTCTTGGCAGATAACAAAATCAGATAGTAAGGCTTGGTCACCGTGTTTTCTCCAGGCTTCATCATTGGTGCTTCTTCAATAATCATATGCACATTTGTGCCACCTGCACCAAATGAGCTAATCGCAGCACGACGAGGCTCTTCTTTATCAATATGCCCATGTTTCGCAATAGGTTGTTTCCACTCCGTCAATTCGCGTTGTACATAAAAAGGGGTTTCAGCAAAATTAATGTATTGATTAAGCGTTTCTGCATGCAAACTGGGAACGAGTGTTTTATGTTGCAACTGTAATAACACTTTTGTGAGCGCAGCAATACCGGCTGCACCCTCTAAATGACCAATGTTTGATTTAACTGAACCAATCGGACATTTATATTTATCACCTGCTGCGCTGAATGCTCTGCTTAAGCCAGTGATTTCAATCGGGTCACCTAATGCTGTGCCTGTACCGTGGGCTTCTATATAACTGATTGTCTGGGGATCGATATTGGCTTTTTGCCATGCAGTTTCAATTAATTCAAATTGTGCGTTGGGATTGGGTACAGTATAACCATTGGTTTTGCCACCATGATTAACATTGCTGCCTTTAATCACACCATATATATAATCGCCATCTTGCAAGGCATCGGACAAGGATTTTAATAATACAGCGCCTACACCTTCGCCAGGAACATAGCCATCACCGCCTTCACCAAAGCTACGGCAATAACCATCGCTAGATAAGAATTTTTCTTGGCTTAAGATCACATATTGTTGCGGATGGAGATTAAGGTTAACGCCACCAGCAATTGCAACGGAGCACTCACCTTCACGAATACTGTTACATGCTAGATGAATTGCCATCAATGATGAGGAGCACATGGTATCAACTGCTACGCTTGGACCATGAAAATTGAAAGCATAAGAAACACGATTAGCAATAGAGGCGAAGGAAGAATTGGCTGTAATGGCTTGGCCATGTTTGCATGCTTCCATACCAAAGAATTGGTATTGTGCATGCATAGCCCCTACAAATACGCCTACTATTTCACGGGAAAGTTTTTTGGGTGTGTAGCCGGCATTTTCGAGTACTTGCCAAGCATTTTCTAAAAACAAACGTTCTTGCGGATCCATTTGCTCAGCTTCGCGGGGTGAAATATCAAAAAACAAAGGATCAAATTGATCAACATCTTTAATAAAGCCTCCCCATTTGCTATAAATTTTTCCGGGTTGACCTCTATTTTGATCAAAATAAAGTTTATAATCCCATCGCTCAGCAGGGATTTCAGTAATACTATCCGTGCCTGAGCACAAGTTTTCCCAAAATTTGTCGAGCGTTTCTGCATCAGGATAACGTCCACTTATCCCAATGATAGCAATATCTTTCGTCTCTGACGCTTGCAGAGGAGATGTTGATAATGTCGTTTGTATTTCTGGTTCAACTTGCGCGAGAGAAAGTTTATTTGCAAGTGTAGCTGTATGATATTTAATAAAATACTTTGTTAAGTCTTCTAATGTTTGATACTCAAAAAACAATGTTTTTGAGAGTGGCCCAAATTCCTGTTCTAAGTGGCGCATGACTTCTAATATCATAATAGAATTAATACCATACTTCTCAAAGGGTACTTGTGAACGCAGACGAGATGGTGAGAGTTTCATAATGGGGGCGAGCTGTTCTTTAAGGTAAGTTTCTACTTGCTTGTAGTTGTTATTTTGATTGGTTTTTATTTCAGTATTTGGAAAAGCGGTTATTGTCTTTGTCATTAATGCTGAATTCAGCAGTGAAATAACATTTTTTTGATTGCTTTTTAATACAGCGATTTGTGTGGCAGGCAAATTAAGTGCAGTTAAAAATCCAGCAATGCCCTCATTGGTATCGAGCAAATTAACATTTAACGATTTTTCCATCCATTGCAGTGTGCTTGTGTCAATTTTCATGCCGCCTTCATACCAATAAGGCCAATTAATTGCAATAGATTTGCCATTACGCTTTCCGATAATGCGTTGTCGTTCACGTTCTAGCATCAAATCATCGAGGCAACCATTGGCGTAAGCATAATCACATTGACCTATGTTACCCAGAATGGAAGCAAGAGATGAGAAGACAACAAAGAAATCGAGGGGTTCTGTTTTTGTTGCTTCGTCTAAGTTAATTGTTCCATTAATTTTAGAGGCGAGCACATTTGTGCTCGTATTTAATTCTTTCTTCAAAATAAAGGCATCTTGTAAAACGCCAGCGCTTTGAATAATGCCATTTATTTCTCCAAAGCGAAGTTTGGCAGTTTTAATTGCTTCTGATACAGCTTTTGGGTCTGTTATATCAACAGACAAATATAACACATCCGCTTTGTCGGCCATTAATTCATTTAGGATAATTTTTTTGCTTTCCGATATAGGTGATCGCCCTAAAAGAACAAGACGTGCTTGGAAGTTTTTTGCTAAATAGCGTGCGAATAATAATCCTAAACCACCGGTTCCACCGGCAATAAGATAGACGCCGGCCTTGCGTAATGAAATAGGAGCATGCTCTTTTTCATTTGTATCCATAAGCACAAATTGTTTTACCAAACGCACGCCTTCTTTATAACGAACGATGGCATCTGATGTCGTCAGTTCTTGCAATATGTTATCAACAGTGGTTTCAAGATTATCTTCACTGATGACTTCAATCACTTTACCCATCATGCGTGGCTGCTCAGCGTGTAGTGTTTTCAAAAAACCAAAGTTAGCTGATAGAAAAGAGAGTGCTTGCAAATTAGGTTGACGATTAACGCAGATCAGTCTTATTTCCTCTACTGATTGCGGTAACAACAAGGCACGAACGATATGAAATAATGTCACGAAATTAAGTTGCCATTGATCTATATAGTGTGTTTTGATATCTGTTGTTTGAGAAAATGTATGACAATAAATAATTATCTGCGGTAATTTTTTTTGTTCAGCTAACGAGTAAATAAATTTTTGAATACTAGATTCATTAGTTACATTTTTTGTAGAAAAAACTATAGAATTTTGGGTGTGATATTTTGTTTGTAATGCTTTTATTAATTGTTCATCATCACCAATGAGCAAGGCGGGTGGTCTCGCATTATACTGTGAAGGTAGAAATTTGCTAATCATTTTTTCTTGCCAGACACTTTCAGCATAATAAATGTCGATTTTGCTTGGTGTCATTTCATAGACTTGAAAATGTCTTATTTGAATGATTACCTTTCCTTGTGTGTCCAGCAATTGTATATGAAATGCAGGTGGGCCTTTATCTATTGAAGATTCACGCTCAACATATACATAACATTGTTCGGGGATACGCTCATATACCATCATACTGCCCATTTGCCAAGGTAGCAGTGTTGTGGTTTTTGAAGGTGTCCGGAAAAAGCCTAATAGAGCTTGAAATGCACCATCTAGCAAGTTAGATGGCAAATCAAACGCGAAAGAAGCATCCATAGTTTCAGCAGGTAATTTTAGAAAAGCGAAGACTTCGTTAGCATTAATCAATGCAAGCCATTGCAATACCCGAAATGTTTTACCATAATGTAATCCTCGATTAGCAAATTCAGTATAAATTTTTTCTGCACTGATTTTTTCGTGACATTTATTTTCTATATCGTCAATATTCAATACTGGTTGGGTTGAAAAAACAGATTGTGATGAGGCCATAAAATCGCCCTGGGTATGCACAAACGTTTCATTTTTATCTTTCGTTTCAATGATAAATCTTGTTGCCGCATTTTCTTGGGGCGTAAATGTGACGGTGATTGTGATAGGATTTTTCTGCATGATGATAGGACTTTTCCACACGACATTATGCAGTATAAAAGGATAACTGTCGTCTTTGCTCGCTGTGCGTATCAATCCCAATGAAGCTGCTGCTGGTAACACAGCAGCAGCATTAACATGATGTTCACGTAAATAAAATTCTTGCCCAGTCAATACATAGGAAAAAGAGCTGGTGTTATTTTTTGCTGTTCTCTCACTTGTAAATGGTAGCCAACAGTGTTCACGGGCGAATGAGTAGGTGGGTAAAGGAACACGTTGTTTCATTTCATCAACATGCAAAACCTGCCAATTGAGCTCATGACCTTGAACGTAAGCTCTGCCTAGCGTCAATAAAATCTGACGATATGACACTGGACTTTTTTCAGTATAATGTTCAGTTTCACTTAATAATTGGGTCAGCGCTTCGTTCGATATTTTTTCTGCATCATTTTTCTGGGTTATAACATTGTCCAGTACATGATCTGTGCATAATTGTCTTAATGTATCGTGCAATCCTTCAATGCTGTTTACGACGATGGCACAGCGTTTCTCAAAATGGGAACGGCCTGCATTTAAAGTGTAGCTAATGTTTTCTAATATGGGGAGAGAAGCGCTTATCATGTGTGCTGCTAACCATTCATGCAAATCACTTATGCGACGTTGCAAAGCCATTTCGTCTAATGCAGATAGCGTGATTAAATAATAAGACTTCTTATTTGCTTCTTTAGACATTTGCATTGGACACTCTTCAATAACCATATGGCAGTTTGTGCCGCTAAATCCAAAAGCACTGATTGCAGCGCGCAGCGGTTCATCTGTATTCGGCCTCCAATCAGTCACTTGCGTGTTAACGTAAAATGGGCTGTCTTGGAAGTTGATATGTTCATTTGCTTCTACATAATTTAGCGAAGGGACTAACTTGTGATGTTGTAAACACAATAGTGTTTTAATCACACTACCAACGCCTGCGGCGGCAGAAGTATGACCAATGTTTGTTTTGAGAGATCCGATGGCACAATACTGTTTCTTCTGGGTGTAACAACGGAAAGCTTCCGTTAAGGCTTCAATCTCAATTGGGTCACCTAATTTTGTGCCGGTGCCATGCGCTTCAACGTAAGTAATTGTTTCAGGATTAATAGCATTCTTGGCGTACACGCGTAATTCCAATTCTTTTTGCGAAAGTGCACTTGGCGCAGTGATACCATTTGTTTTGCCATCTTGATTAATGGCAGAGGCTTTAATATCGACGGCGCGGCGCGCGACGTGCAGGCCGCGATCAACGCCGCCCGCGCCGATCTGCCGGCGAGCCTGAAAACCAATCCGACCTATCGCAAGGTCAACCCGGCCGATGCGCCGATCCTCATCCTGGCGATAACGTCGAAAACGCTGACCCAGGGCCAGATCTACGACGCCGCCAGCAACGTCTTTCAGCAGCAACTGTCGCAGATCGGCGGCATCGGCCAGGTCATCCTCGGCGGCGCGGCGTTGCCCGCCGTCCGGGTCGAACTCAATCCGCAGGCTTTGTTCAAATACGGCATCGGCTTGGAAGATGTGCGCGCCGCGCTGGCGTCCGCCAACGCCAACAGCCCGAAAGGCACCATCGACGACGGCGGACGCCGGTTCCAGATCTACACCAACGATCAATCGACCAAAGCGGCGGATTACGCGCCGCTCATCATCGCCTATCGCAACGGCGCCGCGGTCAAACTATCGGATGTCGCGCAAGTCACCGACTCCGTCGAAGATGTGCGCAATCTCGGCTTGTCCAACGGCCAGCCGTCGGTGCTGGTCATCCTGTTTCGCCAGCCGGGCGCCAACATCATCGATACCATCGACAGCGTGAAGGCCGAGCTGCCGCATCTCGAAGCCGCAATGCCTGCCGACGTCAACGTGACCATCGCCATCGATCGCTCAACGACCATCCGCCAATCGCTGCACGATACCGAATTGACGCTGGTGATCGCCATCGCCCTGGTGACGATCGTGGTCTATTTGTTCCTGCGCAATCTCCGCGCCACCACGATCCCGTCGGTCGCCGTGCCGGTATCGATCCTCGGCACCTTCGGCGCGATGTATCTGCTCGGCTACAGCCTGGACATCCTGTCGCTGATGGCGCTCACCATCGCCACCGGCTTCGTGGTCGACGACGCCATCGTCGTGCTGGAAAACATCTCGCGCCATATCGAGGCCGGAATGCCGCGCCTGCAGGCGGCGTTTCTGGGCGCCCGCGAGGTCGGCTTTACCGTGCTGTCGATCAGCCTTTCGCTGATCGCGGTGTTTCTGCCGATTCTGCTGATGGGCGGCATCCTCGGCCGGCTGTTCCGCGAATTCACCATGACGCTGTCGTTGGCGATCATGATTTCGCTGGTGATTTCGCTCACCACCACGCCGATGATGTGCGCGCTAATTCCTGCGCACGCCAGCCGGCGCGCGGCAACGCCGCGGCGGCGCAGCCTGTTCGATCGTGTACTTGGCCGGTTACGAGCACTCGCTGGCTGGGCCTTGCGCCACAGCCGCGTTCGTTCTTGTTGTCTTCTTCGGCGCGATCGTGCTGAACGTCGTGCTGTTTTATATCGTGCCGAAGGGATTTTTTCCCGAGGAGGATACCGGCCGCATGATCGGCTCGCTGCAGGCCGACCAAAGCGTCTCATTTCAGCTGATGACGCAAAAGCTGCGGCAGATGATGGCCATCGTGCAGGCCGACCCGGCGGTGGAGCACGTCGTCGGCTATACCGGCGTCGGCTCCGGCGGCGGCTTCGGCGCAGATCAATACCGGCTCGGTCTTCGTTTCGCTAAAGCCGCTCGGCCAGCGGCCGCCGATGGAGCAGGTTATCGCGCGGCTGCGGCCGAAACTGGCGCAAGGTGCCCGGCGGCCGGCTGATTCTCTTCGGCGTTCAGGACATCCGCGCCGGCGGCCGGCAAAGCAACGCGGAATATCAATACACGCTGCAGGCCGACGATCCCGATTTGCTGGCCAAATGGACGCCCTTGCTGGTCCAGGCGCTGGAGCATTCGAAAGTCATGACCGACGTCAATTCCGATCAGCAGCAGCGCGGGCTGGAATCCGACCTCGTCATCGACCGGCCGACCGCGTCGCGGCTCGGCATCACGCCGGCGCAGATCGACAACACGCTCTACGACGCCTTCGGACAGCGCCAAGTCTCGGTGATCTACAGCGCGATCAATCAGTATCACGTCGTCATGGAGATCGATCCGCGCTACACGCAATATCCGGCCTCGCTGCGCGATATCTACGTGGCGACATCGGGCGGCGGCGCGTCCGGCACCCAGCAATCAGCAACGCGCCGGCCGGCGCCGTGACGGCGGCCAAAGCCGGCGTCACCGGCACGGCGTCGGCCAGCACCACCGCGGCCGCCACCGCCAACAACAATTCGGCGCGCAATGCCGCCATCAATGCGCTGGCCAATACCGGCAAGGGCGCCACGTCGTCGGGCGCCGCGGTCTCCACCGCGGCAGGAGACGATGGTGCCGCTCGCCGCGGTCAGCCATTACAATGCCGGCAACGCGCCGCTGTCGGTCAGTCATCAGGGGCTTGTTCGTCGCCGCGACTATTTCCTTTAATTTGCTGCCGGGCGCCGCGCTCGGCGACGCCGCGACCGAAATCGACAACGCAATCAAGCAAATCCGCATGCCGGCGTCGATTCACGGCAGTCTCGCCGGCACCGCGCAGGTCTTCGCGCAATCGCTCGCCTATGAACCGGTGCTGATCGCCGCCGCGATCGCCGCCGTCTATATTCTGCTCGGCGTGCTCTACGAGAGCTACATCCACCCGATCACGATCCTCTCGACGCTGCCGTCGGCCGGCGTCGGCGCCATTTTGGCGCTGATGCTGTTCCACACCGAATTTCAGCATCATCGGCCTGATCGGCGTCATCCTGCTCATCGGCATCGTCAAGAAGAACGCGATCATGATGATCGATTTCGCCATCGAGGCAAAACGGACGCGGAATTTGAGCTCGTATGATGCGATCTTTCAGGCCTGCCTGTTGCGGTTCCGGCCGATCATGATGACGACCACGGCCGCCATCCTCGGCGCCATGCCGCTGGCGGTGAGCTTCGGCAATGGCGGGGAAATCCGCCGGCCGCTCGGCATTTCGATCGTCGGCGGGCTTCTGATCAGCCAATTGCTGACGCTTTACACGACACCGGTGGTTTATCTGTATCTGGACCGTCTCGGCCAGTGGTCGCTGCGACACGCGCAGCGGCTGTTGCCCGGCCTGTTCGGCGCGCCGCCGATGACGCCGGCGGAGTAATGCAAAACGTCGCAGTGGTCCGATCGCTTCAGCGGATATAAATCGGCCGCCGCGCGTAGCAGCACGGCTCGGTGCCCTGGTCTTCGACCGGGCCGAGGATTTTGCGCAGGCGATGAATATCGGCGCGCGCCGCGACGATTTGCGGACCCTTTGATGCCGTCATCGATGTCCGGATTGGCTTCCAGCCGATCGATCAATGTGACGTCGGCATAGATGGCGTCGCGAATGCACTGGTAACAGCTATACTCGACCTGCCCGTACTCGCCGGCCGCGACCGGCGAGGCGAAAGCAGACGAACGCGAGAAGGCCGCCCAGAAGCGCAAGAAGCATCAGGTGCAATTGCGAGCGCTCCACTAGGCACCGCATTGCCGCATGATCATAGCCGAACCGGCGCGAGAGCGAAATGCCGATCGGAGAGGCCGCTATGGGCTTCAGGCGCATCGCGCGGGGCATGCGTGCAGCGTGAGTGCGGCAGCAGCCGGATCGCGCCTATGATGGCAAACTATAAACAAGGTCGAGCTGGGGAGCGAACGCCATGAAGGGCGCTGAGGTCATTGCCGAAATTCTCAAGCGCGAGGGTACGGAATTCCTGTCCTGCTACCCGCGCAATCCGGTGATCGAGCCCTGCGCGGCAATCGACATCCGTCCGATCCTGTGCCGGCAGGAACGGGTCGGCGTCGGCATCGCCGACGGCTATTCGCGCATCAAACGCGGCAAGAGGAATGGCGTGTTCGCCGCCCAGGCCGGACCCGGCATCGAGAATGCCTTCCCCGGCATCGCGCAGGCCTATTCCGAGAACGTTCCGCTCCTGGTCATTTCCGGCGGGCTGCCGCTCGGCGCGGCAATATGTGCGTCCGGTGTTCCGCGCCGCCGACGTCTATCGCGCGGTGACCAAATGGTCGGCGCTGGCGCATAACGTGCAGGAATTGCCGGACCTGATGCGGCGCGCCTATCACGCCATGCGCTCGGGCAAAGCCGGGCCGGTGCTTGATCGAAGTGCCGGACGAGGTGTTCGAGGCGGAATTCAAGGGCACCCTCGATTACCGGCCGGTGCCGGTGCAGCGCGCCGCGCCGGATCCCGCGGCGATCAAGAAAGCCGCCGAGATGCTGCTCGCGGCCAAGCATCCCTGCTCTGGGCCGGCCAAGGCGTGCACTATGCCGAAGCCGGCGACCGGCTTGCCGCGCTGGCGGAATTGCTGCCGGCGCCGGTCGTCGCCACCAATCCCGGCAAGAGCGCGATCCCCGACAGCCATCCACTGGCGCTCGGCGGCGCCACGCGCTCGCGCTCCAAAGTATTCGCCGATTTCATGAACAAGTCCGACGTCGTCATGGCGATCGGCTCGAGCCTCACGATCACGCAATTTCGGACCGTGCGGTGCCGCCGGGCAAGACGATCATTCACTCCACCAACGATGCCGGCGACATCAACAAGGAATATCGCGCCGATCACGCCGTGGTCGGCGACGCCGGCCTCGTCATCGACGCGCTAATCGCCGAAATTTCCAAGCAGAAGGGTCCGGGCGGCGGCAACGCGCTCACCTCGCTGAAGGAGGAAGTCGCCGCCGGCAAGAAGGCCTGGCTCGACGAATGGGCGAAGTTTCTCAATTCCGACGAAATGCCGCTCAACCAATACCGCGTCATCCGCGACATGATGCGCACGCTTCCCCGCGACAACGTCATCATCACCCACGATTCCGGAAGCCCGCGCGAGCAGATGATCCCGTTCTGGGAAACGACGGCGGCCGGCTCTTATATGGGCTGGGGCAAGTCGACTCAGCTCGGCTACGGGCTCGGCATCACCATGGGCGCCAAACTCGCGGCGCCGAACAAGCTCTGCATCAACGTGATGGGCGACGCCGCGATCGGCATGACCGGCATGGACATCGAGACCGCGGCGCGCAACCGCATCGCCATCCTCACCGTGGTGTTCAACAACGGCGTGATGGGCGCCGAGCGCGACGTGCTGAAGATTTCCGACGAGAAATACGGCGCCATGACGGTCGGCGGCAACTACACGAAAGTGGCCGAGGGCCTCAATGTCGCGGCGGCGCGCGTGGAAAAGCCGGGCGACGATCGTCGGCGCGCATCAAGGAGGCCGTTGCCGTCACGGAAACAGGCGCGCCGTTTCTCCTCGAATTCGTGGTCAAAGAGGGACGCGACTTTTCGCGCTATGCATGACGGGTGGCTCGCGACTTCGACCTGCGCTGTCAGCTCGCTCACGACTTGCTGCAAGAAGAGCGCGTAACTCTTTTGCCCGCTTGGTCCCGAAAGCGGCTTCGAACCGCTGCCTGCGCGTCTTGCCACGCCTTGAGCGCGGCGCGAAACCGCGCAGTGCCCTCCCCCGTCAGCCGCAGTTCCTTGCTGCGGCGATCGGATTTTCCCGGACCGACGGCAATCAAGCCGTCACGCTGCGAGCGGCAGAATATTGCGCCCAAGCGTCGTGCGATCCATCACCAGCTCGGCGGCGAGCGCATTGATCGTCATCGGTCCTTTGCGCTGCAGCCTTGCGAGAATCGAATACTGGGTCGCGCGCAAGCCGCTCGGCGCCAGAAATTGATCATAGATTTGCGTGACATGGCGGGCGGCCTGGCGGAGCGCCAGGCAATTGCAGCCGGCCGGGTTGATCGACCGGCATGGCATTGCGCTCGTTGCAGTAGCGCTTGTCTTTCATATAGGCGTATATACTCCTATATCGGCGTCCGCGCAATAGGCACGCTTTGCGGCGCGGCCGCCGGAGCCGCCGAATGTCCGTCCAGAGCATTGCCATCAACCGCGCCGCTTGCCGGTCGCGGCTGCCATCGCGCCTGCCGAGAAGATCGCGCTACGATCCGCGCACCCGCGCGCTGATCGAGGGACCGATCGCCGCGACACTGATCCGCCTGGCGGCGCCCAATATGCTGGTCATGCTGGCGCAGACTGCGGTCGGCCTGGTCGAGACCTATTTCATCGGCAAGCTCGGCACCGATGCGCTCGCCGGCGTGGCGCTGGTCTTTCCGCTGCTGATGCTGATGCAGATGATGTCGGCGGGCGCCATGGGCGGCGGCATATCGTCGGCGATCGCGCGTGCGCTCGGCGCCGGCCGGCGCGCCGACGCCGATGCGCTGGTCTGTGCACGCGCTCGTCATCGCGCTCGTCTTCGGTCTGGCTTTCACGGTGTCATTGCTCGGCGGCGGCCGCTGGCTCTACGCGGCGATGGGTGGCAGCGGCGCTTCGTTGCAGGCGGCGCTGACCTACTCGTCGCGTGGTGTTTGCCGGCGCGATATTGGTCTGGCTGTTCAACTCGCTCGCCAACGTGATCCGCGGCACCGGCAATATGATGGTGCCGGCGCTCGTCACCTGTGCCGGCGTCGTCGTTCTCATTCCCCTGTCGCCGTGCCTGATCTTCGGACTTGGGACCGTTTCCAAAACTCGGCGTTGCCGGCGGCGCGGTCGCCGTCGTCATCTATTATGCGCTGGGCAGCCTCGTGCTTGCGGCCTATCTGCGGTCGGGCCGCAGCGTCGTCGGCCTTGCCTTTCGCGGCATCAAAATTCGCTGGTCGCTATTCGCCGACATTCTTCGCGTCGGCCTGGTCGCGGCGCTGATCACGGTGCAGACCAATCTCACCATCGCCATCGCCACCGGCTTTGTCGGCGCTTTCGGTCCGGCGGCCATTGCCGGCTACGGCACCGGCTCGCGCCTGGAATATCTGCTCATTCCGCTGGTGTTCGGTCTCGGCGGGCCGCTCGTCGCCATGGTCGGCACCAATATCGGCGCCGGCCGCCGCGAGCGCGCCCTGCGCGTGGCCTGGATCGGCGCGGCGATCGCGCGCCGGGCTATGCGAGGTCATCGGCTTTGCCGCCGCCGCCGAGCCGCGCGCCTGGCTGTCGCTGTTCGGCACCGCGCCGGCGATGATCGACGCCGGGTCGCGCTATCTGCACGCCGTCGGGCCGGTTTACGGCTTGTTCGGCCTCGGCATGGCGCTTTATTTCGCCTCGCAGGGCGCCGGGCGCCTGTTGTGGCCGCTGCTCGCCAATATGGCGCGGCTCGTGATCGCGGCCGGCGGCGGTTTTGCGCCTTGCGCTGGACCGGCAATCTTGACCGATGTGTTCATCGCTTTGGCGGTGGCGCTCGCCGCGTTCGGCCTGATCAATGCCGCTGCGGTGGCGAGCGGCGTCTGGTTCAAAGACGGTCGCCGTCACCGCCTGATACGTGGCATTCACCGGAGCAGCGTGAATTAATGACCGTCCACTATCTTGGAAGATTTCGCCGTCGGCCAAGTTTTCAAGACCGGCCGGCTCCGCGTCGACAAGGAACAGATTTTCGCCTTTGCGCGGCAATTCGATCCGCAGCCGTTTCATCTCGACGAAGACGCGGCGCGCAATTCGCCGTTTCAAGGCCTGGCGGCGAGCGGCTGGCACACTGCGGCGCTGACCATGCGCCTGATGGTCGACGGCGAGTTCAAGCCGGCCGGCGGCATTCTCGGCGTCGGCTTCGATGAGCTGAGCTGGCCGCGCGCGGTGCGGCCCGGCGACGAATTGCATGCGCGCGAGCGAAATCCTCGACGTGCGGCCGTCGAAATCGCGTCCCGACCGCGGACTGATCCGGGTTCGCACGACGACGTTCAATCAGAACGACGAGACGGTCATGATGTTCACCGGCAATCTTGCTGGTGCCGAAGCGTCCGGCGCCGGCGCAGAACGGATAGAACTGATGCGTATCCTTGTGGTCGGCGCCGGCGCGATCGGCGGTTATTTCGGCGGCAGGCTGCTGCAGGCCGGCCGCGATGTCACATTCCTGGTGCGGCCGCGGCGCGCCGCGCAGCTGGCGAAGACCGGACTGGTCATCCGCAGCCCGTTCGGCGACGCCAATCTGCCCAACCCGCCACCTGTCGCGGCCGGACGCCTTGCGCGAGCCGTTCGATCTCATTCTTCTGAGCTGCAAGGCCTACGACCTTGCCTCCGCCGCCAATTCCTTCGCGCCGGCCGTCGGACCGAATACCGCGATTTTGCCGTTTCTCAACGGCATGGCGCACCTGGATTTCCTCGAGGGCGCGGTTCGGCGACGAGCGCCGTGCTCGGCGGCCAATGCGTGATCTCGACGACGCTCGACACCGAGGGCCGCATTCTTCATCTCAATGGACACGCACAACTCGTGTCATTCGGCGAACGTGAACGGCTCGCGCTCGGCCCGCGCCGAAGCGATCGCCGCGACCATGGCAGGCGCTACGATTCGATTCACGGCTCAGCACGGCGATCCTGCAGGAAATGTGGGAAAAGTGGGTTTTCATCGCAGCGACCGCCGGCGATCACCTGCCTGATGCGCGCCACGCGTCGGCGACATCGTCGCGGCAAAAGGCGTCGCGACTTGACGACGTCGCTGCTCGACGAATGCGCGTCGATTGCCGCGGCGCAAGGGTTTGCACCGAGCGAGCCGACCCTGGCGCGCGCCTTGACCATGCTGACCGCGCCCGGTTCCGCTTTTGCCGCATCGATGCTGCGCGACATCGAGCGCGGCGCGCCGATCGAGGCCGATCACATCGTCGGCGATTTGTTGCGGCGCGGTGCGAGCGCAAGGATCGGAGATTATCCGCTACTGCGCGTCGCCTATACGCATTTCAAGGCTTACGAGGCGCGGCGACATGCGCGAAAGCGCCGCCTCGCCCGCACGCGCTGACTGGAACTTTCGCGATAGCATCATTATTATTCCGCATAAGGAGGGCGGTAAATGGCCAAGGTCACCTATCATATCGTTCAGCACGAGGACGGCTGGGCCTATCGGGTCAACGGGGTGTTCTCCGAGGCGTTTCCGACCCACGATGCGGCTCGCAAAGCCGCGCAGCGCGCCGCTCAGGAACAACATGTGCCGGGCGAGACGCGGACGATCTCCTGGGAGGACGAGAACGGCAAGTGGCACGAAGAGACCGGCGCGCGGCGACGACCGGCCCGGACACCGACGTCGAGGGTTAACGCACCCGAAGGAAACGCCGATGCGCATCGAAGCGCTTTCCGGTTGGACCAGCGAACAGAAACACGTGGTCGCCGCGAGCTTCCTGGGCTGGACGCTCGACGCTTTCGACTTCTTCCTGATGGTGTTCGTGATCAAGGACATCGCCCACGAGTTCTCGACCCAGATCACCGATGTCACCTTCGCCATCCTGCTGACTCTGGCGATGCGCCCGATTGGCGCCTATATCTTCGGCCGCGCCGCCGACCGCTGGGGCCGCCGGCCGACCTTGATGGTCGACGTGCTGCTCTACTCGGCGATCGAATTCGCCTCCGGCTTCGCGCCGAACCTGACGACGCTGCTGATCCTGCGCGCCATCTTCGGCATTGCCATGGGCGGCGAATGGGGCGTCGGCGCTTCGCTGACCATGGAATCCATTCCGCCGAAGGCGCGCGGCTTGGTGTCGGGACTGCTGCAGTCCGGCTATCCGACCGGCTATTTCCTCGCCTCGATCGTCTACGGCCTGCTGTTTCAATATATCGGCTGGCGCGGCATGTTCATGGTCGGCGTCGTTCCGGCGCTGCTGGTCTTCTATATCCGCCGCAACGTGCCCGAATCGCCGAGCTGGCGGCCCACCACGGCGCGCAGCAGTACTTCGCCGATCGTGCGCTCGCATTGGCGGCTCGGCATCTATGCCGTGCTGCTGATGACGGCGTTCAATTTCTTCAGCCACGGCACCCAGGACCTCTATCCGACCTTCCTGCAGGTGCAGCACCACATGTCGCCAGCATGAAGTCGAGCCTGATCGCGGTCATCTACAATATCGGCGCCATCATCGGCGGCCTGTCGTTCGGCTCGCTGTCCGAGCGGTTCGGCCGCCGGCGCATCATCATCATCGCCGCCGTGCTGTCGCTCGTGGTGCTGCCGCTGTGGGCCTTTGCCACAACCGCGATCTGGCTCGCGGTCGGCGCATTCCTCATGCAGATCATGGTGCAAGGGGCCTGGGGCGTGATCCCGGCGCACTTGAACGAATTGTCGCCCGACGAGGCGCGCGGCACGTTTCCGGGCTTCGTCTATCAGCTCGGCAATCTCATCGCCTCGGTCAATGCCACGCTGCAGGCCGAATTGGCCGCGCATTACGGCGGCAATTACGCCATCGCGCTTGCGGCCGTCGCCGGCACGGTCGCGGTCGCTATCGTGGTTCTTACCGCCCTCGGTACCGAGGCCAAAGGCGTCGACCTTCGGCAAACCGGCGCCGCCGGCACCCGCGCCGCAAATCCCGCTTTGTGACAAGGCCGTCGTAAAAATCCTGTTGAACGCATCCGGTTGGCTTGTATCGTGGCGTCGGCTTGGACCGGGAAGCGATGAACAGGAAAGACCCCCGATACGTCGAGACGGCACTGAGCGGCTACGAACTGCTTAACGATCCGCTGCTCAACAAAGGCACCGCCTTCACCGAGGACGAGCGCGATGCCTTCGACCTGCACGGGCTGTTGCCGCCGCACGTCGCCGAACTCGATTACCAGGTCATGCGCCGGCTCGACGCGTTCCGCGCGCTCGGCAGCGACATCCAGCGCTACGTATTCCTGCGCGGCCTGCAGGATTCCAACGAGACCCTGTTCTACGCGCTGTTGACGCGGAACATCGAAGAGATGATGCCGGTCGTCTATACGCCGACCGTCGGGCTAGGATGCGAGCTGTTCAGCCATATCTTTCGCAAGCCGCGCGGGCTGTTTCTCAGCCTCCCGCACAAGGACCTGATCCGCCGCATCCTCGATCATCCGCGCTACGATAAAGTCGAAGCCATCGTGGTCAGCGACGGCGAACGCATTCTCGGCCTCGGCGACCAGGGCGCCGGCGGCATGGGGATCCCGATCGGCAAGCTGGCGCTCTACACCGCTTGCGCGGGACTGCATCCCTCGACCACGCTGCCGATCCTGCTCGACGTCGGCACCGACAATCAGAAGCACCTGGCCGACCCGCTCTATATCGGCTGGCAGCATGAGCGCGTGCGCGGCGCCGAATACGACGATTTCATCGAGATTTTCGTGGCCGCCGTGCGCGAACGCTGGCCGCACGTGCTGCTGCACTGGGAGGATTTTGCGCTCGGCAACGCCAACCGGTTGTTGGCGCGCTATCGCGACCGGCTGTGCACTTTCAATGACGATATCCAGGGCACGGCCGCCATCGCCGTCGGCACGCTATTGAGCGCCATCAACGTCACGGGCGTGCCGCTGACGCGAGCAGCGCATCGCCGTGCTTGGCGCAGGCTCCGCCGGCACCGGCATTTGCGCGCTTGCTTAAGCGCGCCATGGTCGATGCGGGCTTGAGCGAAGCCGAGGCGCGCAGCCGCTTTTATCTCGTCGACCGGCAAGGATCTGCTGGTCGAAGGCATGGCCGGGCTGCAATCCTTTCAGGCGCCGTTCGCGCAAAGCCGCGATCGCGCATCGCCGACTGGACGCTGGAATCGTCCGGCTGGATCGGCCTCGCCGATGTCGTCGCCAATGCGCAGCCGACCGTGCTGATCGGCACCTCCGGCCAGCCCGGCGCGTTTTCGCAAGCGGTCGTGCGCGGCATGGCCGAACACGTGCGCCGGCCGGTGATCTTCCCGCTGTCCAATCCGACCGACCGCGCCGAGGCGACGCCGCACGATCTCGACGCCTGGACCGAAGGCCGCGCCATCATCGGCACCGGCAGTCCGTTTCCGCCGCTCAAGCGCAACGGCAAAAGCTTCCGCGTCGATCAGACCAATAACGCCTATGTCTATCCGGGCATCGGGCTCGGCGCGATCGTGGCCGACGCGCGGCGCATCTCCGATGGCATGTTTCTTGCCGCGGCGCGAACCATCGCCGAATTTTCGCCGGCCGGAGCACGACCCGGCTGCGAACCTGCTGCCGCCGCTCGTCGAAATCCGCAGGCTCTCGTTCCATGTCGCGCTCGCGGTCGCAAAACAGGCGCAGGCCGAAGGACTGGCCGATCCACTGTCCGACGAAGTCCTGTCCGCTGCCGTGCGCCGCCAAGATGTGGGAGCCGCTCTACGCCGCTATCGCCGGCTATCCCTCGTTGATTTATAAAGGCGATTTTCGCACGACCCTGTTTAGAATTTTAACAACTCAAATCTTGCCGCCTTTGGAATCGGCCTTCGAACGCGACAAAGCATTTTTCGCTTGGCGCATAAATCTTTGCCTGCTACCCAAATTATTGAAATATATGTACTTTTTTATGGTTCTAAACTGTGCTCCGGCAGCTTTATTTCCTGTATTCGCGGCGCTTCGGATCGCGTTCGGCAATTCCGTACGCCGTGCTGGTGCTCGCCGCGGCGATTATCGCCGGTAGCATTCGCCAAAGCGCGGCACAAAACGCGGGACCGACAAATACAAGCGCAAATCCGACTGGCGCAAACCCGACTGGCACGAATCCGACAGGCACAAATCCGACAGGCGCAAATCCGACAGGCGCAAACCCGGTGCCGGAGATCGTCGTTACCGCTCCGAAGCCTAAAGTCGCAGGCAAGCCGCATCGTAAACCGACGGCGCCTGCGAGTGCCGTCGTGGCGCCAGTCGCGCAAGCGCCTGGAACGGAAACGGGCAACGTCGCTGCCGGAAACGGTCCGCCCCTACTGCAAGTCCCTGCGCTCGATAAGACCGGCACCACACTCGAAAATCTGCCGCAGAGCGTGGTCGTCGTGCCGCGGTCGGTCATCGTGCAGCAGGCCGGCAGCAGCTTGGCCGATGCCATCCGCGATGTCAGCGGCGTTAATCAGGGTGGGTCGTCCAGCTACGGCTTTTTTGATCGCTTCACCATTCGCGGCATGGACGCCCGCATCTACAGCGACGGGTTTCCCGACGGCGACCAGTTCAACGGTTTCCCGCACTCAATCAACGGCGTACAGAGCATCGAGGTCTTGAAAGGTCCGGGCTCCGCCTTGTTCGGCAGCGGCCCCCCGGGCGGCACGATCAATCTCGTTCATTTTCTGCCGTCGCCGGTGCCAGGCTATGGCTTGAGCACACAGCTCGATTCCTACGGCACCTGGGTCAACTCGATCTATGCCACCGGTCCTACCGGCATTTCCGGATTGAATTATCGAATCGACGCGCTGCTACAGGATGGCGAAAACGGTTTTCGCGGGCTCAACAACAGCAATTACGAACTGCGGCCCGAATGGACCTGGACCAAGGACAATCACATCCTCACTTTCGCGCTGGACTTCCGGCGCATCGAACGCACACCCGACGGCTATGGCATCGTCTACGTCAACGGGCCGCCGCTCGGCACGGTGCCGAGCAACACAAAATATTCGACGCCATTCAGCTATGGCAACCAGGATTTTGCGCGTGGAACGCTGAGCGACGCCTGGTGGATCGCGGATTATCTCACCGTCAATAATCGCTTCGCCTATACCTATCGCGACGTTTCGATCTTGCGCAATTCCGGCGGCACGGTCGTCGGGGCGATGCTCACCAAACGGCAATTGCGCGAGCAGACCGATCTCGACAACGACTTCGTCTACCAATTCGAGCCGATATGGAAATTCCACACCGGCTCGATCTTTCATACGCTTTTGACCGGCGCTCAGGTCGAATGGCAGAGCATCGACGACGATCGCGCGACGGCCGATTTGCCGAATATCTCGAACATCTACGCGCCGGTCATCCCCGAAACATCTGCGGCAAACCTGACGTTCCTGCGTGACGCGGCACACAGCGGAATGGTCGACGATCTGCGGGCGCTTTATCTCAGTGCCTACACCACCGACCAGATCGACATGACCGACCAATGGAAAGTGCGGCTCGGCGTTCGCAAGGATTATTGGGACGAAATGCTGACACCAGAGGCTTTCGTGCCGGGCCGCATCGGTCCGAACGGAATGCCCCTCGAACCCGGCATGACCGACACTGAGCTCGACACGCCGACAAGCTGGTCAGTCGGCACGCTGTACAAGCTACTTCCGGGTGTGGCGCCGTTCGCCGGTGTCTCGAAGAGCTATCTGACCAATTTCAATTCGGAATCGACCCAGAATGGCGTGTTCGCGCCCGAGTCCGGACTGGAATACGAAGCGGGCGTCAAGCTATCGACGCCCGACGGCAAATTTACTCTGACGTCTGCCGCCTTTGACATCGTACGCAACAACGTTTTTACGGAAAACACCACGACAAACACGATCGCCTTCAATGCGCAAAAAAGTTACGGCTTCGATGCCGATCTGCAATGGCAGATCACGCCGCAATGGAAAGTGCTGGCCAATATGATCTCGCAGACTGCCAAGCTTACGGCAGTCCCGCTGACGCCGGTGCAAGTCGGCAATTGGCCGGTCGGTGTTCCGGCGCACATCTATAATGTGTGGTCGACCTACGACTTCTCGATCGCCGGCATCAAGGGTTTTACGTTCGGCGCCGGCGTGTCCTACAACGGCCTGACCTTCGGCAGCACGGCCAATACCGTCTGGGTTCCGAGCTCCGCAGTCGTCGACACCATGCTGCGCTACTCCACGACGCATTGGGATGCGCAGATCGGCATCAAGAACCTTACCAATATCGAGTATTTCACCACCGCGGAGTTCGCCGGCGGCTATGTCGGCGAACCCCGCACTTATTACGCCAAAGCCGACTGGCACTATTGAGCTGTTGCCCGCATTGAATTGGCGCGGGGGAGCAAAAAGGCTTCATGGCCCCAAACCGAACGTACAAACCAGGATACAAGATCGGACCGGCCGCCGGACCGCGAAATTAGAACAAAATTTACCATACCGGAGGACGATCCGCGGCGACCCGATTGAAAAAGCCAGGACGCCGTCATGCCGACATTTGCGCCGAGTGCCGCGGCCGACAAAGCCATCGTCCTGGGTGATCCGGTGCCCTGGTTCGGCGCGCCGCTTGTCGGCGAAGGCGCTTTCAATCTGCAAGTCGCCGCCGGCCGCTGGATCGTCCTGAGTTTCCTCGGCTCGCCGGACGATCCGCAAGCCGACCGCGAGCTCACCCAGCTCCTCGCCGACACCCACATTTTCGACGAAGACAAAATTATATTCTGCGGCCTGTTTACCGCAGCCGCCCTCCGATGCCGCGCCCTATATCGCGATGAGCGGGCCGGCGATCGCGTTCCTCGCCGATTACGACGGCGCCATCACTCGCCAGTTCGGCGCCGCGCAATCGCCGCGCACGATCGTCCTTGATCCGATGCTGCGCGCGGTCGCCGACATTCCCTGGGATCATGCAGGCGGCCACGCCGCGACCGTACGGACCGTGTTGCAATCCTTGCCTGCCGTCGACGATTCCGCGGGCGTGCCGCTCACGGCGCCCGCATTGATCGTGCCGCGCGTATTCGATTTCGAACTCTGCGACTTTCTCATCAAGGTCTACGACAAGCTCGGCGGCAAGGATTTCGGGCTTTCTGTTCGACAGCGCCGGCGCCACGTCCACCATGATCGATTACCGGCTCAAGCGGCGCAACGACCTGAGCATTCTGGTGCCCGAGGTGCGCGAAACCATTCGCGACCAGATCGTGCGCCGTCTGGTGCCCGCGATCGAGCGGTTCTTTCAATTTTCGCCGACACGGATGGATCGCTATATCGTCGCCTGCTACGACAGCGCGGTCGGCGGCCATTTCCATCGCCACCGCGACAACGTCAATATCGGCGCGCAGCATCGCCGTTTCGCCGTCACCGTCAATCTCAACACGGATTACGACGGCTGCGATCTGGTGTTTCCGGAATTCGGACGGCGCAGCTATCGCGCACCGGCGGGCGGCGCCATCGTGTTTTCCTGTGGCGCGCTGCATCAGGTGACGCCGGTGACGCGCGGCACGCGCTATGCCTTCCTCGCCTTTCTTTACGGCGAAGCCGACGCGGCGCTGCGCGAGAAGAACGACGCAAAGATCGTGCAGAGCGAATTCCGCTACAGCGGCGCCATGTCGGACCGGCTGTTCCCCGAAACCGCGGACGAGCCGTCCGTGGAGCGCCGCGCCAGCTGAAATGTCTGCGCGCGCCCTCGGCTTGTCATCGGCCGATTCCCAGGTAATATCCCGTTACTGCGGGGATGGGGTCCCCCTTTAACCGCCGATGAGGCTGATGACTCCTGCCGGGCGCTTTGGCGTCGGTAGGAGTTTTGTTTTGCGTCCCGCCGCCTCCCAAGTCTATCGAAACCGTTTTGCGTCGCACATTCTCGGCCGCGCTAAACATCGAATATGGAGGCCGTTTTCATGTGGCTTTACGTCTGGATCGCCGTCGGCAGCGGGCTCGGTGGCATGGCGCGCTACGCCTGTTCAGGGCTGGCGGCGCGGTGGATCGGCGAGACGTTTCCTTGGGGGACATTGATCGTCAACATTATCGGCTCATTCATTATCGGCTTTTTTGCAATACTCACGGGCCCGGACGGCCGATTGTTCGTCGGCACGGCTGCAAGACAATTCGTGATGATCGGAATCTGCGGCGGCTACACGACCTTCTCGTCTTTCAGCCTGCAGACTCTGGCTTTGATGAACGACGGCGAATGGTTCAGGGCTGGCGGTAACATCCTGTTGTCCGTGCTATGTTGCCTGCTCGCGGTTTGGGCCGGCGCCGTGCTCGCCGGAAGCATCAACAGCATGAAATGGGCCTGACCATGCAAATTCCCCGCGATGCCGTCCTGCTCCGCATCTATTTCGGCGAAGACGATAAGTTCGAACACAAGCCGCTGCACGAGGCGATCGTTTTGAAGGCGCGCGAACTGCATCTCGCCGGTGCAACCGTGTTGCGCGGCCATATCGGTTTCGGCCACTCCAGCCATATCCATACGACCAAGATTTTGCGGCTGTCGCAGGACCTGCCGATCGTGGTCGAGCTGGTGGACTCGCAGGAAAAGATCGACGCCTTTCTGCCGATCCTCGACGGCATGATGGAAAGCGGGCTCGTCACCATCGAAAAGGTTCAGGTGCTTCAATACGGCACGACAAAGCCGTAAAGTCGATAAAATCAACAATCGGCAAGCAGGGAGACGCCGCAATGGATTTGGGAATGACCGGCAAGACGGCGATCGTCACCGGCGCCAGCGAGGGCATCGGCAAGGCGATCGCGCGCGCGCTGGCCCGCGAAGGCGTCGACGTCGCGATCTGCGCCCGCCGCAAAGGCCCGCTGGAGCAAACCGCCGCCGAAATCGCCAAGGAGACCGGACGCAAGATCGTCGCCATCCCCGCCGATCTCACCAAGCCGGACGACGCCGAGAATTTCATCCGGCAGGCGCATGCCGCCTTCGGCCGGATCGATATTTTGGTCAACAATGCCGGCTCGTCGCCCGGCGGCGTACTCGAACACTTGAGCGAGGAGGATTGGGCGCAATCGCTGCAGCTCAAATTCATGGGCTATGTGCGCTGCATGAAGCACGTGCTGCCGATCATGCAAAAGCAGAAGAAGGGCCGCGTGGTCAACCTGATCGGCAATGACGGCGTCAAGGTTTCCTATTGGGAGATCGCGCCGGGCGCCGCCAATGCCGCCGGACAGAACCTGACGAAATCGCTCGCCAGCCAATACGGCAAGGACAATATCAGCTTCGTCGTGGTCAATCCCGGGCCGGTGCGCACCGAGCGCTGGGCCGGGCTCGTCAAGGCCATGGCGCGCGATATGAAACTCACTTACGAGGAAGCCGACAAGCTGGCGCCGGCCTCCATTCCGCTCGGCCGCATCGCCGAATGCGAGGAGGTCGCCAATCTGGTCACCTATCTCGCCTCCGATCTCGCCTTCTTCGTCAACGGCACCATGATCGAGATCGACGGCGGCCAGGACAAAGTCCTGATGGACCGCATGCGCGACCGGTGAAGCAGCGCGCGCGCATTCCCCAGGCCGCACTGCGCGACACTAACCCAGGCTGCGCTTGGCAACGCTCCCTGCTCCGCTATAGTCGGCGCCGCAAGCGCGCGGTAACCGCAAAGCGGCCAAAAAAGACGCGCTGGGGTCGAACAGGGGGATGGGACAATGTCTGGACACACGATCGGGTTGCGCGCGGGCAAAGGCCTGGCGCTTGGCGCCGCTGCCGTACTTGGCTTCTTCACGCTGGCCGTTCCGGCCGAGGCTGCCGACTTCGTCTTGAAGTTCGGCACCGCCACCATCAACGAAACGCAGCACCAGTTCATCAAGTTCTACAAGGAGGCCGTCGAGAAAGACTCCGGCGGCCGCATCGAGGTGCAGGCCTATCCGGCGAGCCAGCTTGGGGCCGATCCCGGCCGAAATCCAGGGTGTGCAGCTCGGCACCGTGCAAGGCTATATCGGGCCGGTCGATTTCTTCGTCGGCGTCGATCCCCGCTTCGGCGTGTTCTCGGCGCCAATGCTGTTCAAGAGCTACGAGAACGCCATTGCCACGGTTCAGGATCCGGCGATCCAAAAGGCGATGTTCGATATGGCGGCGCCGAAGCGCATGGTCGGCATCGCCACCATGAACATCGGCGCGTCCGATTACGGCGCCAAGAAAGGCATCATGCGGCTTTCGGATTTCGCGGGCAAAAAGCTGCGAATCAACGGCACCGAGCTCGAACGCAAAAAGATGGCGGCACTCGGCGCCACCGGCATCGGCATGCCGCTGTCGGATGTGGTGCCGGCGCTCGACCAGGGCACCATCGACGGCACGATTTCCGGCATGTCGGTGTTCGTCGCCTTCAAGATGAACGATCTTCTCAAGGTGATCACCGTCACCAACGACACCTACATCATCTCGCTCGCGGTCATCAGCAAGCCGTGGTTCGACACCCTGCCGCCGGATTTGCAAAAAATCGTGATCGAAGACGGCGCCAAAACCCAGGCCAAGGCGCAAGCCTGGAGCACCGATTTCACCAAGAACCTGGTCGATACCTGGACCAAGCTCGGCGGCACCGTGCATACGCTCCCGCCCGACGACCTCGCCAAGATGAAGACGCTGCTCGATCCGGTGGCCGATCAGGCAACCAAGGATCAACCCGCGGTGCATGACATGCTGCAAATGGTGCGCGCGGCGGTGGCCAGACACTAAAAAGGGGGCGGCGATCCTCCGCCCTCAACAGGCCGACCCATGATCGTCGCCGTCATCAGGCGCGTCGCCAACGCGCTCATGGCCGTGCTTCGCGTCACCGCCGGCACCATGCTGATGCTCAGCGTCGGCATCAATTTCGCCAATATCATCGGGCGCTACGTTTTCTCGGTGTCGCTGTACTGGGCCGAGGAGGCGATGCTGTTCCTGATGATCGGCTGCGTCTTCCTGGGCGCCAGCCAAGCCGGCTGGCTCGGCCGCCATATCCGCATGGACGTCGTGATCTCGCTGCTGCCGCCGCGCGCGCGCAAGGTCTTCGACGTACTGGCCGACCTCATCACCATCGCCACCTGCATCGCGGTCGCGGCGGTCGCTTGGCCGGTCATGACGATGTTCTACGAGCTCGACCAGCGCAGCGAAACCGCGAACATCCCGCTCGTCATTCCACAATCCGCCGTTCCGATCGGCGTCGTGCTGATGGCGCTGTTGATCGCGGCGCGGCTGATCGCCGTCGGCACACGGCACGACGACATCGTCGCCGGCCGGGATCTCGAGCACTGAAATGACGACCTTCGTCTATTTCATTCTGCCGCTGATTTTGCTGATGCTCGGCCTGCCGATTTTCGTCGTGCTGCTGCTGACCTCGTTCGCCGCGATCGTGTTCGTCGCCCATGTGCCGACCGATGCGGTGCAGACCTACATGTTCGGCAGCCTCGACAATTTCCCGCTGCTGGCGGTGCCGTTCTTCGTGCTCGCCGGCGAGATCATGGGTAAGGGCGGCATCGCCGACCGCGTCGTCAACTGGGTGGTATCGATCGTCGGCGGCGTGCGCGGTTCGCTGGCGGTGACGACGGTGGCCTCTTCCGAGCTGTTCGGCGCCATGGCGCATACCTCCGTCGGCACCGTAGTCGCCATCGGACGGCTGTTGTTTCCGTCGCTGACCAAGCACGGCTACAGCGAACGCTTCGCCATCAGCCTGATCACCTCGTCGGGCGCGGTCGCAGTGATCATCCCGCCGTCGATCGCGATGATCCTATACGCCATGACCGCGGAGGTCTCGGCGATCAAGCTGTTCACCGCCGGGATTCTGCCGAGCCTCCTGATCGGGTTCGTAGACGCCGTCTATGTCATGGTCTATGCGCGGATCAAAATGGTGCCACTGTCGGCTCCGGCGCGCTGGAAGAACATCTGGGCCTCGACCAAGGAGGCGAGCTGGGCGATCGGGACCCTGGTGGTGATTTTCGGCGGCATTTATGGCGGCATATTCACGCCGACGGAAGCGGCCGGCGTGGCCGTGGTCTATTCGCTGTTCGTGGCGATGGTCGTCTACCGCACGGTAGGCTGGCGCGAGCTCTGGCAGATCATCGTCAGTTCGGTGGTCCTGATCGGCCAGATTCTGATCATCGTCACCTCGGCCGGCGTCTATTCCTGGCTGATGACCACGAGCGGCATTCCGCAACGCCTCATCCACGGCATCGAGACGATGCACCTGCCGCACTGGCAGACGCTGCTGTTCGTCAATGCCGGTTTGCTTCTGGCCGGCAGCTTTCTCGAACCGGCGCCGGCGATCCTGGTCCTCACCCCGCTCCTCCTGCCGATCGTAGAGGCGGCTGGCATCGATGCCATCCACTTTGGCATCATCATGGCCGTCAATCTGTCGATCGGGCTTTACATGCCGCCGTTCGGACTGAACCTGTTCGCCGCCCGCGCCATCTTCAACGTACCGATGGGCGTCATCTATCGCGGCGTGCTGCCGTTCGTGGTGCTGAATTTTTTGGCGCTTCTGGTGATCACCTACGTGCCGGCTATCTCGACCGTGCTGATCGGCAGCCGATAGAGGAAGTGCCGCGAAGTGCCCGCCGCGCGCTCGACGCCGGCGGTCCCGGTGGCTGCTTATGGGCCGAGAACAGGCAGTTTGTCCCTACCCGCAATTAAAACGGCGCCTCATTCCATCTGCTCACCTCGCCGGACGCACACTGCTCTATCACCAAGCCAGTTGATTTGCAGACCTATCGAGCCGCGCTACGGTCGATCGGGCCGTTTTTGCTGGGCCATGCCAAATTGCCGCGCCGTGACGGTCACGCGGCTGCTCCCCAATAGGGTTTGAGCCATCGGGTCGGATGATGCGAGAACGACGGTCCCCGCCGTTGTGGACGGCACGTCCGGAGCGGCCCGCATGATCCCAAGACCTTCCAATCCACCCCACTAGGTGTTTTCCCGGAAGGCCGTCGTCAGGCTTCATCAACTTGGCCGGCCCATAACGGGCCTCAAAATTCGCGAGAAAAGCGGTTTCCGCCTTGCAGCCTCTTTCATTGATTGACGATCTGGAAGACGCGGTCAAAGCAGGCTCCGCGGAAAACCGCGTGCAAACGCTAAGACGCATCACCGATCTTTTCCTGCACGATGCCGATCGCTTCAACGACGAACAGATAACCGTATTCGACGACGTCCTGTGCCTGCTTGTCGAAAAATTGGAAAAAACCGCGCTCGAAGAGCTGGGCAAACGCCTCGCTCCGATCGATACGGCCCCGATCAATCTGATCAAACGGCTGGCGCGCGACGACGAAATCACCGTGGCAGGACCGGTTCTAACGGACTCAAAACGGCTGTCCACTGCCGATCTCGTCGCCATAGCGAGGACCAAGAGCCAGGCCCATCTGCTGGCGATTTCAGGGCGCGCCACTTTGGAATCGCAATTGACCGACGTTCTTCTCGATCGCGGCAACGGCGAAGTCGTCCTTACATTGGCCAAAAATACCGGCGCAAGCTTTTCAACGCAGGGATTCGACCGGCTGGTCAAAAAGACCGACGGCGACGACCGGCTCGGTGAAATAGTCGGATTACGCAAGGACGTTCCGGGCAACGTGCTTCAAGAGCTGCTGCGGCGGGCCAGCGATACGGTATTGAAAAAGATACTTGCACTGGTGTCGCCCGAGCGGCGTGACGAAATCGAGCGGGTGATCGCCAAAATCGGCAAGATCATCAGCAAGAACGTCGAACATGACTACACTCACGCCGAACAAAAGGTCGCCGCGATGGCTTCCGCGGGGATACTGGACGAAACGGCTTTGCGGACTTTCGTGCAGAAGCGGGAAAAGGACGAATTGATCGTCGCGCTGGCGCGCTTAAGCTCGACGCCGATCGGCACGGTTGCTCATTTGCTGGAAGGCCATCGGAATGACGCCGTCCTACTGCCTTGCAAGGCGGCCGGCCTGTGCTGGTCTACGGTAGAATTGATCTTGCACCATAGGCTGGTGGGCCAACCCGCGATCGACAAAATCATGGAGCTGGCGCGACGCGATTATATGAAATTGACCATCGCAACAGCGCAACGGACGCTTCGCTTTGCCAGCGTCCGCACTGCCGTCAAATGAGCGGGCAGCGGAGCGGGTGCGCCTTACAAGCGGACGGCAATTATACCGCCACAGACCCGCGTTCGATCTCACGAAAAGACACCAAACGCCGCCGCCTTTCGTCCCAAAGCGCAAATTTCACGCAACGAAAGCTCTGAAGCAGGGTCAGCCGGCTCACGCGGCGGAGTTCGGGATGCTCGCGGAGCACGCGAGGCAGGCGGTAACATGGAATGCGGCTGCAAAGGTGATGGACGTGATGCACGCCAATATTGGCCGTGAACCAGCGCAGGATTCCCGGCAGGTCATAGTACGAACTGCCATGCAGAGCCGCTTCTTGGAAGCTCCACCTGTCCTCGTGCTCCCAGAACGTCCTCTCGAATTGATGCTGCACGTAGAACAGCCATACCCCCGCCGAACCTGCGAGCAAAATAATGGGCAGTTGAATAAGCAGGAAAGGCCAAATGCCTATGAACCAGATCAGTATGCCGACGACGCCAGCAATGGCGACATTGGTTGCCATGGTACTGAGCCAAGGCTTCCAGCCGCCGAACAATAGCCCGACCGGCAACCGATATTGCAGGATGAACAGATAGGCTGGTCCGAGACCGAACATGACGAACGGATTCCGGTAGGCCCGGTAGCGGATACGACCCCACAACGAGCACGCCAGATATTCGCGCACCGTGAGCGTATTGACGTCACCGATCCCGCGCCGCTCCAGGTGGCCGGAACTGGCATGGTGGATGTCGTGGGTTCGACGCCAGAAGTCATAGGGCGTCAGCGTCAACACACCGATGACCCGGCCAACCCAATCGTTTGCCATGCGATGGCAAAAGAAAGCGCCATGGCCGCAATCGTGCTGAATCATGAATAGCCGTACCAGAAAGCCGGCGGCCGGTATCGCAAGCAGCAGCGAGAGCCACCAATAGCCGAAATGCAGCGCCGCCCAGGCCGATGCCCATAATGCCGCAAGCGGCACAAAGGTGACCGCGATCTCCAGCGTACTGCGAAAATCATTGGGTCCGCGGTAGCGGGTGAGTATTTTCGTCCAATTTCTTTCATCCGGCACCAAGGCAGGATGAGTCACAGTTTGAATATTCAATTATTGCAACCTTTATTAAAGGGTAAGGAGCACGCTTTGTGCAGAGCCGAGGGCGCACAACCACACGCAAAACAGGCGGCGTCGGCACCAACCAAAAACGCTGCTCTGAAACAGCTTACGTCGGAAACCGTACTATTCTGTGGCGCGCACGTCTATGGCGCGCACGGCGCTTTCAGGAACGTTTCGCGGATTTTTGGCGGACATCCCAAGTCCACCGCAGGTCGCCCCGGGACAAAAACGCGCTATTGCCGCTTCATAAGCTGAAGGCTCTAAAGCTCGCAGACCGCCCGCGTCCCTCCCCCTTCGTCGGCCAACGCTTCCTGGCCGGCATGTACGATCGAGCCATGCCTATTCGGCGATGGTTTCGTTCGGCGAATGATGTTCATGCCAGATCGCATTGAGAATGCCGAAGCCACAGGCAAAACCGACGCCGAGAACCCAAGTGAAATACCACATCGCATTTGCCTCAATAGAGTGAGTTGGAATTGTTCTCGACCATGGTTGCGGTCACCACCCCGCGCAGCGCGCGGAACACGATCGCGGTGTAGACCAGCACGATCGGAAGAAAGATGAGCGTCGCCAGCAGCATCACGAACAAAGTAAGACGGCTCGACGAAGCATCCCAGACCGTCAGGCTGGCCCCGGGGGCGATATCGGACGGCATGAGAAACGGGAACATGCTGACGCCGGCGGTGGCGATAATGCCGAGAATGCCGAGTGCGCTGCCGATAAAGGCGAGCGCACGGTTGCCCACCCGCGTAAAGACCAGCGCGAGCAGCGGTCCCGCGAAGCCAAGCACCGGCGCGGCCATCGTCCAGCGATAAGCCGAATAATTGGCAAACCACTGGCCGGGCGCACGCGCGACGGTTTTCATCAACGGGTTGGAGGGTCCCCCGGGTACGACCGCGCTGGTGATAGCGTAGCCGTCGATACCGGCCCAGACCCACACACCGGCAATAGCGAACAGAACGACGGTCGCAAGCGCGCCCAAGGTTACAAAGGCGCGGGCGCGCGCCCTGACCTCGCCGTCGGTGCGCATCGTCAGATAGACCGCGCCGTGGGTGGCGAGCATCGCCGCCGAAACCAATCCGCACAACAGCCCAAACGGATTAAGAAGCTCGAATAATCCGCCGCCCTGGTAGAGGACGCGCAGATCGCTGTCGATGCGGAACGGCACGCCCTGCAGCAGATTGCCGAACGCCACGCCAAACACCAGCGCTCGGGACAAGACCGCCGGCGAACAGCGCGTAATCCCAAAACGTCCGCCAGCGCGTATCGGCCACCTTATTGCGAAACTCAAATCCAACCGGACGCAGGATCAGCGATGCCAGCACCAGAAACATGGCGATGTAGAAGCCGGAGAACGACGCGGCATAGACCGATCGGCCACGCGGCGAAGATCGCGCCGCCGCCGAGAATGAACCAGACCTGGTTGCCTTCCCAGAACGGACCGATGGCATTGATAGTGACGCGGCGCTCGCTGTCGTTGCGCGCCACGAATGGCAGCAACATCGCCGTCGCCGAGATCGAAGCCGTCCATGACGGCGAAGCCGATCAGCAGCACGCCGAGAAACAGCCACCAGATGACGCGCAGCGTTTCGTAGTCGAGCGGGATCGACGACATGACTTGCTCCCTATTCCGCCGGTACCGGCGACGACGCCAAGGCGGGCGCCGGAGAGCCAGAGCCCAAGGCTTCCACCGGCCCCATCAGGATGTATTTGCGCATCAACACGATGTCGACGACGAGCAGCGCCGAATAGAACAGCACGAAGCCGGACAGCGTGAACAGGACCTGCGCCGCCGAGACCGACGACGACGCCAGAAACGTCGGCAGCACGCCGTCGATCGCCCATGGCTGCCGGCCATATTCGGCGACCACCCAGCCGAATTCCGCGGCGATCCAGGGCAGCGGCAGCGACCAGACCGCGAGACGCAGCAGCCAGCGGCGCGAGAAGTCGCGGTGCGATGCGTCACCAGAACCACAGCGCGAAGAACGCAATGAAATAGAAGCCGAGCGCCGACCATGATGCGGAAGCGACCAGAACAGCGTGCCGCACGTCCGGCACCGTGTCGCAGCGGCGGCTTTGGCGATAGTGCGCGGCGTCGGCCGTGCGTGGGTCGTCGACGTAGCGCTTAAGCAGCAGCGCATAACCGAGATCGGCCGCGTGCGCCTGCAAATTCGCCGCGCGCCTGCGCGTCGTTGCGATCGGCCTTGTAGCTTCTCCAGCGCGTCATAGGCGAGGAGGCCGTCGCGGATGCGCTGTGCGTTGCATCGTCACCAGGTCGTCGATGCCCGGTATCGGCTGGTCAGACGAGCGGGTGGCGATGATGCCGAGCGCCCAGGGAATCTTGATCTTGTCGTCGACCCGCTTGCGCGCCGGATCGGGAATGCCGAACAGATTGAAGCCGGCCGGCGCCGGCTCGGTCTGCCACATGCCCTCGATCGCCGCGAGCTTCATCTTCTGATTTTCGGAAACGGTGTAGCCGCTCTCGTCGCCGAGCACGACCACACGACAGCGCGGCCGCAAGCCCGAAGGCCGAGGCGACGATGATCGAGCGCTTGGCAAAGGCCCTGAATGCGGCCGTCGCAGCAGGTAGTAGGACGAGATCGCCATCACGAACATCGATCCGGTGACATAACCGGCGCCGACGGTGTGGACGAACTTGGCCTGCGCCACCGGATTGAACAGCAAGTCCCAGAACGATGACAATTCCATGCGCATGGTGTCGGGATCGAACACTGCGCCGACCGGATGCTGCATCCAGCCATTGGCAATCAGAATCCACAGCGCGGAGAGATTGGAGCCGATCGCGACCAGCCACGTGACGGTCAGGTGGCCGAGTTTCGGCAGGCGATCCCAGCCGAAGAAAAACATGCCGACGAACGTCGATTCCAGGAAGAACGCCATCAGGCCTTCGATCGCCAGCGGCGCGCCGAAAATGTCGCCGACATAATGCGAGTAATAGGCCCAGTTGGTGCCGAACTGGAATTCCATGGTGATGCCGGTGGCGACGCCCATGGCGAAATTGATGCCGAACAGCTTGCCCCAGAATCGGGTCATGTCGCGCCAGATTTCCCGGCCCGTCATCACATAGGCGCTCTCCATGATGGCAAGCAGGAACGACAGTCCGAGCGTCAACGGCACGAACAGAAAATGATAGAGCGCGGTCGTGGCGAATTGCAGACGCGACAGCATTACGGGATCAAAGTGAGACATCGACAAAATCCATCAGGGTTGGTGCGCCGGCGGTACGACGCCGATGACGCGGGCCATCGTCGCCGCATCCACCGCCGGCTCGGCGTGGTCTGCAGTCAGGTAGATGCGCATGGCTGTCACGCCGATGAGCTTGATGAGGAGAACGGCCATGATGGCCTTGGCAAGCGCCGTACGCGGGCGCAGGCCGGCGGCGGCAAAGGCTCCCAACGATGCCAGAATTGCGCGCAACGGATACTCACCTCGCCTCGCCGGCCCTTTAATTCCGGGCGCGGGCATGCGCCTTTCGGCTTGCCGCTGCAATTAGGTAATTTCCCGTATGCGCCTGCGGCGCAGCCTCTGTCTTAGTCGCAGCCGGCAGCCACAGATGCCGGTGCCTCACACAACGTTTTGGTTGAAATAGATCGAACCCCACAGCACCACGGCCCAGACCGCAGCAAGCGTGACAAGCGCGCCGATGACGATCATTGCATTCGCTCCCTCGTTAAAACGCTCCTCCGCAGATTTTCAATGTTGTTGTTCTTGACGGCTTTGCCGCTTTCAGCGAACCCGCGCATCGTGCCGCCAAACAAGCGGCCGCAACGCGGCATTCGCAGGCGTCAGCCTTTACCTCTTGCGCAGACTTAGCAAGCCGGCAGGCGTGCGCCGCAACATCAGCGATTGCTGCCGCGAACCGCTGCCGGCCGGCACACGCCTTTATGGTTTCGCGCCGGACGGGCCGGCCGACGTCACGCCAGCACTGGCACTGATGCCGGCATAGCCGGCCTTTGACGCAAGGGCGCCTGCAGCAGAGTGGTGGCGATGAAGGCGTCGACGTCACGCAACACCGGGACGAATTCGCGCAGGATCGGCGCGATGGCGGCGACGATGATGTAATGTCCGACGCGCCCGTAGGTTTTGACCGTGGCGGCGTTGCCGGCGGCGACGAGGCGCGCCGCCAGCCGCAGCGAATTGCCGGGCTCGACCAGCCGGTCACGACCGCCCGTGATCAGCAACGCCGGCGGCGCACCCGGCGCCACATGAAAAATAGGCTGCGTGTCGGGCCGATCGGCCCCGCCGAAAATGACTTTGAGAATCTCGTCGCGCAACGGCATGTAATCGTAAGGGCCGGCAAGGCCGATCAGTCCGGCAATGTCGCGACCGGGATTGAGCCCGACTTCGTGCAGCCAGCGGGCGTCGAGCGACAGCATCGCCGCAATATGGGCGCCGGCCGAATGGCCCTTCAAGAAAACCTTGTCCGGATCGCCGCCAAAATCGGCGACGTTGTCCTTGACCCAGCGCACGACCTGGGCGCCGTCTTCCAAAAATTCCGGGTAGCGCACTTCCGGATAGATGCGATAATCAGGCACCACGGCGACATAGCCGCGTCGCGCCAGCGCCTTGGCGACATAACGGTAAAGCTTCTTGTTGCCGCTGCGCCACGCTCCGCCGTAGAAGAACACCACGACCGGCGCCGCGGCCGCGCCGACCGGCCGGCAGATGTCGAGCCGGTGCCGGGAATGCGCGGCGTAAGCGATCGAATGCGTCAGTTTGATGCCGTGACCCATGCGGTGGCGGAACAAGCACGCGATGGCGACGAATTGATGGCCTGGCCCAACTCGTCTTCGCCAATCTTTTTATGTTAAATGCGTCGTGCGGGGGCGATGGCGGAACTTCAATAGTTGGAGCGAACGATGAAAGCGTGGCAGGTCCTCGCAGTCGTTATTCTATGCCTGACGGCCTCAACCGCGCGCGCCGAGACTGTGGAAATCGCCGGCGACTACGGCGGCTTTCTGGTGGCCTATGAAGCGAAATTCGCCAAGCTCGCCGCCGAACATGCCACCGTTCGTATCGCCGGGCCTTGCGTCTCCGCCTGCACCGTCGTTGCCAAGTTCATTCCACGCGAGGACATTTGCGTGACGCCCAAGGGTTCGCTGGGATTCCACCAGGCGTTTCCGCCCTTCGTGACGCCGACATTGTGGAAGGACTATCCGCCGGACATCCAGGCCTGGATCACGCAGAAGGGCGGCCTGACCTATTCGCTGCTCTGGCTGCAGGCGCCCGAAATCTACAAATTCTTCAAGAAGTGCCCGCAGGGGACCTGAAACGGCGGGGTTTCCGGCAATCCGGCTTTTGCCCGCGTCCTTGGCCATTGCAATTTTCGGAAAATTTTATCGAACCCAACGCCGCAATTTTAGATAATTTGCGCGACTATGGCGGCCATGAACAGCACCAATTTCTGGGATAACTGGCTCGAAGCCGTCCGCTTCACCTGCGAAGCGCAAAGTGTAATTTCGGCGCGACTGATGCTCTTGGCTTCGGCCACGCCGGACGCCGCGGTCGAGGAAACCGCGCGAATGGTGACGGAAAAATTCCTCGCTTTTGCCAAGGCCGGACTGGCCGCGGAAAAGGCCCTGGAGGACGGACTTGGCTTCTATGCCGCCGCCGAGCAGGCCTATGCGCCGCTGGCCGATTGCGTCCACGCCAATAGCGGCAGGCTGAGCCGCGCCGCCTGAGTTAAGCGCTCAAAAGCGAATGGGGACGGGATAGACCCGTCCCCATGGGATCGACCGACGGTTGCCGGGAGACGACGGCAGCGCCGTCGCTAGTCGATCACTTGCGGTCCCGCGACAGCCATCACGCCTTGCCGAGCGGCAGCGCGACGAAGCGGGTGCCGTCGGCCATTTTCACCCGCATCAGTACGTCATGCTTGCCCTGCGCCTTGGCCTCGACCAGCGCTTGGCGCACGTCGCGGACATTGGCCACCGCCTTGCCGCCGACGTCGAGAATGACGGCGCCGGTTTGAAAGCCCTGCTTCGGCCGCCGGACCGTCGGGATCGACACCCATGACCACGACGCCCTCGATCGCCGGCACCGGAGACGTCCTTGGCCGGCGCGATTTGCAGGCCGAGATGCGGCACGCCGCTCGGCTCCGCGTTCTGCTGCCCGGTATCGTTGCTGGCGACCTGCTCGTTATTCGGCATCTGCGCCAGCGTCACCGACACGGTCTTGCGGCTCGCCCTGACGGATGATGTCGAGCTTGACCGAAGCGTCCGGCGCCATCATGCCGATGGTACGGGCGAGTTCGCGCGCATCCTTGACCGGCGTGCCGTTGACCGCGGTGATCACGTCGCCGGATTGGATGCCGGCCTTGGCCGCCGGGCTGCCGCTTTGCGGCTCGTCGACCATGGCGCCTTCGGCCTTTTTCAGCCCGAGGCTGTCGGCGATGCCCGCGGTCACCGGCTGGATTTGCACGCCGAGCCAGCCGCGGGTGACGTGGCCGTCCTTCTGCAATTCCGCCACCACCATCTTGGCGGTCGCGGCGGGAATGTCGAAGCCGATGCCGACCGAACCGCCGGACGGCGAATAGATCGCGGTGTTGACGCCGATCACGTTGCCGTCGACGTCGAACGCCGGTCCGCCGGAATTGCCTTTGTTGATCGGCGCGTCGATCTGGATGTAATCGTCATAGGGCCCGGCGCCGATATCGCGGCCCTGCGGCCGAAACGATGCCCGCCGTCACGGTGCCGCCGAGCCCGAACGGATTGCCGACCGCGACCACCCAGTCGCCGACCTTCGGCCGCTGGCTGGCGAATTTCACGTAAGGGAAATCGTTCTTGCCGTCGACCTTGATCAGAGCGAGATCGGTCTTCGGATCGGTGCCGATCACCTTCGCGGTGTAGATCGTGCCGTCGTCGGTCGTCACCTGCACCGACCTGGCGTGATTGACAACGTGGTTGTTGGTCACCGCATAGCCGTCCGGCGAGATGAAAAAGCCGGAGCCTTCGCCGATGATCGTCTCATGCGACTGCGGCGACGCATTCGATTTGCTGTCCGAATTGATCGCCGAACTGCTGGAAGAATTTGTAAAGCGGCGAGCCGGGCACCGCCGGAATTTGCTGCTGGTCGCCGTCGCCGCCCAATTGCTCGGCCATCGCCGGATCCGCGGAGGCGGGAATTTTCACCCGCACGGAAATCACCGCGGGTTTTACCTTGGCGACCAGATCGGCAAAGCCTTGCGGATGGGCAATCGGGCCCTGCGACACCGGCGCCGTTTCCTCGGCGTTGGCGGCGTGGCGTTCCGAACGCGCCGTTCCAATAGCCGCCCGGTCCAGCAATCAAAAGCGCGCCGCCGATGGCGGCGACAGAGGCCAGCAGCACGAGGCGGCGCCCCGATAGGGCTCTCGCTTTTCCGGACTGTGGGGGATTTGCTTGATTCATGACGTTATCTCCATCTCCTTTGATGGGCCCTCCAAAACGGGCTGTTTCATCTAGAACGTTTAAATGGGCGATCGCGCGTTACGACGACCTGAAGGCGAGATTAATTCGAGGAAAGCTTAGCTGTGGGCGCAGCCTTTGCCCGCCGCGGAGCCGTTTCTGCCGGGAACGCGACATAGGCTTGCGCGGTTGACAGATTGACGCAGGGTCGCGGAAATCAGGAATTCGCCGATGCAATACAAACAAATTCACCGCAGCGACGACGGACAGCGCACTTACGCGGTGGTGCTGGAAACCGGGGAAGAAGCCGTGCAATGCCTCAACAGTTTCGTCACCGACCAGCGGATCGGCGCTGCGCAGCTCACGGCCATCGGCGCATTCAGTGATGTGGTGCTAATGTATTTCGACTGGGAGAAGAAAGCCTATTCGCGCATACCGGTGCGCGAGCAGGTCGAGGTCGCTTCGCTGATCGGCGACGTCGCGGCGGGGCCCGACGGCAAACCGTCGCTGCACGTCCATCTCGTCGTCGGCAGACGCGACGGCAGCGCCATGGCCGGCCATCTCGGCGAAGCCCATGTGCGGCCGACGCTGGAAGTGATCGTGACCGAAAATCCGGCGCACTTGCGCAAAGTGAAAGACGAAAAGTCCGGCTTGCCGCTGATCCACCTGGCCGCGTGATCGCGCCGCAAGCGGCGGCGCGTCACAGCGGCCGGATGGTCTGACGTTATTGCGTTATTCCGCCGGCGTTGCCGCCGCCAGAGCCTCGTCTCCAGTCCCGGTCAAAGCCGGCGCCAGCGCCGGATAGCGGCTCAGCGCGAACAGGAACGTCGCCACGATCCGCGTAGGCGACCGCCACCGTCGGCGACACTGCAATGCCAACCGCCTGAGCCGTGCATGAAGCCGAAGAAGGTCAGCACGGCGCCCGCCAAGGCGAAGGCCGCGGCATTGACGAACTTCTTGTCGATGACATTGGCGCCGATCGCCGGCCAGCACGAGCCGGTCAAGATGGCGCCGCCACCCATCGTCTGCAGGCCCGGATAGAGCACGCCGACATTGGCGAGCTTGTCGAAACCGAGTTCCGCGGCGTCGGTTCCGGCGACTTGCAGCGCGCCATCCATCAGGGTCTTGGCCCAGGCCGCCACGTGCGGCGTCAACGCCAGGATGATCGCGGGTGCGTGGGCCTTCGGCGTGGTCTGGAAGGCCTGCGCGCCGATCAGCATGCCGATGTAGAGCAGGATCGGCGAGATCGCCACGACCGGCACGATCGGCCAGCAGCAGCGAGATGACGCCGAACCACGACAGCACAATGACCATGACGCCGACCGCGGCCGAATAGCCGATGCGGCCGCCCATGCCCTTCCAGCCGGGATGGCCGATATAGACGGCGTTGATGTAGGGATTGCCCATCAGGCAGCCGATCAGGCTGACGATACCGTCGGCGGTCAGCACGCGGGTGGTCGGATAGGGATCGCCCGCCGGCTTCCGCGCTCTCGACATTGTCCATGGCCTCGACCAGGTCATAGATGCCGAACGGCACCGCGGTGACCAGAATGACGCCGAGATAATGGAAGCCCGAGAACACGTGACCGACGGCCGGGATCGGCACGTTGAAGCCGAAATTGGTAAACGCATCGCACGACGCCTTTGCCGCTCAAGCCGCCGTAATTGAGACCGAACAGATTGGAGCCCCAGGCGATCAGCATGCCGACCGCGATGGCGACGAGGCCGGCCGGAATGCCCTTCGGATATTTGAAGCCGCCGAGCCAGTTCACGAGGATGATGGCAAAGCAGGTGAGCCCGATCACCGGCGTCATGTACATTTGCAGCGCCGGGCGTCATGGAGATGAAGGTGATCGACACCCCGGCCAGCGTTCCGAGCAGCGCGGCGCGCGGCGTGATCTTGCGGATGATCGGCGCGATGAAGCCGCCGATCATCAAAATGAAGCTCTGGAAGAACACCCACACCAGCCCCGCTTCCCAGCCCTGCACCGGGTCGTTGGTCTTCAGCTTGATCGGCAGCATGATCACCAAAGTGACGATGAACATGTGCGGCACGCTGATGCCGGAAGGCAGCGCGCAGACGTCGTTGCGGCCGGTCCGCTTGGCCAGGCGATAGGCGAGAAAGGCGTAATAAAACGTCGACAGGCACATCATCAGGCCCATCGCCGGCAGGATGCGGCCGAAGACGATCGCGTCGGGCATTTTCAGCACGAAGCGCAACAGTATGGTCAGCGTCAGCATGTTGACCAGAATGTTGGTGCCGAAACCAAAAAATGCATTCCAGTCGCCGGGCGCACCATAACCGCGGACGGAAGTCCGCTGTCGCACGTGGTCGTCATCGCAAGCTCCTGTTCTGGTGCTCCCGGCCTTCAGTCAATGACGCAACGCGCCAATCGCGTTGCAAATGTTTTATTGGGTCGCCAGACGCTTCGCGCCGTGAGTCGACGCGGAGCAAGCGCGCTACCGACGGTGCCGGCCACCGAGACCGAAAATGCCGCCCTGCGCCTTGATCATGGCGAGGCCGGCGCCGATGAAATTCCGGAAAATAGGAGGCGCAGCAGTCGGACAGCACGATGCAGCGAAAGCCGCGGTCGTTGGCTTCGCGCACCGTCGTGTTGACGCACACCTCAGTCGTCACGCCGGCGACGAACAGCGTGTCGATGCCGCGGTTGCGCAGCATGAGATCGAGATCGGTCTGGTAGAACGCGCCTTTGCCCGGCTTGTCGATCACCGGCTCGCTTTCGAGCGGATAAAGCTCCGGGACAATGTCGTGACCGGGCTCGCCGCGGATGAGGATGCGGCCCATCGGGCCCGCGCGCCCCGATGCGGGTGGCCGGATCGCCGCGCTCGACCTTGTGCGGCGGCGCATCCGACAAATCGGGCCGATGGCCTTCGCGGGTGTGGATGACGAACAGGTCCAGCCGCGCGCGCCGCGGCCAGCACCGCGCCGCACGGCGCCACCGCCGCGCGCAGCAGCGACACGTCATTGCCGAGCGCCTCGCCGAAGCCGCCGGGCTCCAGAAAGTCGCGCTGCATATCGATGATGACGAGCGCCGCATTGTCGAGATCGACCGTAAGCGGCGCCGGCTCGGCTTCAAGTCTGACGCGCGGCATGTCCGTCTCCTGCCTCGCAACGACGCAATAAACGTGCAAGATTGGGGCCAGCGATCACAGCCGTCAGAAGGGCATCGGCGCTCGACTGCTGCCTAATAAATGAGCGGCGACCGCTCCGAGTCGCCCAGAAAGCGTCCTGCCGCGGCAGCGATACGAGGCGCGAACCGGGGCAAAAAGACGATTACGGCGCGGCGACAATACCCGGCGGCTTGGCACGCCCCTTGCGGAGGACATTGGTCAGCCAACGACGCGCCAGCCTGGGAGGCTTCAATGAAGCGCCGCGATTTTCTCAAATCGATGACCGCCCTGACCGCGGCCGCGGCCGTTCCGGCCCCGGCCATCTGGTCGCCCGCCAAAGCGCAGTCGCGCCAGGAGACGCTGCTGATCGTCTCCGAAAGCGGGCCCAACAATCTCGACATTCACGGCGTCGGCACCAACGTGCCCGGCTACGAAGTGTCGTGGAATTGCTACGACCGGCTGATCACCCACGAGATGAAAACGCTGCCCAACGGCACGCCCTATTACGACAAGACCAAATTCAAGCCCGAGCTCGCCGAGGACATGAATGTCGGCGACATGTCGGCGACCTTCAAGCTGCGCAAGGACGCCGTTTTCCAGGACGGCACTCCGGTCACCGCCAAGGACGTGAAATGGTCGTTCGACCGCGCCGTGACGGTCGGCGGCTTTCCGACCTTCCAGATGAGCGCCGGCTCGCTGACCAAGCCCGAGCAATTCGTCGTCGTCGACGACCGCACCTTCCGCGTCGATTTCATGAAGAAGGACCGGCTGACCATTCCCGACCTCGCCGTCATCGTGCCCTGCATCATCAATTCGGAGCTGGTGAAGAAAAACGCCACGCCGGCGGATCCCTGGGGCCTCGAATACACCAAGCTCAATACCGTCGGCCGCGGCGCCTACAAGGTGACGAACTGGACAGCCGGCGCCCAGGTCGTGCTGGAGCGCAACGACAAATGGAAGGGCGGACCGCTGCCGAAGATCAAGCGCGTGATCTGGCGCATCGTGCCGGACTCCGGCAACCGGCGCGCGCTGCTCGAGCGCGGCGATGCCGACGTCTCCTACGATCTGCCGAACAAGGATTTCTCCGAGCTGAAGACCGACGGCAAGCTCACCATCATTTCGACGCCCTATTCGAACGGCATCCAGTATATCGGCATGAACGTGCAGCACCCGCCGTTCAACAACGTGAAGGTGCGCTACGCCGTGGCCTATGCCCTGCCCTATCAGAAGATCATGGACGTGGTGCTGTACGGCCTCGGCAAGCCGATGTTCGGCGCGCCGGCCGATGCGCGCGACCGAGGTCGCGTGGCCGCAGCCGCACAAGTTCAACACCGATCTCGACAAGGCGAAAAAGCTGCTCGCCGAGTCCGGCGCCAGCAACATCAACATGCCGATCTCGTTCGATCTCGGCTTCGCCGGCGTCAATCAGCCGATCTGCGAACTGGTGCAGGAGAGCCTGCAGCAAATCGGCATCACCACGACCATCAACAAGGTGCCCGGCGCGAACTGGCGCACCGAACTCACCAAAAAGACGATGCCGCTGTTCACCAACGTGTTCTCCGGCTGGCTCGATTATCCCGAATACTTCTTCTACTGGTGCTACCACTCCGGCAAATCGATCTTCAACACGATGGATTATCAGTCGCCGCAGATGGACACCTTCATCGACGGCGCGCGCGCCGCGGCGGCGACCGGCGATATGGGACACCTACGACAAAGACGTGAAGGGCTTTGTCGATCTCGCCTTCACCGACATGCCGCGCATTCCGCTCTATCAGCCCTATGTCAACGTCGCGATGCAGAAGAACATCAGCGGCTATCAGTACTGGTTCCACCGGCGGCTCGATTATCGCAGCTTCGTAAAGGCGATAAATCGCATACCGTGATGGCGGCATCACAGCCGCTCGAAGTACACCATCGCTTGCGGTCGCCTGATCGGGCTGAGGGGGTCCACGCCTTCGACCGGCGTGAGGCCGCCGCGACGTGATGCCCGGAACAGCTCCGGCCATGACGCCCAAATGGTGAAGGACGCAAAATGCTGACGATGATCCTCAAACGGCTGGCGATGGCGATCCCAAGCCTGATCGGCGTGGTGATCGTCACCTTCCTGCTTGACGCGCGCGCTGCCCGGCGATCCGGCGGTCTATTTCGCCGGCCCCGCCGCGACGCCCGCAGGCGATCCAGCAGGTGCGGGTCAATCTCGGCCTCGACAAGCCGCTGATCGAGCAGTTCGGCCGCTATGTCGATCGATCTCGCCCACGGCAATCTCGGCACGTCGCTCACCACCGGCCAGCCGGTCACGACCGAGTTGCGCAACCGACTGCCGGCGTCCGCCGAACTGACCCTGCTCGGGCTCATCGTCTCGATCGTGATCGCGGTGCCGCTCGGCATTCTGGCGGCGACCAAGCCGAATTCGCTGATCGATCACGCCTGCCGCGTCGTCTCGACGCGCCGGCGTGTCGCTGCCGGTGTTCTTCACCGGGCTCATCCTGGTTTACGTGTTCTATTATCTGCTCGGCTGGGCGCCGGCGCCGCTCGGCCGGCTCGACGTGTTCTTTACCGAACCGCCGCATGTCACCGGCTTCTACCTGATCGACAGCCTGATTGCCGGCGATCCCGCAACGTTCATGGCGAGCCTCAAGCAGCTCATCCTGCCGGCGCTTACGCTGGGCATTTTCTCGCTGGCGCCGATCACCCGCATGACGCGGGCCTCGATGCTCGCCGTGCTGTCCTCCGATTTCGTGCGCACGGCGCGGGCGAGCGGGCTGTCCGCCTATACGGTGATCGTCACCTACGCGTTCCGCAACGCCATGCTGCCGGTCATCACCACGCTCGGCATGGTGTTTTCGTTCCTCCTCGGCGCCAACGTGCTGGTGGAGAAAGTGTTCGCCTGGCCCGGCATCGGCTCCTACGCGGTCGAGGCGCTGCTCGCCTCCGATTTCGCGCCGGTGCAGGGTTTCGTGCTGACCATGGCGGTCATGTACGTCATGCTCAATCTCGCTGATCGATGTCCTCTACGGCCTGATCGATCCGCGCGTGAGGCTCGAAGCATGACCGACATTGCCGCAACGCCACGGCCGGAGAGCAGCCTGACGGCGCTGATCCGCCATTCGCGCTATGTGCTGGGCGAAAACCCGGTCACCGGCTTTGCCTTCGGCTTGTTCGTTCTGATCGTGCTCGCGGCGGTGCTCGGGCCGCATATCGTGCCCTACGACCCGCTCGCCAGCGACACCGCGCAAGCGCTGAAGCCGCCGAGCCTGGCAGCATTGGTTCGGCACCGACCAGCTCGGCCGCGACGTATTCAGCCGCGTCGTGGTCGCGACGCGGCTCGATTTCTTCATCGCGGTCGCCTCGGTCGCGCTGGTGTTTTTGATGGGCGGGCTTCGCCGGCGTCGCCGCCGGATTCTTCGGCGGCTGGACCGACCGGATCGTCGGCCGCATCGCCGACACCATCATGGCGTTCCCGCTGTTCGTTCTCGCCATGGGCATCGTCGCCGCGCTCGGCAACACCGTGCAAAACATCGTGCTGGCCACCGCGATCGTCAACTTTCCGCTCTATGCGCGCATCGCCCGCGCCGAGGCCAATATCCGGCGCGAAGCCGGTTTTGTCGAAGCGGCGCGGCTGTCCGGCAATTCCGATTGGCGCATTCTCGCCTTTCAGATCCTGCCCAACGTATTCCCGATCCTGGTCGTGCAGATGTCGCTGACCATGGGCTACGCCATCCTCAATGCCGCCGGGCTGTCGTTCATCGGGCTTGGCGTGCGTCCGCCGACGCCGGAATGGGGCATCATGGTGGCCGAAGGCGCGCAGTTCATCGTCTCCGGCGAATGGTGGAACGCGTTCTTTCCCGGCGCCGCGCTGATGGTCGCGGTGTTCTGCTTCAATCTGCTCGGCGACGGATTGCGCGACATGGTCGATCCCGACGGAGACGCGACATGAGGTGGCGAACATGACGGCCGCTCCCGCGCTTTCCGTCGAAGGGCTGAGCGTCGAGTTTCGCACGCGCTCCGGCGTCGTGCGCGCGCTGGAGAATGTCAGCTTCAGCGTCGCCAAGGGCGAGACCATCGCGCTCGTCGGCGAGTCGGGCTCCGGCAAATCGGTCACCGCCTACGCGGTGATGGGCATTCTCGATCCGGCCGGCCGCGTCGCCGCCGGCCGCGCCATGCTCGGCGATCTCGATCTGCTGTCGGCAACGCCGAAAGCAGCTTGCGCGAAGTTCGCGGCCGCAAGATCGGCGATGATCTTTCAGAACCCGCGCACCGCGCTCAACCCGATCCGCCCGGTCGGCCGCCAGATCGCCGACGTGCTTGATCCGCCACGGCAATGTGTCGCGGCGCGCGGCGCCGGCGCACGCGGTGGAAATGCTGCGCGCCGTCGGCATCACCGATCCGGCGCGGCGCGCCAAAGCCTATCCGTTCGAAATGTCGGGCGGCATGTGCCAGCGCGTCATGATCGCGATCGCGCTGGCGGCAAAGCCGTCGCTTTTGATCGCCGACGAGCCGACCACCGGGCTCGACGTCACCACGCAGGCGGTGATCATGGATCTGATCAACGATCTCGCCAAAGAGCTCGGCATGGCGACGATTTTCATCACCCATGACCTGGCGCTCGCCGGCCAGCGCTCCGCGCGCATCGTCGTGATGCATGCCGGCCATGTGGTCGAGAACGCGCCGACCGCGGAGCTGTTCGCCAATCCGCGGCATCCCTATACGGCGGAGTTGATCGCCGCGACGCCGGATTCGGCGGCAAGCCTCGATGAGCTGGCCTGCGATTCCCGGCTCGCTGCCCGATCTGCGCCGCACCGATCTGCCGCCCTGCCGCTATTCGGAACGTTGCCCGCGCAAGATCGCGGCCTGCGCGCAGCCGTTGCCGCTCGCGGCGCCGGGCGCGGCGCATATTCGTTGCTTGCTGGAATCCGTTGCCCGAGCGGGCAAGCAACGTCGACGCGCCAGACCGTGAGTGCCGCATGACCGCGCTCCTCGACGTTGCCGATGTCTCGAAATGGTTTCCGGCCGGCGGCCGGGCCGGGAGCCTGGGCGCGATTGAAGCGCCGCATTGTCCGGCGGCGTCGGAAACATCTGCCGAAAGTCTATGCGGTCGACGATGTGAGCTTTGCGATCGGCAAGGGCGAGACCGTCGGCCTGGTCGGCGAGTCCGGCTGCGGCAAGTCGACTTTGGTGCGCGCGCTCACCCGCCTGATCGACGTGAGCCAAGGCAGCGTCAAGCTCGGCACCCGGGAATTGGCGCTCAAGCCGGCGCGCGTGTTCGCGCGCGATCGCGACCGCGCCCGCATTCAAATGGTGTTCCAGGACGCCGGCGAAAGCGTCAATCCGCGCTTTACCGCTTTCGCCGCCATCGCCGATCCGCTGCGGCGGCTGCGCAAATTGCGCGGCAAGGCGCTCAAGGAGCGGGTCGAGACCGTGGCCGAGCCAATGCGGGCTGCCGCTGCAATTGTTGTAGCGATTTCCGCATCAGCTTTCCGGCGGCCAGCGCGCCCGCGTCGGCATCGCCCGCGCCATCGCGGTCGAGCCCGATCTGCTGGTGCTCGACGAGCCGACCGCGGCGCTCGACGTGTCCGTTCAGGTCGTCGTTCTTCAGCTGCTGCAGCGGCTGAAGCGAGAGATCGGCATGAGCTATCTGTTCGTCTCGCACGATCTTTCCGTGGTGCGGCTGCTATGCGACCGTGTGCTGGTGATGTATCTCGGCAAGATCGTCGAATCGGGCCCCGCCGCCGAAGTGTTCGAGCATCCCCTGCATCCCTATACCCAGGCGCTGGTCGCCGCGGTGCCGCGGCTGCATGAAAGCGGCAGCGAACGCTGCGCTTGAGCGGCGAACCGCGCAGCCCGATCGATCCGGATCCGAACGTGTGCCGCTTCTATGGCCGTTGCCCGCGCGGCACCGATGCGTGCCAGACTCACGATGCCGGCGCTGCGCCAATTCGGCGACCGTCAGGTCGCCTGCCATTTCGCCGAAGAACTTCTTGCCGCAGAGCCGAGGATCACGTCATGAAGCGCCGCCAAGGCAACTCGCAAGGCCGCGAGTAAGGCGCCGCCAAAGTCCACCCAGAAACCGAAGCGGCCGAAATCGGCACCGCTTGCCGCGGCTGGCGCGGACACCTCGCCGAACTGGTTGCGGCGGGCGCACAAGCGCTCGGCATGACGCTCGATCCCGCCTGGCAAGCCGGCGTTAAATTCAATCTGCGGCTCATCTTGCGCCACGCGGCGCTGGTCGATGAGCATTCCCGCTGCCCGACGACGCCGAGCCGGCCCGATCTTCCATGCTTGAAACGCCTCGCGAACATGTTCGATGCTTGCAACGTGCCTGCGAGCGATTTGATTTCAGCACGGCTGCCGAAATCGCCGCGCGGTCGCGTCCGGCCGCAGCACCGTCGCAGCGTCGTGAGGCGACGCTCGCCCGCATTCGCGAGCGCGATCCGGTGCTCAACTCCTTCACCGCGGTCACCGAGCAGCGCGCGTTGCTGCGCGCCGAAGCGATCGACGCCACGCGCGCGCGCGGCGAAGCGGTCGGGCCGCTCGCCGGCGTGCCATTCGCGGTCAAGAACCTGTTCGACGTCGCCGGCCTGCCGACGCTCGCCGGATCGAAGATCAACCGCGACCTGCCGCCGGCGACGCGCGACGCGGCGCTGATCGAGCGGCTGGAAGCCGCCGGCGCCATCCTGGTCGGCGCGCTCAACATGGGCGAATACGCCTACGACTTCACCGGCGAAAACATCCACGACGGCGCATCGCACAATCCGCACGATCACGAGCGCATGACCGGCGGCTCGTCCGGCGGCTCGGGCGCGGCGGTCGGCGGCGGCCTCGTGCCGCTCTGCGCTCGGCTCCGACACCAATGGCTCGATCCGCGTGCCGTCGTCGCTGTGCGGCATATTCGGGCTGAAGCCGACCTACGGCCGGCTGTCGCGCGCCCGCAGCTTTCCTTTCGTCGCCAGCCTCGACCATCTCGGGCCGTTCGCCCGCACGGCGCGCGATCTCGCGCTGGCTTACGACGCCATGCAGGGCTTCGATGCCGACGATCCGGCCTGCGCCGAGCCGGCCGGTCGAACCGGTCCGGCTCCGCTCCTGGAGCTCGGCACCGACGGATTGCGCGTCGCCGTCGCCGGCGGCTATTTCAAATGCAACAGCGGCGAGACCTGCTGCGCCATCGACCGCGTGGCGGCCGCGCTCGGCGCCAATCGCGACATCGAGATTCCGGAAGCCGCAGCGCGCCCGCTCGGCGGCCTTCATCATCACCGCCAGCGAGGGCGCGAGCCTGCATCTCGACCGGCTGCGCAGGCGGGCGCGCGATTTCGATCCGGCCGTGCGCGACCGGCTGATCGCCGGCGCCATGACGCCGGCCGCGCTCGTCGTCAAGGCGCAGAAATTCCGCCGCTGGTATCGCGACGCAGGTCGTGCAAGCTGTTCGACGAGGTCGACGCCATCATCGCGCCGGCGACGCCGTGCACGGCGCCGCTGATCGGCCAGCAGACATTCATGTTCGGCGATACCGAAATGCCGGTGCGCGCCAATCTCGGCATTTACACGCAGCCGATCTCGTTCATCGGCCTGCCGGTGGTCGCCGTGCCGGTGCCGCTGACGCCGCTGCCGATCGGCGTGCAGATCATCGCCGCGCCATGGCGCGAAGACATGGCGTTGCGGCTCGCGCATGCGCTGGAAGTCAAAGGGCGTGGTCGCCGCGCCGAGGCCGACGCTGTAATTGGAGGAAGCCGATGGAGATCGACCTGCCGGAGGTCGTCGCCGAAGTGAAAGCCGCGTTCGATCGCTACGAGCAGGCGCTGGTCACCAACGACGTCGCCACGCTCGATGCGCTGTTCCGCGACGATCCGCGCACCATCCGCTACGGCGGCGGCGAAAATCTTTACGGCTACGCCGAGATCAAGGCGTTCCGCGCCGCGCGTTCGCCGGCCGGGCTCGCCCGCACTTTGTCCGAAGACCGTCATCACGACTTACGGCCGCGACTTCGCCGTCGCTTCGACGCTTTATCCGCGCCCGTGCGATGCCCGGCAAAATCGGCCGGCAGATGCAAACCTGGGTGCGTTTGCCGCAAGGCTGGCGCGTCGTCGCCGCGCATGTCAGCATGATCGCCGGCTGACGTCATCGCCGCGCGGGCATGCGCGCCGAGCGGCAAGCCTGTGGCGCGCCTCGAAATTGCCGGCCGAACGCAGCGAGCTTCGCATCGTCGCCGCCGGGCGCCAGCAGCGTGATGCCGAACGGCAGGCCGTTGGCGCCGATCGACGCCGGCACCGCAAGCCCGCACAGATCGAGCAGATTGACGAAATTGGTGTAGGTGCCGAGACGGTTGTTCAGCTCGACCGGCTCGGCGAGAACGTCGGCGATGGTGTAGGTCGAGGGCGCCGTCGGCACGCACCAGCGCGTCGATCGAGGCAAACACGCGGTCGCGGACGCGGCGCAATTCTTCCAGCCGGTAGAACGCGGCGAACGCATCCACCGTTTTGAGGTCGCGCGCCGGCCTCGATGATCTGCCGCGTCACCGGCAGGATCGCCTCCGGCGATTTGGCGAGCAAATCCTTGGCGACGAGATAACGCTCGGCGACCCAAGGGCCGTCGTAGAGGAGCCGCGCCGTCTCGTAAAACGGCTCGAAATCCACCTCGGCGATCTTGCCGCCAAGCGCGGCGAGCTTGGCCAAGGCGGCGTCATAGGCGGCGGCCGAAGCCGTGTCGCCGAAGAACTGGCGCTGCCCGGGGGGCGGCACGCCGAGCCGCATATGTTGCGGCGGCGCCGGCGGCAGCGGCAGCGGCCGCGGCCGCGAATACGGGATCGGCGTCGTCCGGACCGGCCATGACGTTGAGCGCCGTCATGGCGTCATCGACGGTGAGCGTGAAAACCGTCACGCAGTCGAGCGTGCGGCATGCCGGGATGACGCCGCAAAGTGGAGACGAGGCCGACGCTCGGCTTGAGCCCGACGATATTATTGAAGGCGGCGGGCACGCGGCCCGATCCCGCGGTATCGGTGCCGAGCGTCAGCGGCACGATGCCGGCGCCGACCGCGACGCCCGAGCCCGAGCTCGAGCCGCCCGGGATCAGCCTGGCATCGAACAGATTGCGCGGCGTGCCATAGGGCGAGCGCGTGCCGACGAGCCCGGTGGCGAACTGATCGAGATTGAGCTTGCCGAGCACGAGCGCGCCGGCGGCGCGCAGCCGCGCCACGGCGGTGGCGTCGGCTTTCGCGCGATAAGAAAACGCCGGACACGCCACGGTGGTCGGCATTCCGGCAACGTCGATATTGTCTTTCACCGCGATCGGAATGCCGTAGAGCGGCAGCGATCGATCGGCGCCCTTGAGGGCCGCCGCCTCGGCGGCAACGGCGTTCTCATCGCGCAGCGCGATGAACATCGCCGGATCGTCATGGGCGCGGATGCGCGCATAACTGCGCGCGACGATGTCGGCGGGCGTCGCCGCGCCGGCGCGATAGGCCTTCAGGATTTCGGCGATCGTCTCGCTCACGCGGATTGTCCCACTGGCGCACATTCACGGGCCGGCCAGCCGCGCTCGCCGTTCACTGTCCTAAAGGTCAAAACGCTGGTCTGCAATCGTCGTGCCATGGAGGGTGTTGGCGCAAGAGTTCGCCTTCTCGCGATGCGCCTTCGCATCCGAGTCTCCCCACGCCACGGTAAGAAAGCCCTTCCATCATTTGCCTGCCCTTCAAAAAAGAAGGGAGGCGGGCGCCGCTCGGCGCGCCCCGGGGATCCGTCCTCGCCGCAGAAGGACTAAAGCCTGCTGCGAGGCCGGCGAGCACCATCGCTTCTTCCCGCTACAGCGCGGGATCGAAAGCGGTGGCGCCCTCGCCTTACGGCGCCCACCGCGGTCATGCGCCGAGAGTTTGACCTCTCGACTCGGCCTCGGGCCGCGCTTCCTGGAATCGCCGGGTGCAAACGGGAGGACCCTCCCCGGCGCCAGTGCAGCGAGCACCTCGCACTCCGATCACGCGCCGGAGGGTTCGATGCCCAAGGCCGCCCGGCATGCAGTGTATCGCTGCATCCCGGGAACCGCTCCCATTCCACTTTCGAAAGTACCCTCGCGAAAGGTCCCTCCGTGAACGGGATAATTTGGCAGGTAATTGGCACGGTGACGAATGTCAAGGGGTGTCTCAATAAAAGAGACGAGGCGGGGAGACGTGGTGAGGCTCGCAGCACCTTCGAGCCCGCAAATATGAGGGCTTTTCCCCACTTTTCGGGGGCAACGGCGGGTAGCTTGCCGCATTCCACAGGCTTTCTTTTCGTCTCAAAGGAAAGTGGCCGGGCACGCTTTTGGGTAAAGCTGCCGTTAAACCGGAGGCAAAAGCGGCCCCGAGCGGGCCAAAAATGACCCACAGGGGCGGTCACCCCCCAATAATCTCTCGTGTCAGTCTTGATTCTTGCAGGTATAATGGCGGGTCGACGAACACCGGGCAGGCGTTCCGGTGGGTGACGTTCGACACTGATTTATTAGGAGTGGTTTGATGGCTACTGGTACCGTGAAGTGGTTCAATTCGCAAAAGGGCTACGGATTCATTCAACCGCAGAGCGGCGGCAAAGATGTTTTCGTTCATATCTCGGCGGTCGAGAGAGCTGGCCTGAGCGGTCTCAACGAAGGTCAGGTCGTCGAGTACGAGGAGGTCGCGAACAAGGGCAAGACGTCAGCCGAAAACCTTAAAGTTCACCGCTGATTTTGGCCTGGCACCCGCCAGCCAAGCTCTGTGGCCTCGAACGCACGTGTCAGTGTCGAGGCCTTGCCAGGTGCCATCGCGCCGTCGGCACAGGAACGAAATGACATAGCAAGCAAAGGGTGGGTTAGACGCTTTTGGCGCTGACCCACCCTCGGCATTGCGCGCTTCAGTCTCTCGGATCACGGCTCGTTAACCGCTGACCTCCATTCTGCCAGCGGATCGATTCGGGAGTAAAGCGTGAGCGCCGAAATACTGAGGCTCAGCGACTATCGCATGGACGATGGCGCTGATCGCGAAATAGACTTGGGTGCCGCGATAGACTTGGACGCCGGCTTGGGCGCCGCGATAGACTTGGACGCCGGCTTGGGCGCCGACTTCGGATCCCTCGATAGATTTGGCTACCGCAGTCGACGTCGCCATCCGGGACCTGCGTGAAATTCTGACCTGCTGGGGTTCGGAGATCGCAAGGCAGCGCGCGCAGGAATGCGAATCGACGCTGCGGCGCGCCTACTGCGGGTTCATCGATGACCAGACAGCGTCTCAATAGCTTGCCCATGGAAAAAGCCGCAGCATTCAGCCCCATCGATTACAGCCTCGCCATCAAGAATAAGGGGCATCCGCCGAAATCGTGGCGATGGGAAATTTACGCCGCCGGCAAGAGCAAGCCGGTGCGGCAATCCGAATTTTTTGAAACCATGTCCGAAGCGACCCGCGCCGGCAAAATCGCATTGGCGGAGCTGCGGGCCAGCGCGGCCGCTTGAGTTTCGTCCTCGGCCGCTCGTGAATGAGGCGAACTCTCTGCGCCCCCACAATGCGATTCGGTCGGCGATATGATAGGCTGTGATCCTCGATAAGAGGGCGTCTATGACCCGGCGCAAGTTCGTCACACTTGTCTGCGGCGCCGCGGCCTGGTGGCAGTTTGCCGCATCCGCCCAACCGCGGCAGCCGCGCGTCGGCGTGCTTCTCAATGGCCCCGCTTTGTTACCAGCCGATCTCCAAATCGTCCGCGAATTGGAGCGGATCGGCTATGTCGACAAGCGCAATATATCCTACGAGGTTCGGGCCGCGCAGGGCGATGCAAGCCGCCTGCCGCTCCTTGCCAAGGAACTTGTGGCCACGAAGCCGGAGGTGATCGTCGGCTCCGCATCGCCGGGTGCCGTCGCATTGTTCAATGCGACGCACGACATCCCAATCGTAATGACGGTGGTCGGAGATCCGATCGCGCTCGGTTTGACCGGCAGCATCTCGCGTCCGGATCGCAACGTCACCGGCTTCACCATTTCAAGCCTGTCGCTTGCCGCCAAGCGATTGGAAATATTGCGCGACATCGTGCCATCGTTGCACAAGGTCGCTTATCTGTGGGTGCCGGAAAACCCGTTATCGGTTTCGTTTCGAGCGCGCGTCCGGGAGGCGGCCGACGTGCTCGGCATCTCGCTGGTGATGTTGCCGCTGACGTCGGAGGCAGATATCGCGGCTGCCTTTGCGCGGGCGGCAAAGGAGCAGGTGACGGCGGTGCTGGTCGAAGCCGACCCGCTGACGCTGCGCTTCAACGTCAGTATTGTCGATCAATGTCTGGTGAATAACCTGCCTTGCATGCACAGTTGGCCGATCGAGGTGCGAAACGGCGCCCTCATTTCCTATGGGCCGGCAGTGATCGAAAACAGTCACCGCGCCGCCGTTTACGTCGATCGATTATTGAAGGGCGCCAAGATCGCGGACCTGCCGTTCGAAGAGCCGACAGAAATCAAGCTTGTCGTCAATCTTCGGACCGCGCGCTCCCTCGGCATTGTATTGCCGCCGGCGGTACTCGCACGTGCCGACGAAGTGATCGAGTGACGCTGACATGCGCTGAATGAGTCCCGTTTGGCCCCTCGTCTCATTTCGTAGTCCTGCAACATTGCCTTTTAGGCGAAGCGGATATCAAGCAGGGTTACTGCCTGAGCCGATAGGTGCTTGGTTGAGAATGACCGCAAGCGAAGAAGAAATTCTACGCCTTAATTGTGGGGTGCGCCTTTAGTCAGGATCGGCGGCGGCGCGCTTTCCGATGCCGGCTGGCTCGGCGAGAAGGCCAGCGTCACCCAGGCGTTCCAGCCCGACGGCCGGTCCTGCGCGTCAAATTCGTAATAGCTCTTAATATTGAGATAGGTCTGCACCGCCTGCCCGGGGAATATGAGGCCGATCTGCGGACCGACCCCGACGACGCGCGATTCGAAGGGACACAAACTCGGAATACACCCCCGGTCGGCACTCAGTTGATCGTAGAAATAACCGACCGCGCCGATTTGCAGCGTCTTGGTCAAAAAATGCGAGGCGCCCCAGTCGAGATGCCAGTCGACGCCGTTCTGATAGCCCGTGCTTGGATTGACGAAATTATAAGTGAGGCCGGTGACCGCGGATACCTCGTTGCCGGTTTTCGGATTGAAATAGGTGTAGCCGACGCCGCCATCGATCGCGCCATGACCGATGCCGATATTGGCGAGATTCGCCGGATTGTACATCCCGACCGGAATATCTCCCATCGCATAGGTCATGACGTTATTCACGCCGCTGCTCCACTTCAGCGTTGCCATTGGATAGAGATCGCTAAAGCCGGTACGGCCGTCGTCGATGGTCCCCTGCCTGGTAATGACGCCGCCGCCCGGGCCGGTCAAAGTCAATGTGCCATTGAGATCGGCAATGCTGCGGCCGACCGCGGAGATCATGCTGACGCCGAGTTGCCCGCCGAACACCGGCGTTGCAAAGGTGTAGCTCGGGGCGATGAACACAAGATCGGGTGTCGCCTTCAACGAGGCGTTGAGGTTTACATTGACCGTGCCGTTAAACCTGCCGAGCGTGACTTCCCGGGCGGCGGCCACGTTGCCGCCGCCGCTCAACGATGGATAATAATTCACGAGCCCGAGAGCCCAGCCAGGTACCGCTGGCGCGGCCGCAAGGCTGCCGAACTGGCCGGGCAGCCAGAAACTGACGCCGCCTTCATCGGCGCGCGCGGCTTTCGGCGAATAAACAATTGCAAAGACCGCGAGCGATACGGCTGCGACACAGCGCAATACGCTTGATCCCATCAGCGCGCCCCTTGGGGACTTGCGGCGCCCCTTGCCCGGTAGCTGATCGATCGCGAGACGAAGTCTAGCCCACAACCGGGCGCATGGCACCTACGCGCGGATTAATTGTGAGACGGTGCCGGCGATTCGCCGGTGACGTGACGCTGCGGACACAGCGCGCCAAAATTCTTTGATTTTCCGCGCACAGTCCCACAGCGGCGCGGCAATGGAAAAGAAATGGTTACCCGCTGAAACCAATAAACCTGTCGGAGTGCAGTGCACAAAACTTCAATTGTCACGGATATTTGTCATCTTTCGCCCAGCATTGATTGCGCTACGCTCGCCATCGCCGCGCCAGGAATGCGCCAGAAACGATCGACGCCAAGAACACGACCTGAAACAACGCCCGGCCGCGGCTGAACGCGTCGAAAGCGCGAGCAGTACATGGGCGACGTCGTCACAGCGTCTATCGCGCGGGCCGAGCAAGCGCCGCCGAACATGGTTTGGATTCCCGGCGGCACGTTCCGCATGGGATCGGACAAGCACTACCCGGAAGAAGCGCCGGTCCATCGCGTCAGCGTCGACGGATTTCTGGATCGACACGAGCGCCGGTCACCAACCGGCAATTCGAAGAATTCGTCAACGAGCCACCGGCCACGTCACGTTTGCCGAAATCCCGCCCGATCCGAAGGATTATCCCGGCGCGCTGCCGCATATGCTCTATGCCGGCTCGCTTGTATTTACACCGCCCGCGCATCCGGTCGATCTGCGCGACTGGGGCGAATGGTGGACGTTCATGAAAGGCGCCGATTGGCGGCATCCTTACGGCCCGAAGAGCAATATCGACGCGGCTCGACGATCACCCGGTCGTGCACGTCGCCTATGCGCGACGCGGTAGCTTACGCCAAATGGGCGGGCAAGGAGTTGCCGACCGAAGCGGAATGGGAATTCGCCGCGCGCGGCGGGCTCGACGGCGCCGAATTCGCCTGGGGCGACGAATTCACCCCAGGCGGCAAGCAAATGCGCCAATACCTGGCAGGGCGAATTTCCGCGCGCAAAACCTATGCAAGCTGACGGCTATCGAGCGCACCTCGCCGGTGCGGCGCTTCCCGCCGAATGGCTACGGCCTCTACGACATGATCGGCAATGTCTGGGAATGGACCGCCGATTGGTGGTCGGCCAAGCATGAAGCACGACGCGCAGAAGGCATGCTGCATTCCGGAAAATCCGCGCGGCGGCCGCGCAGACGACAGCTACGACCACTGCCAGCCCGCACATCAAAATTCCCCGCAAGGTCATCAAAGGCGGCTCGCATCTGTGCGCGCCGAATTATTGCCGCCGTTACCGCCCGGCCGCGCGCCACGCGGAGCCGGTCGATACTTCAACAAGCCATCGTGGGATTTCGCTGCGTCATCCGAACAGAGGAGCAGACATGAATGTCCAAAGGAAGATAGCCGAGAAAGCACCAGCCTGAAGAGCGCACTCAAATCGCCGCAATATGCTGCTCGGCCGGCACGGCACTTAGTCGCGGCGTCGGCGGCTGTAGCGCGACGGCCAGGTGTCGAGTGGCGCAGGCGCAAGCCAACCGCGCCGCCGCCAAGCGGCAAAAAGCCGAACATCCTCGTCATCTTCGGCGACGACATCGGCCAGACCAACATCAGCGCCTATTCGTTCGGCTGATGTCGGCTACAAGACGCCGAACATCGACCGCATCGCCAAAGAAGGCATGATGTTCACGGACTATTACGCCGAGAACAGTTGCACCGCCGGCCGCTCGTCCTTCATCACCGGGCAGATCGCCGAAGCGCACCGGGCTGTCCAAGGTCGGCATTCCCGGCGCACCGTCGGGCTGCAGGCCGCGACATCACGATCGCCAGCGCTCAAGCCGCTGGGCTACGCGACCGGTCAATTCGGCAAGAACCATCTCGGCGATCGCAACGAATATCTGCCGACCGTGCATGGCTTCGATGAGTTCTTCGGCAATCTCTATCACCTGAACGCCGAAGAGGAGCCGGAGCGTCCCTACTGGCCGAAGGACGACCAGCAATCTGTCGACAACAATTCGCCGCGCGGCGTGCTGCACTGCAAGGCAACCGAGAAAGACGATCCGACCGTGCAGCCGCATTGGGGCCGCGTCGGCAAGCAGACGATCGAGGATACCGGGCCGCTCGACCGCAAGCGCATGGAAACGATCGACGATGAAACCACCGCTGCCGCGATCGACTACATGCAGCGGCAGGTCAAGGCCAACAAGCCGTTCTTCTGCTGGATGAACACGACGCGCATGCATGTGTTCACGCATGTGCCGCGCATCGATGCGCGGCCAGAGCGGCATGCCAGGCAATGAATATGCCGACGGCATGATCGAGCATGACGGCGATGTCGGCAAACTGCTGAAGGCGCTGGACGATCTCGGCATCGCCAACAATACCATCGTCGTCTACACGACCGACAACGGGCCCAACCAGTTCTCCTGGCCGGACGCGGCGACGACGCCGTTCCGCAGCGAGAAGGACACCAACTGGGAGGGCGCGTTTCGCGTGCCGGCCGATGGTCCGCTGGCCCGGGCATATCAAGCCGGGCGAGGTCGCGAACGAGATATTCTCCGGCCTCGACTGGTTTCCGACCTTCGCTTGCGGCGGCTGGCGACACGACGATCAAGGATCGTCTGCTCAAGGGCACCGACATCGGCGGCACGACGTTTCGGGTGCACCTCGACGGCTACAATCAGCTCGATCTACCTCACCGGCAAGAATCCCAAGAGTGCAAGCGACCGACTTCGCCTATTTCGACGACGACGGTGATTTGGTCGCCTACCGCCACGAGAATTGGAAGGCGGTCTTCGAGGAGCAAAAGCATCCGGGCGGCTTTGCGGTTTGGTACGAGCCGCTAACCGCCTACCGGATTCCGAAGATTTTCAATCTGCGAATGGACCCGTATGAGCGGGCGGACATGGTCTCGGACCAATATGACGATTGGCGGGTCAAAAACGCCTATCTCATGGGCTGGATGAACCTGAAAGCCGGCGCGTTCCTGCAGACGTTCAGGGACTATCCGCCGAGCCAGGCGCCGGCGAGCTTCACGATCGATCAAGTGCAGCAGGATATCGATCGACAAATTCGGGAGTTGACCACCAAATCGCCGGCTTCGCAGTAGGGGCGCCGAAAGCGGCGGTGGTCGCAACCCGGTGTCGGTAAGTCGGCCGCCGACAAGACCACCGAGAGTGAACATCATGAAAAAGATCGCGGCGATTTCCGCTCTGAGTCTTGCGTTATCGGCGCAAGCCCTCGCCCAATCCGGCAACGGTTACGAATTCAAGGGCGGCTATCCTACGCCGCAAACGATCCAAAAAGCCTACGACGACGCGGATTTGAGTCGCGCTATCGATGCGTACAAATTTTTCTACCCGACGGTTTCGTTCGAGGCGACTTGGCGCGGAAATCTCAAAGAGGGCGCGGTTGCCAATCAGATTTTTGCGCTGCTTGAGGGAACGCCCAATCAACTCGTGTTCACCCCCAATTCGGACACACCCTATTCCGGGTTGCCACTCGACCTCAGCGCCGGTCCGATGGTTATCGAGCTTCCGCCAGGACCGCTGATGGGCGCCGCGGATGACCTCAATCAGCGATGGGTAATGGACCTTGGCCTTCCTGGGCCGGATGCGGGCAAGGGCGGCAAACATCTGATCCTGCCGCCGGGCTACACGGGGAAAGTCCCAAAAGGCTATTACGTCGCCGCGGCCACTACCAATCGCGTCCTGGTACTTCTGCGCGCTATTCCACCCGCAGGCGATAACGAAAAAGCCAACGCGTTGATGAAGACAGTCAAGGTTTATCCCCTGACCCGTCCGGCGAATTGGAAAGAGCCATCCTGGGTGAAGCTAGCGAAAGGCGACTTCACGCCGGTTCAATGGGAGACGAACCTGCAATACTGGCAGGTGCTCAAGGAAGTTATCGATACCGAACCGGCTTATGACGCGTATCGCTCGTTCTATGGAGAGTTGGCGGGTCTCGGCATAATCAAAGGCCAGCCGTTCACGCCCGATGAGCGCATGAAGGGCATCCTCGAACGGGCGGCGCAAATGGCAAACGCCCAAATGCGCGTGCAGTCGTTTGCCGATCGCAGTCCAAACAGATTGGCGTGGCCCGACCGAAAATGGGAATGGGCAACCTTGCGGCCGGAGAACGGTACCTTCGACGCGCCAACTTACAAGGACCTCGATGCACGCGAGAAGTGGTTCTATCAGGCGCAGGTCGAATCGCCGGCCATGTTCCGTCGCTCGCCAGGAGCGGGTTCGCTGTACTGGCTAGGGGTACGCGACAACACCGGCACTTATCTGGATGGCGGCAAGACCTACAAATTGACGGTGCCGCTTCCCGTGCCCGCCAAGCTCTTCTGGTCGGTGACAGTTTATGACGCCGAGACTCGGTCGGAGATTAAAACTGCCCAAGGCTACGCCGCGCTCCGCTCACTGTTCGAGTTGAAAGACATGAAGGGATCAACGGCTGATCTCTATTTCGGACCTAACGCACCGCCTGGAAAAGAAAAGCAATGGATTGAAACGACACCGGGAAAAGGCTGGTTCACGTATTTTCGCATCTACGGGCCGGAAGCGACCGCGTTTAACGGAAGCTGGAAACCTGGAGATTTCTTAGAGGTCCCGGCACCTTCAGCTAAGTGAGGTCGAGCGATGCTCGATATCTTTGCCTGGGTCGTCCTAATCATTCTGGCCGGGAGCGCCATCGCGATGTTCTTCATCGCAGGTTCGCTGCCGGGCTACATCGCCAGAAGCCGCAATCACCCCTGGGCGCAGGCGGTCGCCGTAGCCGGCTGGGTGACGCTGCTCTGCGGTTGCGTGCTGTGGCCGATTGCGCTGATCTGGGCTTTCGTCGACGTGCCGGCGCCGCGCAGCGTAGAGACGACGCGATGATCGTCGCAATTTTCAACGTCTATCTGGTCATTCTTTTCCTGCTGGTGAAGCTCAAGATCGTCCAATTCAACCTGTTCTGGAAGTGCTCGCCGGCAATCGTGTTTGTGCTGCTGCTGTTCGGCCTGTTCATCCCGATGGGCTGGGGCGCCCCGCAGGGTCCAGCCCTCGTTATTCGCAATTCCGTTCCGATCGTGCCCAATGTGGCCGGCGAAGTGATCGACGTTCCGGTCCAGCCGAATACGCCGCTCAAGGCGGGCGATGTTCTGTTCAAGATCGATCCCACACCGTTCCAGGCGCAGGTCGATGCGCTGGCCGCGCAGCTCAAGCTCGAGAAGCTTCGCCTGTCGCAAATGACGCAATTGCAGGAGACCCCAGCCGGCCGCGCCTTCGACGTGCAACAACGGCAAGCCTCGGTCGATCAGCTCACCGCGCAGCTTGCAGGCGCACAATATAATCTCGACCAGACCGTGGTTCGTGCGCCCGCCGACGGTTACGTCACCAATCTTGCTTTGCGTAAGGGCGCCCGCGTCGCGGCGCTGCCGTTGTCGCCGGTGATGGCCTTCATCGACACCTCGGATACCATCGTCGGCGTCGGAATCCAGCAGATTGACGCCCGCTATATCGCGCCGGGCCAAAATGTCGAAGTGACGTTCAAATTTTTCCCAGGGAGGGTGCTGACCGGGAAAGTCGTCGAGGTGTTACAGGCGCTGTCTACCGGGCAAGTCCAGGCCTCGGGTCTTGCGGTGACGCCGCGGGAAGTTCCGTCCGCGCCGTTTGCGGTCCGCGTTAGGCTAGACGATGCCGCCGCAGCGCAAAGACTGCCGGTCGGCAGCGCCGGCACCGCGGCGATCTTTACCGCACATGTGAGGCCGAGCCACATTATCCGCCGCGTCATTTTGCGTCAGGTCGCGATCCTCAATTACGTCAATCCGTTCTGAGGAACCCGCAACCGCCTCATTGCCTGCACCGATACAGCGCCGGCTCACTGAGCCGGCTTGACATCGCGGCCGATAAGCGGTGCAACGCGGCCGTGATGGCAAAGCGGCTGCGCAGCTACGTCCGTACCGCCGCGATTGTCGCGGCGGCGGCTGTTGTGCTCGCCGCCCTGTCATTCTGGCCGCCGGTCGATCGCGCGCTCGGCGGACTGTTCGCGCGCTCGGCGGACGGAGCGGCGGTCGCGCACTATCCCGAACAGCTTCGCGAGCAGCTGGCGCGGCATGACCGCGGTTACGTCGCGTACTCCGACATACCGGCAACTCTTGCGCAGGCGCTGATTTCCGTCGAAGACAAGCGCTTTCTGCGGCATGGCGGCATCGACCCGATTGCGCTGGTGCGAGCCCTGGCCGAGGACGCGCGGAACGACCACGTCGATCACGGCGGCGCCACGATACCGCTGCAGCTGGCGCGGATGATCCTTCAAATTCCGCGCCGGCAGCCGTCGGCGCTCGCGGAACTGACGAGCCAGCTCCGCATCATGCACGCCGCGCTCATTCTCGAGCACGATTTCAGCAAGCAGAAAATTCTGGAGCTGTATCTGAACGGCGTCTATCTGGGGCATGGCGCCACCGGCGTCGCGGCGGCCGCGCAAGCGTATTTCCGCGTCCCGGTCGAGCAGTTGAACGAGGCGCAATGCATCTACATGGCCGGCTTGCCGAACAATCCCGGCCGGTTTGGCGCCGATCCGTCCGGCGAGGCGGCGATGGCGCGATACCGGCACGTGATCGCGACGATGGTGCACAACGGCTATCTTACCGGGCCCAAAGCGGCGGCGCTCGACAAAGTGCAATTGTTCGGCGCGCAATAAGCATCATTCGTCGCGCAGCCCCGCCTGCTTGACCAGCGGATAGGTGACGTCGCGGAATTCGCGCATGCCTTCGATGTAACGCGGCCACGACAGCAGCACGCCGTCGAGGCCGATCTTGGACAGCGTGGCGAGGCCATCCACGATCTGCTCTTTGGTGCCGATCAGCGGAAATCCGCCCCAGCCGGAAATCATCATTTCGGCCATCGCCCGGCGCCGTTCTTCCGGATAGTCGCGCTTGTTGATTTCGGCCGCCATGGTGTCGATGACGTTGCGCGCGGCGACCCAGTCGCCCTTCTCGTGCACATAATACCGGTAGAAGTCGCGCGCCTCCTTTTCGGTCTCGGCCTGCACGACGGTGGCGTTGCTCCAGACCTTGACCTCGCGGCCGTAAGTCTCGCGCGCGAGCGTGTGATAGGCGGCGACATGGGCGGTGTTGGTGGCGAGGTCGTGGCTGCGGATATTGGTGAAGACGAGATCGCAATGCCGGCAGGCGAAGTGGCGGCCGCGCTCCGACGAGCCGGCATTCATGATCGCCGGATAAGGCTTCTGGAGCGGCTTCGGCTGCAGATAGCCGCCCTTGATGCGGTAGAACTTGCCGTCGAAATCGAATGTCTCGTCCTCGGTCCACAGCCGCTTGACGATGGTGAGCCATTCCTCGGCGCAGGCGTAGCGGTCGTCGTGCTCGAGAAGCGAGACGCCGAACATTTCCATTTCCGGATAATTCCAGCCGTTGACCACGTTGAGCGTGTAGCGGCCGCCCGAAATATGATCGATCACGGTCGATTGCTTGGCGGCGGCGATCGGATGATTGAGCGCGACATGCGAGGTGGAGATCACGCCGGAGTTTACGGTGGCGCCGGCGATGCCGGCGGCCCAGGTGAAGGTCTCGAAGCCCGGACCTTGCGGATCGGTGGCGCCGCCGAAGCCGCGCCAGCGCGCCACCGGCACCAGCGCCTCGAAGTCCATGGCGTCGGCAAGCTGCGCCAAGGTCACGGTATTCGGCCAGGTCAGTTCCAGCCGGCCGTCGAGGTCCGACATCACGCAGCCGGAATCGAGATTGGTCTGGAACGTGCCGAGTTTCAGCTTGCGGCGGCCGAGCGCCGGATTGGTCTCGCGCCGGTCCCGTTGCGGCGGCCGACCTGGACTTGCTTCCGAATTCGCCATTGGATGAAATACATACTAACGGGGGGAAGCGGGCAAGCCCGCGGCTATCGCGCAATGAACCTCGCCGGCTGGGTGGAAAAATGGGGCCGCGCCGAGGGCGAGCGGACCGCGATCGCGTTCGGCGCGGCGCCCTACGCGACCTATCGGCAATGGGCCGCGCGCTCGCGCATTCTCGCCGGCAATCTGCACGCGTTGTGCGCGCCCGAGGACCGGGTGGCGATCGCCATGACCAATCGGCCGGAATTCCTCGAAGCGCTGTTCGCGATCTGGCATGCCGGACTGGTCGCGGTGCCGATGAACGCCAAGCTGCATAGCGACGAGCTCGGCTACATTATCGGCCATGCGCAAGCGTCCCTGATCCTGGCCAGTCCCGACCTCGCCGACGATGTCGCGCCGCACGGCCGCACCGTCGTCACCGGCAGCGCGGAGTGGCGCCGGCTCGGCCAAGGTGACGGCATCGACGTCGTCGAGCGGCGGCCCGACGACCTCGCCTGGCTGTTCTACACCAGCGGCACCACCGGCCGGCCGAAAGGCGCGATGCTGACGCAGCGCAATCTGATGGCGATGACGCTCGCTTATCTCTCCGATATCGAGCCGGTCGGCTTGAGCGACACCAAGATCCATCCGGCGCCGCTGTCGCATGGCTCCGGGCTGTACGCCTTGCCGTTTGTCGCGATGGGCGCCAAGAATGCCGTGCCGGAATCCGGCGGCTTCGATCCCGACGAGATCGCAGCGCTTCTGGCCGCGCACGGCAATGTCAGTTTCTTTGCCGCGCCGACCATGGTGAGCCGGCTCGTCAATCATTCCGGCTTCGCCGGCGCCGATCATGCGGGACTGCGCACCATCGTCTATGGCGGCGGCCCGATGCATGTCGAAACGCTGCTCGGCGCCATGGACCTGCTCGGTCCGAAATTCGCGCAAATCTACGGCCAGGGCGAAGCGCCGATGACCATCACCGGCCTGTCGAAGGCGCTGCACGCCGAGCGCGACCGGCCGCGCTGGCGCGATATTCTAGGCTCGGTCGGGCTGCCGCGCAGCAATGTCGAAGTCCGCATCGCCGATGCCGGCGATCATGCGCTGCCGGCGGGCGAAATCGGCGAGGTCTTGGCGCGCGGCGACGTGGTGATGCCCGGCTATTGGCGCGACGACGCGGCGAGCGCGGCGACGCTGCGCGGCGGCTGGCTGCATACCGGCGACGTCGGCGCGCTCGACGCCGACGGCTATCTGACGCTGAAGGACCGCTCCAAGGACCTGATCATATCCGGCGGCAGCAATATCTATCCGCGCGAAGTCGAGGAGGTGCTGCTGCGTCATCCCGACGTGCTCGAAGTCTCGGTGATCGGGCGGCGCCATGCCGACTGGGGCGAGGAAGTCGTCGCCTGCGTGGTGGCGCGGCCGGAACGCACGCTTCAGGCAGCCGAGCTCAACCGGCTCTGTCTCGACGCCATCGCCCGCTTCAAGCGGCCGCGCGATTACGTCTTCCTGCCGGCGCTGCCGAAGAACAATTACGGCAAGGTGCTAGACCGAATTGCGCAAACGGTACGGAGCCGAAGCCGGCAACTCATCGCCGTCTTAGGGTGACGGAATATTACCGCGGCCCGCGCGCCACCCGCCGCGCCAGATAGTCGAAATTGACCTGGAACTGGTCGGGCCGGCTGATGTCGTGCTTGAGCTTTTCGATATCCTCGCGCGGGAATTCCGGCGCCACCTCGCCGGCGGCTTCGGCCAGAAGCTGCACCATGGCGCCGTTCTCCAGCATGATGACGCCGATCACGGCCTCGGCGATGCTGGCGCCGGTGACGACGACGCCGTGGTTCTTCAACAGCACCGCCCTGCCCTTTCCGAGCGCGCGGGCGACGCCCTCGCCCATCGCCGGCGTGCGGATCAGATTGATGGTGTCGGTATAGGTGCCGAGCGCCTCGTAGAACAGCGCGCCGGGCTGGCTGTAGCATTTGAGCGGCCGGCCGGTCGACGACAGCGCGATCGAATAGGTCGGATGCGTATGGATGACGCAATTGACGTCGGCGCGCGCCTTGAGGATCTCGGAATGGATGAAGACCTCGCTGTGCCGGCGCGCGGTGCCGGCCACCACCTCGCCGTCGAGATCGATGGTGAGGATATTTTGCGGCGTGATCTCGTCAAGCCCGATGCTGTGCGCCTTCATGAAGAACAGGCCCGGGTCGTCGGGCAGCCGGAACGAGATATGGCCGCGGGTGAAATCGTCCTGGCCCTGCGCCACCAGCACGTGCCCGGCGACGATCAATTGCCGCTTGATGTCGCGATGCGCCGCGGTCTCGCGGCGCGACGGCTTGGTTTTGCCCTTGGCCATGTCCCGTTATCCGGTCGTTGCGTTTCCGCGGGCACCAGAACAGGGAATTGACCGGGCCTCAAGAGGGAAATTCAACAGCCGCCGGGCGCCGCAGGTCGTGGAGTCGGCCAGCCCTAAGCCGCCTGCACCTTCTTAACCGGAAGCGCGTTGCCGTGAACCAGATCGTGAATGGCGGACAGCTTTTCCACCACCGGCGGCGACAGAATGAACGGGTAGATATCCGACTGCCCCATGGTGCGGTTGAGACTGTTGAGCGCGTTGCTCAACGGCAGCCAGGTCTGGATCAAAGGCGACGGATCGCGCACGGTGTAAGGATCGAAATCGACCTGGGCGTCGAGTTCTCCGGGGCGCGCCAGCCGCGGATGGACATACATGCCGAAGGCGCGCGCCATCTCCAGCGTGTCGACGATGTGCAGATAATGCGCCCAGGTCTCGGCGAAGTCCTCCCAGGGATGCGAAGTGGCGTAAGCGCTGATGAAGTTGTTCTGCCAGTTCGCCGGCGCGCCGTTGGCGTAATAGGCCTGCAGCGCGGCGCCGTAATCCGCGGTTTCGTCGCCGAAAATCTTGCGGCAGGGCTCGATGAGGCCGCCGTCGCGGACCAGCACGTCCCAGAAATAATGGCCGACCTCGTGGCGAAAATGGCCGAGCAGCGTGCGATAGGGCTCGTGCATCTGGGCGCGGCGCTTCTCGCGCTCGGCGTCGTCGGCCTCCTCGAGCGCCAGCGTGATCAGGCCGTTGTCGTGCCCGGTCATGACGCGCGGGCCGCCGACCTGCGGCGAGCTTGCCAGAAAATCGAAGGCCAGCCGCAGGCTGCCGTCCGGATTGCGCTCGTCGAGCGGCAGGTTGAGCTTCATCAGCGTGTAGAACAGCCGGTGCTTGGCGACCTCGATCTTGCGCCAGGCGACCACGTTCGCCGCATTATTGGTGTCGGGAACGATGTGGTTATGGCGGCAGGCGACGCAATATCGATCGGCCTTATCGGCCTCGATGATCCAGTTGCAAACGCCGAACGCGGCGTTGGCGCAAAACCGATACAGCTTCTTGTCGACCGCAAGCGCGCGCCAGGCGTCGCCTTGCGGCTCCAGCGCCGAGAGATTCATGATTTCGGGAATAAAGCCGAGCCGGTGCGAGCATCGTTCGCACACGGTGTTCTCGAAATAGAGCAATTGCTCGCAATGCTGGCACTTGAAGAGTTTCATCGTTGGTCCGGGATTCGCGCGGCTAACGCCGGAGGCCGCAAGGCTGTGTCATGAGACGCAATGGGAAACGGTTCGGAACTCATTGCCAACTCGTTGCCATGGACTACGTCGACAGGCGCAAATCGTTCCTCCCTGTTGCGCAAGCTTAAGGGCTCGGCACTCAAAAATCTCCGCCTCGCGCGGCAAGCGCGTCCGCTTGTGGATCGAAGTTCTGGCCGCGCGCCGCCGACCAAAAGATGAATTTCCCAATGCGGGCAATGCCAGTATATGGGCTTGGACCCGTTCGAACCGGCATCGCGGAACGGATTACGGCAGCGACGCCGCGCCCTGACGCCCGCATCAACGCCACCGGCCGGCACCGCGCGGCTCTCCTGGAGACAATTCCGTCCCTTGAGATGATTTCGGTTCCGGGCTCTTCCCGCGATCTTTTTTCCGCCGGCGCGGACCGAAGCGCGACCTCGAACGTTATGCCACATCAACAACCCCTCTTGGAGGTTACTCCCAATGAAGACGTTAATCGCGTTAACCGTGACTGCGACTGCTGCGTATCCACCGCCGCATTCGCCCAGCCGATGGCGGCGGGCGGCGCGGGACTGATGTCGAGCGTGCCGTCGTCGAGCATGACGGTCACCGACTGGTACAAGCAGGACGTTTACGATCAGCAGAACAACAAGATCGGCGAGATCATGGACGTGCTGGTCAACAAGAGCGGCCAGGTTGACGCCGCCATTGTCGGCGTCGGCGGCTTCCTCGGCGCCGGCGAGAAGGACGTCGCCGTCAGCTTCAACGCCATCAAATCAGACCATGAAGAACGACAAGGTCTATCTGACGATGGACACCAGCAAGGACGCACTGAAGAAGGCGCCCGGCTTCAAATACGACAGCACCAAGACCACCTGGGTGCCGGATAATTCCAGCAAGTAACATCTGCGGCGCTCCGGCGAGAGGCCCCGGTTCAATCCGGGGCCTTTGCTTTTTGCCAAAAAAGCGCGACCTAGATCAGCGGCCGGCGCGGAATCTCCTCGTCGAAATAGACCGCCACGCGCTCCAGCACCCGCGGATTGATCAGCGTCAGCGTACCGTTGCGGGTGGTGAACATCCCCATGCCGCCGCAGCTTGGCCAGAGTCTTGTTGGTGTGAACCAGCGAAAGGCCGAGTGCGTCGGCGATGTGCTGCTGGGTCAGCGGAAAATCGAAGCTGTCGTCGTCCTCGACCAGGCCCAGCAGTTTGGCCCGCTTGTAAAGCGCGACGATCAGTGCGGCGACGCGCTCGGCGGCGGTGCGCCGGCCGACGCTGGCGAGGTTTTCATCGACGATGCTTTCTTCGCGCGCGCCGAGCCAAGTGACGTCGAAGGCGAGACCCGGCATGGCGCCGAACAGCGCCCAGACGTCGCGCCGCGGCAGCACGCAGAGCTGCACGTCGGTCAGCGCCTCGATGCCGTGGTGCGCCGCGTCGAACATGGCCGCCTGCAGGCCGATGCAGATCGCCCGGCAACAGGAAATTCAAAATCTGCCGGCGGCCGTCCGGCAGCGTCTTGAAGCGGAACGCCCAGCCGGAATAGAGCGTGTAAAGCTGCGGGCTGTCCTCCCCGGCGCGGATGATCTCGGCGCCGGCGGCCAAGTGCGACATGCTGCTTCTTGAGGTCGTTGATGGTGGCCAGTTCTTCCGGCCGTAACCGGCTTGAACAATCCACAAGCCCGCAATGCGCATTCGATAGCAACTGAGCTGCATGCCGAGCCTCCTCAAACAGTCATTAAAATCTGACGTCGTAACCGCATATTGCCGGTAAGCATTGCAAAGGGCGGCAGAAATCGGTCAGCGAAACGAACGGCCCGCAATGGGAAACGCGGCATCGGAGCCAGAGTTCCAATTCGAATGGCGGAATATGTCTTTTGCTGTAGGCAGTTGCGTTGCGGCTAAGATAATGTCGAGCATCCCGCCAGGCGCCCGAGAGCGGGGCCGTTGCGGAACTTCGCTTTTCACTTGGCTCTCATGCCATGGGTATGGATGCGCGTCAGTCATCACCCGGGCGACGAATTTGACCGAACCAAATCGCGAGCCCGAACCGTCTGGCTCTGCTGAACCGGAGCCTGGCGGTCACCACCGTGCTGGCGGCCCTGATCGTGGCCGCCGCGTTCTGGCTCGGCGCGCGCAACAAGGGCGACGACGACTGGGTGCGGCACTCGCTCGAAGTGCGCGGCGCAGCTGATGCGCGTTCTGAGCCTCGTGCAAAGCGCGGAGACCGGACAGCGCGGCTATCTGCTGACCGGTCAGGACCTTTACCTCGGCCCTTATCAGATGGCGCTCGAGCAATTGCCGGTGGCGCTGCAGCGCACCCAGGAGCTGGCCAGCGACAACCCCGCAGCAGAGCGAAAATCTGGCGCAGCTGCGCGAGCTGATCACGAAGACAAGCTCGCTGAGCTCGAGTGCCACGGTCGACGCGTACAAGGCCGGCACACAAGGACGCGGCGCTCGCCATCGTCAACAGCGACAAGGGTTTCCGGCTGATGCAGGAAATCCGCCGCTGCGTCGAAGACATGCAGGCGGAGGAGGACCGGCTGCTGACCGACGCGCCAATCGCTGGCGGCGCGCTCGGAAATGCTGCTGCAGGCCGGCGTCGCCATCGCTTTCCTGCTGATCTGCGGCGTCGGATTTCTGATCGCGCGCTTCACCCGCGGGTCTTTCGCGGCGCTCACCGGCGCCCGCGACCGGCTTGCGCTCGCCAACCGGCAACTGCTCGACCAGGTCGCGCGGCGCGAAAGCGGCCGAAAGTCAGTTGCGCCAGGCGCAAAAGATGGAAGCGCTCGGCCAGCTTACCGGCGGCATCGCCCACGACTTCAACAATATGCTCGGCGTCATCATGGGCGCGCTCGATCTCGTCAAGCGCCGCATCGCCAAAGGCGACTACGGCATCGAGCGTTTTCTCGACGCCGCCACCATCGCCAGCGAGCGCGCCGCCACGCTGACGCAGCGGCTGCTGGCCTTCGCGCGGCAGCAGCCGTTGTCGCCGCAGCCGCTCGATGCCAACAAAATGATCGCCGCCATGTCGGACCTGCTGCAGTCGACTTTGGGCGAGCAAATCCAGATCGAGACCGTGACCGCCGCCGGTCTGTGGACGGTCAACGCCGATTCGCAGCAGCTCGAGAACGCCATCCTCAACATCGCGATCAACAGCCGCGACGCCATGCCCGGACGGCGGCAAGCTGACGATCGAAACCGCCAACGCCTATCTCGACGAGGCTTATTGCGCGCAGAATCCGGAAGTACAGCCGGGGCAATTCGCGATGATCGCGATCACCGACACCGGCGCCGGCATGGCGCCCGACGTCGCGGCGCGCGCGTTCGACCCGTTCTTCACCACCAAGGCCACCGGCAAGGGCACCGGGCTGGGCTTGAGCCAGGTCTACGGCTTCATCAAGCAATCGAGCGGCCACATCAAGGTCTACAGCGAGCCCGGCGCCGGCACGACCGTGAAGATTTATCTGCCGCGGCTCGTCGCCGACGCCAAGGAAATCAGGCGCGCCACGGCCGCGCCGATCCGCACCGGCAACCGCAACGAAATCATCCTGGTGGTCGAGGACGATCCGCTGATGCGGCGGCTGGCGACCGAGGCGCTGCACGAACTCGGCTATACGGTGTTCGACTGCGACGGCGCCGCCAATGCGCTGGCGACGCTCGACCGCGTGTCGGACGTGAAGCTGTCTGTTCACCGACGTCGTGATGCCGGACATCAACGGCAAGAAGCTTGCCGATGAGGCGTTGCGCCGGACGGCCCGGACCTGAAGGTCTTGTTCACGACCGGCTACACCGCCAACGCCGTGGTGCATGGCGGCGTGCTCGACACCGGCGTCAACTTCATCTCCAAGCCGTTCACGCTCGATCAGCTCGCCGCCGAAGGTGCGGGCAATCCTCGACGACGACAAGACCGGATAGCGATCAGGCGCTGCGCCGACGGACCGCGGCTCGTCGGCGGCGGCCGCCTGATCCCGCGCCGAGCAGGAAGATCTTGCTGCAGCATGTCGCGCTCGATCGGCTTTTGCAGAACCGGGACGCCGCTGAATCTGGCATCGACGCTGTCGGCATCATAGCCGGTGACGAAGACGAACGGCACGCCGCGCTTGCCCAAAATCTCGGCAACCGTATAGACCAGGCCGTCGCCGAGATTGATGTCGAGCACAGCGGCGTCGAAATGGCTGTTGCGCGCCGCCGCCAAAGCCTCCGATGCCGTGCGACACGGACCGATCACCTGGAAGCCGAATTCGGTCAGGGTATCCTGGATCATCATGGCGACCAGCGCTTCGTCCTCGACCAGAAGGACGCGCGGCTTCCCGGTCGCGTTCAAGCCCGATGGCGGTGCCGGTCACCGCGGCGCCGTTGCGCGCAGTCTTTCAACGCCCGCGATTTCGTCAATTCGCTGCGCGGTATGAAGAATTCGCAGCGCAGGCCGCTTGCCTTCCAGTCGAACGAGCCTTGCCGCCGAGCTGCTGCTCGATGCTGGCGACGATGACTTTCAGGCCGAAGCTCCGCGACGACGGCGCGGCCGATGGCGGGGCCGCCGGTTTCGGCCCAATTCAGCGATCAAGGCGTCGCTCGCGCAATTGCCAGTCGAGAGTGATCTTGCCGCTCGGTGAGGACAGCGCGCCATGTTTGGCCGCGTTGGTGGCAAGCTCGTGCAGCGCCAGCGCCAGGCCCTGCGCGGTCGCCGGCTGCAGCGAAATATCCGGCCCGCTGAAATCTGATCTTGTCGCCGGCGCGATATGGCGCAAGCTCCTCGGTGACCAGCGTGGCGAGATCGGCGCCATGCCAGCGCGAATCCGACAAGCAGCGTATGCGCGCGCGCCAATGCCTTGATGCGGCCTTCGATCGCCTGCACATAGTCATCGACGTTCTTGGCGCGCGTCAGCCGGATGATCGATTGGATCACCGCAAGCGCATTGCGGGCGCGATGATCGACTTCGCGCGCCAGCAGCACCTGGCGTTCGTCGGCTTCCTTGCGGTCGGTGATGTCGATGGTGACGCCGAAAACGCGCACGCATCTTGCCGGCGGCGTCGACGGTCGCGGCGGCGGTGCCGATGCACCAGCGAATTTCGCCGTTCGGCCGCAGCACGCGAAACTCGGTCTGATGGGTGCGCGTCCCTTCCGGCCATGCCGCGCGCGATGAACTGCAGCGACGCTCCAATCGTCCGGATGAATAAGCGCGCGGATATTGTCCGCGGTAATCGGAAAGCTCTTCGGATCGATGCCGAAAATACGATGCTGGCCTTCGTCCCACCGCCACTCATTGGTGCCGAGGTCCCAATCCCACGATCCCATCTGCCCGGCGGCCAAGCGCCAGGCTGCGCCCCTGCTCGCTGTCCTTGAGCCGCGCATTGGAGGCCTCCAGTTCGGCGGTTCGCTCGGCCACATGGCGCTCGAGCCTGGAGTTCAACTGCTCGAGTTCGCGGGTCTTGCGGAACAATTCGGCGAATACCCGCACCTTGGCGCGCAGCACTTCCGGCACGACCGGAACCGGCACGTAATCGACCGCCCCCATCTCGTAGCCGCGCAGCCGATCGACGTCGGTGAGATGAATGGCGGAAATGAAGATGATCGCCGTTTTGCGGAACCGGGGATGCTCGCGGATCATCGCCGCCAACTGAAAGCCGTCGAGTTCCGGCATGCACACGTCGATCAGGACGACAGCCACGTCGTTTTTGAGCAGAAATTGCAGCGCCTCGCGCGCCGAGGAGGTTTTGACCAGATTTTCACCGAGATCCCCGAGGATCACTTCGTAAGCGAGCAGCTTGTCCGGCTGATCGTCGACCAGAAGGACGTTGACTTTTTCGTTCATGCCTCTTCCAGTCATGATCTTCTCGATCACGGTGTTCCGCCTAGCGGTGCAGCCACATCCGCAGCGCGGACAACAGCTGTTCGGTATTGACCGGCTTGGCGAGGTAGTCCGACGCGCCGGCCTGCAGGCATTTCTCGCGGTCGCCCTTCATCGCCTTGGCGGTCAAGGCGATGATCGGCAGGCGGCGATAGGCCTGGTTGCTGGCGGATCTTCTCGATGGTCTGATAGCCGTCCATTTCCGGCATCATGATGTCCATCAGCACGATCGCGAGCGCCGGCGTCTCCTCGATGATCTGGATCGCCTCGGCGCCGGTCGTCGCGGTGAGCACGTTCATGCCGCGGCGTTCCAGCGCGCTCGACAGCGCGAAGATGTTGCGCGGGTCGTCGTCGACCAGAAGCACCGTGCGGCCGACCAGATCCTCGTCGGAACTGTTCAGCCGCTCCAGCATGTGCTGCTTTTCGGGCGGCAGATCGGTGATGACGCGGTGCAGGAACAGCGCCGTCTCGTTGAGCAGCCGCTCCGGCAACTCGACGCCCTTGACCACGATGCTGCGCGCCATGGTGTGCAGCTGCGCGTCCTCCTCGGCCGACAATTCGCGGCCGGTGAAGACCACCACCGGAATGTCGGCAAGCTCGCTATCGCTCGCGCATGCGCTCCAGCACCTCGAAACCCGACATGTCGGGCAGCCGCAGATCGAGCACCACGCAGTCCGCGGGGGTCTGCTGCAGCGCGTCCAGAGCCTCGGCGCCGGTTGCTGGCGTTGACGATCTCGATGTCGTCGTGGCCGAGCAGTTCGCGGATGCTCATCTGCTCGGCTTGCGTTATCCTCGACGATCAGCAGCCGCTTTTTGCGCGGCTCGGCAAATTCCTTGATGCGCGACAGCGCTTCGTCGATGCCTTCCCGGCTCGTCGGCTTGTTGACGAAGGCAAAGGCGCCGCGCGCCAGCCCATGCTGCCGATCCTCGTCGAGCGAGACGATCTGCACCGGAATATGGCGGGTGAGCGGATTTTGCTTGAGCTGGCTGAGCACGTTCCAGCCCAGCATGTCGGGCAGGAACACGTCGAGCGACACCGCGGTCGGCTGATATTGCTTGGCGAGATTGAGCGCATCGTCGCCGCGCATCGCCAGCAGCGCCTTGAATCCTTTGTCGCGAGCGAGATCGACCAGGATGCGGGCGTAATGCGGATCGTCCTCGACGATGAGCAGGATCGCGTCGCCGGCCTGAACGTCCATGCGGTCGTCGGGGATCGGCTCGACGGTGCGCTCGGGGGTGATGTGCAGCCCGGCCAAGTGGTGATGGGACACACTGGGCGGCGTAGCCGACGATGCCGGCACCGTGGATCGAGGCGCTCGGGCCGACATATTTGAGCGGCAGATAGAGCGTGAAGGTCGATCCCGTCGCCCGAGCGCGCTGCGCAGATGGATTTCGCCGCCGAGCAGGCTCGCAAGCTCGCGGCTGATGGCAAGGCCGAGGCCGGTGCCGCCGTATTTGCGGCTGGTCGAGGCGTCGGCCTGCTGGAACGCCTCGAAGATGATCTTCTGCTTCTCCTGCGGAATGCCGATGCCGGTATCGCTGACTTCGAAAGCGACAACGCCGGTGCGCCTGACTGAGCACCGGATGATCGGCGCTCCAGCCGCTCTGCGCCAGCGCCACATTGAGACGGACGCCGCCCTGCGCGGTGAACTTGAACGCGTTCGACAGCAGGTTCTTGAGCACCTGCTGCAGACGCTTGGTGTCGGTGGTGATGGTGCGGCCGAGATTGGGATCGACGTGAACCTCGAACGACAGCTGGCGCGTATCCGCCTCGTGGCGGAACGGCCGCGCCACCATGTCGAGCAGGTTCGAGAAGAACACCTCCTCGGCGTCGACCGTCACCGTGCCGGATTCGATCTTGGACAGATCCGAGAATGTCGCTGATGAGGTTGAGCAGATCGGTGCCGGCGCCGTGGATGGTCTTGGCGAATTCGACCTGCTTCGGCGTCAGATTGCCTTCCGGATTGTCGGTGAGCTGCTGGCCGAGGATCAGAATCGAGTTCAGCGGCGTGCGCAGCTCGTGCGACATATTGGCCAGGAATTCCGATTTGTACTTCGACGTCAGCGCCAGTTCCGTCGCCTTTTCTTCCAGCGCGCGGCGGGCCTGCTCGATTTCCTGGTTCTTGCGTTCCACTTCGACGTTGCGCTCGGCGAGCTGCTGCGCCTTCTGTTCGAGCTGCTCGTTGGTCTGCTGCAGTTCCCTCTGCTGCGCCTGCAATTCGCCGGCGAGCTGCTGCGACTGCTTGAGCAGGCCTTCGGTCTGCATCGTCGCTTCGATCGAATTGAGCACGATGCCGATCGAGGTGGTGAGCTGCTCGAGGAACATGGTCTGCAGCGCGGTGAATTCCTGCATCGAGGCAAGCTCGATCACCGCCTTGACCTGGTTCTCGAACAGCACCGGCAGCACGATATTGTTGCGCGGCGTGACCTTGAGCAGCGCCGAAGAGATCGGCACGGTGTTGTCGGGAATATCGGTGATCAGCATGCGGCGCTTGTCGACGCGCGCATTGGCCGATCAGGCCGTCGCCGAGCGTCAGCGTCTGCGGATGGCCGTTGGCGCCGTCGTCGGCATAGGCCGCCAGAAGATTGAGCGTGTTGTTCTTCTCTTCGCCTTCCATCTGATAGATGACGCCCTGGTGGGCGTTGACCAGCGGCGTCAGTTCGGACAGCAGCAAGCCGGCCGACCGTGGTGAGATCGCGCTGGCCCTGCAGCATGTTGGTGAATTTCGCCAGATTGGTCTTCAGCCAGTCCTGCTCGGTATTGCGGTCGGTGGTGAGCCGCAAATTGTCGATCATGGTGTTGATGTTGTCTTTCAGCTCGGCCACTTCGCCGCGCGCTTCCACCTGAATCGAGCGCGTCAAGTCGCCCTTGGTCACGGCGGTCGCCACCTCGGCGATGGCGCGCACCTGCGTGGTCAGGTTGGCGGCCAAGCAGGTTGACGTTGCCGGTCAGGTCCTTCCAGGTGCCGGCGGCGCCGGGCACGTTGGCCTGGCCGCCGAGACGGCCTTCGACGCCGACTTCGCGCGCCACCGTCGTCACCTGATCGGCGAAGGTGGCGAGCGTGTCGGTCATGTTGTTGATGGTTTCGGCGAGCGCCGCGACCTCGCCCTTCGATTTCACCGTGAGGTTTTGCTTCAGATCGCCGTTGGCGACCGCGGTCACCACCTTGACGATGCCGCGCACCTGCTCGGTCAGGTTGGCGGCCATGACGTTGACGGTATCGGTCAGGTCCTTCCAGGTGCCGGCGACGCCGGGCACCTGGGCCTGACCGCCGAGCAGACCTTCGGTGCCGACTTCGCGGGCGACGCGGGTGACTTCCGAGGCGAAGCCGTTGAGCTGGTCCACCATGGTGTTGATGGTGTTTTTCAGCTCGAGAATTTCGCCTTTCACGTCGACGGTGATCTTGCGGCTCAAATCGCCGCGCGCCACGGCGGTGGTCACTTCGGCGATGTTGCGCACCTGGGTCGTCAGGTTGGCGGCCAGCAGGTTGACGTTGTCGGTCAAGTCCTTCCAGGTGCCGGCGACGCCGGGCACCACCGCCTGGCCGCCGAGCCGTCCGTCGGCGCCGACCTCGCGGGCGACGCGCGTCACTTCGGCGGCGAACGAGCGCAACTGCTCGACCATGGTGTTGAGCGTGTCTTTGAGCAGCAGCATTTCGCCGCGCACGTCGACCGTGATCTTCTTCGACAGGTCGCCGCCGGCGATCGCGGTCGCGACTTCGGCGATGTTGCGGACCTGCGCGGTGAGGTTCGACGCCATGAAGTTGACGTTGTCGGTCAAGTCCTTCCAGGTGCCGGCGACGCCGGGCACTTGCGCCTGACCGCCAAGCTTGCCTTCGGTGCCGACTTCGCGCGCCACGCGGGTGACTTCCGAGGCGAAGGCGTTGAGCTGGTCGACCATCGTATTGATGGTGTTTTTCAGCTCCAGAATTTCGCCCTTCACGTCGACCGTGATCTTGCGCGACAGGTCGCCGCGCGCCACGGCGGTGGTCACCTCGGCGATGTTGCGGACCTGCGCCGTCAAGTTGCCGGCCATCGAATTGACGCTGTCGGTCAGGTCCTTCCAGGTGCCGGCGACGCCGGGCACGTTGGCCTGGCCGCCGAGGCGGCCTTCGGTGCCGACTTCGCGGGCAACGCGCGTCACCTCGCCGGCGAAGCGGTTGAGCTGATCCACCATCGTGTTGAGCGTTTCCTTCAACTGAAGGATTTCGCCGCGCACGTCGACCGTGATCTTGCGGCACAAGTCGCCGCCGGCGATGGCGGTCGCCACCTCGGCGATGTTGCGGACCTGGCCGGTCAGGTTGCCGGCCATCGAATTGACGCTAGTCGGTCAAGTCCTTCCAGGTGCCGGCGACGCCGGGCACCTGCGCCTGGCCGCCGAGCTTGCCTTCGGTGCCGACCTCGCGCGCCACGCGGGTGACTTCCGCGGCGAAGGCGTTGAGCTGGTCGACCATGGTGTTGAGCGTGTCTTTCAGCTCCAGAATTTCGCCGCGCACGTCGACCGTGATCTTGCGCGACAAGTCGCCGCGCGCCACGGCGGTGGCGACTTCGGCGATATTGCGGACCTGGCCGGTGAGGTTCGACGCCATCGAGTTGACCGAGTCGGTCAAATCCTTCCAGGTGCCGGCGACGCCGCGCACCAGCGCCTGGCCGCCGAGCTTGCCTTCGGTGCCGACCTCGCGGGCGACGCGCGTCACTTCGCCGGCGAAGGCGTTGAGCTGGTCCACCATCGTATTGATGGTGTCTTTCAGCTCGAGAATTTCGCCGCGCACGTCCACCGTGATCTTCTTCGACAAGTCGCCGTTGGCGATGGCCGTGGAGACTTCGGCGATGTTGCGGACCTGCGCGGTGAGGTTCGACGCCATCGAATTCACCGAGTCGGTCAAGTCCTTCCAGGTGCCGGCGACGCCGAGCACGTTGGCCTGGCCGCCGAGCCGGCCGTCGGTGCCGACCTCGCGGGCGACGCGGGTGACTTCGCCGGCGAAGGCGTTGAGCTGGTCCACCATCGTATTGATGGTTTCCTTCAGCTGCAGGATTTCGCCGGAGACGTTGACCGTGATCTTCTTCGACAAGTCGCCGCCGGCGATGGCGGTGGCGACGTCGGCGATGTTGCGGACCTGCGCGGTCAGGTTCGCCGCCATGAAGTTGACGCTGTCGGTCAAGTCCTTCCAGGTGCCGGCGACGCCCGGCACCTGGCGCCTGGCCGCCGAGCTTGCCTTCGGTGCCGACCTCGCGCGCCACGCGCGTGACTTCCGAGGCGAACGAATTGAGCTGATCCACCATCGTGTTGATGGTGTCCTTGAGCTCCAGAATTTCGCCGCGCACGTCGACCGTGATCTTGCGCGACAAGTCGCCGCGCGCCACGGCCGTGGTCACATGCGCGATGTTGCGGACCTGGTCGGTGAGGTTGCCGCACATGGCGTTCACCGAGTCGGTCAAGTCCTTCCAGGTGCCGGCGACGCCCGGCACGATGGCCTGGCCGCCGAGCTTGCCGTCGGTGCCGACCTCGCGCGCGACGCGGGTCACTTCCGAGGCGAACGAACGCAGCTGATCGACCATCGTATTGATGGCTTCCTTGAGCTGCAGGATTTCGCCGCGCACGTCGACCGTGATCTTCTTCGACAAGTCGCCGTTGGCCACCGCGATCGTCACTTCGGCGATGTTGCGGACCTGCGCGGTCAGGTTCGACGCCATCGAGTTGACGCTCTCGGTGAGCTCTTTCCACACGCCGGTCACGCCGCCGACTTGCGCCTGGCCGCCGAGCTTGCCTTCGGTGCCGACCTCGCGCGCGACGCGCGTCACCTCGGAGGTGAACACGTTGAGCTGCTTGATCATGGTGTTGACGATCTCGGCGGAGCGCAGGAATTCGCCTTTGAGCGGCCGGCCGTCGACGTCGAGCGCCACCGTTTGCAGCAGGTCGCCCTGCGCCACCGCGGCGATGGCGCGCGTCACTTCGGTCGTCGGCCACAACAGATCGTCGATCAGCGAATTGACGCTCGCCTCCATCTCGCCCCAGGCGCCGTCGGACAGTCCGAAGCGCACGCGCTGACGGGTGCGGCCCTCGCGGCCCGACCACCTGGCCGACGCGCTCGAGCTGCTTGGCCATGCGCTGGTTGGTGGCGACGATTTCGTTGAACGTATCGGCGATCTTGCCGATGATGCCGACACGGTCGCCGGCCATGCGCACCGAGAAATCGCCGACCCGCATCGCCTGCAGCGCATGAAGAAGTTCGGTCAGGCCCGCCGGCATCGGCGCCGGCGTCGCCGTTGGCATGGTACTCGCTGCCGCGGGTCTGCGGCGGGTACGGCTCCATTGGCGGCGGCGGGACCAGCCACGTTTTCAGCGGTTCGCATCATTCTCTCCAGAGCCGGCGGTTCTAGAAACACGCGGAACGTGACGCGGCAGGGGTAAGGCGGATATGCCAACGGCCGCTCGGCGGGGCGAACGCCTGCGGCTAAAGCTCGTCAGCCGATCAAGGAACCCCCTCACCAACGGGCCTCAACCTTCTATGCCTTGACCCCAAACGCCGGCCGAAAGCACTGGTTCCGCGAAAAACCGCAGAAAGTGAAAAATTTCTGAAAGGGACGGCCGCCCGGATCGTAACCGCCGCTTCGAACCCGCCCGCCACCCCATCTTGGGCCTGGGTCCGCGGAACAAAAGCGGGTCCTACAATTTGTAGGAATGTCAAAAGACGCAGGGGATTCAGCCGAGGAGTTGGGGTTACATCCCAGGGAAATGGCAGCCAGTCGCGAGATGGCGGCTTGCTATCGGCTCTATGCCGCGAATTGCATCGAGCTGGCAGAGCAGGTTTGCGATTTGGAACGCAGGGTCTTTCTTCTCCACATGGCCAGGGATTGGCTCAGGATGGCCGACCAGGCCGACCAAGCCGATACCCCCCACGGCCCAGGGCAGGCCGTGCCCCGGGACACCGAGCCGGGGTCCGATCGCTCGAGCGGGTCGAATTAGCCGCCTGTGCTCCACCTTCGGCCGGCACGCCTTTTGGATTGCCGCCGTTGCGGCTATGGCTTGGCATGGTCGCAACGCCGAAAGCCGCCGATTTACAGGCTGCCGTTTTTAAGCTTCTTGGCGATCCGGCGACCTATGGCGGGGCCGACGTCCGGCGCTGCGAGACCCACGCCGCGATGGTATTCCTGGCCGGCGAACGCGCCATCAAGGTCAAGCGCGCGGTGCGTTATCCCTTCCTCGATTACGCGACGCTCGACAAACGGGAAGCGGCCTGCCGCGCCGAACTCGACATCAATCGCAAATTCGCGCCGCAGCTTTACCGCCGCGTTGTCCCGATCACGCGGGAGGCCGACGGTTCGCTGGCTCTCGACGGGTCCGGCGAAGCGGTCGAATGGGCGGTCGAAATGCAGCGCTTCGACGAGAACCAGACCCTCGACCATCTCGCCGAGCGCGGCGAACTCGACGACGCGCTCACCGGCAAGCTCGCCGCCGCGGTCGCCGCCATGCATGCCCGTGCCGAGCCGGTCGAAGCCGCGCCCTGGCTCGCCGCCGTCGAAACTTTCATCGCCGACAATACGGCGGCGTTTCGCGCAGCACGCCGATCTGTTTCCGGAAGGAATGACCCGAGAAATCGACCGGGCATCGAAAGCCGCATTCGCGCGATGGCGTCCCCTCCTCGCCGCGCGCGGCGCCGCCGGGCTCATCCGCCGCGGCCATGGCGACCTTCATTTGGGGAATATTGCGGTGCTCGACGGCGAACCGGTCGCATTCGATGCGATCGAGTTCGACCCCGTCATCGCCGAGGGCGACGTGCTTTACGATCTCGCCTTCCTGCTGATGGATTTGCTCGAGCGCGGCCTCAGGCCCGAGGCCAATGCCGTGTTGAACGGATATTTTGCCGCGAGCCGGCGCATCGAGGACTGCGACGGCATCGCCGCCTTGCCGTTTTTCATGTCGCTGCGGGCGGCGATCCGCGCCAAGGTGACTGCCGCGCGCCGCGACCTCGCCGCGCCCGAGGAACGCGACGCCTTGGCGCAGGCGGCGAAGCGCTATTTCGAACTGGCGCTGGAGCTGTTGGCGCCGGTAAAACCTGTGATCGTTTGCACCGGCGGCCTGTCGGGCACCGGCAAATCGGTGCTGGCGCGGGCGCTCGCCCCGATCGTTGCCGCCGCCGCCGGGCGCGCTGGTGCTGCGGTCCGATGTCGAGCGCAAGCAGGCCTATGCCGTCGCCGAGCACGACCGCCTGCCGCCCGAGGCCTACTCGACCGCGGTCACCGAACGGATTTATCGCGGCCTGATCGACAAAGCCGCGCGCGTGGCCCGCGCCGGCCATTCGGTCATCGTCGACGCCGTGTTCGCGCAAGAATGGGAACGCGCCGCGATCGAGACCGCAGCCGCCGCGGCGCAGGTGGACATGCGCGGCTTGTTTCTGGTCGCCGACCTGCCGACACGGCTGCAGCGGATCGGATCGCGCGGTCCCGATGCGTCGGACGCCGATGCCGCGATCGCGCGCCAGCAGCAGGAGTTCGATATCGAGCGCACTGACCTGGAGCAAAATCGATGCATCCGGTTCGCCGCAAGAGACGCTGGCGAAGGCGCGTGAGGCAATCGCGACTCCCAGGCTGGATTAGTTCACGGCACCAGCACCGCCGCGCCTTGCAAGCGGCCGGCCCGCAAATCCGCCAAGCGCGTCGTTGGCGCGCAGCAAAGGATAGGGCGACGTCTGCGTCGCGATCCCGGCTTGCGGCACGATGGCGAAAGAACTCCTCGCCGTCCCGCGGCGTCAGGTTGGCGACCGATTTCAATTCCCGTTCTTCCCACAGGATGCCGTAGGGAAAGCTCGGAATATCGCTCATGTGAATTCCGGCGCAGACGACGCGGCCGCCCTTGCGCACCGCGCGCAGCGCCGCCGGCACCAGTTCGCCGACCGGCGCATAGATGATGGCGCAGTCAAGCTCTTCGGGCGGCGTTCGTCGGAACTGCCGGCCCAGCAGGCGCCGAGCTTTTGCGCAAAATCTTGCGCGGCGGTATCGCCCGAACGGGTAAACGCATAGACATCGCGGCCCTGCCAGCGGGCGACCTGCGCGATGATGTGAGCCGCGGCGCCGAAGCCATAGAAGTCCGATGGCTTTGCCCTCGCCGGCCATTTACAGCGAACGCCAGCCGATCAGGCCGGCACAAAGCAGCGGCGCAGTCGGCCACATCGTCGCCGTCGTCGGGCAGCCGGAAGACATAGCGAGCATCGGCCACGACATGGGTGGCATAGCCGCCGTCACGCGTATAGCCGGTGAACAGCGGATGGTCGCACAGGTTTTCCCGGCCGTTCGCGGCAATAGCGGCAATGGCCGCACGTCTTGCCGAGCCAAGGAATGCCAACGCGCATGCCGACTGCAAGCGCGCCGGCATTGCTGCCGACCGCATCGACGCGGCCGACGATCTCGTGGCCGGGCACGATGGGGAGCTTCGGATTCGGCAATTCGCCGTCGACGACATGAAGGTCGGTGCGGCAGACCCCGCAAGCGGCGACCCGCACCCTGACCTCCCCGCCGGCCGGCTCGGGATCGGGCCGCTCCACCGTTGAGCGGTTCGCCGAGCCGCTCCAACACCATCGCCTGCATCTCAAAGGTCCTTGGGCCTATTTGCCGCGACGGAGCCTAGCAAGGCGGCGGTGGCGGAAGAATTGGAAACGCGGGCGCGCTCGGGGGCGGAGCGAAAGTCAATAAGGTCGAATACCTACGCGCCCACTATGGGCAAATGGCTGCGCGGCCCGTTCAAATTGCAATCGGTTCGACGAATCGGCCGAAGGTTGCGTGACTGTCGTCATTGCAATCCGGCCCGCTCTGCATCATGGCCCGCATCCTGCTCGTCGACGACGATCGCGCAATCCGCACGACTGTCGAGTTGTTGCTGAGACGTGGCGGACATGACGTGGTCGCGGTGGCGGACGGCCGTGACGGTCTTGCCAAGATTCGAGACTGAGACCTTCGATCTGCTCATTGTCGATATTTTTATGCCGGGCATGGACGGGCTTGAGACGACGCAGGCGGTGCATCGCCAGCGGCCGGAGCTTCCCATCATCGTCATGTCCGGTTTGATATTCCGTTCGGCCTCGACGCCGGCGCCGGATTTTCTGGCGATGGCGACCAAACTCGGCGCCGTGAAGAAGCTTGCGAAAGCCGTTCCGCCCGCATGAGCTCATGAGCGCGGTCGAAGATTGTTTGAAAATTAAAACGGCAAAACTGAATACCTTTCAGCAATAGTATTACAGCTAAGAACAACAAACGAGCGCGCGTACCAACAAATATACGCAACAGTACCTACAAAGAGCATGGCGCGGTGAGATTTTCCAGCCGAATAGCAGTGGCAATGGTCGCCTTGATCGCGGCCACCGTGCTGGCTGTCGGTTGGATGGCCTATAAAAACATGAACGAGGCCATCGTGCCGCGCGCCCTGGAGCGCGTTAAGATCGAATTGCGGCCCCTGACCACGGAACTTGAGTCCTATGTCCGCGGTGCGCGGCAGGACGTCACCGGCCTTCCGCTCCGCGGCGGCCATCGCCGGCATCGTGCGCGCCGATGAAGCAGGCGGTATCGATCCCAAAGACGGCATCTCCGAAGCGGTTTGGCGTCAACGGATGGCGGAACGTTTTGTCGCCGAGCTGGAAGCCAAGCCGGCCTATGACAAATTCCGTCTTATTTCTTTTGCCGACGGACGAGAGCTGCTGCGCGTCGATCGGTCGGGGCCGGGTCAAGCCATCCGCATCGTTCCGGACACGGAGCTGGTCGCCAAGAGCGACCGAGACTTCTTCAAATCGACGATCGACATAGCGGCAAACGATATCTACGTGTCGCCGATCGTGCTCAAGCGCACCAAACGCGGCGGCGAAGTCGCGGTGCCGCATGTCCCGGTGCTCCGGGTCGCAGCCGTCATTCCGGGTGAGTTAAAGCCATTTGGCATGATCCTCATCGACGTCAATATGGCGCCGATCCTTCACGAGATCGCCGCAAGCGTCCGCCCCGGCGGTGAGATTTATGTTGTCGATGAACTCGGCAACTACCTGGTTCATCCCGATCCGCAGATGGAGTTCGGCACCGATCTCGGCAGGCCGACTCACTGGCAGCACGACTTTCCGGACCTGGTCGCAGGCTTCATGCAACAGAAGCTGGAAGCGCGATCAATCGCCGATCCTGCGGGAGTAAGGGCGTTCGCCGGCGTGTCGTCGGTCCGGCTGGCGAACGGGCCTCGCGTCGGCATCCTGACGGTGACCCCGCGGGCCCTCATCATGGCTCCGGCCGCGGCGATCGGCCGCGCGATCCTGCTGGTCGGCGCGATTGCCATTCTGTGCGCTGCCGGTCTCGCCGCTTTCGTCGCGCGTTCTCTGACCCGGCCGCTGGTGCAAATGACGGCTGCGGTCGATGCGTTTCCGCGCGATCGGTCAGCCGCGCTTCCCGTCGATGCGTCGGGGGAGATCGGCGTGCTGGCGCAGGCATTCAATCGCGTCATGACGGAAGTGAAGGACAAGACCGCGTCGCTGGAATCCGAGGTACTGGAGCGCCGGCGCACCGAAGCCGAGCTCAAGCACCATGCCGACCAGGAGCGTCTGTTCGGCGCGGCGGTGAATTCGTCGCAGGACGCGATCATCACCATGACGCCCGACGGTATCGTCACCGGCTGGAACCCCGCCGCGGAACGGCTGTTCGGATGGAGCGACGAGCGAAATGCTGCGGCCGCAGCATCGACGTCCTGGTCCCCGACGACCGCCGCAGCGAGGTACGCAGCATCCTGGAAAAAATACGCCGCGGCGAAACCATCAATCACCACGAGACCGTGAGGCTGGCGCAAGGATCGCCGGCTTCATCGAGGTTTCGCTCAGCGTCTCGCCGATCCGCTCGCCGTCCGGCGAACATTATCGGCGCCTGCAAGATCGCGCGCGACATCACCGCGACCAATCGAGCGAAGGCGCTGCTCGAACAGGAAAGCGGCGAACGCAGCCGCATCGCCGAGATCCTCGACAATGTCGATCACGAGCATGTCGGACGCCGTTCTGGTCGCGGACGGCAACGGAAAAATACTGTTGTCCAATCCGGCGGCGCAGCGCGTTCTGGGCATCGCAGCCGGCATGACCGCGGAGCAATGGCCGCAAGGCTATGAGATTTTCCTTCGGGACCAATCGACTGCCACTGCCGTGGCAGGAGGGACCGCTGATGCGCGCGGTTCGCGGCGAGATGGTCGCCAATTTCGATGTCGTCATCAGACATCGCGACAACGGAAAGACCCTGTCGCTGGTTGCGAACGGCGGACCGATCCAGCCGGCTTCGCAGCGGAGCCAGGCGGGTATCGATCGTATATCACGATGTGACGGCGGCCAAAGAGACGGAACGGCAGCTTCGTCATGCGCAGAAGATGGAAGCGTTCGGCCAATTGACCGGCGGCATTGCCCACGACTTCAACAATGTCCTCACCGTCATCACCGGAACTATCGGAATCCTCGCCGCAGGCGTGGCCGGCCGGCCCGAACTATTGCGAAATCGTCCAAATGATCGATGACGCGGCCGAGCGCGGCGGCGCACTCGACGCCGCATCTGTTGGCGTTTTCGCGCCGGCAGCCGCTGCAGCCGCAGGCAACCGATGTCAATGAACTTGATCACCGAGGCCTCGGCGCAGCTGTTACGGCCGACGCTCGGCGAGGAAATCGAGATCGAAGCGATGGTGGACGAAACCGTCTCCGCGGCGATGATCGATCCGGCGCAACTGACCACCGCTATGCTCAATCTCGCGCTCAATGCCCGCGACGCCATGCCGGACGGCGGCAAGCTCACCTCGAGACCCGCGACGTCGTCCTCGACGAACACTATGCCGCGATGAACCCCGACGCCGTGCGCCGGCCCTTACGTGTTGATTGCAGTGAGCGACACCGGGACCGGCATATCCGCCGACATCATCGACAAGGTGTTCGACCCTTTCTTCACGACCAAAGACGTCGGCAAAGGAACCGGGTTGGGGTTGAGCATGGTTTACGGCTTCGTCAAACAGTCCGACGGCCACGTCAAGATCTACAGCGAACCGGGCCATGGCACGGTCGATAAAAATGTATCTGCCGCGCGCGACAGGCCAGCTGCAGCAAGTTTCCGACGGTGCGGTGATTGAGACGTCCGCGGCGGCGACGGCGAGACCGATCTGGTGGTCGAGGACGATGCCCTGGTGCGCAAGCACGCCGTCGCCCAGGTGCTGGGGCTCGGCTACACCACGCTGGCGGCCGGCGAGATGCGGCGGAAGCGCTGGCGCTCATCGACGGTCACGACCGACATTGATCTGTTGTTCACCGACATCGTCATGCCGGGCGCCATGAACGGCCGGCAGCTTGCCGAAGCAGGCAATAAAGCGACGGCCGGAGTTAAAAGTGCTCTTCACATCGGGTTACACCGAGGATGCGTTGGTCCATCACGGCCGGCTCGATCCCGGCGTGCTGCTGTTGGCCAAACCCTACCGCAGAACGGATCTTGGCGCGCATGATCCGGCGCGCGCTCGAACTCGCCGCCCTCCGCGCCTCACAACGCCGAGCCGGCGCCAGAAAATCCGCATAAGCGTTTCTACGGAGCGCGGAGTTAGGCGATGCGTAATGGCGTCGGCGCACGGACGGTCACGCAAACAAAAAGACCTTAGCCGGATAACTGGGCGGCCCTGGATCAATGTCCACTGCTGATAAGCGCTGCCGAATCCAGGGCCGTTTTCTTTCGGATCCGATGCAAATGCGGCTTGACCGACGCAGGAGTCTCGACGCCTGATCGACATTTCGGCAAAATTGTTCACCTCGGTCGATGCGCCGGTATGGGATTGCATCGTCATGGACATTTCGGATCGCGGCGCAAGATTGGCCGTGGACTCCGGCGGTGGCATCCCCGAGTTTTTTACACTGCTTTTGAGCGCCGAGGGTCGCACGTCACGTCGCTGCCAAGTGATATGGCGAGCCGGCAGTCAAATGGGAGTCAAATTCGTCCCGCTCGTTTCGGCAAATGCAGATGTATCTCAAGCTCCTGCTGCCGCGCCTGATTTTCTGTAAGCGCAATGCGGATGAGATCGCCCGCGGTCCGGGCGCCGAGCTTCTCCATGATCCGCTTACGATGGATTTCGATGGTCCGAAAACTGATGCCAAGCTGCCGCCCGGCTTCCTTGTTCGTGGCGCCGGCAATGAGCAGGGTGAGCACGTCGCGCTCGCGCGCGGTCAGCGGCTCGCGGCCTGGAAAGTGGAATTGCGGCGTTTCCGACGCCTGCCTCTCCGCGGCACGCCGGCGATCGCCGGCAATCGCTTGCTCGATACGGCTGACGACATCGGTGCCGCGAAACGGTTTTTCGATGAAATCGAGCGCGCCGCTTTTGATGGCGTCGACCGCCATCGCGATATCGCCCTTGCCTGAAATCATGAGAACCGGCACCGGATGGCGCGTGCCGAGTTCCTTGAGAATATCCAGACCGGATTTGCCGGGAATATGCACGTCGAGGATCACGCACAGCGGAGTTTTGGTCCGGATCGCCGCCAGCAGGGTCGCACCCTCGGCAAAGCAGGTGACGTCGTAGCCCTTCCGGGAAAGCAGCAACATGAGAACCTGGCGCACCGCCGGATCGTCATCGACGATGAAGACCTCGCCCGACGATGCCTGTTCTTTCATTGGCTGGGTTCCGACGACGAGGCTTTATGCGTATTCAGCGTGAGCGGGAATATCCGTATTAGCCCTGACTTAGGGTTTAAGCGCCTTCTTAGCACCACCCGTTAAGCCTGGTGGCCGTGGCCGTCCGATACCGCGAATCGGCATAGATTTAGCGCAAGGGTTGCGGGAACGAAAGCGTCGAGATTATGGTTTCGTTGCTGCCGTCCGCCAAACAGGGCGTGGCCCGGCTGTTTCGCCGGATCGACTGGAATCAGCGCGCCGTCACCGATGCGGTGGTCATCGGGGCACTTGCCGTGGCCGCCTATTTCCTCAGCCAATGGATCGATCTGTTCAACGCCATCGTGAAATATCAGGCGGTCTACGGCGATTGGGGCCTCGACGATCTGGTCCTGATTTGCGTGGTACTGTCGTTCGCGCTGACTGCCTTCGGCTGGCGTCGCTATCAGGATTTGCCAAAGGAGATCGCGAAGCGCGAGGAAGGCCGAGGAGGAAGTCCGAGACAATCCAGGAGATCGTCCGGACCAAGACCTTCCTCAACACGATTGTGGACAATGTGCCGACGATCGATCGTTCGTGCGCGAATTTCCGGACCGACGCTTCGTCCTGATCAATCGGGAAGCCGAAAAGATGCTGAGCGCTCGCCGCGTGAAAAACTGTTGGGCAGAATCGCCCGCCGAAATCTTTTCGGCAACGGCCGCACACACCATCGAAGAGCACGACAACGCCATGCTGCAATCGCAGCAGGCGGTCGTGTTCGAAGAAGAGGTTCCCATGCCGACGCGCCAGCATGGCGCGCGCATCACCGTTTCAACCGGAGCGGCCATACGCGACGAACACGGCACGCCCCGCTATCTCGTCAACGTCGTGCAGGACGTCACCGAACGCAAGCACGCCGGAGCGCAGATCGCGCATCTCGCGCAGCACGATCCGTTGACCGACTTGCCAAATCGCACGGCATTCAACGAGCACATGGAGAGTCCTGCTGGCGCCGACCAAACCGCCGGCGAACGGCTTTCGCTGTGATGTGCATCGACCTCGACCGATTCAAGGAGGTCAACGACGTGTTCGGCCATGCGGCCGGCGACGCCTTGCTTTGCGCGGTGGCGAAGCGGTTGATGGCCGCATGCGATGGCGCCTTCGTCGCCCGGCTTCGGCGGCGACGAGTTCATCATCGTTTCCGACAGACGGTCCGCAACCGGCGTCCGCGGAAGCGTTGGCCGAACGCGCGCTGCAGGCCTGGACGACGAGATCGACAGTCGGCGGGAATCAGGGCTGCGCGCCGGCATGAGCATCGGCGTCGCCGTCTATCCGGCCGACGGAACGCGAGATGTCGGTCCTGCTCGCCAATGCCGATGCCGCGCTGTATCGGGCCAAGGCGGAAGCGCGCGGTTCGATCCGCTTCTTCGAGCCGGACATGGACGAGCGGTTGCGCGAGCGGCGCGCTCTCCAGCACGATTTGCGCGTCCGCGCTGATCGCGTGACGAATTCGAGCTGTATTACCAGCCGCAAGCCTCGATCGACGGCACATCACCGGCTTCGAAGCCCTGGTTCGCTGGAATCACCCCGTGCGCGGCATGGTCTCGCCCGGCCTCTTCATCCCGCTGGCGGAGGAGAGCGGCGTGATCATTCAGCTCGGCGAATGGATATTGCGCGAAGCCTGCCGCGAAGCCGCGTCGTGGCCGGCGACGCTTGGCATCGCCATCAATCTGTCGCCGGCTCAATTCCGTCACGGCGATCTGCCGGCGCTGGTTCACAGCGTGCTGCTCGAAACCGGGCTTGCCGCCAACCGGCTGGAAATCGAAATCACCGAGGGCGTGCTGATATCCGACTTTTCCCGCGCGATATCGATCTTGCGGCGGCTCAAGGCGCTCGGCGTGCGCATCGCCATGGACGACTTCGGCACCGGCTATTCGTCATTGTCGTATCTGCAGGCCTTTCCGTTCGACAAGATCAAGATCGACCAGGGTTTTATCGCCAATCTCGACCGCAATCCGCAATCGGCGGCGATCATTCGCGCGGTCATCGGGCTCGGTCACGGGCTCAGTCTTCCGGTCGTCGCCGAAGGCGTCGAGACCAAGGAGCAGCTGGCATTCCTCCGGCGGGAAGAATGCAACGAAGTGCAAGGCTACCTGTTCGGCCGTCCGGCGCCGATTGCGCAATATTCGCGGCTCACCGGACTGACCGAGCCGGTCAGGCACAAGGCCGCCGCCGCAAGCTGACTGGCGCCGCAGCTGCGCCATTGGCTGCGACCCGCCATTGGCGCTGCCGCGATGCGCGCTCGCTCGCCGGTCGCTGCCAAGCCGCCGCGAGCGCTTTGTAGTCGTGTTGCCGCACACAACTCGCTTTTGTCGGTATGCGGGAATAGTCGTGTCACGGCGGAGGAAATGGCGGACATGCCCGGCGACAGCCGGGCTGCGCGCCATGAATGACAAATGTTCGAATATTTCGACGACAACTACACCTGGAACATGGCCGTCAATCTCGCGCTCGGCATGGGCGGCGAGCATCGGCGACATCGATGACGCCTCGCGTGCGCTGCGGCCGTTGGCGAAAAATCGCGACGATGCCGCCGCCGAAAAGTTCTTCGAAACTTGGACCGCGCTCGGCACCAAGCTCAAGCGGCAAGCGGCGGCGGACGAGGCGCGCGGGCCGGCGGCTGAGCGCCGGCGCAAAATATCGCCGCGCCTTCATTGCCTTCATTCAGGCGGAGCGGATGCAGCGGCCGGATTTTCGCCCTGCGCGAGGAGGCCTATCGCGAGGCGCTCGATTGCTTTTCGCGGTTTCTTACGCTGACGCGGCAGAATTGCCGGCGCGTCGACGTGCCATATCTCGACACGTCGCTGCCGGCGCTTCTGATCGTGCCGCACAAGCGCGGCGGCGACACGCCCTGCATGGTGCATTTCGACGGTCTCGATGTCACCAAGGAGATCATCTATCTGGTCGGCGTGCCCGGCGCGCTGGCGGAGCGCGGCATTGCCACGCTCGTCGTCGACAATCCCGGCGTCGGCGAGTCGCTGCGCATGCGCGGGCTGCATAATGGTCCCGAGGCCGAAATTCCGGCCAAGGCCGCGGTCGACTTCCTGCAATCGACGCCCGGCATCGACCGCGATCGGATCGGCATCATGGCGCTGTCGCTCGGCGGCTATCATGCGCCGCGCGTCGCGGCGTTCGAGCCGCGCTTGAAATGCGCCGTCGCCTGGGGCGCCAATTACGACTGGGGCGAGACCCAACGGCGGCGCTACGAGTCGAAAGATCAACGCCTGCCGGTGCCGCATTACTGGGACCATGTCGGCTGGGTGTTCGGCAAATCCTCGGTCGAAGACGTGGTCGCGGTTTCGGAGAAAGCTTTCGCTCAAGGGCATCCTGCATCAGATCAAATGCCCGATTCTGTGCATCCACGGCGAGAACGATCGCCAGATTTCGCTGAGCCAGGCAAAGCAGCTGATCGCCGATTGCACCGTCAAGCCCCAAGGCCGAGCTTCACGTGCAGACGCTGGCCGACGGCGGCGCCGAGCATTGCGGCGTCGATAACGTGGCGCCGACGCGCGAATTCATATGCGACTGGATCGCCGAGGCCCTCGGTGGAAATCCAGCGGGAATTACGCCGGAGCCCGGGTAAAGCAGGGAAGATTTTGCTGCAAAACGCGCGCTGGGGAGAAGATCGTGGCCATCGAGAAACGGCAGCCTGCCGCCTCGGCGGCCCTCCGCCTGCGATGATCAAGCACTTGGGGGACCTCGCCCACCGGGTTATGCTACGCTGAATGGGATCAAACTGGGAGGAAGAAACCATGACCACCAAAGAGGGGGCGAGCACCACCCGTCCCGACAAGATCGATAGGGAGCGCCGCAAGCTGCTCAAGCTGGCGGCGGCCGGAGGCGCCGGCCTCATCACATCGCCGTGGACGTTTCAGTCCTCGCGCGCGGCGGCCAAGACCATCAAGATCGGCATGATCACGCCGGAAACCGGGCCGATCGCCGCGTTCGGCGAACCCTCGAAATGGGTCGCCGAAGAGCGTCAGCAAGTTTTTGGGCGACGGCATCGTCGTCGCCGGCGAGAAACATCGCGTCGAGATTCTCAACCGGGACAGCCAATCGAATCCGAACCGCGCATCGGAAGTGGCGGCGCAGCTCATCAATAATGACAAGGTCGACATCATGATCGCCTCGTCGACCGGCGACACCACCAATCCGGTGGCCGATCAGTGCGAACTCGCCGGCGTGCCCTGCATCACGTCGGACGATCCGTGGCAATCCTGGTTCTTCGGCCGCAAAGGCGACCCCAAGAAGGGGTTCGAATGGACCTACCACTTCTTCTGGGGCTTCGACCATAGTCGCGAACATGTATCGCGGACATGTGGCTGTCGATACCGACCAACAAGAAGGCCGGTATCATGCTGACCAACGATCCCGACGGCATCGCGGCCAGCGATCCGGTGCACGGCCTGCCGGCGACGATGAAGGGCCATGGTTTCGACGTCAATTACCTCGGCCTTTATCCGCCGCTGTCGGACGACTTCACGGCGCAGATCACGCAACTGAAGAACATGAACGCCGATATCGTCTGCGGCATTTTCAACCCTCCGCAATTCGCGATCTTCTGGACGCAATGCGCGCAGCAGGGCTTCAAGCCCAAGATCGCGACGCCGCCGAAAGCGCTGCTGTTCCCGACCGCCGTCGAGGCGCTGGGCGACCGCGGCGCCGGGATCTCGACGGAAGTCTGGTGGTCGCATCACCATCCGTTCAAGTCCGGGCCTGACCGGCCAGACCGCGCAGCAATATTGCGACGCCTACGAGAAGGCGAGCGGCAAGCAGTGGACGCAGCCGCTCGGCTTCAAGCACGCCAACCTCGAAGTCGCGATCGATGCGCTCAAGCGCGCCAAGAAGCTCAAGGCCAAATCGATCCGCGACGCGATCGCCCAGACCGATTACCAATCGATCGTCGGTCCGATCACCTGGAAGGGCGGCCCGACCAATCCGGTGCCGAACGTCTGTACGACGCCGATGGTCGGCGGCCAGTGGGAAAAGGGCACGAAGTGGAAATACGACCTCAACATCGTGTTCAACAAGACCGCGCCTGAAATCCCGCTCGACAGGCCGTTCTCGGCGATTTCAATATTCCTGACACTTAGCCGCGATCGGGAACCGCAGTTCAATCAAAAAAACGACCGTCGCGCCCATGGCGCGGCGGTCGCAACTGTAAAAGTCGTTCATGGCCATCCTTCTTCAGCTCAACGGCGTATGCAAACATTACGGCGCGCTGAAAGCGGTGGACGGCGTCAACGTCGCCGTCGCCGCCGGCGAAGCATTGGCCGTCATCGGCCCGAACGGCGCCGGCAAGACTACTTTATTCAACCTGATTACCGGCGATGTCGCGCCGACCAAGGGACGCATCGCCTTCGACGGCATGGACATGACGGCGATGCCGCCGCATGCGCGCTCGCGGCTGGGCGTCGGCCGCTCGTACCAAATTCCGCACCCGTTCGCCAATATGAGCGTGTTCGAGAATCTCCTGGTCGGCGCCATCTTCGGCGGCGGCATCAGCGAGCGGCAGAGCTACCAGCGCTGCAGCGACGTCCTGAAGGTGACCGGCCTTTACGACAAGGCCAATATGCCGGCGCGCACGCTGACGCTGTTGCAGCGCAAGCGGCTCGAAATGGCCCGGGCGCTGGCGACGCAGCCCAAGCTGTTGCTGCTCGACGAGATCGCCGGCGGCCTCACCGAATACGAGTGCGGCCAATTGGTCCAGACCATCAAGGACATTCACGCGCAAGGCACCACGATCGTGTGGATCGAGCACATCGTGCATGCGCTGGTTTCGGTGGCGAGCCGGCTTATCGTCATGAATTTCGGCCAGATCCTCGCCGAGGGTAATCCGCACGAAGTCATGGCCGAGCCTCGCGTGCGCGAGGTCTATATGGGCATTCCGGTGTCATGACGCTGTTGCAGACCCAGAAGCTGTCGGCGTTCTACGGCGACTTTCAAGCGCTGTTCGGCATCGATGTGACCATCGAGCAGGGGGAAACCGTCGCCATCATCGGCGCCAACGGTGCCGGCAAAACCACCTTTCTGCGCGCGGTTGCCGGAGCCCTGACGACCCCTCCCGAGAGCGTCATTTTTGACGGCCAGGCGATCGGGCACAAGACGCCGCACGAGATCGTGCGGCTCGGCATCGCCATGGTGCCGGAAGGACGCCGGCTGTTCCCCAGCCTGTCGGTGGAAGAAAACCTCCTGCTCGGCACCCACAGCGAGCGCGCCGGACCGTGGACTCTCAAACGCATCTACGAGCTGTTTCCGCGGCTTTATGACTTGCGCCGGCTGCCGGCGCCGTCGCTGTCCGGCGGCCAGCAGCAAATGGCCGCGGTCGGCCGCGCCTTGATGTCCAATCCGCGGCTATTGCTGTGCGACGAGCTGTCTCTCGGCCTGGCGCCGGTCGTCATCCGCGACATCTATCAATGCCTCGGCGCGATCACCGCCGAGGGCACGACGGTGGTGCTGGTCGAGCAGGACATCAACCGGGCGCTCGACGCCTCGACGCGCTTCTATTGCTTCCAGGAAGGCCGTCTGGCGCTGAGCGCGCCGACCAAGGATTTCGATCGCGCCGCGCTGACGGCGGCATATTTCGGACTGTAGCGCGGGGCCGCCGGCATGGAATTTCTCAACATCTTCATTCAGGGCAGCTTGCTCGGCGGCATCTATGCGCTGTTCGCCATCGGCTTGTCGCTGTCGTTCGGCATCATGCGTCTGGTCAATATCGCGCACGGCGATTTCATCGTGCTTTCGGGCTACGTCGCGCTGGTCGTGACCCAGAGCACCGGTCTCGATCCCTTCACCAGTCTCGTCATTGTCGTTCCGGTGATGTTTGTCCTGGGCTATGTGCTGCAGCGCGGACTGTTAAATCAAACGCTCAGCGGCGGCCTGTTGCCGCCGCTCCTCGTCACCTTCGGTATCTCGATCATCATCCAGAACGGGCTGTTGCAGGGTTTCGGCGCCTATGACCACCGGCTCCAGGAAGGTCCGATCGAGACGGCGAGTCTGCACCTGCCCGGCGGAATCGACATCGGGGTCTACCCGCTCTTGGTCTTCGCGGTCGCGGTGTTCGGCATCGCCAGCCTGCAATTGCTGTTCTACGGCACGCGCCTTGGCCGGGCGTTTCGCGCCGTTTCCGACGATGCCGATACCGCCGAACTGATGGGGATCGACAACCGCAAGCTTTACGCCGTGGCGCTCGGCATCGCCATGATCTTCACAGCAATCGCCGGCGTGTTGTTCGGAATTCGCACCATTTTCGATCCGGCAGCGGGACCGATCCGGCTCATCCTGGCTTTCGAGGCGGTGATCATCGGCGGGCTCGGCAGTCTATGGGGCACGCTGATCGGCGGGATGGTGCTCGGCATGGCGCAGACCGTCGGCGCCGCGCTCGATCCCACCTGGCAAATCCTCGCCGGCCACCTGGCGTTCCTGGCCATTCTCATCCTGCGCCCCAACGGGCTGTTCCCACGGACGAGGGATTGAGATGACCGCTGTCGTGGATACGGTCCGCGTCGAGCGCGCCACCAAAGCCAGCCGCGTCTTTACGGTTGCCGCAGCGGTCATGCTTGCGGGATTGGTGTCATTGCCTTGGTGGGGCGATGCCGGCGACATGCGGCTAATCGCCGAAATGGCGTACTATCTGGCGCTGGCGCAACTGTGGAATCTGCTGGCCGGTTACGCCGGCCTCGTATCGGTCGGCCAGCAGGCCTATGTCGGCATTGGCGGCTATGTGCTGTTTTATTTGACCGGCGTGTGGAACCTCAATGTCTATGCCGCGCTGCTGCTGGCCGGTCCGTTTGCGGGTCTGATTGCAATTCCGGTTTCGTTCGCCGTGTTTCGGCTGCGCGGCGCCTATTTCGCCATCGGCACCTGGGTCGTATCCGAAGTCTTTGCGCTGATCGCGAGCCTCATTCTGGTGCTTGGTGCCGGATCCGGCCTGTCGCTGACGGTGCCCATCCTGCAAGAAATCTCGCCCGATCGGGACATCCGCAATACCGCGATCTATCTGATGACGCTCGCGGTGTCGCTGTTCGTCGTCGGAGTGGTCTATCTGCTGTTGCGCTCGCGTCACGGCCTGGCGCTCACCGCCATCCGCGATTCCGAGCCGGCCTCGGCCAGCCTCGGCGTCAATACGTTCCGGACCAAATTCATCATCTACGTCGCGACCGCCGCCTGCACCGGGCTGATCGGCGGGCTGATCTTCCTGCAAAAACTGCGCATCTCGCCGGAGGCCGGCTTTTCCATCAACGATTGGACAGTCGTGGTCATCTTCATGGTCGTGATCGGCGGCATCGGCACCATCGAAGGCCCGTTCATCGGCATGCTGATCTTCATCGTGCTGCGCGAACTGCTGGCCGATTACGGGACATATTATTTGATTCTGCTCGGCATTATCGCCATCGTCATCATGCTGAAGGCGCCTTCGGGAGTTTGGGGTTGGATTGCCCAGCGTTACGATCTGCAGCTTTTCCCGGTCGGCCGGCGGCTGGTGCTCAGGCCGGATCAATCGAAGCGATAGGAACCGACATGCCGCCCTCCTCGCCGTCCGGCCAAAGCGTGACCGTCCAAGACGTCGTCGAACGTGCGCGGCAGCTTGCGCCTCGCTTCGGCAAGCGCGCCGATGCCGCAGAGGAAGCGCGGCACATTCCCGCGGAATCGATCAAGGACATGCTCGATGCCGGCTTCGCCCGCATCCTGCTGCCGCGCGAGATCGGCGGCTACGGCCTCGGCTTCGACGCCTGGTATGACGTGACGCGCGAGCTCAGCAAGGCCGATGCGTCGCACGGCTGGTGCGCCGGCCTCATCATTCACCACGCTCATTTGATCGCGCAATTTCCGCAGGCGGGCCAGGAGGCGGTCTGGCCGGGAAACCTCGACGTGTCCATCGCCGCTTCGTTCGCCCCGGTGGTGAAAGCGGTGCGCGCGGACGGCGGCTATCGTATCTCCAGTGCCGGCTCGCCGTTTGCGAGCGGCGTCGATCATTGCACCTGGGTCATGCTCGGCGGAATGACGCACGATGGCCCGGAACCGGACTGGAAATTCTTTCTGGTCCCGCAGGGCGAATACACCATCCGCGACACCTGGTTCACCGCCGGCATGCGCGGCACCGGCAGCAAGACCATCGTCGTCGCCGACGCTTTTGTGCCGGACAGCCGCATCTTGAGCCTTGCCGACCTGCGCAGCGGCAAGACCCCGGGCGCCGCCATCTATAAAGACGTCATCAATCGCACGCCGTTTTTCTATTACGCGCCGATCTCCTTTGCGTCGCCCATGCTCGGCGCAGCCCAGGGTGCCTATGAAATGTTCCGCGACTGGACCAAGACGCGAAAGACGATGGACGGCACGCCGCTCGCCGAAAAGACCTCGGTGCAAGTGCAGTTGGCACGCGTGGCGGCCGACATCGATGCCGCCGAGTTGCTGCTGCGCCGCGCCACGGCCGTGACCGAGGCGCCGGAGGCCTATTCGCCGGATCTCCTGGCGCGTTCGATCCGCGACTATACCCGCGTATCCGAAATGATGATCGGCGCTATCGACACGCTGATCGCTCTGAGCGGCACAGCCGGCTTCGCCTCATCGCATCCATTGCAGCGGGCGTGGCGCGATATCCACTTCATGTCCATGCATATCAGCCTGAACGTCGAGACCAATTTTTCGCATTACGGCCGCATGCAGCTCGGCCTCGGCCCGGATTCCACCAGCCGCTATTTCTAGGGCTGTGGCTCACCGCAATCCGGCCTGCACCACCAGCGGATAGACGCGGTCCTTGAACCAATGCTGGTCCTCGATATAGCGCGGCCAGTTCAGCAGCGTGCCGTCGAGGCCCATCTTCGACATCCGGCCTAGACCGTCGACGATCTGCTCCGGCGTGCCGATCAGCGGATAACCGCCCCAGCCGGCGATGAAGTGCTTCTTCATTTCCGCCAGCACCTCCGGCGGCAGCGTCTTGGCATTGGCGATCATGGTGTCGACGAGGTTGGTCGCCGCCTCCCAGTCGCCCTTGTCCTGGACGTAATCGGTAAAATAGTCCCTCGCCTCTTTCTCGGTCTCGCCCTGCACGACATAGGCGTAGCTCCAGACCTGGATTTCGCGCCCGTATTCCCGGCGCGCCAGTTCCCGGTAAGAATCGATCTTGGCCTTGCAGTCGTCGAAGTCGTGCGAACCGAACACGACATAGACCATGTCGCAATATTTGGCGGCGAAGTGCTGGCCCCTTTCCGAGCCGCCGGCGTTCATCACCGCGGGAAACGGCCGCTGGATCGGTTTCGGTTCGAGGAAGCCTTTCTTGATGTTGTAGAAGCGGCCCTCGAAATCGAACGGCTCGTCGCGGGTCCATAGCTGTTTCACGACTTGGAGCCATTCGGCGGCGCAGTCGTAACGGTCGTTGTGCTCGAGGAGCGGCGAGCCAAACATCTCGATCTCGGGCCGGTTCCAGCCGGTGACGATATTAAGCGCGAAGCGGCCGCCGGTGACGTGATCGATGGTGGCGGCCTGCTTTGCCGCCATCACCGGATGAATGGTCGGCACATGCGAGGTGGCGAAAATGCCGGAATAATGCGTCGAGGCCCCGATCGCCGAGGCCCAGGAGAAACATTCGAAACCGGGACCGTTGAAATTGGTCACGCCGCCGAAGCCGTGCCAGCGGCCGATCGGCACCAGCGCTTCGAATTCCATCGCTTCCGAGGTCTTGGCCAATTCCAACGTGTTCGGCCAACTGATCTCGAGCACGCCGTCGATGCTGGAGATGGCACAGCCGCGGTCGAGATTGGTGCCGAAGGTGCCGAGCTTGAGCTTGCGGTCATTGAAGACCGGATTGGTCAAGCGGCGGTCTTGCCGCACGCTCACGGCTGCATCCATGGCATTCCTCCCGAACAGAGCGCGAAGCTTACGAAACCCAACGCCACTGTGGCAATCGCCGCGCCGCCATGCAAAAGTTGCGATTGTCGCATGGGGCGGAACGTTCGGAGGCGGGGTATGTCAGTCTATGCCGTAAACTATCTGTGCCGCGAGCTTTTGCGCGATCACGCCTTTCGCGCCGCCATGAAGGCTGATCCGGCGAAAGCGCTGTCCGGCCTCGATCTGACCGAGGACGAACGCCGGGCGCTTCTTGCCGGCGATGTCGGCACGTTGTTCCGCATGGGCGTGAACGGCTTTCTCATGGGCTATCTGGCCCGCTTCGAGGTTTGCGGGTTGAACGTCCAAATCTACAACGAGCGGATGCGCGCGGTGAAGGTCGACGAAATCGGCCAGCCGGTGGCGTGACGCGAAATACCAAAAGGGGAGGTTTATCGACAATGGCGCAAATCGTTGCCGGTTTTGGCGTGCCGCACACCCCGGTATTCCCATTTTTCGTCAAACGCGATGGGCCGGATTGCGAGATCGCGAAGCTGTTCGGCGCGCAGAAGAACGAGCTTGCCGCGACGCAGCCGGATGCCATCGTGATGTTCGATACCGATCATCTCAACACCTTCTTCCTCAACGACCTGCCGATCTTCGCCGTCGGCGTCGACAAGGATTTCCGGGCGCCAAACGACGAGCCGCGCGACGTGCCGAATTACGTCGTCAAATCGCTGCCCGGCCTCGCCGCGCATATTCGCGCCGCCGCGATCGGCGCCGGCTACGACGTCGGCATGACACAAAATTTCTCCGTCGATCACTCGATCACGGTGCCGTTGCACTTTCTGACGCCCGACATGCAGGTTCCGGTGATCCCGTTCTTCATCAGCGGCCATCTTCCGCCGCTGCCGTCGGCGCGGCGCTGCTATGAGCTCGGCAAGGCGGTGGCGCGCGCCATCGAATTCCTGGCCGCAGAACCTGCGTGTCGTGGTCATGGGCTCGGGCAGCTTCTCGCTCGAAGTCGGCGGCCCGCGCATGGCGCCGGGGCGCTCCGACGGCGTGCCCGATCCGGACTGGGCGATGCGCATCATAAAGTCGCTTGAGGAACAACAGATCGACCGGCTGATTGGCGAGGCGACCGAGCATCAGCTCCTCAAAGCCGGCAATGTCGGCGGCGAGCTGCTGAACTGGATCGCCATGCTCGGCGCCATCGGCAACCGCAAGCCGAATTACGTGGCGCCGCAGATGCAGAACGGCCACGCCTATGGCGTCTGGCGGTGGAATTGACGACCGGGCAATCGGCGTCAGCGGCGCGTCGTTCGATCAGCAGCCGATTTGGACCTGGCCTTCACCGATGTGGACCTGGCCTTCTGCGTTTTGGCACGGCCGCTCGACGCACCGCTGGAAACGGTGTTGGCGTGCAGGTCGACTGCGAAGCTATCGCCGACGCCGGTCTTGCCAGACTTTGTGTCCACGGTCACGAACACACCGGCGATCGACGTGGGAGAAACGGTCAAGCGCACAAACCCGAATGTATTGTCGTTGTACACTTCCAATGTGAGAGGATTCCCGCTGGCGTCGGTACCCGACGCTGGAGTTTTGGGTACGGGCGAACGACGGCCCCCCGGCTTCAAACCCGGCAAATTATAGTAGCCGCCCATTCCAGCCACGAGATAGGGAATCTGCTTTCCGCCCACCGTTCGCGTGTATCGCTCATAAAGATGGGCGTGGCCGGAAAGATGCAAGTCCGGCTGAATACCGGCCGCAGCGCAGGCCTGGTCGATCTGCTTTAGCATGCTGGGACTCGGCACATGCGAGGGGCTGCCGGTAAAAGGCGGGTGATGGGTTGCGATGACCAACGCGCGCCCTTGACCCTTATCCCGTTCGGCTTTCGCGGCCGCAAGCTGCTGCTTCAAGAAATTTAGCTGCACGTCGCCGATCTTGGAATTGGCGATGACACCCTCGGTGCCACCCTCGCTGGTATTCGAATAAAGACCGATGAATTTGACGAACGGAGCGTCCAGCGTGAAATACACGCCCGGCTGATCCATGGTGGTTCGGACCGCTCCCTGGCTATCCGGACTTCGCGTGGGCTGGGGGGTGCAGAAGTTGGCGATAAACGCGTCCAGGGACTTGGCGGTCTCCCCCGTGTAGATGGCGCCGTCGTGATTGCCGGGAATCGCGAAGATCGGCGCGTTGTAATTGCGGTACGGGTCGTAAAATTGTTCGAAGTAGTATTGCTCCTGACCGAAATAATAAACCACGTCGCCGAGATGATACCAGAAAGCCGCGCCGCTGCTGAGGTCGTCGGCCATGGCATCAGCCACGGCAAACTGAAAATCGGGGCTGTGAATTCCGCCGGTATCACCGACGGCATGAAAGGTGATCTTGCCGGCATTCTGAATTTTTTGAACGGAATCGTCGCCGATCACCGAGGATAATTCCACCGGGGTGGTGCTTCTGACGGGCGGGATCGGTTCGAGTTGCTCAAGCCCCTTGGCCGCCGCGTCAGCGGAAATTTCCTGCTTGCTGAAGCTGCTGAAATTATCGGGAGTTAGATCGGGATCCCCGAACGCGCGGCCAGTGGACATAATTCCTCCTCGTAAATGGCTTCTCCAAATATGCGATCGTTGAGAGCAGGAGGGCTGCAATTGCCCACGCCTCCGTCACCCTCGGAAAGAGAATACTCCCGACAGGTTCACCGCCGTATGACCGCAAGTCGGGGTTGCACATCTCTCCACAGCTTATCCACATGCGTGAAAAGGCCGGGACGATGCGCAAAGCCGATTAAAGTCTAATGGAATCCGTGGCATATTGGGATGTCGGCATTGAAATCTCGACGTTGCCAACAGGCGAATATTTCGTCGATATGTCGTATTCACCGTCAGAGGTGAGAAGCCAACCTGCAATCGCGCAAGCAGCCGAGATCATCATAGGCCGGCACCGGCCGACCAATTTGGCCGCGGTCTAGAACATCGGATAGGCCGGGTTAAGCGGCAGGCCGAACTCGGCACGGCCGAAATTCTCCGCCGGCACATCCCAATTCATCACCACATGCGAGGAGATGGCGTGAATGTCGCGCCAGCAGCGCTGCACGGGATTGTCGTCGAGGAGCCCGCTCGAGCCGGAGATTTTGATCAGCTCCTCCATGACATCGCGCAGGCTGCGCGCCGCATAGGTGAAATCGCGCCGCAAGAGCGTCCGCGTTTCCAGCGACATCCCGGCATAATCGGCACGCGCCTTGGCCAGCGCCCGCCGCGCCAACAGCTCGGCGGCGTCGATTTGCGCCGCGATTTCGGCGATACGCAGCTGCACCGGCACGTGCTGGGCGATGGCGAGCTGGGTGTAGGTCAGATAGCGCCGCCGCGTCCATTGCACGAATTCATCATAGGCGCCGCGCGCAAGGCCGAGCACGGGCCCGAGCAGCGCATAACTGTGCACGGCAATGAACGGCGTGCGGTAGATCGGATTGGCGTTGACCTTCGATCCCGGCGAAGCGCCCTCGCGCAGCGCCGAAAACGACACGCTGCGATGCTCGGGTACAAACACGTTGTCGAGCACCGCCGTGTTCGAGCCGCTGGCGCGCAAGCCGGCGCAATACCAGGTGTCGTCTTGCTTCAGCTCCGAGACCGGCACCAGATAAAGCCGCATGTCGGGATGGTCTTCGCCGTCGCGCTGCACCAAGCCGCCGATCATGATCCAGTGCGAATGGCGCAAACCCGAGCACCACGACCAGCGTCCGTCGAGACGATAGCCTCCCGGGGCCGGCGCCACCTTGCCGGTCGGCGCCGCCGAGGTGGCGATGCAGGCGGCATTGTTACGGCTCCACACGTCGTGCTGGGCTTCCTCCGGGAACAGCGCCAGCATGCAGGCGTGGTCGGCCAGATAGTTCAGGCACCAGGCCGACGAGCCGCAGGTCGAATGGCCGAGCGCGACGGCGATATCGAACGCCACCTCATGATCATGCTCGTAACCGCCCCAGCGCTTCGGCTGCAGCGTGTGAATGAGGCCGGCCTCGATGAACTCGTCGACGGACTCCTGGGGAATGTTGCGGTCGCGCTCGGCGCGGAGCGCCCGTTCGCGCAAGCGCGGCGCCAGCGCGCCGGCCCGCGCCACGAGTTCCTCGGCGCTCGGAATGGCCGGCATGGACGCCGGCCGCAGTTCGGCGATGCTCAAGGGTGCTTCCTCCGTTTTGCGAAAGATTGCGCCTCACGCGGACGGAGATCAAGCGTTGCTCTCAAGCCGCGAGCGGAGTGCGTGCGCCAGCCGAGCCGTCTCGGATTCGTCCACAGTGCCTTCTGCGTCCGACGGCAACACCGTAATGCGTTCGCGCCGCCGCGACGCCGACCTTTCCATTACGCACATCGCGGGCCACCGCGTCAGGAGCACGCGCGAAAGGATCGCCGTGACCGCCGCCTCCAGCCTGGTGATGGATGAGGAGTTCGCCCCGCCGCATCGTGGCGGTGACCTTGCCTGGAAGCGCGCACGTGGTGGCATCCTCCCGCACCAGCCAGTTGCCTGCCACGCCGCCGGGCTTACCGCCATCGAGCCCATAGGGCGGAAAGCGCAGCCGATCCGACCGCAGTTGCAGGATGGCTTCGTCGGCGAGCAGCCGGTAGGAGCGCCGCAGGCCCAGGCCGCCGCGAAATTTTCCGGCGCCGCCGGAGTCCGGCACCAGACCGTATTCCTCGATCCGCACCGGGTGCTGCCGCTCGAGAACTTCGACCGGCGTATTCGACAGGTTTTGAGAGGGATTTGTGATGGCTTCGATGCCGTCCTGATCGGGCCGTCCGCCCCAGCAGCCGCTGATCATATCGACGATGATGAATGGCCGATGGTCGGGGGTGCGCCCGCCGAGGCAAACGACCGTGTTGCCGCCCTCGCCGGCCGCGGGGATTATGTGCGGCACGATTTGCGCGAGCGCGCCGAACATCGTGTCCATGACACGATAGCCCGTCAGCGCCCGCGCCGCGACCGGCGCCGGCGAATGCGGATTGAGCACGGTTCCTTCCGGAGCCGATACGTCGATGCAGCGGAACACGCCGGCATTGCTGGGAATGTCGCCGCGCAGCGCACAGCGGACGCTGAGAAACGTGTTGGATTTGGTGAAGGAAAGCGTGGAATTGATCGCCGCCTTCACCTGTTTCGAGCTGCCGGCCCAATCGACTTTCAGCGAACCGTCTTGGCGGACCGTCAAGGTGACCGTAAGCGGCACCGGATCGTCGGAAAAACCGTCGCTGTCGATTTGGTCCGCGAACCGATAGGTGCCCGGCGGCCAGGTGGCGATCTCCGCGCGCGTCATGCGTTCCGCATAATCGAGCAGCGCATCGAAATACGCCCTGAGCTGTCGGCCGCCGTAGCGCGCCACCAGCCGGCCGATCTCGCGCGCGCCGACCTGGCATGCGGCGTACTGCGCGCGCAAATCGCCGATAACCCGGTCCGGCACCCGAACATTCAGCGCGATCAGCGTTTCCAGCGCTTCATCCATGGCGCCGGCGTGGAACAGCTTGAGCGGCGGAATTCGCAATCCCTCCTGAAATATCTCCGTGCTGTCCGCGGCGTTGGATCCGGGCACCCTGCCGCCGACGTCGGTGTGGTGACAAATCACAACCGCCCAGGCGAGAATCCCGCCGCCGTCGAAGATCGGCAGAAACATGAAAATGTCGGGCAGATGCATGCCGCCCGAATAGGGATCGTTGACGATGATGGCGTCCCCGCTCGCGAGCTTGCCATCCCATTTGGCGCGTACCGCCGCCATGGCCTCCGGAATGGCGCCGAGATGCTGCGCAATAGTTTTCGCCTGCGCCACCATCTCGCCTTTGGAGTCACAAATTGCCGCCGAAAAATCCATGACATCCTTGACGATCTCGGAGCGGGCGGTGCGCACCACTGTGTAAGCGACTTCATCGACGATGGCGTCCATCGCGTTTTTGACGACGGCAAACGTAATCGGATCGTCGAGAAGAGCCGTGGCGTCAGGCATCGATCGCCTCCATTTCGATAGCGACGCAGCCGCAGCCGGCCGCGCTTGCAGTGCAATGCGGTGGAACGACGATGGTCGTGTCGTAGCTTTCGACGATCGCCGGACCTGCGACCGGCGCTTTGTCCAACGCGGCGCGGGCGACGAGTTGCGCCGGCATGCCGGGCGCGCCTCGAACGAAAGAGACCGTGCGTTGCCCGGTCTCGCCGGCCAGCGCGCGCGCATCAAGCTGCAGCGCGCCAAAGTCCAGCCTCTGGCGCGCTTTGCCGATGGCCGCAAGCCGCACATTGACGAGTTCGGTCGGTTCTCCCGCGGTGACGTAACCAAAGGTCTCGAGGTAAGTCCGCTCGAACGCGGCATGCAATGCTGAGGGGTCAAAGCCTGCCGAAATCGGCACCGTGAGCTGGGATGACTGGCCGGAATAGCGAACGTCCGCGCTATAGCGAAACTGCACATCGGTCGCCGCATAGCCTTCCTTGGCGAGCGCGGCCCGGCCGTCGGCGTCCATGCTCGCGATGGCGCCTTGCACGATGCCGTCCGGCAGCGCCGCGAGCGGCAGCAACAGCGGCCTGACAAATTCATGGATCGTCTCCGCCGCAAGCATGCCGGCGGCGGAGAACACACCCGAGACCGGGCTTATCAGTACGCGGCGGATGCCGAGCAGCCGGGCAACGTCGACGGCATGCAGCGGTCCTCCGCCGCCGAACGCCATCAGCGTCAAATCGCGAGGGTCCTTGCCGCGTTCGACCGTCACGGCGCGGATGGCGCGGGCCATATTGACGTTGGCGACCTGGCGAATGCCATGCGCCGCATCCTCGACCGTCAGCCGGAGCGGCCGCGCGACATGCGTCTCTATGGCGCGCCGGGACAGTCCCGCATCGACCCGAAGCGAACCGCCGGCGAGCGACTTTGGATTGAGAAAGCCGAGAACCATGTTGGCATCGGTCACTGTCGGCCGATCGGTACCAAGACCATAGCAAGCCGGCCCCGGATCGCCTCCGGCACTCTCGGGCCCGACCACCAACAGACCGCCGGCATCGATGCGCGCGATCGAGCCGCCGCCGGACCCAACCTCGGCAATATCGATGGTCGGCGCCTTCAACATGTAGCCCGCGCCTTTGATGAAGCGCGACGGCGCGGAAATTCCATCACGAAATTCGTACTCCGTGACAATTTGCGGCTCGCCGTTCTCCACGATTGCGGCCTTGGCGGTCGTTCCGCCCATGTCGAAGACGATGAAATCCTTCGGCTCCGACGCCAAGCCCAAGCCGCGCGGCGCCGGCGACTCCGCCGGCAGGCCCAGAACCGACGGCAAAAACCGGCCGGTCGCGGGCGGTTTCGATTCCAATCATGCCGCCGTTCGATGCCATCACCTGGATGGGCGCGGCGACCCCCAGGACTGCCAGCCGCTTCGCAAGGTTGGACAGATAGCCGCGCATGGCCGGCAGAAGGTAGGCGTTTACGACCGCCGTCGACGTCCGCTCATATTCCTTGATCTCGGGCAAGACATCGCAGGACGCAGTCAACAGCAGCGACGGCGCGCATTCGCGAATAATGGCGGCGGCGCGACGCTCATGCGCATCATTGACGTAAGAATTGATGAAGCAGACGGCGACAGCTTCCACCTGTTCCGTCACGAACGTCGTCGCCGCCCGCCGGGCCGAATCGTCATCCAGCGGCACCACGACGCCGCCGTCGGCTGCGATGCGTTCTGTGGCCTCCAAACGCCAGCGTCGCGGGACCAGCGGTTCGGGCTTCCGCCACGCCAAATTGAACATGCCGGGCGTCCGAATACGGCCGATCTCCAGCACATCGCGAAAGCCCGCGGTCGTCAGGAGGCCGGTCCGACCGCCGGTCTTTTGCAGAATCGTGTTCGATGCGACGGTGGTGCCGTGAACGATCTCGGTGAGATCGTGCGGATCGAGGCCGGCGTCGGCCAAGACAGCGGCAACGCCGGTCGCGACCCCCTCACCGGGATCCGCAGGCGTCGTCGTGGTTTTGTTCACAAAAATGCGCCCGTCGGGCAGCGCTAAAACGACATCCGTGAAAGTTCCGCCGACATCCACCCCGATCCGCGCATTGCGGCCTACTCTTGCTTCTCGCACGCGCACCGCCCCTACCCCCTGCCTTGCAGGGGCCTTGCCGGATTGGACAGGGCGGTACTTTGACGCGCGCGATCCGACGGCACAAGCCGCGACGCCGCTCGACGCCGGGCCAAGTTGAGCGCACAAAGCGGCAAGCGAGCCACCTTGGCCGAAATGGCCTCGCCAGGCGGCGCGGCCTTGGCGTCAATTGACGCGCAACGCCCTGGGCAATAGCTTCCCCCGCTTGCAATAGGCCCGTCAGACGGAGATTTATCAGGTGTCGACCAACAAGCTCAACGGCGCGCAAGTTATCGTCGACTATCTGATCCAGGAGAAAGTGCCCAACGTCTTCGGCCTGTGCGGGCACGGCAACATCCAGTTCATCGACGCGCTTTACGAGCGCCAGAGCGACATCAAGACGATCTCGGTGCATCACGAAAGCGTCGCCGGCTTCATGGCCGACGTTTATTATCGCGTCTCGGGCAAGCCGACCGCCACGTTCACCTCCTGCGGTCCCGGCTCCGCCAATCTGCCGATCTCGCTCACCACGGCCTATCTCGATTCGGTGCCGTTCCTCGCCGTGACCGGTAACGTGCCGACGAGCCAATTCAATCGCGGCGCGTTCCAGGAAATGTACCGCCAGTATCAGGCCGACTTTCCGTCGATGGTGCGTCCTTGCTGCAAGAAGGTCTTTCAGCCGACGCGCGGCGAGATGGTGCCGCTGGCCGTTCGCCAAGCCTGGAAGACCATGGTGACCGGCCGTCCCGGCCCGGTGGTGCTCGACGTGCCGTTCGACGTGTTCCTGGAGGCGGCCGCCGAAGAAACACCGAACCCGCAGGAATGGAGCGCCAATATTTCCAGCCGCTGCGGCGCCGATCCCGACGGCGTTGTGAAAGCGGTCGACATGCTGTTGAGCGCCGAGCGGCCCTGCATCCTGGTCGGACAGGGCGTGCGCTATGGCGGCGCCAGCGCAGAGCTTTTAAAGCTCGCCGAGCGCCTGCAAATCCCGGTCGCGGCCTCGATGAGCGGGCTCGGCGCCATCGACGCCCACCATCCCCTCGCGCTTGGGCTGGTCGCGCGCGGCGGCCACTATCAAGCCAATCATGCCACGCGCCAGGCCGACGTGTTGCTGGCGCTCGGCGTCCGCTTCGACGACCGCACCTCGAGCTCGTGGATTCCGGGCTACTCCTTCACCATCCCGCCGACCAAGCTCATTCATGTCGACATCGATCCCGAAGAGATCGGCCGCAATTACCCGGTGGCGCTCGGGTTGATGGCCGACGTGCGCACCTTCCTGCGGCAAGTGCATGCCGAGCTCGACCGCCGCAAGGACGTGCAGACCAAGCTCGACGCGCGCAAAACCTGGCTCGGCATGATCGACGGCTATCGCAAAGAGTGGGACACGCTGGTCGCGCCCGGATTTTCCGACGACAGCAAGCCGATCAACCCGCAGCGGGCGGCGGCCGAAATCGACAAGGGACTGCCCGATGACGCCATTCTGGTGAGCGACATCGGCGTGCATCACAATTGGCTCCTGGGCTATTGCAAGCCGCGCCGCCCGGATTCGCTGATCGGCTGCATGGGCTTCGGCGCCATGGGCTTCGGCGTCGCCGGCGTGCTCGGCGCGAAATTCGCCGCGCCCGACCGCCCCTGCGTCTCGGTGTGCGGCGACGGCGCGTTTTTCATGCATGCCAGCGTGCTCGGCACCGCGGTCGAATATAACCTGCCGGTCGTGTGGGTGGTGTGGAACAATTACGCCTATGCCTCGATCCGCGGCTTGCAGCGCGGCTATCTGCAGGGTCGCGAACTCGCGACCGATTTCCACGATCCGAAAACCGGCCAGCGCTACAATCCGGACTTCGCGGCGATGGCGCGCTCGGCCGGCGTCGAGGGCGTGCGTATCGACCGCGCCGCCGATCTCGCCGAGGCGGTGCGCAAGGGGATCGCGGCCAACAAACCCTATCTGATCGACGTCGATATCGCCGCCGACATCAACCCGGCCGGCGCCGGCATCTGGGAATTGCCGGGGCTCGGACAGAGCAAACCCTCGATCGGGACGCGCTATCAGCCCTCCTGAGCCGCCGCGACGCAAAGATGCCTGTGCGAGAATTCGGGAACACAAGGCTAAGACTTACGTTAGCTTGAGCCGGCCCTATCCCTTTCTGGTCGCGCCGGGTGGCCCTCGGAGACAACGGCATCCCTAGCCTGTCCAGCTCCGAGGCCACACGCGGCGCGTAAAGCAATTCGAACGGCGGGACGATCGAAATACCGGCTGTCCGCGCCGCCCCGCATAAAATCTTATCCGCGCCGAATTTATCCGCTCCATGGACACAGCAGAGCGCGCGCTTGTTGCGGCGTCGCCACCGGCCGGCCGAATTCGGCGGCGAGACGGACGAACCGAGCCACCCAATCGGCGGTGTTGTCGCCGCGCACTCCGGGAAACAATTCATCGTCGTCACCGAGCCCGGCCCGCACCTGCCCGCCGCGGCCGATCGCCAAAGCATGGAGACTGGTCTGGTCCGGACCAGCCGCGGTGATTGTCCACGACGCGGCTTCCGGCACCACGCGCAGGCGATTGAGCAATTCTTCGACGGTCGGCGGCGACCACTCGCCGCCGTCCCAGCCGAAGAACAAAGTCAGGCACAACGGCGCCAGCAGGTCGAACTTGCCTTGAAGAAACTGCAGATTGCGCATGGCGCCGGCGTGAAACACCTCGAACTCGGGCTGAACGCCGAATTCGATATGCGCGGCCATCAGCCGCTCCATGTCCGGGCGGGTCCGCAAACTGGCGAGTTCCCTGCCGCGGACGACGATGCCGTGGTGATTGAGCAGGAACGAGGCAAACTCCGGACGCTTGAGCCGCAACAGCTCGATTCTCTGTTCAATCGGCATCGCCGCGACGCCGGCGTGAATCAAAATATCGCACCGCGCTCGGATCGCGTCGATGAGTTCAATCCAGGTTTCCAAGTGCGTAACCGGCCGTCCCGTGGCCGGATCGATCGTGTGCGGTGCCCGAATCTGCGCCACTGCCGCGCCCGCCGCGTGCGCCTGACAAACGGCCTCGACGATGTCGGGCACGCGTTCCGGCCGATTGTCGCCGCGCGGCCTGGTGTAGCCGCAGGCGGCGGTGATGATGAGGGGTGCTTGAGACATTGTCGGGTTTCAGCTCGCGCTGCGGCTCAAGGCGTTTCTTTCGCTTGCTTTGCGACGGCCCCTGCATCGAATTTGTTGACATCGTCGATCAATTCGTTCGTCCACAGGGCGTCGATGTTCGCGATCTTGAGACCCAAAAAGCCGGCATATTTTGCAAACGCGTTTGGCGGGAAAGCGCCCCAGCGCCCGCCGAAGGGCTTGGTATAGCCATCGATCACGCTCGCCTGGGCGCGCATACCTTGAGCCACCGCCTCCGCGTCGGAGACGCCGCGCGGCTTCGCCGTCGGAAACAGCCGGTAATCGGCTTCGATGGCGGCCTTCGGATTTGTCTTGGCAAACACGCAGGACATGGCGAGCGTGCGCAGGAACCGCACGATAGCGTCGCGCTTGGCCGGATCGCTCAGTGTGGTTCTGGCGACGGCGATGGCGGGGCCGATGAGGTCGTTGAACGCCGACGGCTCGGGCAGCGCGGCGAAGTCATATCCCGCCGCCTGCCAGATGGCCGAGGACAGCGTCACCGCCAGAACGGCGGCCACTTGGCCGGTTTTAAGCGCCTGCGCCGCGGGAATTTCAACGCCAACGGACTGAACGGTCACGTCGCTCATCGTCAGGCCGCCGTCGCTTAGAAAGGCTTTCAGCATCGGTTCGGCCGGATTGCCTGGCGTTGGAATGCCGACGGTCTTGCCCTTGAGCTGGGCGACGCTGGTGATGCCGCTTTCTTTACTGACCAGGAGCCGCCATTGCGGACGCTGATAGAAATCATAGACGAAAACGAGCCCGGTATTGCGGCCGAGCGAGGCCGGCACCACAACGCTTTCGATGCTGGTCAGAAAAGCGTCGGCTTGGCCGGAGGCGACGAGCTGTGCGCCTTGCGCCGTATTGCCGTTCGGCACCGTCAGCACGCTGGCGTCGATATTTTCCTGCTTATTGAAGCCGAGGTCCTTGCCGATCCAGTAGACCGGGACGGTCGTCGCGCCCTGCGCCACGGCCGTCATGACAGTGACCTTTGCCGGCTCGGCGGCGTATGCGTTGCCCGCCATGATCGCGCAGCAAAAGAGCGCAGCCAACACGCCACTGACGAAGTTTCTCATCACTCCCCTCCCCTGTTCGTTCTTCTTCAAATCGTGACGCGTCGTTCGCTTGGCGACCAGAACAATATCCGTCGCCGCAGCAGACGTACCGACAAATCGAGCATGGCCCCCATGGCGCCAAGTACGATCAAGACCGCAAACACCGTCGCGATGTCGAGTACGTTGTTCGCCATCAGAATACGCGCGCCCAAGCCATCGCGGCCGTTGACAAACTCGCCGACGATTGCGGAGAGGATGCTGATCACGAGACCTATTTGCAGACCGGACACGATGAACGGCAGCGCGCTCGGCAGCACGACCATTGCGAAGATTTGCGACGGACTTGCCCCCATCGCGCGCAACAGGTCGAGCCGCTCCGGATCCGTTGACTTGAACCCTTCCACGGCGTTGACCAGAACCGGAAAGAAGCAGGACGTCGCAACCAGAACGACCGTGGATGTCGGCCCGAAGCCGAACCAGACGATCAATAACGGCGCGAGCGCGATCTTCGGCAGGCTTTGGAAAGCCATGACGTAAGGCATCGCGTAACGCTCAATGATGCGTATCTGCACCATGAGCATTGCCAGGACGAGACCGACGACGGCGCCGATGGCCAAGCCGCCCAAGGCTTCCGTCAAGGTCTGCAGCATGGGCCAATAGAGCGCCAGCGGGCTGCTCGGACTAACCGCGAGTCCCGCCCACAACGCTTGCGCGACCGATGAGGGAGCCGGCACCAGCAAGTCTGGAATTTTCAACAGGCGGACAGTGAGTTCCCAAGCCGCCACGAAAACCACGAACAAGCCGAAGCTCGCGAGCGCATGGTATGCTCGCCTCGTCTTGCCCTTCGCCTTTTTGGACGACGCGGGCCGATCGGATGCGGCTGGGGCGCCTCCGCGGTTCATCTGATCACCGTCATTCTGGGCTGGCTCACCGGAACCGGAGCGCCGCGTTCCAGAGCGAGACGGATTTGCGCGACGAGCTCCCCGAAGGCGGGCAACGCGATCTGCGCGACATGACGCGGCCGCGGCAGACCGACGACGCATTGTTCGATAACTTGCCCCGGCCGGGCGCCCATCACGATCACCCGATCCGACAGGAAGACCGCTTCGGAAATCCCGTGCGTGATGAACAGCACCGTCTTTTTGGTTTTCGCCCAGATATCGAGCAGGTCCACATTCAATTGATCCCGCGTGATTGCATCGAGCGCGCCAAACGGCTCGTCCATCAACAGAATGCCGGGATCGCCAATCAAGGCGCGCACGATACCGGCGCGCTGCTGCATCCCGCCGGAAAGCTCATGAGGATAGCGCATTGCGAAGCCGTCGAGGCCGACCAGGCTCAACAAATCCATGGCGCGGTCTTTAAAGCTGCCCAAAGGCTTGCGGCGAACCTTGATCGGCAGCAGTACATTGTCGAGCACCGTCTTCCACGGCAGCAGCACCGGACTTTGGAACACGACGCCGATATCCATCCGCGGTCCGCGAATTTCTTCGCCGTGAATTGCGGCAACTCCCGCGGCCGGCCGGATGAGGCCGGCCAGGATTTTGAGCAGCGTGCTCTTGCCACACCCGCTCGGACCCACGACCGAGACGAATTCCTGGGCTGAAATCGCAAGATCGATCGGACCGAGAGCCCGAACGGCTGAGCCATCCTGCGTGGGATAGGCCATTTCCAGGTTTGAAACGGCGATCGCGGGGTTCGTTGCGATCATCTTGCCGGCCGCCGTCCGCTCTTCACCGAGATCACCTGCGCCTCCCGCCGCTTCGGCTGCACGGTTTATTTGTATTTGGACATCGCACACAACCGATGCCGTTTTTGTGCTTTGAACGACGTCATCTCAGGAAACATGTTTCGCTGCGGAGCGTCAATCGCAGCGGCTTCGAATCCCGGAATCGAATTCCACGGCCGCCCCCGCGCGACCGCGCGAGTAAATCTTCCCTATTCAACCTTTAGTTCTTCCGATCGAGCGCGTGGCGGTGAATGTCCTTCACGTCGGTAAACGAGATACCGGGATTGTGCTCGCCGGTGTATTCGAGGTCGAAAGCACTGCGCGCCAGGAACACGGGATCGCCGTCGAAATCCTCGGCGATGGAGGAGCGGTAGGCCGCGGCGAAACGATCGAGCATTTTGCGATCCTGCCCCGCGACCCAGCGGGCGAACTGAAACTCGGCCGTGCTCCAATCCATTTCTATTCCGTATTCACCGGCGAGCCGGGCCTTGAGCACGTCGAGCTGCAGCGGCCCGACAACGCCGACCAAAGCCGGGGAGCCGTCGATCGGCCGAAACACCTGGGCCACGCCCTCCTCGGCCAGCTGCTCGAGCGCCTGCTTGAGTTTCTTTGCCCTCATGGAGTCGGACAAGCGAACACGGCGCAGGATCTCCGGCGCGAAGTTCGGCACGCCGACGAAGTTGAGGTCTTCACCTTCCGTCAGCGTATCGCCGATCCGCAACGTGCCGTGGTTGGGAATGCCCACCACGTCGCCGGCGTAAGCTTCCTCGGCGAGCGCGCGATCCTGAGCGAAGAAGAATTGCGGCGCATGGAGGCTGATGGTTTTTCCCGTTCGCACCGGCTTGACTTTCATGCCGCGGGTGAGCTTGCCGGAGCATAGCCGCACGAAGGCGATCCGGTCCCTGTGATTGGGATCCATGTTCGCTTGAATCTTGAAAACGAACGCCGACATGCGCGGCTCGGTCGCCGTCACGATCCGCTTGTCGGCCGTCTGCGCCCGCGGCGGCGGCGCCATGGCGGCGAGCGCATCGAGGAGATCGCCGACGCCGAAATTCTTCAGCGCGCTGCCGAAGAAGATCGGCGTCATGTGGCCTTCGGAAAAAGCCCGCGGATCAAAGCGCTTGCAAGCATGGCGCACGAGATCAAGTTCATGAGTGACGGCCTCGGCGTCAAGCTGCGGATTCAAAGCGGCGATTTCGGCGATTGTCATTTCGCGCAGCCGGCCGGCAACACCCGCATCGCCGTCGAGCAAACGCACGCCACCGGTGGCGACGTCGATCGTGCCCATGAAATCGCGGCCGCGTCCGACCGGCCAGTTGATCGGCGTGGTGTCGAGCGCCAGTGTCTTCTCGATCTCATCGAGGAGCTCGAACGGGTCGCGGCTTTCACGATCCATCTTGTTGATGAAAGTTATGATCGGAATGTCGCGCAGCCGGCAGACCTCAAATAGCTTGCGGGTCCGCGGCTCGATGCCCTTGGCCGCGTCGATCACCATCACCGCCGAGTCGACCGCGGTGAGCGTCCGGTAGGTGTCTTCCGAAAAATCCTCATGGCCCGGCGTATCGAGCAGATTGAACACCCGGCCGTCATACTCAAAGGTCATCACCGACGTCACAACGGAAATGCCGCGCTCACGTTCAATCGCCATCCAATCCGAACGGGTCGAACGCCGGTCGCGCTTGGCCTTGACCTGGCCGGCGAGCTGAATTGCACCCCCGAACAGCAGCAGCTTTTCCGTCAGCGTGGTCTTGCCGGCGTCCGGGTGGGAGATAATCGCAAAGGTGCGGCGGCGCTCCACCTCGGCCGCGAAGGGGGACAGAGCTGGGGCGCTCTCAGGAGCGCGGACGGGCATGTTCATGACGACCGGATTTAGGGGCTCAAGTCATCCCGATCAAGGCCGCAAATATTGGCCTGTCACTACGGACGTTATGCGCTTTCTCGATGCTCGATCACCGTACCGATGCCGCTCGATTCTTACAGCAAATCCGGATCGCCGGCCATGACATCGAGGCCGCAGGTCACTGTAAAACGGACGATCGCGCCGGAAACGCCGAGGTCAGTCGGGCGCCAAGAACCACGACGGCGGCCAGGTTCGATCTGGCTTTCGGGGAGTCATTGCGCCAGACTCGAAACCGGGCCGGTGCGAGCACTCCTTCAAGCGCCGCGGTTTCCGGACCTTCAGGGGGGTTACAATGACGAGACGATCGTTGCGTTGTCTGTCGCGTGCGCTGTTTTTGCCGGTGGCATTCGCCATATTCGGCACGCCGCATAAGGTGCGCGCTCAAAATTTCCCCACCGGCACCATCCGCATCATCGCGCCGGTCTCGGTATCGACGCCACCCGACATTCTCGCGCGTATTATCGCGAACGCACTGTCCGAGGATGAAGGCTGGAAAGTGGTTGTCGAGGATAAGCCCGGGGGCGTGATGAGCATCGGCGCCATGGAAGTGCTGAAGCAGCCGGCGAACGGCCAAACGATCCTTTCGGTATCCTCCCCGGTCGCAGCGGCGCCGGCTCTGCTTCCCAACGAGCCCTTCAATTATGAAACCGACTTCGCGCCGTTGATCCGTGTCGGTGCGGGTTACAACGTCCTGGTCGTCAATCCCGCGGTACCGGTGCACACGGTAGCGGAGCTGGTCGCTTTTCTGAAGAAGGATCCCGGTAAGCACACCTTCTCGTCCGGCGGCTTCGGCACGCCCGCCCATCTGCTCGGCGAGTTGTTCAAGCTGAAAACAGGCGTCGACGCGACGCACGTGCCTTACAATCAGTTCCCGCAAGCGATCGGGGACCTGGTCGCCGGCGTCAACACCTACCAGTTCATTACCATCCTGCCGGTCGTGCAGCTGATCAAAACGGGCAAGCTGCGCGCGCTTGCGGTGACTGGGACGAAACGCGTGCCCGCGCTGCCCGACGTGCCGACCATCGCCGAGGCCGGTTATCCGGAGCTCACGAGCGAAGATTGGGCCGGCTTCCTGGTGAAGGCCGGCACGCCTCCCGAGGTGATCGCGCGTCTGAACGCCGCCGTTAACAAAGCCCTGCAGACCGAAAAGGTGCGCGACGCGATGGCCAAGCTCGGCGTCGATCCGGGCGGCGGCACACCGCAAGAATTCGGCGCGACGATGCACTCCGAGATAGCGCGCTGGGGCAAAATCGTGAAGGAAGCGGGAATCACGATTCAGCAATGACGCGGGCTGGCTGACGACTTGCCCTGGGCATGGGCGCCAACGATGGCCGATCAGAGCTGGAAGGCTGCGATCCGAGGCGATAAGGGCCTGCGCGACGGGCTCAACGTCGACGCCGGAAAGATCTACCATCCGGACGTAGCGGGCGGTTCGTGGCACTGCGCCAACACCTTTGGAAGCCCCGACGTGATCCGATTTGTCCGCGGTTTACCGCCGCCTCGGCCACAATCACTGATTCGCGTCAACGGACGCTTTAACTACAGGAAATCGTCAATGACCAACACCGCTGAACGGATTGTTCTTGCCTCGCGGCCGGTTGGGGAACCGACATCGGATAATTTTCGCTTAGAAAAACTTCCGATACCACAGCCCGGTCCAGGCCAGATGCTATTGCGCACGCTGTGGCTTTCGCTCGACCCCTATATGCGCGGCCGAATGAGCGATGCGCCGTCCTACGCCAAGCCGGTTGGCATCGGCGATGTGATGGAGGGCGGCGCCGTCAGCGAGGTGATTGCCTCGAACGCGCCCCGATTCGCCAAGGGCGATATCGTTGTAGGTCGTACCGGTTGGCAGACCCATGCACTGTCCGATGGATCCAGCCTGCAAAAGGTCGATCCAACGCGGGCACCAATTCAAACCGCACTCGGAGTCCTCGGAATGCCGGGCATGACCGCCTATATGGGGCTGCTCGAAATCGGCAAACCCTCCGCCGGCGAAACCGTGGTAGTCGCGGCGGCCTCGGGTGCGGTCGGCTCGGTTGTCGGCCAGATCGCCCGGATCAAGGGTGCCCGCGCCGTCGGCATCGCGGGTGGGCCGGACAAATGCAGATACGTGACTGAGGAACTTGGCTTCGATGCCTGCATCGACCACCGGGCACCCGATTTCACTACCCGTCTAAACGCAGCTTGCCCGAAAGGAATTGACGTCTATTTCGAAAATGTCGGTGGGGCGATATTCGAGACCGTCTTCCCGCTTTTCAATCCATTCGCGCGTATTCCAGTGTGCGGGCTAATCTCCATATACAACGCTACCTCGCTGCCACCCGGTCCCATTCTCCTGCCGCACATGATGCGGGCAATTTTGACCAAGCGGTTGACGTTTCGCGGTTTCATTGTCTCCGACTTTGTCGGGCGCTATGGAGATTTCATGCACGATGTCTCCGCCTGGGTCGCCGAGGGACAGATCAAATATCGCGAAGACGTGGTTGCGGGCCTCGAGAACGCACCGCGGGCCCTAATTGGCTTATTACGTGGCGATAATTTCGGAAAACTTTTGGTGCGCGTTGCGCACGCCTCTCCATAACCCCAGTTCGCGCGCTGCGGGAAGCTACCCCGCCATCTGTCGTTACGCGAATGGACCTCTCAAGCCGGCCGGAACCCGCCTAAGACGATGCAGGACATCAGCTCTTTGCACCGGAAATGCGTCGAAATACTTTGTCAAGATCGGCATCATCATTGGCATGACGCCAGGCCACGTGTTGATCCGGTCTAATGATGGCCAATGGCGCTTCATAGAGTTCTTTCAGCCGCTCGTCTCGCGGCGATACCACTGTCAGCGGAATGCCGTGCTTCGCGGCCGCCGCTTCAAAATCGCCGGCGTCATTGGCGGCATCCGGATCGGTCACCAGCAACGTGAATCCCGTCCCGAAAACATCATAAAGAGATGTCTTATCGTCGAGCCACACATGTGGTGCGAGGCATCCGGGGTGCGCGCTTGGCTCGAAGTTTGTCACGCTGGGTTCGGGGGGCGCCGTGCCGTCCCCGACTATGATAGGCGAACCCGAATAGTGCGATCCGAGTACGACACCGAGCGACTTGAACTCTTGGGTCTTGCTCGCTTTGATTTCAGCCGAGAGCTTGGCGCGGACCTGTTCGCCGCGCACATCGCCGGCATCTATGCTATCCCTGACAAGATGCTCGCTGAGGACGGAATAATTCTGCACCGAGACTTCAAGCACACGCAGATGCACCGGCCGGCGTTCCGTTTCGTAAGAGGCCAGTAGCCGAGGACCACCCCAGCCCTGCAACATCGCCGCAAGCTTCCAGCCCAGGTCGACCGCATCGCCAATACCCATATTCATGCCGAACCCTCCGAATGGCGGGTGCAGGTGGCAAGCGTCCCCGGCGAGGAAGATGCGCCCTTCTCGGTATTTGTCGGCGATCAATTGGTGGCCCGACCAGCGATCGACTTCCAGCACCTCGAAATCGATTTCGCGTCCCACCGATTTAAAAAGACGCCGGCGAATCTCGTCGGGCTGCAATTCGGCTTTCTCTCCCTTCAATGAGGTCCCGAAAGTCCAGGTATTGTTGGTGTCCATCGGCGTCATGACCGCTGGACTTTCCGGATTTACCAGCCAGTACATTATGCCGCGTTGCGCTGGCGGACGCGTGCCGAATTCCGGCACGCGTATGATGGTATTGAAATGCTGAGCAAGGCCGTGCTGCCCTTGCATGGTCGCCCCAATCAACTCACGAACCGTGCTCCGCGCGCCATCGGCACCCACGACGTAAGCTGCCCTGACGATAAGGGGCTTGTTGTCTTCGAGCCGGATCAGTTTCGCAGTGACGCCTTCATCGGTCTGGTCGAGGGCCTCAAGCCTCATACCAAAGCGTAAATCGTTGGTGGGCCAGCGCTCGGCACCGTCCCGCAGAACCGCCTCGACGATGTATTGAGGTATCCATTGCGCAGGTTCGGAATAGCGCTGGTCCTGATCGAGGTAGCCATTAAAGGCATTTTTGATGTGGGCCAACTCGTAGCCATAGAGGCGGGTCAGAAAAAACACGTCAGTTGGATAGCCGCGTGGCAGCGCCGCCGAGGCCCGTACTTTTTCCGCCAGACCCCAACGCCGCATGTGCTCCATGGTGCGGACGTTCGTAGTCTTTGCTCTTGGTGCCGAGCCAACACGATCGTGCTGCTCGATAAGCAGCGATCCGATGCCGCGCATGCCGAACTCGTTGGCAAGAGCAAGCCCCACTGGACCACCACCGACAATCAAGACCTCGGTCGACAAAAGCTGCGGGTCAGTCATGCAGTCACCACGATTTCACGCGGATCAGGGCCGCAAGTTCGTAGGGATCGGAAGGTCGGCAACGCGGACTAGGCAAAGCCATTGGCGGTCAGCCACTCTCGGATACGTGCCCCCGCCTCGAGCTGACCGCTTGGGGCACCGTCGCGAATCGGCTGACCGTGGTGATTGCCGTGGATCTTGTGCCGCGTCTTCGATGCCGACCCGATCCAGCCGAAAATCGCGTCAGCTTCGCTCGGAAAGACGCTGTTATCGCCGGTATACTCGATCATCAGCGTCGGCTGCGAAATACTCGGCGCGCAACCCTCCATCGACGCATTCGATGAGAGGGCCGACCAGTTTGAGAGCCAGCTCTCCGGCGTACACACCCGAGCGAAGCCGACGCTGCCATAATTCGAAGCGATTGGATTGGCGCCCCAGAGTGTGCCGTAGGCTCGATCGGACGGCTCGAGGGACAGATCGAAGCACCGTGGATCTGCGTCGGTACGCCATACATTGAAGATCGGACTGTACGCGGCAAGGATCGCATCCGCTCAATTCGGCTTTTCCTTAGATCGTTTGCGAGCTTCGGCGCGGCGCGCGACGTGCGCTTTTGCGATCGCATCGATCCTTTCAATGCGCGCGCGTTGAGCAGCTCGATACGTGCCCAGAAAATCGGCGGAATAGGTCGACAATTCCGGCGCCCGCTTCCAGCCATTGGCCGGATTAAAGGCCGATAGCGGATCGTCGGAGCTTAAAGGGTCGTTCTCGTCCGTGACGGCGGGATCGACGCAGTTCATAAGCAGGCGGCCTTGGCCAAGATGAGAGGATACCAGGATCACGCCGTCGGGCTTCGGCAGCGTGGCCGTATCCAGCAGCGTCGGTCGGCCCGCCGGCGAGCGTTTGATCCGCCCTTCTCCGCTGCGTCCGGATTGCTGGCAATAGAACGCGGCCAGCGGACCTCCGCCGGAGGTCCCTTGCAGCACCGTCTGGCCAAAGCCGCACTGCTCACGTAGGAAACGCTGGCCCGCGGCGAGATCAAGCAGTGCGGATTCATGCTCAAGCCGGATATCATTCCCGGGCGAACGGGCCCCTTGCACCCACATCGCGCATCCGCCGAGCAAAACCTCAGGGACAAGATATTGCGGCACGCTGAGTTCGCGCGGATGCATTGCGCAAACGACAGTCTTCTCTCCGCCCCTGCGGAACAGATAGCCCGTGACCTGCGCACCATCCTCGGTTGGCAGCGGATGGACGCTGACTGCCGCGTCCTTCGGTAATCGGTCGGGCTTCCAGGCGACGCCTCTCAAGCCTGCTGTTGTCGTTGCGACGCGCGCTGCTTTTGCCGCTGGCTCTGCCATCTCACTTGCCCTGCTGGATGCTGCGAAGGAGCGATGGAGGCGGGTGCCGTAAGACACCCGCCCGCAGCATCACTCGGCCATTTTGCACTGCTCGTAGTAGGAGTCCTTTCCGTCTTTCACTGCGAGGTCGACCTTGGCGAAGGTGAAGCCGCCATCCGGCGCCTTCTCGACCTGAGCGATGTAGTAATCCTGGATCGGGAAGTGGTTGTAATTGAACTTAAAACTCCCTCGCAGCGATTTGAAATCCGCCTTCATGATCGCCGCGCGCAACGCTTTGGTATCGGAGATGTTGCCGCCGGCATCCTTTATCGCCGCATCCAGCAGCATCACCGTGTCGTATTGGTTGGCCGCGTAGAACGTCGGCTCGCGATCGTACTTCTGGCGGAATTCGTCGACGAATTTCTTGTTTTGTGGATTGTCGATGAATGCAAAGTAGGGACCCGCCACCTTGATCCCAAGCGCGGCCGCGCCTTGCGCTTTCACAATCATCGGGTCGGACAGAGCAAACGAGAATACCGGCACCGTCGACTTCAGCCCCGATTCGCCGTACTGTTTGACGAAGGCAACTGCCGGGGCTCCGACCAGGAACGCAAATAGCGCGTCTGCGCCCGAGGCGCGAATTTTCGCAATTTCAGCCGAAAAATCGAGTTGACCGAGCTGGGTATAGGCTTCGCCGGCGATCGTGCCCTTATAAGTCCGTTTTGCGCCGTTAATATGGTCGTAGCCAGCCTGGTTGTCGAACCCGAGAAAGAACACCTTCTTGAACCCGTGGCCGTTCAAATATATTCCCACGGCCTCGTCGGCTTGATCATTTTGCCAAGCCGAGAAAAAGAGATTTGGGCTGCAGCCCTTGCCGGCAAAAATGGACGGGCCGGCATTGGCGCTGATGACGATTTTGCCCGACTGAATGAAGGTCTTCGACGCGCCGACCATCGCCGGCGATGCGATAATGCCGGTTATGACGTCGACATTGTCTTTGTCGATGAGCTTCGAGGCCGCCTGCACGGCGGCGGTCGCTTCCGCCTGATCGTCGGCGACGGAAACCTCGACAGGCAACCCGCCGATCTTCCCGCCGAGATCAGCAATGGACATGTCCAATGCACGCTTCTGCTCGGCGCCGAGTGCGCCGATCGGCCCGCTCATCGTTGACATGAAACCAAGTTTCAGAGTCTTGCCGCTCTGCGCATAAGCGTCGACCGGCAAAACCGCAAGCATCGCGGCGGCCGTCGTCGCCAGAATGGTTTTTGCAATAGTCTTCATTTCTTCCTCCCTCTCAGATCGTTTGCCGAACCGACTTTTCCTTCTTTGCTCGGTTTGGAGCGGTCCACCACAGTTAATCGCGTTCCCGTAACGATGCGGCCAGCGCCGGGGGCGCCGGATTCGTTTCGTCGTAGCGCACGAGCGATTTGCGGATCGAGTCCGGGATGCCGACAGTCTTTTCGCGGTCATCCTTTGCTACGAATATCGAAGTCACCCGGCCCGCGAATACATCGCGGCCATCGTCGGCACGACGCGCCTGAACCAGCAGGCTCATGGTGCGCGTGCGAAGAGGGCCGACGTAAACCGACATGTCAAACACATCGTCCGGCCACAGCGGACTTTGAAATACCATCGAAAGCGCTTTGCCCGGCGCTTGATATCCGCTGCGCCGGTCTTTCGCGATCCAGCCGTTGCCAAACAAATGATCGCGGAACAGGTGAGCGGCCGAGATGAGGTACTCGGGGAAATTGCCGAGATACACGACCCCGGCCGGGTCGCACTCCGTCCAGCGCACGATGCGCCGGACAGTGAAGGGAGAAAAACACGCTACATATTCCCGGCCGAGGACCGTCGAATCGATCCGCGCTCCGTTTCCCATCGATTGAATGCTGTCTGTCATGACCGCACCGCCTCGGGCTGGCGGCTGCGATAGCGTTGGTAATCCCGATAGAACGCCGGTACATAGTCCTTCAATCGAACGTCGTCGACGCGTCCCGTTCGGGTTAGAAAATCGTAAGTAAAGTCCATGACACTAGCCCGCATGGCTTCGCCCATTGCTTCATACCAATTGAAGCTCCGTTCGGCCGCAATGGCGAACTGGTCGCGAATGGGTTTGCGGATTTCGACGAAGCGGGCCAGCACGGCGGGCACGTCGTCACCGGATTCTTCGAACGCCTGGTAGAGCGCCGCCGCGTCATCCATTGCCAAGCGGGTACCCGATCCAATCGAAAAATGGGCGGCGCGCTGAGCGTCGCCGAGAAGGACAGTATTGCCGCAAACCCAGCGGTCATTGCTCACCACGTTGAATTGGCGCCAATCGGATTTATTATCGATCAAGGGCGAGCCGTCGAGTTCTCGCGCAAAGACGTCTTCGATAAGCACACGACGCTCCGCGGCACTCATCGCGGCCAACCCGCATTTTTCCCATGTCGTGCCGTCGCATTCGGCGACGAATGTGCTCATGCTTCCGGTGTAGGCGTAGTAATGCGCGACAAAAATGCCGCCGTGCGCGTGCCTGAACGCCAGGGCATTAGGCTTCATTTCGCGGCCTACGCCGTACCAGGCGAAGTGATTGTTGAGAAAGTATTGGCGCGTGCCGAAATCGGCATCGAACTTCGAGCGGACAATCGAGTTTACACCGTCGGCCGCGACGACGAGATCGAAATCGGCGAATTGCGCGAGATCATTGATGCGCACGCCGTGTTTGAGGACGACCCCGATCTCTTCCCCGGCTCGCTGAAGGATATCCAGCAATTGCAGGCGGGCGATCGCTCCCCCCGAGGCGGCATATTCCAGAAGGATCTCCTCGTTATCGAGCCGAATGATTTGCTGATTGTTGAACAGCATGACGCGGGCGAGGCGATCATGCACGTCCGCATCGATGCGCCGCATTCGCTCGCGCGCCGAGCCGCCCAGCGTCACACCAAACCCGTAAGTGGCGTCTTGCGGGTTCTGCTCGAAGACAATGACCTCCGCGTCCGGCCGGCCGCGTTTCAGCAGTCTGGCGAAATATAGCCCGGCCGGCCCGCCGCCGATGACTGCGACCTTCATGCCCCTACTCCAGGCCGTATTGCGCGACGCGGTGCGTCGGTGGGCGCCGCTTCCTGCCTCAATTTTTCGGCAATGATTTCCTTCAGTTTCGGTTTCGACACCTTGCCCGAGGCGGTCATCGGAAGATCAGACACAATCTCGATTCGCTCGGGCCATTTGAATTTGGCCATGCCCGCGTTCTCGAGGAACGCACCGAGCTCGCGCACCGTAATGGGATCGACACCGGGGCGGGAAACGATGAAGGCGCAAGCGCGCTCGTCGTAAACGGGGTCCGGCATCGGAACGATGACAATGGACGCAATCTTCGGATGCGCCTGCGCGACGGTCTCGACTTCCATGCAGTTAATTTTCTCGCCGCCGCGACTGACGACATCCTTGATGCGGCCTTCGAAGGTCAAATAGCGCGTGCCGCCGATGGTCTTGAATCTGCAGAGATCGCCGGAACGGTAATAGCCCTTCGAGGTGAAGGCCTCGCGATTGCGCTCCTCGGCGTCGAAATAACCTACGATCACACACGGGCCCTTGATCACCAGTTCGCCCACCTCGCCTTCCGCGACCTCCTCTTCGTAGCCGGGCCGATACAGCCGGAGGTCATCGAACTCAGAGACCGGACGTCCGACCGTCGTCTCCAGCGCCTCGCGCAAATCCCGCGTGTTGCCATAGCAAATGAGGCCTTCCGTCATGCCGAACAGCGGCACGACCGGCGCGCCCGTCAATCGCTCGATGGCCTGTATGCCGCTTGGGACCGTCGAAGCTTTGACGTGGTCAAACGAGAGTTGCTCCAGAACGCCCGCGGTCTTGAGCCGCGTGTAGATAACTGTCGGCATGCAAATCCAATTGGGTTTGCGCTGCTGCATCAATTTGCCGATCGCCTGCGGCTCGAGGCCGAGCGCCACCGCGATCTCGCCGCCCGAGAATAGCGGCGGGCCCCAATAGCAAATCATCGGGGCGTTGTGCATCATCGGGGTCGGGGTGAAGCTGACGATGCTTTCATCGATTTCGTGAAAGCGGATCATGGCGCGTATCGACGAGAGATATTCGTTGTGAAACCGAGGAATGATTTTCGGTACGCCGGTCGTTCCGCCCGAGAGCTGAAAGATCGCAACCTGCCAGGGGTCCGGATCGATCTTTTCAAGCGCGGCGCGCGCCTCTTTCAAGTCGATGATATTTGCGAGCGACAGCAGGTCGCGACTTCCCTCGCCGGCAAGCGCACCATTGCTGCGCGCGACGATGGTGAAATGCATCGACGGTATTTCCGCGCGCATCGCGTGCGCGAATTTGACGAGGTCGAAGCGATCATAGTCGCCATCGACAAAATGCGCGGTCGCGCCGGCATGTTTCGCAAGATAGCCAATCTCAAGTTGCCGGTGCGCGACCAGGGTGCAGATAGGAATAACGCCCGCCTTGAGACAGGCGAGATAGGCGATGACCAGTTCTTTTGAATTTCCCAACTGGAAGATTGCGCGATCGAGCGGCTTCACGCCGATACGCAACAGGCCTGCGGCCACACGATCGGTCAGTTCGTCGAGCTCGCGATAGGTAAGCGTTATTCCGATCTCGGACACTGCGACGCGGTCGCTGAATTTCGCAGCAATGTCTTTGAAGGCGCCGACCAGCGTTTCTTCGGTCAAAGCGCCAAGAGCCAGATAGCGCTCATTCTCGGCTGCTGGGCGATACAGCACCCCCGGAATTCTGGTTTTGACGTCCCTCATGGAGCGTCCCTTGGGCTTCTGTTTTTGCTTTGTTTGGCGGTTTTTCGCCGGATTATGCGGTTCCCGACGTTAGCGTCGAATATTCGTCAATATTGGTGAGTAAGTCAAATAGCCGATGAGGGCCGATAACCCCCTTTTCGTTCGGTCTAGACCCCGACCAGGGAGCGCACCTCTGAAAAGTTAGTGCGCAAATCCGCCGACGTCCCCCGCCACTTCACCCTTCCCCGCTCGAGAACGTAGTGCCGGTCGGCGAGCCCAGCGACTTCCTTGAGGTTTTTGTCGATGAGCAGAATGGACTGGTGAGCTTCCTTCAGTGCGCGCAGCACCCGCCAAATCGTCTGCCGGATAACGGGCGCCAGGCCTTCGGTAGCCTCATCGAGAACCAGAAGCCGCGGATTCGTCATGAGCGCACGGCCGATGGCGAGCATCTGTTGTTCGCCGCCGGACAACTGAGCCCCGAGCTGACCGCTGCGCTCGCGCATCCAAGGAAACAGCTCCATGACGGTCGCCAGCGTCCAGCGGGCATCGCCCCCACCAGGAGAACGAGCCGTGGTGGTGAGATTCTCCCGCACGGTGAGATCGACGAAAATGCCGCGGCCTTCCGGCACCAGACCCAATCCACATCTGGCGATACGATGCGGCGGAAGGCCCCGCAGCTGCCGGCCGTGAAATGATATCGATCCGGCATGGGGCCGCGTCAGCCCCATGATCGATCGGATGGTGGTGGTTTTTCCCATGCCGTTGCGGCCGAGAAGGGTCACGACTTCGCCCTCGCCAACCTCGAGGTCGACGCCAAACAGAACCTGGCTGCGGCCGTAGCTCGTTTGCAGACCCTCAATGCGGAGCATGACCGGATTCCGCTTCGAGAAACTCTTCGCTGTCCTCGCCGAGATACGCATATCGCACCTCGGGATTAGCTCGGATTTCGGCCGGGGTCCCGGAGGCAATGATGCGCCCCCCGACCAGCACGGAAATGCGGTCAGCCAGCGAGAACACGACATCCATGTCGTGCTCGACAAGCAAGATGGTGAAGCGGTGCTTCAGGCCTTGCAGCAGTACCGTCATGGCACGGGATTCGTGAATGCCGAGACCGGCCATCGGCTCGTCGAGCAAGAGCATCCGCGGTTCGGTCGCCAGTGCCATCGCAAGTTCAAGTTGCCGGTGCTCGCCATGCGCCAAGTCAGCGGCAACCGTCGCGTTTCGCCCGGCAAGGCCTACCGCGGCCAATTTCTCCCTTGCCGGTCGCCGGAGCCCAGCGATGCTATCGGCGGGGGTCCAGAACTTGAAGCTATGGGATTGCCGGGATTGAACGGAGAGAGCGACGTTCCCTTCGGCCGTGAAGGTATCAAAGACACTGCTGATCTGAAACGATCGAGCGAGACCAAGGCGTGCCCGAGCATCGACCGACAGCGCAGTGATATCGCTGCCGTCAAAATACACCGTGCCTTCGTTAGGCCGAAGCTCGCCGGTCAGTTGCCCAATAAACGTAGTTTTGCCGGCTCCATTCGGTCCAATGAGAGCATGCATTTCACCGCGAGCGATGTCGAGGTAAAGATTATCGGTCGCAAGGATAGCGCCGAAGCGCTTGCTCAATCCACGGACGCTCAGCAGCGGGCCGCTCATGACTTGGTCTCCAAGCCCGCGTCGCGCGGAATCGCGAGAACGGCGCCTTCACTGCGTTCGGGGCCGTCCCGGCCTGCAGGGTCGCTCGTTGCGAGGAATCGAAATATGCTGCCCTTGAAGAGCAAGATGCGAAGCACGATCAGCAGACCGAAATAGAACAGCCAATGGGTCGAGAGGTCCGATACCACTTGTTCGAATACGGTGAACACGGCGGCGCCGAAGATGGGCCCGATAAGCGTGCCGGAGCTTCCAAGGATCACCATGGCGAGAAAATTGCCGGACTGCTGCCAGCTCATCATGTCAGTCCCGACGTGACTGGTGTGATTGGCCATCAACGCGCCGGCAAGACCGGCTATGCCACCTGCGATGCAGAACATGGCAAGCTTGTAACGAAAAGCCGGGAATCCAATCGCAAACGCCCGGCGCTCGTTGTCGCGAATGCCTTGGACGACCATACCGAACTGCGAATTGACCAGCCGGAGGGAAAACAAGGCGACGAGGACCAGAACCACCAACACCACGTAATAGAATGTGGTGTGGTTCTCCATGTTTAAGCCGAAGAGAATGTTCCGCTTGGGAATGGAAAAACCGTTCTCGCCGCCCAGGGATCGTTGACTGAGCCAAAAATAATAAATCATCTGGGCGAACGCGAGCGTCACCATGATGAATTGGAAGCCGCGGGTGCGAAGTGCCAGCGCGCCTATGACGAGCGCGGCCAGCATCGTGACCAGGATTGCAGCCGGCCAGACCAGGAAGGCACTCTGCAGCCCATGAGTGCTCAAGATGCCGGTCACGTAAGCGCCGATGCCGAAGAAGCCCGCCTGCCCGAACGTCAGCAAACCGGTGTAGCCGACCAGAAGATCAACGCTCATGGCCACCATGCCGTAGATCGCGATTTGGGTGGCGAGGCGCGTGTAAAAGACATCGTGCAGCGCGGGCACGCCGGCCGCGAGCGCCACGAGGGCTAGATAGAATAAAATCCGTCTGTGACGAGACACGCGTTATCCCCTCGCCGCGCCGAAAAGGCCGCGGCGGCTGATGAGCAGGACGACCGCCATCAGGATGTACACGGCCATGCCAACCAAAGCGGCGCTGGCGTCACCACCAAAAAACATGGGTAAGAGGACACGGCTTAGGGTGTCAAAAACGCCAACGATCAGCGCACCCACCAGCGCGCCACGGATTGATCCCATTCCACCGATGACGACGACCACCAGGGTCAGGATGAGAACTGGATCGCCAATGCCGGATTCGACCGACAAAAGCGGTCCCATCGACATGCCGGCAAGCGCGGCAAGAATCGCACCCAATGCGAACACCAGCGTGTAAAGAAGACCGATATTGATGCCGAGCGCCTGAACGATTTCGCGTTTGTCGCTTCCGGCACGGATCAAGGCACCAACCCTTGTGTGATTGATGAGCAGGTACAGAGTCCCCCGACGATGATCGAAAATGCCGTAATGGCGAGGCGATAAACCGGATACTGGACGCCCGGAAGAATCGTGACGCTTCCGTCCAGCGCGTCGGGGACGTTCAAGAATAGCGGTTCCCGTCCCCATATCATCGTGACGGCCTCGTTGAACATCAGCGTAAGGCCGAACGTCGCCAGAACTTGGTCAAGATGGCTGCGGCTGTAAAGCGGACGTAGAACAAGCAGTTCGACAACTACGCCGATGGCGCCGACCGCGATAATTGCAGCCACAAAGGCCAAGATGGTCGAATGGGTATGGGTCGAGGCCTCGGCCAAAAAGTAACCGCCGAGCATGAACATGGATCCGTGCGCGAGATTGATGACACGCATGATGCCGAAGACCAGCGTCACGCCGATCGCCATCAGAAACAGCATCATACCGAGCTGAATTCCGTTGAATAGCTGCTCGACGATGAGCTGGAAGCTCATGGCATCGCCCCTCGCATCCGACGAAGCTCTCGTTCCAAAGACGTCTCGAGAATAAGACTCCCGGCCGCATCAGCCCCGATCGCGCCGGCAGTCGGACGTTCACGACCCCGTTCCGTGGTGGCTGAGCCGTCAGGCACCCTTCACATGCACGCGTTTCCCTCGCTGCCGTTTCGGCGGCAGCTTGTCTCTTTCGACATTATTGACGAATATTGCACTCAACTGTTGGCACGTCAACGAATTGGATTATTCAATTCACCCAATGCGTTGAATGGATCGACAGTGCAAAGAAGGCCAAAAGTGTCGTTCAATAGCTTGACCCTGTTCGGGCGCAATGGATACTCACGGGCTCAGGCGAGATTTTACCGCGCGGGGCAAAGCTCAAATGAAAAGAAAGCTCAATGGTGACGCCAACCCGCGCAAAGACCTCGTGCGCGATAGGCTCATCGATACCGCCGCCGAACTGTTCGCACGGCGCGGCTACTCCCGCACGACGATCAACGACATAGCCAAGGAACTCGGACTGCGGCGCTCGTCGCTTTATCATTACTTCCGCAACAAGGAAGAGATTCTCGACGCGCTCATCGATCAGCAGACCATCGAGCATGCGGAGACGTTGAAAAGCCTGTTGACGGATAAATCGATCAAGGGCGTCGACAAGGTCCAAAAGGCGTTCACCCGAAGCGTATTGCACAAACTGACCGCGAGCGCCCGCTTTCGTGTGCTCGATCAAATAGAGTTCGAAATGCCGGAGAAACAGGCACTCGAGCATCGACGCAGGAAACGGGAAATCCTCGATCTTTGGTCACGCTTGATCTCCGAAGGGATTTCGGCGGGAGAATTACGCCCGGTCGATGCCCGCATGGCGGCCTTCGCGCTGCTCGGAATTTCCAACTGGACGGCTTGGTGGTACCAGAAAAGCGGCAAGCTCAAGCCGGAGGAAGTCGCGCAAGCCCTCGTGGAAGTCGGCCTTTACGGTCTGGTCCAGCACGATAAAGAACACAGCGATGCCAATTCATTGGGCGCGGCCATCGACCGGCTGAAATTTGACATCAAGCAGTTGGAGAGGCTTGCCCGATAATACTAGCGCCGCCCGATCCGCTTTTTCGAACGGCGGTTCTTCGACACGTCCGCGAGTTGCGCACTATAGCCCGCCAAAAGGTCGTCGAAACTTCGTTTATAGGCCGCCCGCGCGTCGAGCCGGGCCAATGCCTGTAATGCGTGCGCCAAACCTGGGTAGGAGGCCTCGTCGTAGCGTTTGGCCCGACCGAGTATGAAACTCGAGTGTTCGGCTGGAGCGTGCTTCATTGCGATCGTCTGCGCAGTGGCATTCGTATATAACGCCATCAAGTGCCAGCACTGCGCCGCATCGTCCGACGTGAAGCCGGCGCGAAGCAGAAGGGCAAAGACGCGGTCCATAAAACGGGCGCCGAAGTCGGCTTCGCCGCCAATTGGCTTCTGGAATACCCGGAATTTATCGTTCGACGCGATGTAATTGGCGATGCCGGGGTGCGATAACTTTGCCTCGAGCCAAACCTTGCCATATCGCCGGAGTTCGTCCTGCCAAGTCGCGCTATCTGGGCCGGCGTCGATCGTTTCGAGTATGTCACGGTAGAACCTGTTCATGACGGCCGTAATCAGGTTCTCCCGCGATCCGATGTGATAGTGAATTGTTCCGGCCTGCACACCGAGATCCGCGGCAAGCCGGACAATCGACAGGTCGGCTAACGAGACGCTCGCCGTCATCGCGAATGCGCGCTCGACGATCGCCGTCCGCTCGAGCGTTCCCGGCTGCAAGGCAGTGGCCGACATGCGGCGCCGGGGGCGGCCCGGCTTGCGGAGTGTGTTGCCGCGTTTCTTAGCCATTTCCTATCCATACCGCCGGCACGCCGTATAAGCGAGGTCGGCATCGAGATTTAATTGAGACCCCTATTAATTATTTCCGAAATGCGCTAGCGTGCGAAAAATGGTCGGATAACCCCAAGGAGTGACCATGGCAAGAGACAGTCTTCACGCCGAAGCCGCCTCGGATACCGCGTTCGCCAAGGAACGTACATACCGAACGCAAGATGTTGATATGTCCAGCCTCAAGCCCGCCCGCGATGACGGCGTGCAGCTTCGTCTTTGCGGTGTCGATCATAGCGCGCGTCCGACCTGGAAATTACGCGAAACCGTCGAATTTTACCGGGACATTCTAGGATTGCCGCTTGTTCACACCATCAGCGCCCGCGGCTGGGGCCAGCCCAACCACCCGGACTTTCTGCATTTCTTCTTCGATGCCGGAAAGGGCGCGACCATCGCGTTTTTCTATTACATCGGCACCGACCGTCCGGACAAATTCAAGCCTGAAGATCACTATTTCTACTCGGCGACGCACACGGCATGGGGCGTCGACAGTCCCGAAGAACTGAAACTCTGGAAAGAGACGCTGGAAAAGCGAGGTGTCGTCGTATCGCCGTATACGCGTCACGAAATCCTCGAGTTCATCTACTTCCGCGATCCCAATGGATATCCGTTGGAGGTCACCCTGCGTCTTCGCGACACCCACATGCTCGATGCCAAGGATGCGGAGCTGACGCTTGAAGCCGCCATGCAGCTTGAGAAAGAAATGAAGGCCAATGACCAGCGCGTGCGCGATATCGATTCGGTCTGGCGCCGAAAGGCCAAGCTCGTGGAAGAATATATTGGAGCTAAGTGAGCCATGGTCGTGGTCTATGTCCTGGACGTTCCCGAATTCCATGAAATCGTGGAATCCGCGCGACGCCGCCCGCAATGCCGCATCGAACGCTTCAGCAAAGGCTATTGGCGCATCGAGTTCGGACACCGACATTGTCTTCAAGAGGAAAGAAATGAACATGAAGCCTGCGGTCTGGTATGGATTGTTCACCGGCGGGCTCAATGGCGAAATTGCCGAGTTTGGCCGCGAAGAAGTCCGCGTCGTCGGCACCAACAGGCCCTTGTAGACCATGCCGCAGGTATTTCAGCTGGGTTTCGTCGAGTTTGCCTCTCCCGACGTCGATGCCGAGCTTTCATACTACACAAAAGTGCTCGGCGCGCGTTTGACGCAGACCGGCGACAATGGGACGGCGTATCTCAGCTTAGGCGTCGATCACCATAACATCGCCCTGCGGCGAACCGTCACCCGCGAAGCGCCGACAATCGGCTACCGGCTCAATCGGGACGTGTCGCTCGATCGAATTGACAAGCTGTTGCAGGACTCCGGTCTAAAGCCGGATTTTCAAAGCGACGCCCGTCCCGGGCTTGCAAAACTGGTCAATGTCGACGCGCCGGGAGGCTATACGCTTCAGTTTTTCAGCGAAATGGCCGCGCCCGCACCAGGCTTTGGAGTCCAAGGCGTCGTCCCGCTCAGGCTGGGCCATATCGCGCTCATTTCGTCGGACGCGGAGCGGATGATCAAATTCTACAGCGACATCCTCGGCTTCCATACCACGGACTGGTTCGAAGACCGTGCGACGTTTATGACCTGCAACCGCGATCACCACGTCCTCAACGTTATCAACGCACCGGATCAGAAGCTGCACCATATTGCTTTTGAACTGCGCAACTCAACGCACCAGTACGAAGCCGCCGATTACTTGGCCCGCAACAGCGTCGCCTTAGTTTGGGGCCCATCACGTCATACCGCCGGCCATAATCTTGCGTCCTATCATTACTCGCCCAATCGCGTGTTGGTCGAACTGTACGCCGATATGGACGTCTATCTGCCGGACGCCGGCTATTGCGAACCGCGACCATGGCATGAAGAATTGCCGCTCCGGCCGCGCGTTTGGCGCTTGGGCGATTTCTCCCGATGGGCGACCAAGTTCGAGTTTGACTTCGCCAGCGCGTAACGGCTGCCTGCGGGATTGATCGATCAGCCCGCCATTTTATCGGCAATCGCCTTGCGAAGGGCCTGCTTGTCGACTTTACCGACACGCGTCACGGGAAGGTCGGCGATCTCCTCGATTCGCTCGGGCAGCTTAAATTTGGCGAGCCCCAGCGACTGCAGAAACTCGCCGAGTTCGAGAACGGTTGGCGCTTTGCTGCCCGGCTTCGGGATGACGAAGGCGCACGCCTTTTCGCCCAGGAGCGGATCCGGCATGGCGACGACACGAGCATCGTTGATTGCTGGATGTCGCACGATCAGCCGCTCGACTTCCTCCGCGCCAAACTTCTCGCCTCCTCGATTGATGTTGTCTCTCAAGCGGCCCTCGAAGAAGTAGCGATCGCATCCGCCAATCTGCACCACCCGCACCAGATCGCCGGTACGGAAAAAGCCGTCGGATGTAAAACTTTCCGCGGTGATGTCCGGAGCGTTGAAATAGCCGCGTAGGGCATGTGGTCCGCGAAAGCACAATTCCCCGGTCTTGCCGGCGGCTACTTCGCTCGTGCCGCCGATCTCGATGACTTTGACCTCGTCCCTGATCCCGGCCGGCCATCCAAGGGTGCCGTGCCTCGCTTCGATCACATCGCCCGGTGCGGAGGTCATCAACAGCCCTTCGGTAATGCCGTACATGTGCTGAGATTGAATTCCGGTCTTCTTCTCGACGCCCTCCCCGCCGGCGAGCGCAAAGAACATGCGCAGCGAACTCAAATCGAACTCGGCGAGGTTATTGCATGCGATGATGCTTGGAGCGATGGGGCCGATACTGCCGGTATAAGTGACCCGATATCTTTCGATTGCCCGCAGGAATTCATCGATCTGAAATCGCGCCTGAATGACAAGCGGGCGGCGCGCCAAAAGGCAAGGAAACAGCATCAAAATCATGCCCGCATTATGAATAAGCGGAAGCGCCCACAGACATATGTCATCGCTTCCCACGCGGTGGCGAGCATTCCACGACGCGCAAGAGCCGAGATATTCGGCATGCATCCGAGGGATGATCTTTGGGATGCCGGTAGAACCCCCGGACAACTGCAGCATCGCGGCATCTCCGGGAAGCGGATCGGCCTCTCGCGTTCGCTCGCGCGCATCGTCGTTCGAGTAGCGGGTCATAAGCTCCTTTAGTTCAAATTCCCCGACCTCGGCGGCTCCTCGCACCACGATAAGGGTTTCAAGCGATGGACAGTCCCGCACCATCTTGCGGGCAAAGGCGGCAAGATCGAAGTTCGGCGAAAAATCGGCCTGCACAAAATAGGCCTTGGCATTGGAAAGCGCCGTCAGCTGCTTGATTTCAATTTCGCGGTACTGCGGCAACGTACAGACGGGCAGCACCGCCGCCTTGAAGCATCCGAACAATGCGATAACGAGTTCCTTGACGGTCCCGACCTGAAACAGAGCGCGATCGCCCGGCGCCAGGCCGATTTCGAGCAGACAGCGGGCGACCGACTCTGAAAGAGTATCCAGTTCCGCAAATGTCAGGGTGCCGTCTTCGGCAATAATGTATGGCCGGTGTGGTTGTTCACGGGCCGCGGTTCGCAGCTCGTTGCCGAAGGTCGACCAGATCCACGCACCGCTCGCTGCGTAGTCGGCGGCTTCGGTAGGAGCGTGGTAGACAACGCCATCGATCGGGAAACGAACGTGCTCCACTGTTTCCCTCCCACTGATATTTTTGTTGCACTATGCCGCGGTCGGACAGGTTTGGCTCGGAGCGGCATTGTGAGACCCATTGACTTAAACGTCAAATATTCGGCGAACGCGTCGAATCGGATTTGAAGGGCGGAGTCATCGCCGTATTGGATTGCGCTGTCGGGATCGTCGCGTCCGAATATCGATTTACGCAAACTTTCCGCCTGGGCGGGCGCAAGGCCGCGGCCGGATAGAAAATAAACGGCATGAACGCTGGCTGTAATGCTTTCCAGACTGCTAGTCCCCGGCCGACGCCTCTCCGAACCCCAGGAGTTTCCGCAGCAACGCCACCAGCATCTCGCGCTCCGCGTCGTCCAGCCTCCCGGCCACAAGCCCGGCATACGCCGCCGCCCGATTCCGTCCGATCGTCACCATCCTGCGTCCGCGCGGCGTCAGCGCCAGGGTGTGCGACCGTCCATCCGTCGCGGACCGTCTTTTCTCGATCAACCCTTTCGCCACCGATCGCGCGATGACGTCGCTGCCCGTATTCGGATCCAGCCCGATCGCGTCGGTGATCTGTGTCTGGTTTCCCTGCGGCTGCGCTTTGATCGCGGTCAGAAGCGCCAACTGCAGCGGCGTGACGTCGCTTCCATACACTTCGGAGAACCGCGCCTCGGCATCGAAATGCGCGCGCCGCAGCAGATAGGGCAGGTGCCCCTGCAGATCGAAATCGCCCTCACCGCTCACGCCGAAACCGCCCCGCAATGGCCAGCATCACGAACACGAACACCGCCGTCAGCAGCTTCAGGTCGGACGGTTCCAAGCCGAACGCAAGCGCCAGGTTGATGATCTGGAAATACACCAGCGCTCCCACCAGCGGCGCCGACAACTGACGCAGCAGCGATCCCCGCCCCACGATCTGCTCCCCCAGGATCAGCGACGCCAATCCATTGACAAGCACGCCGAGTCCCATGTTGACGTCCGCGAAGGCTTGATTCTGGGCCGTCAGCGCCCCCGCGACAGCCGCGCACGCCCCGGCCAACCCAACCCCGAGGATCGTGTAGAACGACACCGCGATACCCTGCGCGCGTGCCATGCTCGGACTGGCCCCGACCGCCCGCAGCGCCAGTCCGGTCTGCGTGCGCAAAAACCACAGCAGCCCGCCGGACATCGCGATCGCGATTCCCCCGACCAGCACGACCCGCGCGCCTATCGCATCGCCGAAATTTCCCAGCACCAGTCCATAAATATCGCCGAACGAAAACAGGGCGGTGTTCGGTTTCCCCATGATCCGGATATTGATCGAGAACAACCCCGTCACGACCAGAACGCCGCACAGCAGCGAATTGAGCCGCAAATAGAGATGCGTCATGGCCGTGGCGAACCCCGCCAGCAATCCGCACCCCGCCGCGATCACGGTGGCCGACACCGGATCTACCCCATTCGCCAGCAGCGCCGCGGCGACCGAGCCCCCGAGCGGAAACGCCCCCTCGGACGTGATGTCGGGAAAGTTCAGGAACCGGAACGGCATCATGATTCCCAGTGCAACGATCGCGAACAGGAATCCCTGCAGCAGGCCAACCGGCACAAGATTCCAGTAGGTCGTCAAGCCAGAACCATACGGTCGTCGGCGATATGGAACCGCCGGACCAGATGTTCGACGCTCAGTCCCGCCTTTTCGGCGTCTCGCGCCTCGAAAATGATCCGCCCGTCCCGCATCATCACGATTCGATTTCCGCAGCGGATCGCGTCCGCCATGTTGTGTGTCACCATCAGTGCCGTCAGTCCCTGTCCGGTCACCGCCGCCATGGTCGCCTGCATCACAAGCGCCGCCGTCTTCGGATCCAGCGCCGCCGTATGTTCATCCAGCAGCAGCAGCGCCGGCCGTCGCAGCACCGCCATGGTCAGCGACAGGGATTGCCGCTGCCCCCCCGACAGCAACCCGACCATCTGCGTCAGCCGATCGTCCAACCCCAGATCCAGAGCGCGCAACGCCTCCCGGAACCGCGTCCGGTCCGCGGCGGTAATTCCCGGCCGCAGGCTGTTGCTTTGCCCGCGCCGCATGGCCAGCGCCATATTCTCCTCGACCGTCAGCGATCCCGCCGTCCCGACCAGCGGGTCCTGAAACACCCGCGCCACGAGGCCGGCCCGTTGATCGGTGCGCAGATCGGTGACATCGATCCCATCGATTCGGATCCGCCCGCTATCCACGCTGACTTCCCCGGCGATCGCATTCAGGAGCGTACTTTTGCCCGCCCCGTTTCCGCCGACGATGGTAACGAAATCCCCCCGCGCCAGCCGCAGCGAGAGACCGTCCAGGGCCACGCGCTCGTTCGCTGTGCGCGGATTGAAGACCCGCCGGACCCCCTCCACATCGAGGCCCGCCTCCTCAGGCATCAGTTCACCACGCAATTGCATCCGGAAAGCGATGCCGGCATGGTGAGCCCCATCTCCTTCATCCGCCGTCCATTGAGGAGCGGCGAGTCGTCAGCCGCCGTCGGCCGATAATTGGCGATATCGGACGGCTTGGTGCCCTTGAGAATGCGCGCGGCCATGAGCCCCGCCTGATATCCCACTTTATATTGGTCCACCGCGTATGCGGCGAGAACGGAATTGTCCTTCACGCCGGTGGTCGATGCCGAGATCACCGGTATCTTCATCCGATCCGCCGCAGCGGCCATCGCCGGCAGCGCCGGCTGGATCATGCTCGACGGCATCGCATAAATGAAGTCCACGCCGGCGAGCGACATGGTGCGAGGCCCGATATCATTCACGCTGTCCACGCTGACGGCCTTGAATCCGACGCCGGCTTTCTTGGCAGCCGCCTCGGCCGCATCGCGGTTGACGACATCGTTGGCGTCCCCCGGATTATAGATCAGCCCGAACGACGCGAGCTTCGGCAGCAATTCCCGCGCGAACGCTATCAGCGCGTCCATATCCTGCAGATTCGACGCACCGACATAACGCGCCGAACCGTGATTCCAGTCCGGCACCAGGCCCGCCTTCACCGGATCCGTCACCGGCGCAAACACGATCGGCAGGGTCTTGTTGTGCACCAGCTTGACCGACGCCTGCGTCACCGGCGTCGTCACCGTCAACATGAGATCTGGCGACGCCGCGTCCAGCTTCGTCAGCACTTGGGGCAACAGCGCCGGATCGAAGTTTGCGTCGCTATAGTCATAAACAACCGACGTCGGCACGACGAAACCCGATTGCTTCATCCCATCCTTGAACCCGTTGATGACGTCCGTCAGCACCGGATGCGGCCCGAAGTTCGCGATGGCGACGTGCTTGGGAGAGTCCGCCCGCCCCTGCGCCGTCACCAGCCCGGACAGGATCACGGCTGCCGCCGCCACCAGCAGGACTGCCCTGCCTCTTTTCCAAACTTTCATCGAAACCTCCAGAACCGGGACAAATCCTCAGACAGACAGCAGCACCTCGGACGAAATATGCCGCGCATCGATCTCAAGCTCGAGACCGGTGACGGGCGGCTGCACGCAAAACGCCGTATACCCGGAAGCGATGGGATCGAAATCGTCGATGAGGTCTGCAAGCAGCGGAAACAGATCGTGCCGGCTATAGACGTTTAACATCGTCACATTGCCCCAGCTCGTCCCGAGCTTGGTCAGCCGATCCCGGACCTCGCCGCAGGCAAACGCCAGCTTTTCCCGCAATGCATCGAGCGATGTCTCGCCGCGCCGCACGATATGCTCCGCAAAGTGGGGCACGTCCGGCGCATCGGCTGCGCCGGAGGTCAGAAAATCCCCCGGCCCCGCAGGCTCGCCAGGCGCGCAGTAGGTGAAGGCGAACAATACAGGCTCCGCAGGCGGCCGTGCGTTGAGAACCAGGTTGCAGCGGGCAACCGGATTATCGCCGTCGCGATAAAGCCCCCAGTCCTCCAGCACCCCGACATAGCGTCGGTTGAAGGCAACGAACTCCGCTTCGCTCAGCACACGCGGCGATCGAAGCTCACAGGCCGCCAAAGCTGTCAGCGGGCGGCCGACGTCGCGCAGGTGCCGTGCCACACGTTCGAAACCCGTCGACAGCGGCAGCGGCCGCATCAAGCGTGCCCGCGTCAGGTGGCAACCGGCAAGCGCCTTGACTGCGGCCGAGTATTGGAACCCGCCCGGGACGTAGCTGTAACCACCTTCGGCAAAGACCTTCACGTCGGACTCCGAAACAAGGCTTTGCGAGTGCCGACACAGATAACTACGTATTCGTACTAGCGTCAACGCGCTTGCTAACGCCCCAAACTGTCGGAGTATTGTTGAGGGACCGAGACGGACCTGGGAGGCGGCACTGGCTGTGCCTTTCACTCGGATCGCATCATTTGAGTTCAAAGGTAATGACCATCGCAACCCTTGCCCGGCGCGAATGGATGTCCGCTGTTGGGGGATGAGCTGACACTCGCTTATGGTTCACCCAAACGAAATGCGGCCTCGCGGCTTCGGACGGTCCTGATATTCCGAAACGTGTCACTATGCGGCTCGATGGCTTCTCTTTGTACCCGTTGCGTTTGCGGATCCGCACCAGCGATGGGGCCGGCCCAGTCAATGCCGGCGGCGACAGCTCGCCTTGCGGCGCGTCTGCGAACTTTCGCTTGAATGCCGAGGCGGCGCACACAGTTCGAAAGCAATCGTAGATCGGTTAGGCGGCGCGGTGGAGGAAAACGTCCACTGGAGCGCCGATGAACGGTTCCCAAGGTTCTCAGGCGCCGCTTGGCCGACGGCTCCGCTCGTTGTCTTTCACGAACGATTTCCAACTCAACTCGCAGCTCCGGCTGCTGCAGTGCGGAATGGGTGTTTTCCGTCATTTAATCAAGTATCTCGCAACAGATCGGCCTACGCAATATTGCGATGCAAAATACGCGGGACCGCCAATATCCGGGGGTTCCTTCTCTTCTTACCGTGACGGTTCCTGTGAGGGCTTTGAGGTGTTGCGACGTCGACTTCATCGGCGTGGCTGACCCACCTTCCGATTTGCCCTCCATCGGAGAGCATGGGAGATTTTGCATGGCGACGATCACGACTGCCGCCCCGACACGGCGAAAATACAATCTGTTGGTCAACAACCCCGTCCTCGAGGACTACTCGCTCCGCTATGCGCCCCGAAGTTTCAGACGCTGGACGGAATACGCCGTCTTTTCCGCAGCGCTGGGCGGCATCGCCTATCTGGCGGACCAGGCCATCGGCGGCTCGCTCGCCGTCCAATTCGGCTTCGCCAATGCCTTCTGGGGCATCATCGCGGCCGCTGTGATCATCTTCCTGACCGGAATCCCCGTCGCCTATTATTGCGCGAAATACAATGTCGACGTCGATCTTCTGACACGCGGCGCCGGCTTCGGCTATCTGGGGTCCACGATCACATCGATCATCTATGCCTCCTTCACTTTTATTTTCTTCGCGCTCGAGGGCTCGATCATGGCCCAGGCGTTCTACTTATATTTCGGCATACCTTTGCCGATCGGTTACGCACTGGGATCCCTCATCATCATTCCGCTCGTCATCTTTGGCATGACGCTGCTGTCGAAGCTTCAGGTCTGGACACAGCCCGTGTGGCTTATTCTTTTATTCTCGCCGCCGATCGCGGTGCTGATCGGCGATCCTAATGCCATCCACAATTGGGTCAATTTTGCCGGCAACTCGCCGTCAAAAGCTGGGTTTGACCCGCTTTTGTTTGGTACCGCCGCCGGTATTGCGTTGTCCTTGATCGCCCAGATCGGTGAGCAGGCCGACTACTTACGCTTCATGCAGCCGAAAACGCCGGCAAATTCCTTCAAATGGTGGCTTGCGGTCCTCGGTGCCGGCCCTGGCTGGGTCATTCTGGGTGCTGCCAAGCAGCTTATGGGATCGTTCTTTGCCTCCGTTGCCGTCGCCCACGGCACGCCGCTTAGCGCGGCCAACGAGCCGATCCAGATGTATATCGCCGGCTTTGGCTACATCTTTCCGACGGCGTTCGCAGCGCTGACAGTCGCCACGTTTTTCGTCATCCTGTCGCAGATCAAAATCAACGTGACCAATGCCTACTCGGGCTCGTTGTCCTGGTCGAACTTCTTTTCTCGGGTTCTGCATGCCCATCCCGGCCGGGTAGTCTGGATCTTCCTCAATGTCGGCATCTCGTTGACCATGATGGAACTCAACATGTTCAGCGTGCTCGACAAGATCCTGGGCTTCTATTCCAACACCGCCGTCGCCTGGATCGGCGCCGTTGTTGCCGACCTCGTCATCAACAAACCGCTCCTGAAACTCAGCCCTTCCTACCTCGAGTTCAAGCGGGCCCATCTCTACAACTTCAATCCGGTCGGCTTTGGCGCCATGATGATCGCGACGGTGGTTTCAGTCATCGCCTTCTTCGGCGCATTCGGACCTGGCCCCCAGGCGTTCTCTTGCTTCATCGCGCTCGGCCTCGCCTTTGTGCTGTCGCCCATCATCGCGATCGCCACCAAGGGCAAATATTACATCGCAAGGCCGGCGACGGATCACGGGTCAGCCCACGTGATGACCTGCGTCAGTTGCGGCTATGAATACGAGAAGGAGGACATGAGCCACTGTCCTTTCCACACTGGAACGATCTGCTCGCTGTGTTGCTCGCTCGATAGTTCGTGCGACGACATGTGCAAGGAAGCGCACGCCTGAGCGGGCGATGCGCAAACACGAGTGGACGCGATGTCCCCCCCGCTCCGCTCAACCGGCCGGGTCTTTGCGACCCGGCCGGATTTCGTCAGCAAAGAAAACTCCGAAAACCAAGGTGAACGACGATGTTTCACGGCGACATATCAAGCAGTGACGACACGGTCGGCGTAGCGGTCGTCAACTACAAAATGCCCCGGCTGCACCGTCGGGAAGAGGTCCTGGAAAACGCAGATCGCATCGGAGAGATGATTGTCGGCATGAAGCGTGGCCTGCCGGGAATGGACCTTGTCATATTCCCTGAATATAGCACCCACGGCATCATGTACGACGAGAAGGAGATGTACGACACGGCGGCAACGGTGCCGGGGCCTGAAACCGACATTTTCGCTGCCGCTTGCCGTAAGGCCAAGGTCTGGGGGGTGTTTTCGCTTACCGGCGAGCGCCACGAGGAGCACCCGAAAAAGGCTCCCTACAACACCCTTATCTTGATGGACCCGGCCGGGAACATCGTGCAGCGATATCGCAAGATCATGCCATGGTGCCCGATCGAAGGCTGGTACCCGGGCGGCTGCACCTATGTTTCGGACGGGCCTAAGGGCATGAAGGTGAGCCTCATCATTTGCGATGACGGCAACTACCCGGAGATTTGGCGCGACTGCGCCATGAAAGGCGCCGAGCTGATCGTGCGTTGCCAGGGCTACATGTATCCGGCAAAGGAGCAGCAAGTGCTGATGGCCAAGGCGATGGCCTGGGCGAATAATTGCTATGTTGCGGTGGCCAACGCCGCCGGCTTCGACGGGGTCTATTCCTACTTCGGCCATTCGGCGATCATTGGCTTCGACGGCCGTACCCTCGGTGAATGCGGCGAGGAGGATTACGGCATTCAATATGCTCTGCTGTCGAAGACTCTGATCCGCGACGCACGGGCGACAATGCAGTCGCAGAACCATTTGTTCAAGCTGTTGCACCGCGGCTACACGGGCAAGATCAATTCGCGCGAGGACATCCGCGGCGAAGCCGCCTGTCCTTACGATTTCTATCGCCAATGGGTAACCGATCCAGAAGCGATGCGGGAGCGGGTCGAGGCCATCACGCGACGGACGGTCGGCACCGACCAGTGCCCTATCGAAGGCATTCCCATCGAGCCGGCACTCGAAGAGCTGTAGCTAGAACTAGGCTCGCAATCCCAGCACACGCACCGCCAACGCGGCCGCGGAGGCGCGGTTCTCCACGCCGAGCTTGGCGTAAATCTGCTCAAGGTGCTTGTCGACCGTTCGCGAGCTGATGCCGAGAATCTCGCTGATGCTGCGGTTGGATTTTCCGCGTGAGATCCAGGCCAGGACCTCGGCCTCGCGAGCGGTAAGGCCGAGCGATTGCCGCAGCAATTGTTCGTCGGCCGGCGCCTCGGCTTCGGTCAGGCGCAGCAGGTATTCTTCGGCACCGATCTTGCCGAGATAAGACAGGCTCAGCCTCTTGGTTTTGGCATCGAGCGTAAAAGACGCGGTCGCGGCGCGCCCGTTCTCCTGCTCGACGTTTTTAAGCCAAAGCGCCAAGCCTTTCGGGAGGCGGATGCCCTTCGTTTCTGCCGTCTCACCCTCGTTGATTTCAAAAGCATTGCTGAGGAGCCGACCGGCCTGCGGCGTGCTCCAGCGCACCAGGCCGCCGGCATCGATCGCCAGAAGGAAACGCCCCGCCGTATCGAGCGCGAGGTGGGCGCTGTGCGCGAGACGAGCGTTGGCCAAGTGGACGCGGATGCGCACCATCAATTCTTCGTTCACGATGGGTTTCGTGAGATAATCGACGCCGCCCGCTTCGAACCCCTTGACGATGTGCTCGGTGTCGCTGAGGCCGGTCATGAAGACGACGGGAACGTAGGTAGCGTTGGGAATTTTTTTGAGCCGCCGACAAGTCTCGAAACCGTCGAGACCAGGCATCACGGCGTCGAGCAAAATGAGGTCGGGAATGATCTTCTCGATTACTTTGAGAGCGCCCTCCCCGTCCAGCGCGACCAGCACGGTGAGATCGGCGTCCTTCAGGGCGCCTGTCAGAAAGCCCAGAGTGTCGGGAGAATCGTCGACGACCAGTACGACATCGCGTTTCACCGTTTCAGGCATTATGGCGCCTTCCTCAAGACTGGCGATGAACTGCGCCGATTGTCTTCATGGCAGCCCGCATAATTGCACCGTACGGCAGATGGCATGCACAAATCGTACCGTTCCAGCGCGGCGCGACGCGATCGCCCCCATGTTTTCTCGGAAAAACTACCAACAGTCCCCATCTTGCGCATGTCTGGCGAAGGACGTACGTGGGCAGACATGAGGCCTGCGCCAAATCCCCGCATGTTTGCCGCATGACAATTCGGCCCAAACGCCGTGCGTGAGGTGCCGCCCGCAACGTCCGAGATCACGCCACCGGGAGCCGATGGTCGTGGCGCCTTTGCAATAATCGAGGCGACCGCGCCTCACTCAGGCGCGGCGCAAATCTCCGTTCAAAAAATATGCCGGCGCCACGGCGTGGACGCCGACATTCTCAATCGAAGAGCGACCCTGTATCGCCAACTCCTCCGACGCGAACGCAAGTCCGACAGTGAACCGACCGCCGTCCGCCTTCGCGCGAAAGCCTCCCACTCGACACCGTTTACTTCGTGATCTCTGGTGTTGGACCTAGTGGGAGAGCATCCAAGGCCTGCGCATCGGGAAGCTTTTTGTACTGCCGCGGCCGGTGTCATTACGCTCCGGTTTATCGGAGCGAAGGGACCTTCCCGAACAGCACCGACATCCCGCCGCGTGACCGTTTTTCAGGTTGGAGAGCGTAGACGGCGCCGATGCGTTTCGCTCATTCGTTGCGTATGCGAGTCGTCGATCTGCTGACATGGCCGCCAGATACGGCGCGGTTAAGAAGGCTCGTGGGGCCTCGCTTCCGCATGCCGGACATTCACGCGGCGTGTCGTAATCGGCCATCGGCCGGAGCTCGGTAAAGGGCCCGCATCGAGCGCAGAGATAGTCATAAACAGGCATTGGCTTATCCTCGTCAGTCCACCGCACTCTTGCCTACCTGCTGGCGGGACAATTGTAACGTTGACAGCTGTCGTCTCGTGGGTGCGCGTCACCTATCACTTATCAGGCGACATCGGTATGTCGACGCCGCCTTTGACAAGTTTGGCCGGTCCGTCGGTCCCGGGCATTACATCGAAAGCGAAGATGTCGGTTGGGAGCCACAGCGTGGCACAGGCATTTGGAATGTCGACCACGCCCGAGATGTGGCCCTGGCAAGGCGCTGTGCCAAGAATTGCGTAAGCCTGCGCGCGCGTGTAGCCAAACTTGGTCAGATATTCGATGGCGTTCAGACAGGCCTGCCGATAGGCGATGTGGACGTCGAGATAGTATTGCTTGCCTTGCTCGTCGACCGAAATGCCCTCGAAGATCAGATAATCGTTGTAGGTGGGCACGATCGGCGACGGCTTAAAGATGGGGTTCTTGATCCCGTATTTTGCAACGCCGTCCTTGATGAGATCGACTTTGAGGTGCAGCCATCCGGCCATCTCGATGGCGCCGCAGAAGGTGATCTCGCCATCGCCCTGGCTGAAGTGAAGATCGCCCATCGAGAGACCGGCGCCCTTCACATAGACCGGAAAATAAACTCTGGAGCCGCGCGACAAGTCCTTGATGTCGCAATTGCCGCCATGCTCGCGCGGAGGAACGGTCCGCGCGCCCTCGGCTGCGATCTTGTTTTTTGCATCGCCCTTGGCGCGGCCGCAATGGGCGGTCGCGGCGAACGGCGGCGCGGCCAGCGGCGGAACGCGGTTCGGATCGGTTGCGATGAGCTTCTGCTCCCGCGCATTCCAGACGTCGAGCAGTTTCTGGTCGGGCAGACAACCGATCAGCCCGGGATGAATGAGACCAGCGAAATTGACGCCCGGCACGTGTCGGGAATGGGTATACATTCCCGACAGGTCCCAAATTGATTTCTGTGCCAGAGGAAAATGGTCGGTCAGAAAGCCGCCGCCGTTTTTCTTGGAAAAGAAGCCGTTGAATCCCCAGGGACTGTCCGGCAACGTGCCGATGTCGAGAATATCGACGACCAGGAGATCGCCCGGCTCGGCGCCATGCACACCGATCGGCCCGGACAAGAAGTGCACGATGGTGAGGTCAATGTCGCGAACGTCGTCGGCGGACTCGTTATTCTTGATAAATCCTCCGGTCCAGTCGTAGGTCTCCATCACGAAGTCTTCGCCGGGCTTAACCCACTCGATGATCGGGACGTCCGGATGCCAACGATTGTGGATCATTTCGTTTTTGTAGGGCGATTCCGAAAGATCAATCTTCACGATCGTCTTGGGCATTTCGGCTCCTTTCAACTTATTCGACCGGACGGCGAAAATTTATCCGTGACACGGCGATATCGGCGATCGTGCTTGATCGACATGCTCCCGAGCGTCGACCTGCGCGATCTTGCCGTCTTCCGTGACCAGAATGCCTGTACGTAAGGTTGCACCGATTTGTTGCGATGCAGCATACGTCGATTGACGTATATGCCTACGGCACACGGCGTAAGAGCATGGCCGGAAATGGTGATGGGCGGACAGAATGCGTCGGACAGGCCTGACGGATTTTTGTTCTTTTGGATTGCACACTGCCCAGCTTTTCGTCAGGCGCCGCCGGCCGCGGAACGCTAGAATTGCCCTGGCCGAGGCGCTAATCGGCTCGATCAGGGAGGGAAAAGAAGGAGGGCGCGGTGTCGTCACTCGGTAGGACGGTGAATACCCATGACCGCGCAGCAACGCGTTGTTCGCGTCCGGCGAAATTATAATCTCTGGGTCGCAAATCAGACGCTGGAGGATTATGCCCTTCGTTTCACCGCCAAGACCGCGCGCCGGTGGTCCAGCTTGCGTGTCGCCAACACGGCAATCGGCGCGGTTTCGTTTCTCGCGCTGGAGGCAATCGGGGGGTCGATCACCGTCAATTTCGGCTTCGTCAACGCCACGGCCGCGATACTGGTCGTTGGCGCGGTTATCCTGCTGACCAGTCTGCCGATCGCCTATTACGCCTCGAAATTCGGCGTCGACATTGACCTTCTCACCCGCGGCGCCGGCTTCGGCTATCTCGGATCGACGATCACGTCGCTGATCTATGCATCCTTCACTTTCCTGTTCTTTGCCATTGAGGCGACGATCATGTCGCTCGCCTTCGAAATGTGCTTCGGCATCCCGCTGTTCATCGGCTACGTGCTCAGTTCACTGATTATCATTCCGTTGGTGACGCATGGCATAACTTTCATCAGCCGCTTTCAATTATGGACGCAACCGGTCTGGATCGTCCTCCATCTCATACCGTTCATCTACATCGCGGCGGCCGACAGCACTTCATTCGAGCGATGGACCAACTTTTCGGGTCTGGCCGGTCAGCACGGACAATCGTTCAACCTTGCGCTGTTCGGCACCGCTTCGACCGTCGTGTTCTCACTGATCGCGCAAATCGGCGAGCAGGTCGATTTCCTTCGGTTTCTGCCGGCGCGAGGCGACCATCGTGCGCCGGCTTGGTGGGCTGCTTGCCTCGCGGCGGGTCCCGGCTGGATCGTTCCCGGGGCATTGAAGCTTCTAGCCGGGTCGTTTCTGGCTTTCCTCGCCATTGAACACATGGTGCCGCTGCAGAAGGCGGCCGAACCTACCCAGATGTATCTGGTCGCTTTTCACTATGTTTTTTCCTCGCCGCAAATGGCACTCGCATTCACCGGGGCTTTCGTCATCATATCGCAGCTGAAGATTAACGTGACGAATGCCTATGCGGGTTCGATTGCCTGGTCGAACTTTTTCTCGCGTCTCACGCACAGTCATCCTGGCCGTGTCGTATGGGTGGTGTTCAACATAGCGATCGCGCTGACCCTGATGGAACTCGGCATCTTCAAGATGCTGGAAAATACACTTGGGCTGTACTCGATCGTCGCAGTTTCCTGGGTAGGCGCACTCGTCGCAGATCTCGTCATCAACAAGCCGCTTCGGCTCAGCCCGCCCGGGATCGAATTCAAACGCGCGCATCTCTACGACATCAATCCGGTCGGTGTCGGTGCGATGCTGACGGCGACCATCGCCGGGATTGCCGCTTGGGCGGGCGCGTTCGGGGCCGTCGCGCAATCTTTGTCGTCATTCGTGGCTCTTGCCGTCGCGTTCGTGATGGCCCCGGCAATAGCCGCCGCCACCAAAGGCCGCTATTATGTGGCCCGCACGCCGCGGCAAAGTTGGACCCAACCGCAAGAGATCCGCTGCTCGATTTGCGAGCACGAGTTCGAAGCCGAGGACATGGCGCATTGCCCGGCCTATTCCGGACCGATCTGCTCGCTGTGCTGCTCGCTGGAGACTCGATGCCACGATTTCTGCAAGCCGCAGGCCCGCATTTCGCACCAGTTTGTCGCCTGGTTCGGGCGAGCGGTGCCGCAGAGGGTCATCCGCCTGCTCGATACGGACGTCGGCCACTATCTCGGCGTGTTGTCGCTTTTCGTCGGCGCGATCGGCTCCGTCCTTTGGTTTGTCTATCTCGAGATCTCACTCGTCGACGAGTCAAAGGCCGTATTGAGGTCGGCGCTGTGGACCGTGTTCTTCATCTTGACCATTATCGCCGGGGTGGCGGCGTGGGTGTTCGTGCTGGCGCAAGAGAGCCGCCGCGTGGCCGAAGAGGAGATGCGGCGCCAGACCGACCTGTTGATGACCGAAATCGAGGCGCACAAACGTACCGACGCGAAGCTGCAGAAGGCCAAGGAGGTCGCCGAAGCAGCGAATAAGGCCAAGAGCCGCCACGTCGTCGCCCTCAGTCACGAATTGCGGACGCCGCTTAATGCCATTCTCGGTTACGCGCAGCTCCTAGAACGGGACACGGCCATCCCGTCGCCGCGAGTCAACGCCATCAAAGTGGTTCGGCGCAGCGCTGAACATCTCTCCGGTCTGATCGACGGGTTGCTCGACATCTCCAAGATCGAAGCGGGCCATTTCGATCTCAGACGCAACGAGATGGAATTCGCCGACTTTCTTGACCAGCTCGTTGACATGTTCCGTCTTCAGGCCGCCGCCAAGGGCATCGAATTTCGACATGTCCGGATACCGCGTCTGCCGGCCGTGGTACTGACCGACGAGAACAGGCTGCGCCAAATTCTGATCAACCTCGTCTCCAATGCGATCAAGTTCACCGACGCCGGCCACGTGACATTCCAGGTCGGATACCGCCACCAGGTTGCCGAGTTCATTATCAAGGATACCGGCGTCGGCATCCATACCAACGATCTGGAGCGCATTTTCCAGCCCTTCGAACGAGCCCGCACCGCGCGAGCGAAGGCCACCATCGGGACCGGGCTCGGGCTGACAATCACCAGCCTTCTAACCAAGGTCATGGGCGGCGACATCAAGGTCGAGAGCGAGGTCGGCAAGGGCAGCACCTTCCGGGTCAAATTATTGCTGTCCGAGGTATCGCAGCCGCGCGTCGGATCGACGATGGAGCATCGCGTGCGCGGCTATGTCGGACCACGGCAGACGATCCTGGTCGTCGATGACAACGAAGTACAGCGTGACTTGCTTCGTGAGATGCTGGCGCCACTCGGCTTCATCATCGTAACGGCCGCCGGCGGCCGGGACTGTCTTGCACTCGCGGAGCAGCGCAAGCCGAATTTGATCCTGCTCGATATCGCGATGCCCGAGATGGACGGCTGGCAAGTCGCTCAACGTCTTCGCCGCCAGCTGCGAAACCGTGCCGCGATCCTCATCGTTTCGGCCAATGCCGTCGATCCGCCCCACATGCTGGAGGCGGAGTGGCTCTACGACGATACATTGATGAAGCCCATCGATCTGCGTCAACTGCTGAAGAAGATCCACACGCTGCTCGACATCGAATGGATTTATGATGATGCCGAAGAAATTCCCGCGCCGCTTCAGGCGGAAGCGCCGGCGGCGGAAGCGCTTCCTCGCGACGGTGATATCGATGAGTTGATCGAACTCGGCGAGATCGGACATTTTCACGGCATCGTCGAGAAGCTGAGCGAGATCGAAAGCGGTCGCCCCGAGTGTCGGGATTTCGTCGAACGGATGCGTTGCATGGTGAACGCGGTCGATTTCAAGCGCTACATCGCCGTACTGCAGGAAATTCGCGGCTCGCATGCCTAGGCAGAGCCCAGCAGCGCGGTTCCGAATGTGAGTCCAGCTCCGGCGGTACGTCATTTGGCGTATTTGGCCCACTGGGTCGCCAGCTTAACAATCACGATGGGGCCGTTTGTTGCCGCCTCGCGGGCGCGGCCGGAGCATCGAGATGTCCTCGGACCCAATGCCGGAAAGACTACAGCCCTCCGTTGCGCGAAAAGATGGCATCGGTGCGGTTGGCGCGCTTATGACAGGCGCCTCGTTGCTGTTTGTCGAGATTATATTTATTTTTGGATTGCGGTCGGCAGCGCTGTCGGCGGCGTCGCGCGCTACTGGTGTTCCGGCATTACAGCGGGCCTCTTGGGCGAGACGTTTCCTTGGGGCACGTTACTGATCAACATCGTCGGTTCGTTCATCATTGGATTTTTCGGCACATTGACTGGGCCCGATGGTCGCATCTTTGTTGGGTCTACCGCCCGACAATTCGTGATGGTCGGAATTTGTGGGGGGTTCACGACGTTCTCGTCGTTCAGCTTGCAGAGCCTCAATCTGCTCAATGACGGCGAATGGGTGATGGCGGGGAGCTACGTCGGAGGGTCGGTCGTACTGTGCCTTATCGGGGTCTGGGCGGGATATATCCTCGCCGTCGTCCTAAACGCTTGAGATTTTCGCGCGCAGATGACCGCGCGCAGCGTCTAGAAGATGGTGTGTTACTTGGACGGCCCGACCTTTCAAATAGTCCTTTGAGCGTTGGGGCACTACCGTTCCATGGACCTGTCATTATTCGGATCGAAGGCTTCGGCTCCGCACCGCTGCATCAGGACTACGAGAAAGCACCGCCTCACCGAACCGGGAGGCCAGTTCAGCGCCGTTGTCGCGGACGTTTCCGACCTTCTTATCGACCTGCCAAACCTTCAACACCTCCGGGCTTGGCCGTGCTTAGGTCGCTGCACTGGCCACGTTTCGACTGGCTTCGCGCGGGGCCGATGGCATCAGGCTGACATGCGCCGCCGCAATCCGCCAACCTTCGTCGGTTCTGACCCAGACGTGGCTTTGCCGGCCGACGACATTGGACCCGATCCGTTGAAACTCGGTGTTTGCGGTGGCAAAATCCCGCCCATAGCTGACGATGACCGTGTTTCTGAGATCCCGCGTCAGGTCGATGGGCGGCCGATTGCTGCGGAACGACGCAATCGCCGCGTAGCCATAAAGGTTCTCGGCGATGCCGTAGCGCAAAGTGTTGGGGCTTTTCCAGAACATCGCGTCAAGCACGGCGACGTCATTGGCCACCAGCGCATGTTCGTAAGCCATGAATGCCGCGGTGACCTCGGCGACCACGTCGGGAATATTGATCTCAAACATAATACGGCGTCCTAACAGCTTTGACCTCGGGCGCGGCGAGCACTCCGATTTTTTCCGCGGCGGCGGCCACCCGGAACACGAGATCCTCGCGCCAAGGCGCCGCGACAATCTGGGCGCCAAGCGGCAGCGGCCCGGCTCGGCCAATGGCGCGCACAGCGTCGGCAAGCCGGCGAAGGACAGCGGTTGGGTGAATACTCCGAGATGCCCCGCGGCCGACACTTTCTGGCCGCCGACGTCGATCGTCGCCTGACCGATCGGAAATGCCGGATAAGGCGTGGCGGGTGCGAGCACCACGTCGACATCGCGGAACAGCGCGCTAAGTTTGTCGCAGTACCAGC
>CAWHBC010000017.1:0-36451 GCA_963827465.1 uncultured Alphaproteobacteria bacterium
TGCGCGGCTATTCGAGCCGCTTGCCGCTTTCGGCGTCGAACAGGTGGACCGCGTCCAGATTTGGCGAAAGCAGCAGGCTTTCGCCCGGCTCGCCGAAGGCGCTCACGGAAGACGGTGACTATGGGATGGCCCCCGACCTTGGCGAACACCTGGGTTTCCGAGCCGGTCGGCTCGACCACGGAAACCTCGGCTTTGAAGTCTGAACCGATGGCCAGATGTTCGGGCCGGATGCCATAGATGCAAGGGCGTCCGTCAATGTTGGATGGCGCCGACCTGAGAGGCAGGTGCGCACCCCCTTCGGTCACGAAAACGGGCTTGCCTTTCACGGCGACCACCCCTTTGAGCAAGTTCATTGAAGGCGATCCGATAAAGCCCGCGACGAACAGGGTCGCGGGCCGATCGTAGAGCTCAAGCGGAGCGCCCATCTGCTCCACGACGCCATCGCGCATGACCACGATTCGATCGGCCATCGTCATCGCCTCGATCTGGTCGTGCGTCACGTAGACCGTCGTGGTCTTCAGGCGCTGATGCAACTCCTTGATTTCGGCGCGCATTTGCACGCGCAGCTGAGCATCCAGGTTCGAGAGCGGCTCGTCGAACAGAAAGACCTGCGGATCGCGCACGATCGCCCGCCCCATCGCGACACGCTGTCGTTGCCCGCCTGACAATTGCCTCGGGTAGCGGGATAGATAAGGCGCGACATGAAGGATGTCCGCGGCCCGCTTGACGCGCGCCTGAATCTCGTCTTTTGGCGTATTGCGCAGCTTCAGCCCGAAACTCATGTTCTGTTCGACGGTCTTGTGCGGGTAGAGCGCGTAGTTCTGAAAGACCATCGCAATGTCGCGATCCCTCGGCGGCAGGTTGTTGACCACCCGCGCGCCGATCTTGACCTTTCCGTCGGTAATCAACTCAAGGCCGGCGATCATTCGCAGAAGTGTGGATTTCCCGCAGCCGGACGGGCCCACGAGCGTGACGAATTCCCCATCGGCGATCGAAAGCGAGACGCCGTGAATGACTTCGACGCCACCATAAGCCTTGCGCGCATTGACAACGTCGACAGACGCCATTCTTCTCTCCCAACGCGATTTCCGACGCGATGTCAGGCCTCAGCGTAGTTCATCGCCGAATTGGCGTCGAGCGCGGAGACGACGGCAGTGGGGCGCTTTCAGAGGGCGACTTGCAAGACCGAACATACACCTAGAAAACGGAGACGGACGCCTGCAGGTTGGGCAGGCTGCTCACCGCTGCAGCAAACATCGAAAGCGAGGGGAAATGACCGAGGGGCACAGGCCGCGCATCGCGGTTGTCGGAAGCAATATGGTGGACCTCGTCACCTATGTGGATCGCATGCCGATCAAAGGTGAAACCGTCGAGGCGCCGAGCTTTGAAATGGGACACGGCGGCAAGGGAGCCAATCAGGCGGTGGCCGCCGCCAAGCTTGGCGCCGAGGTCATGATGGTCACGGCGGTCGGCGACGACATGTTTGCGGACGCCACCATCCGCAATCTCGAGGCGGTTGGGGTCGAATACGAGACATGTCCGGCGCGTCAAGGGAAAGCCGAGTGGGGTCGCCCCGATCATGGTCGAGCCGAATGGCGAAAACTCGATCCTGATCGTGAAAGGCGCGAACGCCGATCTCACGCCTGCCGACATCGATCGCGCCGCCGATGATTTGAAGACTTGCGATCTCATCCTCTTGCAGCTCGAGGTTCCGCTCGAAACCGTCTACGCGGCCATCGCCTTCGGCAAGCGTCACGGCGTGAAGACGGTCCTCAACCCGGCTCCGGCGACGGCGGCGCTCGACGTCGATCGCATTCGCGATGTGACGTTCTTCATTCCCAATGAAACCGAGCTTGCGATCCTGACCGGCATGCCGGTCGATTCCGAATCGAGCATCGTGACCGCCGCGCGAAGCCTGCTCGACAAAGGTTTTGGCACAGTGATTGTAACGCTCGGATCGCGCGGCGCGCTTCTCACAACGCCGACGGACGCGCGAAGAATTGAACCAGTTCCGGTCAAGGCCGTCGATACAACAGGCGCCGGCGACGCCTTCGTGGGGAGTTTTGCGCGGTTCTTTGCGGGAGGCGTTCCTCTCGAAGATGCTTTGAAACAAGCGGCGCGTTATGCGGCCGATTCGGTGACCAGGCGGGGCACCCAGAAAGCTTACGCGTCGGCGGACGAGTTCCAGCGGTTTTGCGAAACCCTCGGTTCAGGAGGGTAGGCGGTGTGGACCACGCTTGACGAATTTTGCACCCCCCTTGAACTGTTCGTCCCGAGGTCGTTACCGGCTTCGCCTCAGTTCCGGCCGGCTTCGAGTTCGAGCCCCCGCTTGCGGAAAAGCGCGTCCGGCGAAGGCGAGCGGCCGCGAAAGCCTCGATAGGCCTCGTCATAGTCGCGGCTGCCGCCGGCCGCATAGACGTAGTCGTGCAGCCGTTTGGCGACGTCGGGATCGAAGATGTCGCCCGCCTCCTCGAACGCCTCGAAGCCGTCGGCGTCGAGAACCTCCGACCACAGATAGCTGTAATAGGCGGCCGAATAGCCGCCGGAGAAGATGTGCTGGAAATGCGGGCGTGCGGTGACGCATCCCGATCGCCTCGGGCATGCCGATCCGCGCGAGTCTCTGCCGCTCGAACGCGACGACGTCGACCCGTCAGGCGGCGGATCGAGGTGCAGCTTCATGTCGACGAGCGCCGAGGCGGTGTATTCGACCGTCGCGAAGCCCTGATTGAACCGCCGCGCGCTTGAGAAGCTTGTCGAGCAGCGCCTCGGGCATCGGCTCGCCGGTCTTGTAATGGAGCGCGAAGCGGCGCAGCATCTCTGGCTGCTCGATCCAATGCTCAAAAACCTGTGAGGGAAACTCGACGAAATCGCCGGCGACATGCGTGCCCGAAATACGCGGATAGGTGACGTCCGACAGCATGCCGTGCAGCGCATGGCCGAATTCGTGGAACAGCGTGCGCGCGTCGTCGAAGCTCATGAGGCTCGCCTCGCCGTCGCCGCCCTTGGCGAAGTTCATCACGTTGACGACGATCGGCAGTTGCGGCCCGTCGAGCTTCTGCTGGCCGCGGAAGCCGCTCATCCAGGCGCCGCTGCGCTTTGATGGCCGGGCGAAATAATCGCCGAGGAACAGCGCGTTCGGCGCGCCGTCGCGGCCCCGTCACTTCCCAGGCGCGAGCGTCGGGATGATAGCGCTTGAGGTCGTAGCGCTCGGCGAAGCTCAAGCCGAACAGCCGGCTTGCGGCGTAGAACGCCGCGTCGATGATCCGGTCGAGCTGCAGATAGGGCTTGAGCGCGCCCTCGTCGAAGTCGAACTCTGCCTTGCGCCGCTTCTCGGCAAGATAGCGCCAGTCCCAGGGCGCGAGCTCGAAATTGCCGCCCTCGCCGGCGGCGATCGCCTGCAGCGCCTCTTCGTCCTCTGCGCGCCTGCGCGACGCCCGGCGCCCAGACCGACTCCAGCAGGTCGAGCGCCGCCTCGCGGCGTCTTCGCCATCGTGTCGGCGAGGCGGTAGTCGGCGAAGGTCTCGTAGCCCAGGAGCCGCGCGCGCTCGGCCCTCAAGCGCACCAGTCTCGGCGGCGATCGCGCGATTGTCGGTCGCGCCGCCGTTTTCGCCGCGCGCGCGCCCAGGCGCGGAAGGCGGTTTCGCGCAGATCGCGGCGCGCCGAGAATTGCAGGAACGGCTCGATGCTGGAGCGCGACAGCGTCACGGCGTATTTGCCGGGATGGCCGCGCTCGGCGGCGATGCGCGCCGCGCTCGCGACGAAAAAATCCGGCAGGCCCGTCGAGATCGGCCTCGTCGAGCAGCATGAGCCAGGCTTTCTCGTCCGCGAGCACGTTCTGGCCGAATGCGCGGCGAGCGTCGCAAGCCGCTCGGCGATCGCGGCGAGCCGCGCTTTGGCTTCCGGCGAGGCAGCCGCGCCCGCGCGGGTGAAATCGAGATGATAGCGGTCGAGCACGCGCGCCTGTTCGGCCGTGAGCCCGAGCGTTGCCTGCGTTCGCCTTGAGCGCGTCGATGCGCGGAACAGCGCCTCGTTCAGATAGGTGTCGCTGCGATGGCGCGACGAGGACCGGCGCGATTTCGCGCTCGATCGCCTGCAATTCGTCGTTCGTATCGGCGCCGGCGAGATTGAAGAAGACGCTGGCGACCCGGTCGAGCGCTCGCCCGCTGCGCTCCAGCGCCTCGATCGTATTGGCGAAGGTCGGCGGCGCCGGGATCGGCGGCGATCGCGTCGATCTCCGCGCGCGCTTGGCTGAGCGCCGCGTCGAAGGCCGGCCGGAAATGTCGCGGCGCGAAGCAGTCGAACGGCGGCGCCTCGAATGGGCCGGTCCAGGGTTCGAGCAGCGGATTCGGGAGGGCAGTCGAGGGGGTCGTCAGGAGGGTGCGGCTCATGCCTGTCAGCTAGGAGGTCGAGCCGCGCTACGAACCCGACCAATTGGTGAGCGGAGTCGCTTGAGGCCCTTGGGGATCTGGTGACCAGCAAGATTGGCTGCCTGTCAAGGAATGACAGACGTAAGGGTCAAGTGGGCTCTGGCGACGCCAAGGCTAGCGGGTTATTTGACACTGTTTGAACGCCCCGTGTTTTGTCCTGCCTGCGAATGCAAGCGTCGGGACTTGCCCCCAAAATGCGGCATTTGTACTGGATTCCCGTTTTTGCGGGGGTGATGCGTTGTTTTTCAACCGTTGCGCCATTCGTTCATTGTGATCGAAACGGGCGCTATTTTTTTAAATGGATGTCGATCCGCTGGGGGCCGGTTCGTCGAGATCAGTAGCGAGATCGTGCGGCGATGGCGCCGCGGCTCGCCCGATAAGGAGTTTTCAGATGCGCTTTATGTTCATAGTCAAATCGGCCCACCATGGAGCGCCTACGCCTGAACTTCTGGAGGCGATGAACAAGCTCGCCGATCGGGAGATCAAAGCCGGGCGCCTGCTCGACATGGGAGGACTGACGCCCCTCGTCGCCGGGGCGCAGGTTCGTATAACGAACGGCGAACTCGGCGTTGTCGACGGCCCGTTTGTGGAGGCCAAAGAGGTCATCGGCGGTTACGCGATTTTCGAATTACCGGGCAAGGAAGAGGCAGTGGCTTCTGCGACCGAATTCATGCGGCTCCACAAGGATCTCGCTCCGGGTTGGGAAGGGGTATGCGAACTGCGAGCATTTGCCACCTGACGCGGAAACGCGGCAAGGAAGTCGGATGATGGCGGACGAAACCCATCGCGCGGTCTTGGCGGTTTGGCGAATCGAGCAGCCCCGGCTTATCACGAGCCTGGCCAGGATGGTGCGCGATGTGCCGCTGGCGGAGGACTTGACGCAAGAAGCCCTGTTGGCCGCCCTCGAGCAGTGGCCCTTGACGGGCGTCCCGGAAAAACCCGGCGCCTGGCTAATGGCGACCGCGAGACGCCGGGCATTGGATCATCTGCGCCGCCGCCGGATGCTTGAGCGCAAGAACGAGATGATCGCTCGGGACATGGAGGCGGAGCAGCTGGCGATGCCCGATCTGGACTCCGCGCTGGACGACGACATCGGCGATGAGCTGCTTCGGCTGATCTTCACCGCCTGCCACCCCCGCCACCCCCGCGAGGCCCGCGCGGCGCTAGCGCTGCGGATGATCTGCGGCCTGACGACGGACGAGATCGCGAGGGCGTTCCTCCTGCCGAATGGGACAATCGCTCAGCGCATCGTGCGCGCAAAGCGAACTCTTTCGGAATCGGGGCTGACGTACGAGACGCCTCGCGGCGAGGAGCTCTCCGCTAGGCTCTCCTCGGTCCTGGAGGTCGTCTACCTTATTTTCAACGAGGGCTATGCGGCGGCGTCGGGGCGAGGAGTGGCAGCGTCCCCAGCTCTGCAATGAGGCGCTTCGCCTTGGCCGCGTGCTCGCTTCCATAGCGCCGCACGAGCCGAAGCTTACGGGCTCATGGCCCTGATGGAGTTGAACGCCTCGCGCATGTCGGCGCGCACGAACGCAGCCGGCGAGCCGATCCTCATGCTCGACCAGAACCGGGCGCTCTGGGACCAGTTCCAGATACGGCGGGGAATGCAAGCGCTTAGACGAGCCCATGAACTCTGCGGAGCGAGCGGCGCTTATGCCTTGCAAGCGGCGATCGTCGCCTGCCACGCGCAGGCGACGACGGCGCAAGGAAACCGACTGGTCCCGGATATCAGCGCTCTACGCCGAGCTGGCTACGATTGCGCCCTCGCCAATCGTCGAACTCAACCGAGCTGTCGCGGTCAGCATGGCCGAGGGGCCGCAAGCGGCTCTGGCGATCATTGACCGCCTTATGCGGGACCCGAGACTCAAGAACTATCATCTGCTGCTCAGCGTCCGAGGCGATCTGCTCGACAAGCTCGGGCGTTACGGGGAAGCGCGCGCCGAATTCGAAGCGGCCGCGGGCTTGGCAGGCAACAGGCGCGAAAGCGACTTGCTGAGGCGGCGCGCGGCCAAAGCGGCGGAGCTGAGAATGTCGTCTTAGAGCGTTCTGGCGAGGGGTGGAATCGGCTCCTTTTAGCCGGCGGCGCGGTGCGTGCACAAGCGCGATCAAGGCGCGCGCATCCTTAGTTTCCTTTTAGTTTCGCGCCCCCAGAGCCGTGTGGACGAATTTTCGACAGATGATGTTTTTGGGATTTCCGCGGTGAATCAGGCGTGATTCATAGGAACTCCGACCGAATCAGGGGCCGGGGTCCATGTCGACAAAGATGGATGAGAACGATTGGGCGCACACGCTTGCGGTGTTCCGGGCCTGCCTGCCTCGGCGTGGACGGAGGGCCGAGGACGATCGCCGCTTCCTCGAGGCGCTTCATTTTTTCACCGTCGAGAACGTTCGCTGGCGCGCGCTGCCGGAGCGCTTCGGTCATTGGAACAGCGTGTGGAAGCGCTTCGATCGCTTGAGCAAGGCTGGCGTCTTCGAGGCCTTCTTCGACACGCTCGCGTCCATGAGTTCCACGGCGCATCTCCTTCAGATGTTCGACTCGACCACCGTGCGCGCTCATGTCTCGGCGGCCGGAGCAAAGGGGGGCAAGAAGGCCAGGCGCTCGGGCGCTCGCGTGGCGGCTTCACCACGAAAATCCACGCAAAATCGGACGCCTCCGGCGACATCATCGCCTTCGACCTGACCGGCGGCGAAGCCCCCGACGGGCGTCACTTCGAAACCCTGCTCGATATCGGGCCCGACATTCAGCCGCGCGCCGTCATCTGCGACAAAGGCTACGCCAGCAAGGCCAACCGGGACGCCGCGAGAGCGCGCGGCGTCGCTCCGGTCATCCCGCACAAGGCGAACGAAAAGAACAAGCCGGCCTTCTTCGCACGAACGCTCTACAAAGCCCGCGCCCGCATCGAGCAGGGCGTCGGACGGCTCAAGCGCTTCAAGCGGGTCGCGCTACGCTGCGAAAAGACCGCCCAAAACTTCAGATCGATCGTCAGCTTCGCCGCCGGCCTATGCTTGATCAAATTCGTCCACACGACCTAATGTTTTCAGAGCGTTACGACCCGTTTAGTTTCGCCCTCGCGGGTCGGCGTATTGCTGGCGGGGACCACGAAATAACACATCGTGACTGTTATCGATGCTGAGGCGGGCGCCTCCATCCAAAAGCAAATTGCTTTAGTCTCTGACCGGACCGGAGACGGACTGACGCCCGCGCCGGATGGCCCTCGCGAACCGCCTGGACCAGCAACCGTGGCGGCGGCAATTCCATATCGAGGCGAAAGATCTGTCGCCGAAACGCGATCCACGTGCCGCGCGGTTACGCAGCTCTCCAACAACCCTACGCGTTGTTTCGCGGCCCGCCCTTCGGTCCCGGCGGCGAGCTTGATTTTGCGCCGCCGGTTGATCCTCGATTTACTGCCCGCCCGACTGCACCTTCTTCACGTAGGCGTCGACCGCGTCGACGACTTTGGTGTCCGGATTGGCTTTGCAATAGACGATGACTTCGTGGATGCCCTGTTTGGCGCGAGGGATGTTCACCACGTGTCGCTTCATGTGGCCGTTCCACCAGCCACTGTACCAAGCGCCGAGAAAGTCCGCGTCCTCCTGAAAGGTGCCGGCGAGCTGAGCGCAGGTCAGCGCCCGCACATTGAGATAGCCTTTGTCGTCCATGTAGGTCTTCAATTCGACCTGGGCTTGCGACGCCGAAACCGACGCGATCAGACCCGCCGCGGCGAACAGCGCGACACGCAAATCGATCCGACCAAACCTTGCTGACAGCCTTGTGCTTGAGGCAACCATTGTATTCTCTCTTTCCGATCTCATGAGTTCAACGAGGCGCGCCTTCGGCTGTCCGCAGAGCAGCGAGCGCGCAAGGCGAAGCTATTTCTCGTCGTTGACCTTGATGCCCTGTTCCTTGCGCATCAGCTTGATGTTGATGTCCATCGCCGTGATGACCTTCGTCTTCGGGTTCGCTTTGCAATAGACGATGACCCGATGCTCGAGCTCCTTGGCGCGATCGACCTTCAACTTGCTGTAGCCAGCGAGGCCGTTGTACCAGCCGCTGTACCAGACGGTCATGAAGTCGGCGTCTTCCTGAAAGGTGTTGGCGAGCTGGGCGCAGGTCAGCTTTTGGACATCCAGGTTGCCCTTGGCGTCCGCATAGGTGTTCAGCTCGACCTGAGCCTGCGCGGCGCTGACGCCAAACAGCGCCGTCGCACAAAACGATACGATGAATTTCATTCTTCCCTCCCCAACCCAGGCGCGTGTGCGCTTTGAAGGTGCTTGAGCACTCCGGGCAGCCTTGCCAATTGCACTGGTGATACGCGCGTGCTCATCGAGGGCACCGCGGGTTTCTGGTTCAAACTCTATGATGGCTCGAAGGAGAAAGTGAACCGCGGCCGCATCACGTGGGGACCACAATTTTCCTACGTCGATCGCAACACGTGGTCGGGCGTAGGCGGCGAACCACACGGACTCGACGGCATGGTCTTCACGTCGTTCCGTTATTACCTGCCGTAAACCTCGGTCGGAGCTGGAGGGTTCCGAACGGTTTCGAAAAATTACGCGCTGAGTCTCGCATACCGGCACTTGGACAGAAGGAATGCTGTCTAAGTGCCGGTATCGCTTATGAGTCGGTCGCGAATGCTGTTGCAACGCTTGAGTCGGAGTTCTGTAGTGTGCGGTCGGATGTTCTATACTAGTTTTCCCGGAAGCGCCCTCGGAACTCGTTTGGGCGCGCGTGTTGGCCATGGCTCGATTTCGCTCGACAATCCCCAGTACTTTCTCAACCGCGATACATCCTGGCTCGCGTTCAACCGGCGTGTGCTCGAAGAGGCCGAGGATGAGGGCAATCCTCTTCTCGAGCGGCTGAAGTTCCTGTCAATCTCCGCCAGCAATCTCGACGAATTCTTCGAAGTGCGCGTCGCCGCGATGATGCAGCAGATTGAGGACGGCTATAACGAGGCTGGTCCCGACGGCCTGACCCTGACCGAAAAGCGGGAAATGCTGAACAAGTTGCTGCACGAATTTGTCGACGACCAGTATGACTGCTGGAATGCGCGGCTGCGCCCGGCGCTTTCGCAGAACGGCATCCGCGTCCTGGGATTGCACGAACTCGATCCGGAGGCGCATCATTTCGTCGATGAATATTGCGAAAAGGAACTCGATCCTCTCCTGACTCCGGTGACCGTCGATCCGGCGCACCCGTTTCCAAGGGTTATTAATAAGGCACTGTGCCTGGGTTTTCTGCTTCGCCGCCGACGACGTTCGGCGCTGACTTATACCGGCGTGGTGTCGGTTCCGCGGGCGTTGCCTCGATTGATCCGGCTGCCGTCGGAAGGTACGGTTGATTTCATTTTCCTCGCCGACCTCGTCGCGCATCACGCGGTGCGCATGTATCACGGCTACGACATTGTTTCCTCCGCGCCATTTCGGGTTACGCGCAACAGCAACCTCTACCTAGCGGAGGAAGAGGCTCGCAGCCTGCTCGAGTCGGTGCGGGCGGAGTTGCACAACCGGCGCAAGGGCGATGCCGTTCGCATGGAGATTGAAGGCGACGCCGATCCCGAGATTATTGATCGCTTGCGAACCGTTTTTGAAATCGATCCCTGGCAGGTCTTTCCGGTCAACGGGCCGGTGAATCTCTCGCGCCTGTTCAACGTGTACGAGCAGGTCAAGCGGCCCGACCTGAAGTACCGCACGTTCTCGCCGCGAGAGTTGCGGCTGACTTCGAAATCGAAAGACTTGTTCGAGGAATTGCGAGGACACGATGTTCTTCTCCATCACCCGTACGATTCTTACGACGCGGTAGTGCCCGCACGCTGGAAGACCTGGTACGCGAAATGCTGCGGCCGATGCTGAAATCCTGGCTCGACGACAATCTGCCCGGGATGGTGGAGCGGCTGGTGCGTGCCGAGATTGAGCGCGTTTCGCGGGGGCGCGTCGGCTGAGCGCCGCCGGCGCCGCCTCATCCGCGTAGTGCCGTGGCGAGCTTAAGCGCCTGATCCGCCAGGATGGCAGGATCTTCCTTGATGCTGGCCGCCGGCTTCAACGGCACGCCGTGCTTTCGCGGGATGACGTGAAAGTGCAAGTGAAACACGGTCTGGCCGGCGGCCGGCTCGTTGAATTGAAATATATTGACGCCGTCTGCGGCAAAAACCGACACGGCCGTTTTGGCGATCCGCTGCGTCACCGTTATGAGGTTGGCGAGCTCACCTGGCGCGATGTCGAGAATGTTCCGCGCTTCCACTTTCGGGATCACCAGCGTGTGGCCCGCTGACTGCGGCATGATGTCGAGAAAGGCGAAGGTCCGCTCATCCTCGAACACCTTGTAGGCCGGCACTTCGCCGCGCAGGATTTTGGCAAAAATATTGTTTGAATCGTAACTCGGCATCGCGCGCTCCCCTCACGCCGTGAGCTTATCTATTCCAGCTCTTGCTCGGCGGCCAAATCCTTGCGATAGGGCGCAAAGCCCGCCAGTTCGGCCCCGGCTGCCGCTACGTATGCGCGTTCCCGAACCAGATAATCGGCGATCGCCCGGCGCAGCGACGGATCGGCAATATAATGCGCCGAATAGGTTGTAGCCGGCAAATAACCGCGCGAGATTTTATGCTCGCCCTGGGCGCCGGCCTCGACCCGGGCAAGGCGGTGCGCGATGGCGTAATCGATAGCCTGATAGTAGCACAGCTCGAAATGCAGGAACGGATGGTGCTCGACGGCGCCCCAATGGCGGCCGAACAGCGTATGCGAGCCGCGAAAATTGATCGCGCCGGCGATCCAGCGCCCGGCACGCTTGGCCATGATCAGCACGATACGGTCGCGCATGGCCTCGCCGGCGAGCGAATAGAACGACCGGGTCAGATAGGGTCGGCCCCATTTGCGCGAGCCGGTCTCCATATAGAATTCGAAGAAGGCGTCCCAAACATCCTCAGTGAGGTCATTTCCGGTGAGCCAGTGGACGGTAATGCCGTTGGCCAAAGCGTCCTGCCGCTCGCGGCGGATGGTCTTGCGCTTGCGCGAGCTCAGCGCGGCGAGAAAGTCGTCGAAGCTCGCATAATTCCGGTTTTCCCAATGGAATTGCTGGTCGGTGCGCTGCAGATAACCGAGCTCTCCAAGGAGTCGGTATTGAGCCTCCGGCGCAAAGGTGACGTGCACGCCCGAAGCGCCAAAGAGCTGGCACAGTTCGGTCAGCCCCGCGCCGAGCGCGCGGGCCACCGCCTCGGAGTTCGGCCCCGGCCGCAGCAAGAGCCGCGGGCCCGATGCCGGCGTGAATGGCACGGCGATTTGCAGCTTCGGATAGTAATTGCCGCCGGCCCGCTCGTAAGCCTCAGCCCAGCCGCGGTCGAACACGTATTCGCCGCGTGAGTGGCTTTTGAGGTAGCAGGGCGCCGCAGCAACCAGCGCGCCGTCGGCGGTGTGCGCCAGCACGTGCTGGGGCTGCCAGCCGGTGCTGCCGCCGACCGATTTTGAGGCTTCCAGAATCGACAGAAACTCATGGGAAACGAACGGATTATACCTCGTCTCCTCATGTGAAAGATGAGTGTCCGGCCCAGGATTGGCGCAGGCGTCCCATTCTGCCGCGGCGATCTCGGCAATGGCGCCGATGACGCTGATGCGGAGCTGCTGCGATCCTTCCTGCATTTCCCGAGCGGCGGCTTGCTCCTGCCGCACTTTCGGATCGTTCGGCACCGGCTTCATGGCCGAAAACCCTCGAAAATCATCTGGTCCGCCCAGCGTTTGGCGACGGCCCGCTCCGCCGGAGTACGGACCGCCCAGGTCAACAGCGGCAAGCCAAAAACGTGCCGCGCCGCAAGCGGCGCCAGCGCCGGGAGGTCGGCGACCGCGTAAGCCACGAATTGCGCCCGGGCCGCCAAGCCGGTGACCAGATAGCCCATCCCGTGTCGCATCCAAAATGGCATCTGGTCCCAATATGGATGCGGCCGGTACTTGGCGGCAACGATCCCGCAAACTAGCTGCGGCGCTTTATGCCGCAGCGTCGCGACCTGCCAGGGGTCGAACGACATCGGCGCCGCGGGCCCGCGATAGGCCGCAAGGATGTCGGCAACGCGCGCGGGCAGGCGGCGGTCGCCATCAAACCGGCTCTTCAACTCGACCAGGATGGTGGCGCGGCCGCCGACGAGGTCACACAATTGGCCAAGCGTCAGCATATGTTCGGAGCTGCCGCGGAACGGCACACGCTGAAGTTCGGCGGCGGCTAGACGGTCAAGCCGCCCGCTGCCTTCGGTGAGCCGGCCCAGCACGTCGTCATGGTGGACCATGGCCTCGCCATCGGCGCTCACTTGAACGTCGATCTCGATGCCATAGCCGGCGTCGATGGCGGCGCGCGCGGCGGCGGCCGTATTCTCGATCACGCCGTGCGCAGCGTCATGCAGCCCGCGATGGGCGATTGGTCTTGCGGTGAGCCAGTCGAGCCCTCGCGCCACCGTCGACATGCTCGGTTCAACCGACTTCGAACAGGCCCTCGACCTCGACCGCGGCGTCGGCTGGGAGCGCCGCCACGCCGACCGTCGAGCGCGCGTGCTTGCCCTTGTCGCCGAACACCGCGACCATGATGTCGGAGGCGCCGTTCATCACTTTCGGACCCTCGGCGAAGCCCGGCGCCGAGTTGATGAAGCCGCCGAGCCGCACGACGCGCAGCACTTTGTCGAGATCGCCGACAGCGGCTTTGACCTGCGCCAAAAGATTGATCGCACAAATGCGCGCCGCCTTCTGACCGTCCTCGATAGAGACGCCGTCGCCGAGACGGCCTTTGGCGACAAGCTTGCCATCGCCATCGAGGCAGACCTGGCCGGAAACGGTGAGGAGATTGCCGGTACGCACGTAGGGCACGTAGTTGGCCATCGGCGCCCGCGGCTCTTGGAGCGCGATGCCAAGCTCCTGCAGCTTCTTCTCCACCAGTCCGGCCATGGGCATCTCCCGCTTCGCGTGCCGCTTGAACTTGCAATGGGCCTTCTTCGCCGATCATCTCGAAGCGCGCAAGCATCGCGGCGTCCAGGCACGGTTGCGAGTAGCGCGCGGACTGGCCTATCTTTGCCGTAATTGCAGCGACTAAGAAGCACTCTTAAACGGGGGGAATGGCAGCGGAGCCCATCTCCGAAGGCACCAGAGCGGGAAAGGCCGATGGTCGTGGACGACACCTTGGTATCGCGCGCCGCCGGCCTCAGGCCTGGACTGTTCCTTGGCCTATTCCTTGCCGTGTTTTTCCCGATGTCGCCTTACGCAGTGCTGGCGCAAGGCGCCGTGCCGGACCTGCGGACACAGGATGATCCGGTCGTGCTCGTGCCGCATCGCGCCATTTACGACCTGTCGCTCGGCCAAACGCGCGGCGACTTGCAGATTGCGGGCGTCAGCGGCCGCATCGTGTACGATTTCGGCGGCAACGCCTGCAAAGGCTATTCGCTTGATTTCCGGCAAGTCTCCGAGGTCGACAGCGGTGAAGGCAAGGTCTCGATCAGCGATTTGCGTTCGACGACCTGGGAGGACGCCGACGCCAAAGACTTCAAATTCAAGTCGCAGAATTTTGTCGACCAAAACCTGGTCACGACGGTCGACGGTCATGCCGAGCACGACGCCACCAAGACCGCCGTCGATCTCGACAAGCCCGAGCAGAAGAATCTCAATCTCGCGCCTGGCGTGGTGTTTCCGACCGAACACATGGTGCGCGCCATCAGAGCCGCCCGGGCCGGCAAGACCATTCTTAATTTCCCGGTCTATGACGGCTCCGATTCCGGCGACAAGGTCTTCAATACGCTGACGGTGATCGGCAAAAAGCTCACGCCCAACGAGCGCAATCACGACGACGCCGCGGCCGGCGAACCGAAGCTTGCCAAAACGGCGCGCTGGCCGGTGACCATCAGCTACTTCGACAAGGGCAAGGCGGACAATTCCGGAGAGGAAACGCCAGCTTACTCGATCGGCTTCGAGCTTTACGAGAACGGTATTTCCCGTGCGCTCACGCTCGATTACAACGACTTTGTCGTCGACGGAAAGCTGACCTCGCTGGAAATCAAAGATCAGAAGCCGTGCCAGTAAGCGGGTCTAAGCATCGTCCTTGCCGTCGAACGCCAAGCCCCTGATCACCGCCGCTTCGCCGAAACGCGCGCGGACATCGTCCACGGCGTGTTCGGCCAATGCTGCCCGGCCATCGAGCAAATCGCCGGGATCGGCGTCCTCGCCGTCGGCGAGCGTGCTGACGCCGACACCGAGCAGGCGGAAGCGGGTGCCATCGATCTCATTTTCAAGCAGACGCCGGGCGGCGGCGAAAATGCGCTGCGCGAGCTGGGTCGGCGCGTCGATCGTCACCGCGCGGGTACGGATTTTGAACTCGGCCGACTTCAGCTTTACGTTCACGGTCGAGCCGGCGAGATTCTTGTTCTTGAGCCGCGCCGAGACGTCTTCGGCCAGGCTCCAGAGGATTTTTTCGAGCGACCGGAAATCCGCGATATCGCGCTCGAACGTCGTTTCGGAGGACACGCTCTTGGTTTCGCGCTCGGCGCTGACCAGCCGCTCATCGAGGCCGCGCGACAGGCGCGACAAGCGGCGGCCTTCCTCGCCGTAGCGGCGCATCAATTCGATTTCGCTCACGCGCTGCAGATCGGCGATGCGATGAAAGCCGTCGCGCGCGAAGCGTGCGGCGCCGACCTTGCCGACGCCGAAAATGAAGCTCACCGGCTTGCCGGCGAGAAATGCCGTGGCTTCGCGCTGGCTTAACACCGCGAAGCCCCTCGGCTTGTCGAGATCCGAAGCAATCTTTGCCAGAAATTTATTGCAGGACAGGCCGATAGAGACGGTTATCTTAAGCTCTCTCAACATCGGCGGCGAACCGCGCCAGCACCTTGGCGGGCGTCATGCCATGCAGCCGGGCGGTGCCGGATAGGTCGAGAAACGCCTCATCGATCGACAGCGGCTCGACCAGCGGCGTGAGCGCCAGCATCATCTGGCGCACCTCGCGGCCGACCTTGACGTATTTTTCCATATTCGGCCGGACCACTTTGGCCTGCGGGCACAGCCGTAGCGCCTCGAACATCGGCATCGCGGATCTGACGCCGAAGGTGCGCGCCACATAGCACGCGGTGGCGACGACGCCGCGTTTGCCGCCGCCGACAATCACTGGCTCGGTAGCAAGAGTGGGATCGTCACGTTTCTCGATCGTGGCATAGAATGCATCGCAGTCGATATGGGCGATCGCCAGCCCGTCGAGGTCCTCGTGGCGAAGAAGCCGCGGTGAGCCGCAGGCGGCGCATCGCCGCCCTTGCGGCGGCGCATCGGCAAGGCAATCGCGGCAAAAGGCCGTGGTCACGGCACGTCGCGCTCCCATACGCCGCCGAGGGCATGGCGCGCCCGCGCAATATCCGCCGGATCGATGCCGGCGGCCTCGGCGAAAGCAAGCAGCAGTCTTTCATCGCCGAGCATATGCTCAAGCACGCCGGCCAGAAAGTCAGGCTCTCGGGCGGCGTCGCGAAGCGCGTCCGGCCCAATTCCGGTCAAGGACAGAAAGGCGCCGAGCCGCTCGGGATCCTCGGCGAGAAAGGAAAGCGCCTGAATAGCCATCATTTCCGCCATTTCGCGCGAATTTCCTCCGGGCTTCTTCATGCGGTTCCGTTTGCCTTTCCGTAAGAAATCGGGACTAGCTTCGGCATGCCGTCCCCTACGCGGGCGCAAGCGATTCTCGCGCCTTTCGACAGCATCGGGCCGGGGCCCGGCAAAAGGAATGGGGGGATGGCGAAAACCGTCCTGATTGTGGAAGACAACGAGCTGAATATGAAGCTCTTCCACGATCTGTTGGAGGCGCACGGCTATTCCACGGTCGGCACCCGCAACGGCATCGAGGCGCTCGATCTCGCGCGCAAGCACCGCCCCGATCTCATCTTGATGGATATCCAATTGCCGGAGGTCTCCGGCCTGGAAGTTACCAAGTGGCTCAAGGACGATCAGGACTTGAAGAAAATTCCGGTGGTCGCCGTCACCGCCTTCGCCATGAAGGGCGACGAAGAGCGCATCCGCGAGGGCGGCTGTGAAGCCTATCTGTCCAAGCCGATCTCGGTGGGCAAGTTCATCGAGACCATCCGCCACTTTCTCGGTAATCCGTAAAGGTTCGCGATGACTGCCCGTATCCTGGTCGTTGACGACGTCCCGGCCAACGTCAAACTGCTCGATGCGCGGCTGTCGGCCGAGTATTTCGACGTTGTTACGGCGATGAGCGGGCGCGAGGCCTTGGCGATCTGCGAGCGCGCCGAGTGCGACGTGGTGCTGCTCGACGTCATGATGCCGGACATGGACGGCTTCGAGGTGTGCCGGCGGCTGAAAAGCAATCCGAAAACCCACCACATCCCGGTGGTGATGGTGACCGCGCTCGATCAGCCCTCCGACAAAGTGCGCGGCCTCGACGCCGGCGCCGACGATTTTCTGACCAAGCCGATCGGCGAATTGGCGCTGATCGCGCGGGTGCGCTCGCTGACGCGGCTCAAAATGGTGACCGACGAACTGCGCATGCGGGTTTTGACCTCGCACGAGATCGGCATTGAATCGCCGGAACGCGAGGCGATAGCCGATACCGGCCGCGGCGGCCGCGTGCTGATCGTCGATGATCGTCCGGCGTCTTACGAACGCATCGCGACCATGCTCGGCACCGAACACAAGGTCGATGTGGAGGCCGACCCGAACCAGGCGCTGTTTCATGCCGCGGAGGATAACTTCGACCTCCTCATCGTTTCGCTCGGGCTGGAACACCACGATGCGCTGCGCCTGTGCAGTCAGGTCCGCTCGCTCGATCGCACCCGCAATCTGCCGATCCTGGGCATCACCGAGCCCGACAACAATGCGCGGATGCTGCGCGGGCTGGAAATCGGCGTGAATGACTTTCTGATCCGGCCGATCGACAAGAACGAACTCCTCGCCCGGACGCGCAGTCAGGTGCGCAAGCGCCGCTATACGGAGCGGCTGCGCGACAACGTGCAGATGTCGATCGAGATGGCGATCACCGACGCGCTGACCGGGCTGTTCAATCGGCGCTATATGGAGAGTCATCTCGCCACCCTGATCGAGCAGGCGGCCTCGCGCGGCAAGCCGCTCGCCGCGCTGATCATCGACATCGATTATTTCAAGGCGATCAACGACAGCCACGGCCACGATGCCGGCGACGACGTGCTGCGCGATTTCGCGGTGCGCATCAAACGCTCGATCCGCGGCATCGATCTCGCGTGCCGCTACGGCGGTGAGGAATTCGTCGTCATCATGCCGGAAACCGATATGGCGGTCGCAGCCATGGTCGCCGAGCGGCTGCGCCGGCGCATCGCCGCCGATCCGTTCGCGATCGCGCAAGGCGCCCGGCACATCCCGGTGACGATTTCCATCGGCATTGCCGGCTTGCGCGGCAAGGATGACACCACCGCGGCGCTGCTCAAGCGCGCCGACCAGGCGCTCTATCGCGCCAAGCGCGACGGCCGCAATCGCGTCGTGCCGGACGCGGCGTGAAGAGTCGTCGCCGTGGGCAGTGCCCTCGGGACGAGACAGCCATTCCGCGAGCGCCACGTCGGTTCGGAATTGATGTCATGGCGGTTTTCACGGCGCCGGTTTTTCCTGCGGTGCGACCATCGCCGCGCGTGATACTATAAATCGTCTCAGGGCGAATGAGGCGGCGGACTTAGGATTGGGACGGGCCGCATTGGCTCAGGCGGGCGGTCAGTCGAACTCGAACTCAGTCGAAATGCGATCGTGGGCTGAGCCAGCATTAACGGGCAATCGTTTTAGCAATGAACATCAACACCGCCGCCGTCTTTGACGACATCGCTCGCATCGGAGCCGATCAGCAAGTTGGCGGCGACGGCGCATTGTGGGATGGCATCGGCGAGAATCACCGTGACGCGCTGAGCCAGTATGGCTTCGAATCCTTCAAACGCACGATCAACTTCAGCTATGGGCAATGGCGCGTTCACCGGCTCTGGGATTCGCGCATCCGCCGCATCATTCGGGCGCTCTTGCGCCGTGGCCAATTGCCCTGGGGCGCCCGGGCGACACTCGATCTCGGCGACGACAAGACGAACTTGGGCGAACGCATTGCTCGCTCAAAAAACCCCACGGCGATCAGACTTGCCGTAAAGGCCTACGCGACGTGGACCGGCTTGCTTTGGCAATATGCGGGGCTCGACGACTCCCTGCATTGCCTCGGTTTGCCTGATCCCGCCGTCGGCTCGCCGATTCCGGTGCGGCTCAACGCTCAACCCATTTCGCAAGACATTGCCGATGTCGCTATCGACCTCAATCGCATGGCGCGACATATTCCACTGGATTCTAAACGCCGCGTGCTCGAAATAGGCGGTGGCTACGGCCGATTTGCCTATTGCTTTCGCAAACTCTTCCCGCAGGCCGAATACACGATTGTCGACATTTCACCGACGCTCGCGATGTCTCAAAACTATCTCGCGGCGGTATTCGGCGAGGGCAGCGTCGCGCGTTATTCATCGACGCCGCGCGTGGAGGGATCATTTAATTTCTTGTTGCCACATCAGATCGACGCGTTGCCGGCCGGCCATTTTGATCTGGCAATCAATATAAGTTCATTCGACGAAATGCCGAGCGAGGTATCTTCCGGCTATCTGCGCAGCATCGATCGCTTGTGTCGCGGCCATGTGTACCTCAACGGCTACGCACGCACGAGCACCTGGGGCCGGCGCCGTCTCGGCCTGGATGAGCTAGCTTATCCCGCGCAATGGCGGTCGCTTTGCAACATCGCGCCCGAATTCCTGCCAATGTGGGTTGCGAAGGTGTTTGAGACGTGATCGTGGATACCAATCCGCTGCATTGCGCTTGGTCGGGCACCGGCCCCCATGCACCGCCGTGACGGCGAGAAGAAGCCCGTTCTTCGCAGAAAACAGAGATTGATCAAATTCCGTGCCGGCGCTTCGCGGCGGGACAATCCCGGCAAAGCACCCCAAGTCCGGCGGTAGCGCCAATTTCCGTGGCTGACGGTAATCCCGCCAAGACAACGGCTTTTTGCCCGTTGATTTCGCCGCCGGTTCCGTTAGCCTTTGGAGAACGGCATTCCTCGCTGATCTTTTCGGGGCTTTGCAGCGAGCCGGGCGATGCCGCCAGCATGCGAATTCATTGATAACCCTACGGAGTGCTCAGGTCCGCCGCATCTCCTGGGTCCGTGGGGTTCGGCCGGCACGGGAGCGGTGCGAGTGGCCTCCTCATGACACCGTTTCCGGCCGGCCACCTTCTTTGCCGCCGGCCGTCCGGCGCTATTCTTGGCGCTCCGAAGCTTTTTAGAGAAACGTCGAGGCCAGCGTCGGCGATTCCGCGAGCGCGTGCGCCATGAATTCCAGCGCGCCTCGCACCGCCGTGCGGTCGCCCGGCCCGCCAAGGCAGACGCGAACGGCTTCCGGCGGTTTGATGCCTTCGGTGGCAAAGGCGTCGCTCGCGACCACGCTCACTCCGGTCGAGCGGGTGTGACCGACGAAGGCCGAGCGGGTCCACGATTCAGGTAACGAAAGCCACAAATGGAAGCCGGCCGGATCGGCGCGATAGCGTCCGGGCGGCAGGATCCCAGTCACAAGCTTTTGCCGCTCCATGGATTCCTTACGCACGGCGGCAAGCAGCGCGTCCGCGGTGCCGTCGGCGATCCAGCGTGTCGCCAGCGCGATGGTGACCGGCGACGCCATCACCGTCGCGGTGCGCACCGCCGACGCAAACAGCCAGCCGGAGCGAATATCGGGCGCGACGACATAGGCGATCCGCAGGCCGGCGCCGAGACATTTGGCAAGACCGGCAACGTGCCAAGTGATGTCGGGCGCCAGCGCCGCGAATGGGGCGGGGCCGGCAATCGGTAAAAACCCGTATGGATCGTCCTCGATAATCACAACGCCGAAACGGCGTGCCACGGCGATGATGGCGTGCCGGCGCGGTTCGGAAATCGTATGCGTCGTCGGATTGAGAAGCGTCGGATTGAGGTAAAGGGCACGCGGCGCGTGGCGTTCGCAAACCTCGGCAAAGGCCTCGGGTTCGATGCCTTCGTCATCCATCGCAATGCCGACATGCCGCAGGCCCAGTTGCGCCGCGATCGAGCGCGCGCCCGGATAGGTCAGCGATTCTGAAACGACGACGTCGCCCGCTTTGGCAACAATGCCCAAAATGCCGAGCAGCGCCGGATGCGCGCCCGGGGAAATAAACAGCCGTTCCGGTTGTGGCTGGAGCGTGCGATGAAGCAGCCAATGCAAGGCTGCATCCTTGTCGGCCTGCACGCCGCCGAAGCCTTGGTACCGCATCAGATAAACAAGATCCCGACCCAGAGCCTCCAGACCGTCCTGCATGCGGTCAAGCAATTCCGGATCGTCGGGTTCGGGCGGCAGATTCATCGACAGGTCGACGATCTCCGGATGGCGTGCCATCGGCGCGTGACGGCGCTTCGCCGACGCGCGGACAAAGGTTCCTTGTCCGATCCGCGATTCGATCAGGCCCCGCCGTTGCGCTTCGACATAGCCGCGCGCGACCGTCGTAAAATCGATGTCGAGCTGGCGCGCGAGCTTGCGCTGCGGCGGCAATCGGTCGGACGGGGAGAGCTTGCCGCTGCGAACGTCTTCGGCAATGGCGTCGGCGATTGCGAGATAGCGCGGTCGGCCTAATCGCGAGAGCTGCGGCGCCCATTCAGCCATTATTATCTGCTCCTGCGCTGCCGCTCGCGACTTCGCCGAACAGCATCTGCAAAAATTGACTGTATAGTGTTGCATTACACGTGCAACGAAAATTTGCTGCGTCGTTAAAACTACGTCCACGTGAACAGAATGTCGCAGCGGCGCTCGCAGCAAATATTGCGCGTATCTTCAGCAATGTGGTGATCAATTTGAATGCGCGGCCTGTGCGCTGATATTTTTCCGCTTAAATCGGCGGCAGAAATTGATCGCAAATATCCGGCGACTTGACTGGATTTGATGAATGGATGTGCATCCAAGCATTTGGCACATGGCTTGCTCCCTCAGATGCTGTCCGTGTCCGCACGGACGGTGCAACGAAAGCCAGAAGGGGAGTCGTTTATGCCAGCCGTCACCATGCCAGCGCATAAGAAGGGCGATTATCTTGTCGATTATGAAGAGAAAGTCTTTGAGGACGTCAAAGCCGAGCCGGGCGAGAAAGCGCTCATCACGTTCCACACCGTCGCTTTCGAAGGCTCCATCGGGCTGGTGAATATTCTCCAGGCGCTGCGGCTGCAGCGTAAGGGCTTCAAGACAACGGTGCTGCTGTACGGACCGGGCGTTACGCTTGGCGTGCAGCGCGGCTTTCCGAAACTCGGCGACGAACCGTTCCCCGGCGCACAGAATTTCGGCAACCAGCTGACCAAATTCATGGGCGAGGGTGGTGAAATCTACTGCTGCCGCTTTGCGCTGCAAATGCTTTACGGCCATGGCGAAGCGTCGCTGCTGCCGGGCATCCGGCCGGTCAGTCCACTCGACGTGCTCGATCTCATTCTGCTGCACCGGCGCGACGGCGCGTTCATCCTCAACACCTGGACGCTATGACGCGCCGGCACAGTGCCTGACACCAATGCGGAGCAAACGGCTTGACAGAAAAGGCCCTAGTTCGCGCCGCCGCTGTGCAGATAGCGCCGGACCTCGATAGGTCCGGCGGCACGGTGGCAAAAGTACTGGCGGCGCTCGACGAAGCCGCCGGCAAGGGCGCGCGGCTCGTGGTTTTTCCCGAGACTTTCATCCCGTGGTATCCGTATTTTTCCTTCGTCCATGCACCCGTCCTCACTGGCGCCGAGCACGTGCGGCTTTATGAGCATGCCGTTGTCGTGCCGGGGCCGGTGACGGAAGCCGTCGCGGCGGCGGCAAAACGCCTTGGCGTCGTGGTCGTACTCGGGGTGAACGAGCGCGACCACGGCTCGCTTTACAACGCGCAACTCGTCTTCGATGCCGACGGCCGCATTGTGCTCAAGCGGCGCAAGATCACGCCGACATTCCACGAGCGCATGATTTGGGGGCAGGGCGACGGCGCCGGCCTCAAGGTCGTCGACACCGCCGTCGGCCGCATTGGAGCACTGGCCTGCTGGGAGCATTACAATCCGCTCGCCCGCTACGCGCTGATGGCGCAGCACGAAGAAATTCACGTCGCGCAATTTCCCGGCTCGATGGTGGGGCCGATCTTCGCCGAACAGATCGAAGTCACGATCCGGCATCATGCGCTCGAGAGCGGCTGTTTCGTCGTCAACGCCACCGGCTGGCTCACCGAAGAGCAGATCGCAAAAATCTCGCCCAACGAAGCGCTGCGCAAAGCGCTGCGCGGCGGCTGCATGACGGCAATCATTTCGCCGGAGGGCGCCCACGTCGTGCCGCCGCTTTGCCAGGGCGAGGGCATTCTGATCGCCGATCTCGACCTCAATCTGATCGTCAAGCGCAAGCGAATGATGGATTCGGTCGGCCACTATGCACGGCCGGAGATACTCAAGCTCGTTCTCGACAACCGCCCGGCACGGCCCATGCAGGTCGAGACCGTGCCGGGCGGAGCTGATGCTTAAGGAAACTGCGAATGGGAAGGCAAGCGATGAAGCTGACGACAGCGACGGCCATGCCGACAGCGCAGCTGATCAACGAATTGCAGTCTTGCGGGGTGCGGCTGGTTGATCCAAATGCCGGGCATCAGAGCCGCCGCGGCGGCGCCGGACCTTCGGATCACAAAGCCATTACCATCGACGGCATGACCGTAATGGTGCCGGTGCATACCGCGCCGGCTTTCGAAAGCGCTTATCTGATCGACAAGCCGGATGCCGTCGGCGGCAGCCGGCTCAGCCGTGACGGCGTGACGCTGGCCAATGTGACTTTCCCGCCCCGGCCGCGTTTCTACGATCTCACCACCGCTGACGGCATTCCCTATTGGAAGATCGCGGTGCTGCACAGCCGCGACGTGCTGGCGACCACCGTGCTGCAAAGCTGCATCCGCTATCAGAGCCGCACCAAGACCTGCCAGTTCTGCGCCATCGGCCAGTCGCTGGCCGCCGGCCGCACCATCGAGCGTAAGACGCCGGCGCAGCTCGCCGAAGTCGCCAGGGCCGCAGTCGATCTCGACGGCGTCAGCCACATGGTCATGACCACCGGGACACCGCCGGGGCGCGATCGCGGTGCGGCGATCCTCGCCGAAAGCGCTGCGGCGGTGAAAGCGGCCGTCGATTTGCCGATCCAAGGCCAGTGCGAACCCCCGGACGACGACCGTTGGTTCGTTCGCATGAAGTCGGCCGGCGTCGATACGCTCGGCATGCATCTCGAGGCGGTCACGCCGGAGGTGCGGCGACGCATCATGCCGGGCAAGGCACAGGTGTCCCTCGAACGCTATTTCGGCGCTTTCGCCGCCGCCGTGCCGGTCTTCGGCCGCGGCCAGGTGTCGAGCTATATTCTCGCCGGCCTTGGCGACACCAGGGAAGCGATCCTTGCGGCTTGCGCGCAACTGATCGCGCTCGGCGTCTATCCCTTCGTCGTGCCGTTCGTGCCGATCTCCGGCACGCCGCTCGAGAGCCACCCACCGCCGCCGCCGCAATTCATGCATGAAATTTTGAGCGCGGTGGCGCCGATGCTGCGCGCAGCCGGATTGCAGGCGACGGCGATTAAGGCCGGCTGCGGCAAATGCGGCGCCTGCTCGGCGCTTATCGACTTATGAGCGGGATGCCGTGTCATGATCTTCGAGCCGTTTCCCGAATTTCTGCCCTCCGAATACCGCGTCAAATTCGCAACCGAAACCTGGGAGTATCGCGAAGCTGCGGCACTGCGCCGGCAGGTGTTTTGCGAAGAGCAGAGGATCTTTGTCGGCGACGACCGCGACAAGATCGACGACATCGCGATCCCGATCGTCGCCATTTCTTCCTTTGCCATCGCGTCGCAGGAAGTCGTCGGCACTGTGCGCATCCATGCGCTCGACGACGGCGTCTGGTGGGGCTCGCGGCTTGCGGTCGCCGCCAATTATCGGCGCATTTCGGCGCTCGGCACCTCGCTGATCCGGCTCGCGGTGTCGTCGGCGCATGCCCGCGGCTGCCGGCGGTTTTACGCGCATGTGCAGGCGCAGAACGCGCCGATGTTCCAGCGTCTCGGCTGGACCACGATCGAGGAGATTATGGCGCACGGCAAGCCGCATCATTTCATGCAGGCCGATCTTAAGCGCTACCCGCCGATCGCCGACGCCAAGACCGGGTTTCTGTCACTGCCAAAGCAGGCCGCCTGATGCCGGTCGCGCTGCGCGAGCTTGTGGCGACGCTGCGCCAAAGTCGCGGCATCGCGGCAAAACGCGATATTGCCGGCGTTGCCGCCAAGCTTTCGCTGAGCACGGACTTGATCATCGCCGTCGGCGACGATTGCGCGGCGATTCCGGACGGTGATGGATATTTGCTCCTCGCCATCGAGGGCTTCATCAACGAATTCGTCGCCCGCGATCCGTGGTTCGCCGGCTGGTGTGGCGTCATGGTGAACGTCTCCGACGTCGCCGCCATGGGCGGGCGAGCGCTTGCCGTGGTCGACGCCATGTGGGCTGACGGCGACGACAATGCCGCGCCGGTGCTCGCCGGCTTGCGGGCGGCCGCGGAGGCCTATGGCGTACCGGTAGTCGGCGGCCACACCAATACGCGCACGGATCGCGGCCAACTGGCGGTCGCCATCCTCGGCCGTGCCCGGCATCTTCTCACCTCGTTCGACGCCAGGCCGCACGACCGCCTGATCGCGGCCATCGATCTGCGCGGCCGCTATCGCGAGCCGTTTCCCAACTGGCAGGCGGCGACCGATGCGCCGCCGGCGAGGCTGCGCGCCGACCTGGACGTGTTGCCGTCGATTGCCGAAAGCGGGCTTGCCGCCGCCGCCAAGGATATTTCGCAAGGCGGGCTTGTCGGCACGGCGATGATGCTGGCGGAATGTTCGCGGGTCGGCGCGGCGATCGATGTCGGGCGGGTGCCGAAACCTGACGGCGTCACGCGCGAACGCTGGCTGCAGACGTTTCCGAGCTACGGCTATCTGCTGGCGGTGCGCGAGTCCAACGTCCCGGCGGTCCTGGCGCGAATTCGACAACCGCGGGATTGCTGCCGCCGAGATCGGGGCATTCACCGCCGAGCCTCGCGTCGTCCTGCGTGACGGCAAATCCGAAGAAATGCTGTGGGATTTTGCCCGCGAGCCGCTGCTCGGCTGCGTGCGCGTCGAGGCCGTCGCATGAGCACGGCCTTGCGTATCGCAATCCTTGCCCATTCGACCAATCCGCGCGGCGGGGTCGTTCATGCGCTCGAACTCGGCGATGCGCTCACTCGCCTCGGCCATGACGTGACCGTGCACGCGCCGGACGCCAGCGGCGCCGGTTTCTTTCGCGAGACGGCCTGCAAGACCGCTTGCGTTCCGTGCTCGCCCGCGCCGCGCCATGTTCGGCTCATGGCCGAGACGCGGATTGCCGACTATTTGCGTTTCTTCGAGCGCGCGCAAAACCGCCGCTTCGACATCTGGCATGCGCAGGACGGCATATCGGGCAATGCCCTGGCGACGTTGAAACAACGCGGCTTGATCGGGATGTTCGCCCGTACCGTGCACCATGTCGATGATTTCCCCGATCGGAAGCTCGGCGCGCTGCAGCACCGCGGCATCGTTGCCGCCGATCGGCTGTTCGCCGTCAGCCGGCTTTGGCGCGATTGGCTGGAAAACGAACTCGGACGCAAAGCGGATATCGTCGGCAATGGCGTCGACCTGCGGCGGTTTTCGCCGCGCAGCGACGACACCGACGCGCAATTGCGCAACCGGCTCGATCTGCGATCGGCGGAGCCGGTGTTTCTCGCCATCGGCGGCGTCGAGGAACGCAAGAACACGCTCGGCATGCTGAAGGCTTTCGCGCTCGTTCACGCCGAGCGTCCGCAATCGCGGCTGATCATCGCCGGCGGCGCTTCGCTGCTCGATCATGACGCCTATCAGGCTCGCTTTGCCGAGGCGCTGGCCGAAGCGAACCTGCCGGCCGGCGCCGTGATCCGCACCGGCCCATTGCCGCAAAAACTGATGCCGGCGCTCTATCGCGCGGCGACGGTTTTGGTGTTTCCTTCGCTGCGCGAGGGCTTTGGCCTTGTCGTGCTGGAGGCGATGGCGAGCGGCGTGCCGGTCGCGGTCTCGCGCATCGCGCCATTCACCGAATATCTCGGCGACGACGAGGTGCCGTGGTGCGATCCGAGCGACCCGCCATCGATCGCCGCGGCCATGGCAGGCTTGCTTGATCCGGCACGCCGCGCCGGCTTGGGGGCGCGCGGTCTGGCGGTTGCGGCACGGCACAATTGGGCGGCAACCGCGCGCGCGCATCTGGCCACTTACGAACAACTGCGGGAGCGGGTGAATGCCTGAAATGCATTTTGTCATCCGCTGGCCGGACGGCGGCGTCGAGTCCTGCTATTCGCCGTCGCTCGTGATCAAGGATTATTTTGCGCCGGGAGAGAGCTACGCGCTCGGCGATTTTCTCGCCCGCAGCCGCACCGCGCTCGATATTGCGAGCGAGCGTGTCAAAGCGAAATACGGCTCCCGCTGCTCACGCGCCGCTGCCCAATTGGCGCGCATCGAAACTGCCGCTGCGGTCTTTGCCGCAACGCCCGATGCGCGCGTGCGCATCGAAGCCTTCGAGGAATAGTGCGATGAGCGAACCGCTGCCGCCCACCCACCATACCGTCGCGGTGATCGGCGGCGGGCAGGCCGGCCTGTCGATCAGCTGGTACCTGACGCAAAGCGGCATCGATCACATTGTGTTTGAAAAGGAGCGCGCCGGCCATGCTTGGCGCGCCGAACGCTGGGACACGTTTTGCCTGGTGACGCCGAACTGGCAGTGCCAATTGCCGGGCTTTCCCTACAAGGGGCCGGACCCGTACGGGTTCATGCTGCGCGACGAGATCGTCGCCTATCTCGACGATTACATTGCCTCGTTCAATCCGCCGCTCGCCGAGGGCGTCGCCGTGCGGCATCTGCGCAGCGACGCGCAACACGGCTTTGTCATCGAGGCAAGCGACGGCATGCATGTCGCCGATCAGGTCGTGGTGGCGGCTGGCGGCTACCAGGAGCCGATCGTGCCGCGCTGCGCCGAGCGGCTGCCGGACGATATCGTGCAGATCCATTCGTCGCTCTACCGCAACCCGCAAGCGCTGCCGGACGGCGCCGTGCTCGTCGTCGGCAGCGGCCAGTCCGGCTGCCAGATCGCCGAAGATATTCATCTTGCCGGGCGCAAAGCTTCATCTCTGCGTCGGCGACGCGCCGCGGGTGTCGCGGCGCTATCGCGGCAAGGACGTTGTCGAGTGGCTGCACCTGATGGGTTATTACGATCTGCCGGTGCACGAACATCCGCTGCGCGAGGGCGTGCGCGACAAGACCAATCATTATGTGACAGGCCGCGACGGCGGCCGTGATATCGATCTGCGTCAGCGCGCCCGGGAAGGTATGGAGCTTTATGGCCGATTGCTCGACGTGCGCGGCGACAAGCTCATTCTCGACGACGACCTCGCGCTCTGTCTCGACCAGGCCGATCAGGTTTCGGAAAGCATCAAGACCAGCATCGACGGATTCATCGCCAAGCAGGCGATTGTCGCACCACAGGAAGCACGCTACCGGCCGGTCTGGACGCCGCCAAGCGAACGCCCCGAACTCGACTATCGCGCCGCCGGCATCAAATCGGTGGTCTGGTGTATCGGCTTTCGCACCGATTATGGCTGGATCGATCTGCCGCTGTTCAACGGGCGCGGCCAGCCGCGTCATGTCCGCGGCGTCAGCCCGGTTCCCGGCGTTTATTTTCTGGGATTGCCCTGGCTCTACACCTGGGGTTCGGGCCGTTTCTCGGGCGTTGCACGCGATGCTGAATATGTCGCCCAGCATATCAAGGCCCGCATCGGCCTCGCCCGGCGAACGGGGGCTCGGAGCGGTTAACGAAGCCGCAATCGGCTCGTAACCCACCCGATCCTCGATTACTTAATCTTGGATTCGCTGAATTCGACGTGCTTCTTCGCCACCGGGTCATATTTCTTCATTTTCAGCTTCTCGGTCATGGTGCGCGAGTTCTTGCGCGTGACGTAATAGAAGCCGGTATCGGCACTCGAAACGAGCTTGACCTTGATGGTGGAGCTCTTAGCCATGATCGAACCTCAATGTTTGTTGCGCGGGACACTAGTCAGAAGACCCCGAATGTCAACAGTCACAGGACTTCCCGCACGAAGCGCTTGTGCAGCATGCGGTAGAGCGGCACCGGGTGATCGAGGCCCATGCCGGCGGCGATGCGGTCCTGCAGTTCCTCGAGGACGACCGCGGTGATGCCGGGCATATCGAGCTGGCGCGCCTCGGTGATCGGCAGCCAGACCAATTCCACGAGTTCCTTGTCGGGGCCGACGAAGCCTTCGTCGCGGCGCCCAATCGCGGAAACCTCGGCGGCGAAGAAACGGCTGTCGAAGCGCAATGGCCGCTTGGGCGGGGTGATCGCGCGGGCGACAAAATGGACGGCGCTCAGATCAGGCACGATGCCGGCCTTGGCGAAAGCCTCCCAGGGGCCGGGCGGCGCCGCGACGGCGCGGTCCGCCGGCACGCCGAGCATCAGTCCGGTCTCTTCATAGGTTTCGCGCACGGCGGCGAGAGCGAAGGCTAACGCCTTGGCGGCGCTCGGCCGCTTCATCCGCTGCATCAGCTTGGCGATGTGGCGCTCATGCAGCGTGGCCGAGACCGCCATCAGCCGATCGGACGGTTCGATCCGGCCGCCGGGAAACACGAATTTGCCGGGCAGAAACCGGTGCCGCTGATGGCGCCGGCCCAACAGCACCTTCGGCACCGTGTGCTCGCGATCGATCAAGATCAGCGTCGCCGAATCCCGCGGCTTTACGTTCGGAAACGACTGATCGCGCATCGTGCGCGTCAGCCGTTCGGCCCGGTCGGTCGCGGTACCGCCCTCGGTGATGTTTGCTTCATCGACGTATTGGGATTTCATTGCCGCCGCCGGCCTTTGCGCGATTTGTGCTTGGGCCTGACTTTCGGCCGCGCGCTCGGGGAATGTAAAGCCTTTGGCGCCGCGGCACGGTCATGGCCAACAAGCTTAAAACGCAACGCGCCGGCGACAGGTGCTGCCTCGACGAGCTCGACCGTTACCGGATCGCCGAGCCGATGGGTGACCGAGCGGCCGACGAAAGCGCGGCCGGCTTCGTCGAAACGAAAATATTCGTTACCGATGGTACGCGCCGGAATGAAGCCGTCGGCGCCGGTTTCGTCGAGCTCGACGAATAATCCGGCGTGGATGACGCCGGAGATATGGCCGTCGAAAGTCGCGCCGACGCGGTCGGCGAGGAAATGTGCGATCAGCCGGTCGGCGGTCTCGCGCTCGGCCTTCATGGCGCGGCGCTCGGTGGCGGAAATATTGGCGGCAACTTCATTGAGCGAACGCGCGTCGGCGCCGTCGGGCAGGCCGTCGGTGCCGAGCTTTGCCGCGCGAATGAGCGCGCGGTGCACGACGAGGTCGGCATAGCGGCGGATCGGCGAAGTGAAATGCGCGTAGCGGCGCAGGTTGAGGCCGAAATGGCCGAAATTCTCCGCCGAATACTCGGCTTGAGCCTGGGTCCGCAACACCACTTCATTGACCAGCCGCTCAACATCGCGCCCTTTGACGCGTGACAGGATGGCATTGAAGCCATCGGGGCGAAGCACGCCGCCCTTCGGCAGATTGATATCGAGGGTGGCGAGAAACTCGCGCAGCGCATTGAGCTTTTCCGGCGACGGCTCGTCGTGCACGCGATAGATCAGCGCCGTATTGCCCCGTTCGCAGGTTTCGGCCGCGGCAACATTGGCGAGGATCATGAATTCCTCGATCAGCCGGTGCGCTTCGAGCCGCTGCGGCATGATCACGCGATCGACGGTGCCGTCGGATTTGAGCACGATCTTGCGCTCGGGAATGTCGAGGTCGAGCGGGCCGCGCGCGTCGCGGGCACGCAACACGGTCCGGTAGGCCGCATAGAGCGGTGCGAGGACGGTGTTTGCGATCGGCTCGGTGATCTCGTCGGGGCGGCCGGTAACGGCGAACTGCGCTTGCTCATAGCTGAGCCGCGCTGCGGAACGCATCAGCACACGGTGGAAGCCGTGCGAGCGCTTGCGCCCGTCAGCGCCGATCACCATGCGTACGGCCAGCGCCGGCCGGTCCTGTTGCGGCCGCAGCGAGCACAGATCGTTGGAGATGCGCTCGGGCAGCATCGGCACCACGCGGTCGGGGAAATAGACCGAGTTGCCGCGCTTGACCGCTTCGCGATCGAGCGCGGAGTTCGGCCGCACGTAATGGGCGACGTCGGCTATGGCGACGGTGACGATATGCCCGCCGGCGTTTTTCGGGTCGGAATCCGGCACCGCGTGCACGGCGTCGTCATGATCCTTGGCGTCGGGCGGATCGATGGTGACGAAAGGGACATCCCGCCAATCCTCGCGACCGGCAAGCGATGCCGGCTTTGCGGATTCGGCCTCTTCGAGCACGGCGGGCGAAAACGTGTGCGGAATATCGTGAGCATGGATGGCGATAATGCTGACGGCGCGCTCGCTCTTGAGCGATCCGAGCCGCTCGACCACCGTGCCGGCCTGTAGCCCCATCCGGCCATGCCGCGCCACTTCGACGGCGACGAGATCGCCGTCGGCCGCGCCTGCCGTTGCATTTGGCGGGATCGTGATCTCGCGGCCGAGCTGTTTTTTGTCGATCGGAACGAGCCGCCCGGCACCCCCCGGCAGGCCGCGGAAAATGCCGAGCGTGCGATGCTTGGCCCGATCGATCAGCTTGATCACGCGTCCGCTTGTTTCGTCACCGGCCGTTTCGATGCGAATTAGTGCGCGGTCGCCGACACCGGCGGTTTCCCCCGGTTTGGGGCGGCGCGGCGTGACGATGCGGATCACCGGCGCCGCGCCGTGCGCGTCTTCATCCCACTCGGTCGGCCGCGCCAATAACTCGCCGTCGTTGTCGCGGCCGGTGATGTCGGCAAGAACCACGGGCGGCAACGTGCCGGCGTGGAGCAGCCGCTTGCGCCGGCGGTCTATGGAGCCTTCGTCGGCGAGTTCCCGCAGCATGCGATTGATTGCGGCACGGTCAGCGTTTTTGGCGCCGAAGGCACGGGCGACTTCGCGCGTACTGACGGTGCCGCTGCGTTCGCGGATGAAGGCGACCAATTCGTCGCGGGTGGGAAGGCGATTCATGGGCCGCTCATAGGCCGCTGAGGGGGCCGCAAGGCCCGAGTTGAACCGCGGCAGCGGTCCCATGGCCTATTGGATAATCATTATTCGGCAGCGGGTGTCGTCTTGCGGGTTTTGCCGGCGGGCTTGTTGGACCGGGCCGCCGGCTTCTTGCCGGTGGCTTTGATGTGACGGGCCGTGCCGGGCGAGGGGCGCTTGGCCTTACGCGGCCGGGCATGCGGCGCCGGCGCGTTGCGCTCGGCGCGCGCATCCAATAGCGCCACCGCCTCTTCCAGCGTGATCGTCTCCGGGGTCTTGTCGGCCGGCAGCGTGGCATTGACGCCGTTGTGGCTGACATAGGGGCCATAGCGGCCTTTTTTGGCGAAGATGGCGCCGCCCTTGACGGGATGGTCGCCGACGGCGCGGCCTGGATCGGCGCCGAACCGGCGGCGCGGGCCCTTGGCTTTTTTCTCCGCGATCAGGGTCACGGCCCGATTGAGCCCGACGGTAAAAACTTCCTCGGGCGAGTCGAGGTTAGCGTAAATCTTGCCATGCCGGACAAACGGTCCGAAGCGGCCGAGACCAGCGACGATCGGCTCGCCGTCCTCGGGGCTCTTGCCGACTTCGCGGGGCAAGGACAACAGCGCGAGCGCGCGCTCAAGATCGATCTCGTCCGGGGCGACATCCTTCGGCAGCCCGGCACGTTTGGGCTTTTCGCCGCCTGTTTCGGTTTCGCCGATCTGCAGATAGGGCCCGAACCGGCCCGAGCGCACGGTGACATCGAGTCCGGTTGCCGGATCGACGCCGAGCTTCTTGGTGCCGATGTCGGGGGAACCGTCGGCTTGCGACGACAGCGCGCGCGTATAGCGGCACTCCGGATAATTCGAGCAGCCGATGAACGCGCCGAATTTGGAAAGCTTGAGCGTCAGCCGGCCGTTGCTGCAGGTCGGACAAACGCGAGCATCGCTGCCGTCAGGGCGCGGCGGAAACAGATGCGGCGCCAGCAAGGCATCGAGCGCGTCGATGACCTGCGAAATCTTCAAATCCTTGGTCTCGTCGATGGCGCCGATAAAGTCGCGCCAGAAATCGCGCAGCACGTCGCGCCAGGCGGCCTCATCATTGGAAATAAGATCGAGCTGTTCCTCGAGGCCGGCGGTGAAGTCGTATTCGACGTATTTGGCAAAAAAGCTTTCGAGAAAGGCGACCACGATGCGGCCGCGGTCCTCGGGGAAGAGCCGGCGCTTGTCGAGCCGCACATATTTGCGGTCCTTGAGCACTTGCAGGATCGAGGCATAGGTCGACGGCCGGCCGATGCCGAGCTCTTCCATGCGTTTGACCAGCGAGGCTTCCGAATAGCGCGGCGGCGGCTCGGTAAAGTGCTGGTCGGCAGCGATCGCGCGCTTGTCCAGCCGTTCGCCCGCGCTCATCGCCGGCAGCCGGCGGGAGTCTTCGTCGTCCGGATCTTCGTCGCGGCTCTCCTGGTAGAGCGTGAGGAAGCCGTCGAATTTCACCACCGTGCCGGTGGCGCGCAGTTCAAGCAGCCGGCTTGCCACTTTGGCTGCGATGTCGGCCGTGGTGCGCTCGAGCTCGGCCAATTCCATCTGGCTTGCGACCGTGCGCAGCCAAATCAGCTCGTAGAGCTTGGCCTGGTCCGCATCGAGATAGCGTTTGGTGTCGCGCGGGCGCCGCGACAGTTCGGTCGGACGAATAGCCTCGTGGGCCTCTTGCGCGTTTTTGGCCTTGGTTTCGTAACGGCGCGGGGAGGGCGGCAGATACTCTTTGCCATAATCCTGCTCGACGACCTGCCGCACCGCCGGGATCGCTTCCTCGGCAATCTGCACGCCGTCGGTGCGCATATAGGTAATGAGCCCAACCGTCTCGCCGCCGATATCGACGCCTTCGTAAAGGCGCTGCGCCACGCGCATGGTGTGCGCCGGCGCGAAGCCGAGCTTGCGGCTTGCGTCCTGCTGCAAAGTCGAGGTGGTAAAAGGCGGGTAGGGGTGCCGCTTGACCGGCTTCGCCTCGACCGAGGCGACGGTGAACACGGCGGTTTCAAGCGCCTGCTTGAAGGCTTCCGCTTCGGCGCCCGAGCCGATGTCGAGCTTCTGCAGCTTCTTGCCGTCGGCGCCCACGAGCCGCGCCTCGAACGTCTCCTGCCGCGGCGTCGCCAGCGTCGCCACCAGCGACCAGTATTCCTGGCTGTTGAATTTCTCGATTTCGAGCTCGCGGTCGCATACGAGCCGCAACGCCACCGACTGGACGCGGCCGGCCGAGCGTGCGCCCGGCAATTTGCGCCACAACACTGGCGACAACGTGAATCCGACGAGATAATCGAGCGCCCGGCGTGCGAGATAGGCATCGACCAGCGCCTGGTCGATCGCCCGGGGATGCGCCATCGCCTCGGTTACCGACTGCTTGGTAATAGCGTTGAAAACCACCCGCTCGACGGGTTGGGATTTGAGCGCCTTCTTTTCCTTGAGGATTTGCAGCACATGCCAGGAAATCGCCTCGCCCTCGCGATCGGGGTCGGTGGCGAGAATGAGCTTGTCGGCGTCCTTGAGCGCTCTGGCGATGTCGTTGAGCCGCTTCTGCGCCTTGGGATCGATCTCCCAAAGCATGCGGAAATCGTGGTCCGGATCGACCGAGCCGCTTTTGGCCGGCAGGTCCCGAACATGGCCGAACGAGGCCAGGACTTCGTAGTCCTTGCCCAGATATTTATTGATCGTCTTCGCCTTGGCAGGCGATTTTACCAATACAAGATTCATCGATAACCCAATGATTTAACGGCCATTTCGCAACTTTGACCCATGCCATGCGGCGGGGCGGCCGCCGCGAACATGGGTAATGCATCCCCACCTGTCAAATCGTTACCGCGTGGAACCGGCCTGCCGATATCGGCGAAATGCGTGGCAATCGAGGCGAAAAGACGCCAGGCCGCATACCCGGTTTAGTTGTATTTATATAAATTGATCGCTAAAGTATAGGTCTGATGGAACTGATGGAACGGCTCCAGCTCCGGTTGTACCGACTTCAAACCCGTAGCGTCACAAAACCAATGTCAAACCCAAAGGATGTAAACGGGGGCAATAGCGGGGAAACTCCAGACAGTGCGGCGCAATATATCGCCGCCCTTTCGCGTGAGCTGGCGCTGATGGCGCGGCGCAATGGCCTCGATACGTTGAGCTACATTTTGGAAATGGCCCAGATCGAAGCCGATCAGATCGCCAAGGACTGAGTCTTCGCCCGCCTACAGCAGCGATACCAGACCCCCGCCATGGCGTTCGAGCCGCCCGGCGATTTCCAGTTCGAGCAGCACCGTTCGCACCACCCGTGGCGAGCTTCGCGATAGCCGGATCAGATCGTCGATCAAAACCGGCGTCGGGCTCAGCAAGGCGACGATCCGGCTGCGCTCGTCCGGCGCCGGCTCGACCGGCGCGTCCCTTTCGACCTCTTCGCGTTCCGGCTCGCGCGCCGGAACCTCCATGCCCATGATCGGCTGCAGCACGGTGGTAATGTCGGCCGCTTCGGTGACCGGCGTTGCTCCCTGCTTGATCAGGCCGTTGGTGCCCTCGGCACGAGGATCGAGCGGCGAGCCGGGCACCGCGAAAACTTCGCGGCCCTGCTCGAGCGCCAGCCGCGCCGTGATCAGGGAGCCCGATCGCTTGGCGGCTTCGACAATGACGACGCCGAGCGACAACCCGGAAATCAGGCGGTTGCGCCGCGGAAAATCCCGCGCCCGCGGTTCCCAGCCCAGCGGCATTTCGCTGAGCGCGATGCCCGCCGGCAAAATAGCTTCGAGCAATTCCTCGTGCTCCGGCGGATAGACTCGGTCCTGGCCGCCGGCCAGCACTGCGATCGTTCCGGTGCCGAGACTGGCGCGGTGGGCTGCCGCGTCGATGCCGCGCGCGAGGCCTGAAACAATGGCAAAGCCAGCCTCGGCGAGCCCGTGCACCAGGCGCTGAGTGATCTTGGCGCCCGCGGCGGAGGCGTTGCGCGAGCCGACAATCGCCACCAGCGGCATGCTCAATGCGGCGGCATGGCCGCGCAGCGTGATCAGCGGCGGCGCGTCATCGATCATTTGCAGGCGGTGCGGATAGTCGGCTTCGCCTGCGGCGACGAAACGCGCGCCGAGCTTGCGTGCGGCTTCAATCTCACGGAGCGCCTCGTCGCGCGAGTAAATCTGCGGACTGGCGCTGCCGCCGCGGCGCGCCAGTCCGGGCAGCGCTTCGATCGCGGCCCGCGCACCGCCGAAATGATTGACGAGGGCCCGAAAAGTCCGTGGGCCAACATTCTGGCTGCGAATGAGCCGCAGCCAGTCGAGCCGCTGCTCATCGGTGAGCCGAATGGGTTCTGCTGCCTCGCTCAAGTCGCCCCCAGCCGATAACCGATGCGTAGCCTCCAATCGGTCCGCGAAGCCGGGGAGGCTAAAAGGTCTCCGTTCAAAGTCATTGCGCCGCGGGTTTGACTCGCGAATGCGCGAGTAGGCTCGCGAAGCGCCGGATTCCGCACCGAGGAACGCGCCGAGCTGTTGCGGGCCCATGTGATAGATTTCGATGCCCTGCTTGGCGAAGGCGCCGCGGACCTCCGGCAACGCTAAAGCCTTAGCGATATCCTCATCCAAGCGGGCAATGATCGGGGCCGGCGTGCCGCCAGTGGTCATGAAGCAAATCCAGGAGTCTATCTGCAGTGAAGCCAACCCTGCTTCCGCCGAGGTCGGTGTGTCGGGTGCAAACGGCGAACGTTGCGGCGCCAGCACGGCCAAGGCCTTGAGTGTTCGCCGCGGATCTGCGGCAGCAAAGCGGGGAGGGTTCCGACCGCCAAATCGACTCGGCCTGCGATCACGTCCGGTATCGCCTGGGTGATGCCGTCGCG
>CAWHBC010000018.1:0-4738 GCA_963827465.1 uncultured Alphaproteobacteria bacterium
GGCGCGGCAGCACCGCGCTCAAAACGCGCCGAAGCATCTGTCGAACCAAGGCCGGCTGAAGGTCCTTTCGATATGACGCCGCGCGTGGTCGACCAGGTGCATGTAGTTGACGCCTGAAGGGCAGGTCGTCATGCACGACAGGCAGGAGAGGCAGCGGTCGATGTGCTTGACGACATCCGGCGTAGCCGGACGATCGGTCTCCAGCATGTCCTTGATCAGGTAGATTCGCCCGCGCGGGCTATCGAGCTCGTCGCCGAGCAGAACATAGGTCGGACAGGTCGCGGTGCAGAAGCCGCAGTGCACGCATGCGCGCAGAATTTTTTCCGAGGCGCTCGATGTCCGGATCGGCAAGCTGAGCGGCGGTAAAATTCGTCTGCATCGCTACCGCCCTTCCCGCATCCGGCCCGGGATTGAACACGCCGATCGGATCGAAACTGGGCCTTGATGCGGGCCGTCAGCGCGCCGAGCGGCGCCGCTTCCGGTTCGAACACCGGAAACGCGGCCGCGCGTCTTCCGGCGGCGACGATCAGCGTGGCGTGACCGCCGGCGGACCTCAGGACTTCGCGCACGAGGCCGCGCCGCCTTCCGGTCCGGCCTCCGCGGCGTCGAGGCTCAGCCAGACCAGGCCGCCGCCCCAATCGTAAAAGGCCTCCGCCGAGGGCAGACGCGCCCGGATGTCGCGCGAGCACGGCGGCGACGCTGGGCGTCGGGCAAAGACGCCAGAGGACGCGCGGTCCTTGCGGCAGCGGCGGCTCAACCTCGCCGACCTCCTCCCAGAAGGCGGCGGATTCGGTCGTCGAGCCGCTCCCCGCGCGCCGAACAGGGCTCGATGGCCTCGACGCGAAATGCGACCGAGGGCGCGGGACCCTCAAGCCGGATCGCGGTGATCGCGCCGGGCCTTGCCGATCTCCGGGATGGCGGATCGGCGGGCGCAGGCCTCGGGAGATGCGCCGCGCCGAGACTTCGAAGGGCGTGTTCAGCGCTTTCGCCATCGGGCGACGCGATCTCGTCCGCGAGCGCGCGCAAGAGGATCGTGCGCACCGTCTCGGGCTTCGGCATCACTTTCAGCGTGACTTCGGTCAGGACCGACAGGGTGCCGAAGGAGCCCGCAAGCAGCTTCACATGTCGTAGCCGGTCACGTTCTTCACCACCTTGCCGCCGGCTTTCCAGATCTCGCCGACGCCGTTGACGGCGGAAAAGCCGAGGAAAAAGTCGCGCGCCGCGCCGGCGCGAACTCGCCGCGGCCCGGCGAGATTGCCGGCGAGAACGCCGCCGAGCGTCGGTTCGGCGTTCGAGCCCAAGAGCCCGCGCCAGTCCGGCGGCTCGAACGCCAGCATCTGCCGGCTTCGCCTGGAGCGCGGCCTTGATCGCGGCCAGCGGCGTGCCGGCTTGGCCGTCAGGATGAGTTCGGCGGGCTCGTAGTCGACCAGCCCGCGATCTCGACACGTCGAGGACATGCTCGGCCTGCACCGGGCGGCCGAGCGCGCGCTTGCTGCCGCCCGCGACGATTTCCAGCGGCTGGCCCTCCGCCGCCGCCCGGGCGACGATTTCGGAGAGCTGCTTTCGTCCGCGGGCTGAAGAACGGTCATCTGCGCTCTCAAAAGCGGGGCAGATCGGGGAAGCGCGAGCTTGCCCGCGTGCACGTGCATCCGGCCGAGTTCGGCGCAGCGGCAGAGCTGCGGAAACACCTTGCCGGGGTTGAGCAGGCTCGTCCTGTCGAAGGCGCATTTCAGCCGTTGCTGCTGGTTGAGATCGATCTCGTTGAACATCGCGTCCATGAGATCGCGCTTTTCGACGCCGACGCCGTGCTCGCCGGTCAGCACGCCGCCGACCTCGACGCAGAGGCGCAGAATGTCGCTGCCGAAATCCTCGGCGCGCTCGATTCCCCGGGCTTGTTGGCGTCATAGAGGATCAGCGGATGCAGGTTGCCGTCGCCGGCATGGAACACGTTGGCGACGCGCAGGCCGTAGCGCTCTTCCATCGGCTTCATGCGCGCAAGCACGCGGGCCGAGCTGCTTGCGCGGGATCGTGCCGTCCATGCAGTAATAGTCGGGCGAGATCCGGCCGACCGCCGGGGAAGGCGGCCTTGCGCCCGGCCCAGAACAGCAGCCGCTCCTCCTCGGACTGGCTGGCGCGGCAGCTCGTCGCGCCGTGCTGCGCGCGGCGATGCGTCTCGACCGCGGCGATCAGATGATCGACTTCGGCCTCGCACCCGTCGAGCTCGACGATCAGCAGGGCCTCGGCATCCAGCGGGTAGCCGGCATGGACAAAGGCTTCGGCCGCTCGATGGCGAGCTGGTCCATGATCTCCATGCCGCCGGGAATGATGCCGGCGCCGATGATGGCCGCCACGCAGTCGCCCGCGCCTTCGACGGACGGAAAGCCGATCAGCAGCGCGCGCGCGCCGGGCGGCTTCGGCAGCAGGCGGACCGTGACCTCGGTCACCACGCCGAGCATGCCCTCGGAGCCGACGATGCACGCCCAGCAGGTCATAGCCGCTGCGATCGAAATGCTTGCCGCCAAGGCGCATCGACCTCGCCGTCCATGGTCACGAATTCGACGCCGATCACGTTGTTGGTGGTCAGGCCGTATTTGAGGCAGTGCACGCCGCCGGAATTCTCGGCGACATTGCCGCCGATGGTGCAGGCGATCTGGCTCGACGGGTCGGGCGCGTAATAGAGCCCTGATCCTGCACCGCGTGGGTGATGCCGAGATTGGTGACGCCCGGCTGCACCACGGCGCAGCGGTTGGCGAAGTCGATTTCGAGGATGCGCTTGAACTTGCCCATGCCGAGCAGCACGCCGTCGGCCAGCGGCAGCGCGCCGCCGGAGAGCGACGTGCCGGCGCCGCGCGGCACGACCTTGATGCTGTTCGCCGCTGCAATAGCGGAGAATCTCCACGACCTGCGCGGTCGTTTCCGGCAGCACGACCACCATCGGCAGTGCCGATAGGCGGTCAGTCCGTCGCATTCATAGGCCCGCCGCTGGCTTCCGCGTCGATCACGCCTTCGCCCGGCACAATGCGCGCAATGCTTCGACAATCGCGGCGCGCCGCGCCAGAACGGCCCGGTCGGGCTCGGGCATGGCGATGATGGCGCCGACTTCTCGACGGTTCGGGTCCATCGTCCACTAGGAAGCTGATATCGCCGCGCGCTCCGCGCCGGAGCCTAGGGGTGAGGAGCTACTGTCCCATGAGCGCCTGTTCGAAGGACGGCGCAGAGCCCCCGCGTCGTCGCGAGGCGATCTCTCAAGAGGGCGAAAAGCGGACCTAGATCCCTTTTGCTTCTGGGCAGCGTAGAAATTGAATTGTAAGCCGCAAGCCAGTTGGCTTAGCGTTGACGGCCCCAGTCCAATCGATCCGCCCCGGAGGGAGCTCGTCGTGTCACGAATATGCCTTGCGGCTGCGGTGATCACCTGTGTTGCGACGGCCGCCGTCGTGGATAGCTCCTTCCCCTGATGAACTCTCGCGTCGCGCGATCGAGCGCCGCGCCGTTGAGGCGGTGATCTGGGGCATGCCTGCGGTCAACGCCGAACTCATGTACGATCAGATGATCAAGGTCGGAGGCAAGCCCGGCGATATCATCTCTCGGGGCAAGCCGTTCGACTGGCGCAATCCGACGCTGACCCCCAAATCCCGACACCCTCTATTTCATGGGCTTTTTCAACACCAAGGCTCAGCGCCCGAGATGGTCGTCGAAATCCCGCCGGCCGGCGAGGACGGTTCGCTCAACGGCAATTTCGTCACGCTCTGGCAAACCGCTCTGGAAGACGCCGGCCTGCTCGGCGTCGACGGGGGCAAGGGCGTGAAGTTCGTCATCACGCCGCCGGGCTACGCCGGCGCCGTTCCGGCCAGCTTCGAGCAACTCGCCTCGGACACCTTCAGCGGCTACTTCCTCGTCCGCTCAAATCTCAGGAGCCACAGCGATGCCGACGTGCAGCGATCCATTGCTTACGGCAAGCGCGTGAAGTTTTATCCACTGTCCGCGATCGACGGTCCACCCCGAGACGGTCTTTCTCGACGTCAAGGACAAGGATTTCAACTCGACCATCAAATACGACGCCAGCTTTTTCAAACTGCTCGATCGTGTCGTGCAGACCGAGCCGTGGATAGACCGCGACCGCGCGATGATCGACCAGATTCGCTCTCTCGGCATCGAGAAGGGCAGTTCGTTCGCGCCGGACGAAATTACGACGAAGGCGCTCGCAGCGGGCGTCGGCGAGGCGAAGGCGTGGCTCGCGGCGCGCTACGACGCCGGCTTCCCGGCCTTACTCGAAGGCGCGCACTGGACGCTGCCGACGCTCCCGGAAGTCATCGACGGCCAGTCTACAAACTACGCTGATCCCAACAGATATGCCAGTAGACGGGCGCGGCCTCGCCAGCATCGACTACGCCTATATCGCGATCAAGCATCTCGGCGCAGGCCAATATTACTTGATCGGCATCAAGGACAAGGATGGCGAAGCTTACGATGGCGGCAAGGCTTACCGCTAGCCGTGTGTGGGCCGATGCGCCGGTCCAGCAGTATTGGTCGGTGACGGCCTACGACCGCGAGACGCACGCGCTGATCAAGGGCGTCGACCGCGCGAGTCGCGCCTCCAACGCCGCCGAGCTTCGGAAGAACGCCGACGGCTCCGCCGATATTTCCGCGTTTTCATGCGGAAGACGCAGGCAGGGAAACGAACTGGATTCCGACGGATCCCCGGCGCCGCTTCGAGCTAAATATCCGCTTCTATGCGCCG
>CAWHBC010000019.1:0-98792 GCA_963827465.1 uncultured Alphaproteobacteria bacterium
GCAACTCCGCCTCGTACGGCGGCGGCCTGTACAACTACGGCGGTACGACCACACTGACCAACTGCACCGTCAGCGGCAACTCCGCCACTCTGCGGCGGCGGCCTGGTCAACGATAGCGGCACGGCCACGCTGACCAACTGCACCGTCAGCGGCAACTCCGCCACGTACTACGGCGGCGGCCTGTACAACGACTAGGCGGCACGACCACGCTGACCAACTGCACCGTCAGCGGCAACTCCGCCTCGTACGGCGGCGGCCTGTACAACCGGTACGGCGACGGCCACGCTGACCAACTGCACCGTCAGCGGCAACTCCGCCGCGTACGGCGGCGGCCTGTACAACAACTACGGCGGGACGGCCACGCTGACCAACACAATTGTCGCCGGCAATCTGTCCGGCGGAGACATCGGTGGCGGGGGTGGCTACGCCGGCACCAACAACCTGATCGGCGGCAACCCGCAGCTCGCGCCCCTGGGTAACTATGGCGGGCCGACGCAGACCATGGCCTTGCTGCCTGGCAGCCCGGCGATCGACGCCGGCACAAGCACCGGCGCCCCTACCACCGACCAGCGCGGCGATGGCCGGGTCGGCGCGGTGGACATCGGCGCCTTCGAGTCGAGCGGGTTCACCATCGCCGCCACCTCGGGAAGCGGCCAGTCGGCCAGTGCCGCGTTTTCCGCCCCGCTGGTCGCGACGGTCACGGCGAACAACCCGAACGAGCCGGTGGCAGGGGGTCTGGTGACCTTCACCCCGCCGGCGAGCGGGGCGTCGGCGACGATTCAGGGAAGTCCGGTGGTCATCAGCGGCGACGGCACGGCGAGCGCGACGGCCGCATCCAACTTCATCGGCGGCAGCTACACCGTCTCTGCGACGAGCGACGGTGTCGCGGGTGCGGCCTCGTTCAGCCTGACGAACTACGCAGTCGTGTCGATCGAGGTCTCCCCCGGCAATCCGTCACTGGCAGTGAGCGTCGCGGGACAGTTCACCGCCACGGGCACCTTCACGGACGGCTCGACTCAGGACATGACCAATGCCGTGGCCTGGTCGTCGGCCACGCCGTCGTTGGCCACGATCGGTGGCACGGGCGTGGCCACCGGCGTGGCCCCGGGGACAGCGCGATCACCGCGTCGTGGCAGGGCATCGCCAGCCCCGACGAAACCTTGACCGTGATTGCCAGTAGTTTCGTGGTCAATACGACCGACGACGCATTCGGATTCTATCGCGGGACGACCAGTCTTCGCGAGGCGATCGCGGGCGCCAACGCGGCTCCAGGCCAGGCGATCACCTTCGACAGCACCGTGTTCAACACAGCGATGACGATCACTTTGAGCGGCACCCAGCTCGAGTTGAGCAATACGACCGGCACCGAGACGATCACGGGCCCGGCGGCGGGCGTGACCGTCAGCGGCAACCACTCGAGCCGGGTGTTCCAGGTCGACGGGGGCGTCACCGTGTCCCTCTCGGGAATCACAATCACGGGCGGCAGCGCCTTCAAACGGCGGCGGACTGGCCAACGACGGCGGCACGGCGACCCTGACCAACTGCACCGTCAGCGGCAACATCGCTGCCGGCAACGGCGGCGGCCTGTACAACTATAGCGGCACGACCACGCTGACCAACTGCACCGTCAGCGGCAACTCCGCCTCCAACGGCGGCGGCCTGTACAACAAGCTACCGCGGCACGATGGCGCTGACCAACTGCACCGTCAGCGGAAACTCCGCCTCCGAAGGCGGCGGTGCGTTCACCGGCGGGGTATACAACTATTATAATGGCACTCACGCAGGATGGCCCAGGCAAACAAAACCGACCAGATCGGCATCGTATAGGCAAGGATGGTGACCCGCGTCGTTGCTGCGGAGAGCTGAGCGAAGGAGCCGAACACCGTGAAAGCGACCACATTGAGCAGCGACGCAATGGTGAGATGCAGCCAATCGGTAGCCGTCGCAACCCGCAAGCTGCGCCCTTGGGCGCGGCACGCCAAATAGAGCGTCAATGAACCGAGCGCGGCGGTGACCGTGCGCATGCTGAGGGGCGGGATTTCGTAAAGCGCGATCCGCATGATCGGCCAGGTCGCGCCCCAGATGACGCACAGCAAGACGAGCATCAGCCGCGCGCCGACGTCGCTATGGCCTGCCGCTTCGGATGCGCGGTCTGGCTCTCTCACAGGATCGTCACCGGCGCGATCGTCACGGGGCTTTGGGGCCGGCACCGAGGAACCAGTCGGCGATCTGTGATCCGTTCCAGAACAGCACATCGGGCTTGTTGCGGATGGCCTCGAATATACGCCGGAGATATTTTGCGCGGTGCGGTGCGCCCATGATGTAGGGATGAATCGACAGCGCCATGATGCGCGCGGAGTTGGCCGAGTCCGCATAGATCTGTTCGAACTGATCGAGCGCGCGCTCGCAATATTCCGAAGCCTTATGATGCTGAATCAGCATCATGGCGACGTCGTTGCATTCCTGCGTGTACGGTAAATTGAGGATCGGCTTGCCGCGCGTCTTAAGCCAGACCGGCTGATCGTCGAGCACCCAGTCGGCGACGTAATCATAGCCTTCCTCGACCAGCACGTCTGGCGTTTGCCAGGTTTCGGTCAGCCCCGGGCCGAGCCAGCCCCGCGGCGGTTTGCCGGTTGCCTTGGCAATCACTTCACGCACTTTGCGGATATCGGCCCGCTCGTTTGGCACCTTCTGCAAATTGCGCTGGGTGAAGCCGTGGCCGATGAATTCCCATTTGCGCTCGGCGGCCGCCTGCACGATCGCCGGATAGGCGGCAAGCGCCGAACCATTGATCGCGATCACTCCCGGAATGGCGAATTCGTCGAAAATTTTGACGAACCGCCAGAAGCCGACACGATTGCCGTATTCGTGCCATGCCCAATTGGGCACGTCCGGCATCGGCGAGCCGCCGGCCGGCGGCGTGAGCACCGTGCGCGGCATCGTCTGCGTCGCGTCCCATTCCTCGACGTTGATGACCACCCAAACCGCCATGCGCGCTCCGTTGGGTAATTTGAGCGCCGGCCGCTCGGAAATGGCCGAGTAAGCGATGCGGTCGGCCGGGAGCATCGGGCGTTTGGTTTTCTTCGCAGCGGTGTTTTTCGGTCTAGACGTCATTGTCGAGATCTTGCCTTTCGCTCGCAGCGATACCATGAACGGTTCGCTGCGCCATTCAAACTTCTGTCGCGGATCGAAGCCGCGCGGTTATAGCGCCGAGCACCGTAAGGGCTACGGCACACAGGCACAGCGGCAAGAAAGCCGTCCACGGCTTGCCGGTCCAGTCCCATAACGCACCGCTGACGGTCGGAACGACGATCGCCGTGGTGTAGCTGATCGTGAACATGCCGGCGGAGGTGCGCGGCAGGTCGGCCGGCGAACACAGAAGCGGCGGCAAAGTCAGTATTGCCGTGAGCGTGATGGCGGTGGTGAAGCCGATCAATGCGGCGCTGCCGACAATCGCCAGGCTTGAATGCCCGAAGATCAGTCCGAAAAATGCGAGCAGCAGCAATGGTCCGAACAACAGGAACGGCCAAGCGCGCCGCTGCATGCGCTCGGCGAGCAGCAGCAGCACGAGGGGCGCCACGATTTGCGCGCCGTTGAGCCAGCCGAGGGCCGGACCGAGGAGATCGGCCTTTCCGGCGCTGGCGAGATAGTCGCCGAGAAACGCATTGGTCCCGAAGAACGGGCTGTTGTTGCTGCCGAAAGTCAGACCGAGCAGCCAGACCAGCGGGTTCTTGAAATCCGGCCACCACAGCGCGCCGGCTTTGTTGCCGATGTTGCGATGCTCCTCGACGCGCGGACTGAACAAAAGGAATACCGGCGGGATGAGAAGGGCGGGCAATGCCCAGGCCATGAGATCGAGCCGCCAGGAGCCGCCGACCAGCGGCAACATGATGGGAATGGTCAGGCCGGTCGCAAACAACGTGCCCATCAGCATGCCGCTGGTATAGGCGATGGTGCCGAGCGCGATGCGGCCCGGCAGCCATTCGCGAACCAGCGTTGGCAGGCCGGGCTGCATGACGGCGACGCCTAAGCCCATCACCAGCGCGGCGGCGTAAAGCGTCCAGACGTCGACGGCCGCCCCGCGCGCACCGCCGGCGAGCGCCGCGACGATCATGCCGATAACGGCCGCGGCGCGGGTGCCGACGCGGGCAATGAGCAGCGATCCGGGGATGGCCGCCGCGGCAAACACCGCCAGCGGCAGACCGATCAACAGCCCGACCTGCGTTTCCGACAGGTGCAATTCGGCGTGCACCTGCGGAATGATCGGCGGCATGGCAAGAATGCTCATGCGCATCGCGACGCCCGCGAGCCAGAGCAACGACATAAGCTTGATCAGGCCGCCGACGGAACGATCGGCGCCCTCAGTCCCGGCAGGGTGCATAAGAGGGGGCACGCGTTGGAGGCGGACCGTGCATCAGCCGACGTTGCGGCGCAAGCAGACCCGCCGCGCCCGCGCTATGCCGCCAGACCGCTCGCAGCTTTGCTTGCTCTTATCCTGGAACAAAGATAGAACGATCGCCGGGGAACCCATGCATGGCGGATCTTGCGGCGGCACAACGCGCTCTTCGCACGACCTTCGGCTTCGAAGCATTCCGCCCGGGCCAGGCCGAGATCGTGGCTGCCATCCTCGATCGCCAGGATGTGCTGGCGGTGATGCCGACCGGCAGCGGCAAGTCGTTGTGCTATCAGCTCCCGGCGCTGCTGCGTGACGGTCTCACCATCGTGGTGTCGCCATTGATCGCGCTGATGCGCAATCAGGTCGCGCAGCTCCGCGGCTATGGTATCGCCGCCGCGGCGCTCAACTCCGCCAACGATCCGGCCGGCAATCGCGCCGTGCTCGACGGCATCGCCGGCGGCACCTTGCGTCTCCTTTATGTCGCACCCGAGCGGCTGGTCAGAAAAGACACACTCGAACTTCTCAAGCGCGCCAAGGTCACGCTCCTGGCGGTCGACGAAGCGCATTGCATCTCGCAATGGGGCCACGACTTTCGCCCGGAATATGCGGCGCTCGGCACGGTGCAGGCCGAGCTCGCGGACGCGCAGACCGTTGCCTTCACCGCCACCGCGGACGCGGCAACACGTTCCGATATTCTGAGCAAGCTGTTCCGCCGCACGCCGGCGGTGTTCGTTCATGGCTTCGACCGGCCGAACCTGCGGCTGGCGATGGCGGCGAAGGCCGGCGGCCGCAAGCAGATCGCCGATTTCATTGCCGCGCATCGCGGCCAAAGCGGCATCGTCTATTGTTCGTCACGGCGCAAGACCGAAGAGCTCGCCGAATTTTTCCGCCAAAGCGGCGTCAACGCGTTGCCGTACCACGCCGGCATGGATACGGCGGTCCGCTCGCGCAATCAGGACGCCTTCCTGCAGGACGATGGCGTCGTCGTGGTGGCGACCGTCGCCTTTGGCATGGGTATCGACAAGCCAGACGTGCGTTTCGTGCTGCACGCCGACATGCCGGCCAATATCGAAAGCTATTACCAGGAGATCGGCCGCGCCGGCCGCGATGGCTTGCCCGCCGACACGCTGACGCTCTACGGCATGGGCGACATCCGGCTGCGGCGCCTGCAGATCGACGACAGCGAGGCGGCCGAGCCGCAAAAGCGCGTCGATCGTCAGCGCCTCAATGCGCTGGTTTCGCTCTGCAAATCGCCGCGCTGCCGGCGGCAGACGCTGTTGTCCTATTTTGGCGAGACCACCGATCCCTGCGGCCATTGCGATTTTTGCTGTGACGGCGCCGAAGTAATTGACGGCACGATCGCGGCCCAGAAGGCGCTGTCCGCCGTATTGCGCACCGGCGAGCATTTCGGCACCGAGCATCTGACGAATATCCTGCTCGGCGAGACAAGCGATGCGATCGTCCGATTGGGCCATGACCGCCTGCCGACCTTCGGCGTCGGTCAGGAATACGGCCGGCAGGAATGGCGCTCGATCTTCCGTCAGATGCACGGTGCCGGCATCGTGGCGCTCGACGTGGCCGGCCACGGCACCTGGTCGGTGACGGAAGCCGGCCGCCGGGTGCTCAAAGGGCTCGACAAGGTCACGCTGCGCAAGGACACCCTCAAACCCGCGACCCGGAAGGCGGCCCGCGCCGCCGCCAACGCCACGGCCTTGGCCGCCGGCGGCGAAGCCGACACGGCGCTATTCGAGGCGCTGCGCAAGCGCCGCTCCGAGCTTGCCAAACAGCAGGGGGTCGCGGCCTATGTGGTGTTCGCCGACAAGACCCTGATCGACATGGCCCGGCGCAAGCCGCTGACGTCGGCCGACATGAGCAGCGTGCACGGCGTCGGCGAAAGCAAGCTTCGGCAATATGGCGCCATTTTCCTCGAAGTCATTCGCGATCATGCCGCCCGGGCCGCCTAGGCCGAAACGCCGGTGCCAAGCCTGTTTTCAGGGCCGTTCGGGCCGGGTTTCACTATTGTTGCACCGCAGTGCACTCTATGTTAGCAAAACCGCGATTTTCGCGGGTTCGCGGGGCATTCCGCTGCGCTCGCGGTCATCCAGGTTCCCGCTTAAATCCCAAGGACTTGCACCCTGAGGACTTGCACCGACCGTGGCGCCGGTTGCGAGCCTTGCGGAAAAGCCCCAGAAGAACGCCACACTGACCACGCGCAGCGAGCAGCAATCTTGGCAGGCCAAGAACCCATCGTAACCGGAATGGCAGGACGCTATGCGACCGCACTGTTCGCGCTCGCGTCCGAGGCAAACACCATCGATGCGGTGAAGGCGGATCTCGAACGCTTCGACGCTCTGGTGGCCGAAAGCGCCGATCTGATGCGGCTGGTCCGCAGCCCGGTATTCTCTTCCGAACAGCAAAGCCAGGCGCTGGGCACGGTCCTGGAGCGGGCCGGTATCGGCGGACTTGCCGCCAATTTTCTCAAGCTCGTGGCGGCCAACCGCCGGCTGTTCGCGGTACGCGACATGACCAAAGCGTTCCGCGAACTGGTGGCCCAGCATAAAGGCGAGGCGACGGCCGAAGTCACCACCGCCGAGCCGCTCAAGGACGAACACATCGAGGCGTTGCGCGCGGCGCTCAAAGCGGTCAGCGGCAAGGACGTCGACCTCGATATCAAGATCGATCCCGCCATCATTGGCGGGCTCGTGGTCAAGCTCGGTAGCCGCATGGTCAATTCGTCGCTGCGCACCAAGCTCAACGCGATCAGGCACGCCATGAAAGAGGCTCGCTAATGGACATCCGCGCCGCGGAAATTTCCGCAATTCTCAAAGAGCAGATCAAGAATTTCGGCCAGGAAGCCGAAGTGTCGGAAGTCGGACAGGTGCTGTCGGTCGGCGACGGCATCGCCCGCGTCTATGGCCTGGACAACGTGCAGGCCGGCGAGATGGTCGAATTCGAAAGCGGCGTCAAAGGCATGGCGCTCAATCTCGAAACCGACAATGTCGGCATCGTGATCTTCGGATCCGACCGCCAGATCGCGGAGGGCCAGACCGTCAAGCGCACCCGCGCCATTGTCGAGGTGCCGATCGGCAAGGGCCTGCTCGGCCGTGTCGTCGACGCGCTCGGCGAACCGATCGACGGCAAGGGACCGATCAAGGCCGATAAAAAAGCGCGCGTGGATGTCAAAGCACCCGGCATCATTCCGCGCAAATCGGTGAACGAGCCGATGGCGACCGGGCTCAAGGCGATCGACGCGCTGATTCCGATCGGCCGCGGCCAGCGCGAATTGATTATCGGCGACCGCCAGACCGGCAAGACGGCAATCGCGCTCGACACCATCCTGAACCAGAAATCGCTCAACACCTCGAATGACGAGAAGATCAAGCTCTACTGTGTCTATGTCGCGATCGGGCAGAAGCGCTCCACCGTCGCCCAATTCGTCAAGGTGTTGGAAGAGAACGGCGCGCTCGATTATTCGATCGTGGTCGCGGCCACCGCTTCCGATCCGGCGCCCATGCAGTTTCTGGCGCCGTTTGCCGGCTGCGCCATGGGCGAATATTTCCGCGACAACGGCATGCATGCCGTGATCATCTACGACGATCTGTCGAAACAGGCCGTTGCCTACCGGCAGATGTCGCTGTTGCTGCGGCGGCCGCCGGGCCGCGAAGCCTATCCCGGCGACGTGTTCTATCTGCATTCGCGGCTGCTCGAACGCGCGGCCAAGATGAATGACGAGCACAAGGGCGGCTCGCTGACCGCGCTGCCGGTGATCGAAACCCAAGCCAACGACGTGTCGGCCTATATTCCGACCAACGTCATTTCCATCACCGACGGCCAGATCTTTCTGGAGACCGATCTGTTCTATCAGGGCATCCGGCCCGCGGTGAATGTCGGCTTGTCGGTGTCGCGCGTCGGCTCGGCGGCGCAGACCAAGGCGATGAAAAAGGTCGCCGGCCGCATCAAGGGCGAACTGGCGCAATACCGCGAGATGGCGGCATTCGCGCAATTCGGCTCCGATTTGGACGCCACCACGCAGCGGCTCCTCAATCGCGGTTCGCGCCTGACCGAACTCCTCAAGCAACCGCAGTTTTCGCCGCTCACCATGGAGGAGCAGGTCTGCGTCATCTATACCGGCGTCAACGGCTATCTCGATCCGCTGCCGGTCGATCGCGTCCGCGCCTTCGAGGATGGCCTGCTCAGCCTCTTGCACACGTCGCAAAAGGACATCCTCAGTTCAATCCGTGACTCGCGCGACCTCGACGACGCGACCGCCGGCAAGCTCAAAGGCGTCGTCGACAATTACGCCAAGACGTTTGCATAGCTTTCGCCTAAACGGACGACACAGAACGGAGAAACAGACGACAGATGAAATGAAGGACGGCTGGAGCCTGCCTGTTTATCCTCCGTCGTCCGTCCGCTGTCGCCCGCATCGCCATGCCCTCCCTCAAGGATCTGCGCAATCGCATCGCCGCGACCAAGGCGACGCAGAAAATCACCAAGGCCATGCAAATGGTCGCGGCATCGAAGTTGCGGCGCGCCCAGGCCGCGGCCGAAGCCGCACGCCCCTATGCGAGCCACATGGAGGCGGTGCTCGGCAACATCGCCGCCTCGGTTGCCAACCTCGACAGCGCGCCGCGGCTGCTGCGCGGAACCGGCGGCGACAACCGGCATCTCCTGCTGGTCTGCACCGCCGAGCGCGGCCTTTGCGGCCCGTTTAACACCGCGATCGTGCGGCTCGCCCGCGAGCGGGCCAACGCGCTGATGGCCGAGGGCAAGGAGGTCAAATTCTTTTGCGTCGGGCGCAAGGGATACGACCAATTGCGCCGGCAATATCCTCAGCAAATCGTCGAATTGGTCGACTTACGATCGGTGCGCGTTCTGCGCTTCCAGAACGCCGAGGAAATCGCGCAAAAGGTCATTGCACGGTTCGATAATTTTGAATTCGACGTCTGCACGCTGTTTTATTCGCGGTTCCGCTCGGTGATCGCGCAAATCCCGACCGTTCAGCAGGTCATCCCGCCGGTGTTCGAGAAAAGCACCGCCGATGCCTTGGGCGGCGCTGTCTATGAGTTCGAGCCCGACGAGGAAGATATTCTGCACGACCTGTTGCCGCGAAATCTTGCCGTGCAAATCCTGCGGGCGCTTCTGGAAAACGCGGCGTCATTCTACGGCGCGCAGATGTCGGCGATGGACAATGCGACCCGCAACGCGGGCGACATGATCCGCCGGCAAACGCTCACCTACAACCGTACGCGGCAAGCCATGATCACCAAGGAGCTGATCGAGATCATCTCCGGCGCTGAAGCTCTGTAGAGAGCATCGGCGCTGCAACCTATTTCGCGAAGAGGGCCATAATGGCGAACACTGCAGGACACATCACCCAAGTCATCGGCGCGGTCGTCGACGTTCAGTTCGACGAAGATTTGCCGCCGATCCTCAACGCCCTGGAGACGACCAACCAGGGCAATCGGCTGGTGCTTGAAGTGGCGCAGCAGCTCGGCGAAAACACCGTGCGCACCGTCGCGATGGATACCACCGAAGGACTGGTGCGAGGCCAGGAGGTCAAGGATACCGGCGCGCCGATTTCGGTGCCGGTCGGCGCCGGATTGCTCGGCCGCATCATCAATGTCATCGGCGATCCGGTTGACGAGGCTGGGCCCGTCAAGGGCGAAGCGATGCGCGCCATCCATCAGGACGCGCCGGCCTATACCGACCAATCCACCGAAGCCGCGATTCTGGTGACCGGGATCAAGGTCGTCGATTTGCTCGCGCCGTACGCCAAGGGCGGCAAAATCGGTCTGTTCGGCGGCGCCGGTGTCGGCAAGACCGTGCTGATCATGGAGCTGATCAACAACGTCGCCAAGGCGCATGGCGGTTACTCGGTGTTCGCCGGGGTCGGCGAGCGCACCCGCGAGGGCAACGACCTTTATCACGAGATGATCGAATCCAAGGTCAACAAGGATCCCAAAGAGGGCTCGGTCGAGGGCTCGAAATGCGCGCTGGTCTACGGCCAGATGAACGAGCCGCCCGGCGCGCGCGCCCGGGTCGGGCTGACCGGCCTGACCGTCGCCGAATATTTCCGCGACCAGGGTCAGGACGTGCTGTTCTTTGTCGACAACATCTTCCGCTTCACTCAGGCCGGCTCGGAAGTGTCGGCCCTGCTGGGCCGCATTCCTTCCGCGGTCGGCTATCAGCCGACGCTCGCGACCGACATGGGCGCGCTGCAAGAGCGCATCACCACCACGACCAAGGGCTCGGTCACTTCGGTGCAGGCCATCTATGTTCCGGCCGACGACCTGACCGATCCGGCGCCGGCGACCTCGTTCGCGCATCTCGACGCCACCACGGTGCTGTCGCGCGACATTGCGGCGAAGGGCATCTATCCGGCGGTCGATCCGCTGGATTCGACCTCGCGCATGCTGTCGCCGATGATCGTCGGCGAGGAGCATTACCAGGTGGCGCGGCGGGTGCAGCAGGTGCTGCAACGTTACAAGGCGCTCCAAGACATCATCGCCATTCTCGGCATGGACGAGCTGTCGGAAGAGGACAAGCTCACGGTGGCGCGCGCGCGCAAGATCGAGCGCTTCCTGTCGCAGCCGTTCCATGTCGCCGAAGTGTTCACCGGTTCGCCCGGCAAACTCGTCGATCTGCAAGACACCATCAGCGGCTTCAAGGGGCTGGTCGAAGGCAAGTACGACCACTTGCCGGAAGCCGCCTTCTACATGGTGGGCACCATCGAAGAGGCGGTCGAAAAGGGCAAGAAACTTGCCGAGGCGGCGTAAGCCGGCGCAGCATCATGGCCGCTTTGCATTTTGAATTTGTCTCCCCCGAAAGCGTCTTGTTCTCCGGTGACGTCGATCAGGTGGATCTGCCGGGCAGCGAAGGTGACATGGGGATTCTTCCCGGTCACGCGCCGCTGGTAACGACGTTGCGGCCGGGCATCGTGACGATCGTCCGCGGCGGCCAGCGCGAGCCGGTGGTCGTGATCGGCGGCTTCGCCGAGGTAAGCCCCGCCGGATTGACGGTACTGGCCGACCAGGCGGTGGCGCGGGCCGATTTTGACATGGCTTCGCTTGCGTCCGAGATAAAAGATGCCGAGGAAGACGTCGCCGATTCCGCGGACGACGCCGAACGCGACAAGCTCGCACGTCATCTCGATCAATTAAAGGCGCTGCAGACGGCGTTGACGTCGTCGTAGTTGGCTGTTCGCGCTTCCCCTATTGGGCAAGCTGCCGGAATTCGCGGGCGACGCGATCATAGACTGCGCGCTTGAACGGGACGACAAGCTCCGGAACGTTTTGCAGCCGCTCCCAGCGCCAGCCGTTGAACTCCGGCTTCTGCGAATCGTCGGGATGCTCGACGTCGATTTCGCTGTCCGCGCCAACGAAGCGCGCGGCAAACCACTTCTGGGTTTGACCGCGATATTTGCCTTTCCAGGCTTGGCCGACGAGTTCCCGGGGGATGTCGTATTTGAGCCATTCCGCGACTTCGCCAATGCGCTCGACGGAACGGATGTTCGTCTCTTCACGCAATTCCCTGACCGCTGCATCCCATGGCTGCTCGCCGTCGTCGATGCCGCCTTGCGGCATTTGCCAGGCATGCGTGAGATCGACATGTTCGGGACCGTCGATGCGCCGCCCGATAAAGACCAGACCGTCGTGGTTGAAGACGGCGAGACCGACGCAAGGGCGATAGGGCAGATCTTCGAAGCGCATGGGGCATACGAATAGGAAGCGGGCGATGTGCGGATTTAATCTATCCGCTGCCGCAGCACTTCGCTATTCGCTCCCCCTAATTTCGTCACTCGTTGGCGCTCGCTTGCTTGCCCTTCATCGCCACCGCGGAAATCGGTACCAGAAGCAAGCCGCGGTTCGCCGCGGACTTGGCCCATTTCGCAATGCGATCGATCGATACCGGCAGCGCCGATGCTATGCCGACCGCCACGTTTCGCTCGCGCGCCGCCATTTCCAGCCGGTCGAGTGCGTGGTCGATGTCGGCCGGCGTCGGCACCGCGTCGATGACGACATCGGCGCGCGCGAACGGCAAATTGTCACCGCCGGCAATACGGCCGGCGACACTGCGCGGGTTCGAACCGTCATCGACATAGATCAATCCGCGCTTGGCAATGTCATGCAGGATCGGAGCAAAGGACGTTTCCGAAGCGGTAAAACGCGCCCCCATCGTATTGGCGAGGCCGACATAGCCCTGGAAACGGCTCATCACCCAGTGCAGCCGCTCGATATTCTGCTCGGGCGTCAGCGAAGTGAGGAGCGTCTGCGGACCCGGATCGTTGTCCGGATATTCGAAGGGTTCCATCGGCACTTGCAGCAGCAGCTCGTGACCGGCAGCCCGCGCGCGAATGGCGAGGCTCGCAACGTCGGCGCCGTAGGGAACGAAGCCCAGCGTTACCGGGCCCGGCAACTTGGCGATAGCATCCCCGGTGGTGCTGGCGCTGACGCCGAGCCCGGTCACAATCAGGGCGATCCGCGGCGCGTCCGGTTTGCCGGGCAACGCCCCGACCGGTCTGGCAAATGCATCGGCTGGCCGGGTACCGTCGGCGGCAATTTTCGGAATGAGCCCGTGCGGCGTCATTTCGAGGAATTTCTGGTTGACCGGAGCGGCCTGCGCGGGAGTGTGCCGGCCGCAGGCACGGGACCCGGCACCACGACGTCCTGCCGCGCTCCGGTCTTGCCATCGATGATGGTGACGGTTGTCGTATTGGGCGCGGGGCCGGCCGCCGGCGCGGCTGCCAACGGCGCCGGTGATGCGGCGGCAGCCGGACTGTCGTGTTGCGCGGACCCAGCCGGGCCGGGCACCGGCGGCCGGGCCGTCATATCCGTTGGCTTGGTCGGCAGCCGCAGGTTCGCCGAGACGACCGCCCAGGGTTCGCCGCCATAGGGGTCGTCCGCCACAACGGCCCAGAGCACGAAGACGCCGAGAAACGCAGCCAGCGCTCCGGCGATGACCTGCGGCACCGGGATTTTGATCCCGAGCCGGCGCTTTTTCGGCTGGCGGCCGAGCGGCGCGGTCAGGTCATCCGTGCTCATCGATGGAGCCCAGCGTTATCCTTTGGGAAAAGGCTGTCCTTGTGAGAAAAGGCCATCGTTATGGGAACCTTGCCCACGCGAATCACGGCCGAGAGCTTATCACGGCCGTAACAGCTCTGACTCGGGCGAGGGGCCGCCAGGACAGGCTGACTTGATCCTGGCTACAAAAAAACCGGCGCGGATTTGACCGCCCCGGTTTGGATTTGAACGTAAGGGCTGCCCCTTAGTTGGGTACGGCCGTCTTCGGATTCGGCGGGAAAGCGGCATTGCTCGCCGTTCCACGCAGCAGATCCAGCGCCATGTGGAGCGCCTTGTCGTCCTTTTCGTCGGGCGGCACGTAAGACTGCGAGCCCGATTTCTCAGCGCCCGTGGCCGCAAGGTGGCCGCGCAGAGAGGCTTCGCCCTCGGTGTCGGCCTCGCCTTTCAGACTTGCCGGCACGTCCTGCAGGACCTCGATATCGGGTTTGATGCCCTGGGCCTGGATCGACCGCCCGGAGGGTGTGTAGTAGCGCGCGGTGGTCAGGCGCAGCGCGCCGTTCCCCGCGCCGAGCGGAATGATCGTCTGGACCGATCCCTTGCCGAACGAGCGGCTGCCAATCAGGGTCGCACGCTTGTGGTCCTGCAAAGCTCCGGCAACGATCTCGGAGGCTGACGCCGAACCGCCGTTGATCAACACGATCAAAGGCTTGCCGTGCGTCATGTCGCCGGGTCGGGCATTGAAGCGCTGCGTTTCCTCGGGATTCCGGCCGCGGGTCGACACGATCTCGCCCTTGTCGAGGAACGTATCGGAGACCGAAATAGCCTGATCGAGCAAGCCGCCCGGGTTGTTACGCAGATCGACGATGAAACCCTTCACTTTGTCGCCGCCAAGCTGGGTGTCGAGATCGTTGATCGCCTGCTTCAGCCCGTCGGTGGTCTGCTCATTGAACTGCGTGATGCGGATATAGCCGACATCGGAACCTTCGGCGTGCGAGCGAACCGATTTGACGCGAATGATGTCGCGCATGATCGTCAGCTCAATCGGCTTGTCGGCGCCCTTGCGCACGATGGTGAGCTTGATCTTCGAATTCACCGGGCCGCGCATCTTGTCGACCGCTTGATTGAGAGTCAGGCCCTGCACTTGCTCGTCATCGAGCTTGGTGATGATGTCGTTGGCCATGACCCCGGCCTTGGCCGCCGGCGTATCGTCGATCGGCGCCACAACCTTCACCAGGCCGTCCTCCATGGTGACTTCGATGCCAAGGCCGCCGAATTCGCCGCGAGTCTGGACCTGCATGTCGCGGAAACTCTTCGGATCCATGTAGCTCGAATGCGGATCGAGCCCGGAGAGCATGCCATTGATGGCCGATTCGACGAGCTTCTTGTCGTCGGGCTTTTCGACATAATCGGCGCGGACCCGCTCGAACACGTCGCCGAACAGGTTGAGCTGCTGATAGGTATCCGAGGCGGCCGCTTTCGCGGCCGAGCCAAGCGACATTGCGTGCGGCTGGGTCACCGCGAGCGCTGCCGCGGCGCCGGCCACTGCGCCGAGGAGAACGAGATAAGTTTTGCGCATCATCCGCGAACCTTTTCGCCTTCGTTAGTCGCCCACCAGGGGCTGGGGTCAAAGGGAGTGCCGTCTTTGCGGAACTCCACATAAAGCACGGGCTGCTTAGGCCCGGTCGTGGCGCTTGCCGCTGCTTGCGATGCGTCGCCCATTATCGCTACCGGCTCGCCGGTTAATACGAACTGTCCGAGATCTACGGAAATCCGATCCATCCCCGCTAGCAGCACATGATACCCGCCGCCGGCGTTGAGGATCAAGAGTTGCCCATAGCTGCGAAACGGTCCGGCGTAAACCACCCAGCCATCACATGGCGCGGTGATCTCGGATCCCGGCCGGGAAGCGATCGAAACGCCTTTTTGCGTGCCGCCGACGCCGTCGGAACCGCCGAACTCGCGGATCGCCACGCCATTGACCGGCAAATGCATGCGTCCGCGCATGTCGGCAAAGGCGACCGCGGGCGCCAGCCGGCCGGGATCGCTCAGCGCGGCGAGTTGCGGCTGTGTCGCATCGTTGGCAATGGCGCGGCTGGCGTCGCGCGCCGCACGGGTCGCCGGGTCGAGGCCGGCTTCGAGCTTGGCAATCAGGTCTTTGATCGAGTCCGCGTGATGTCCCAAGTCGGTCGCCCGTTGCCGCTCGGTGTCGAGCGCCTGCTCGGCAACGGCTTGTTTCTTCTGCCGTTCGTCGATCAGCAGCGTCAGCCGAAGTTGCTCATGGCCCAATAGATCGAGATCGCCGGTCAGCCGGTTGCTTTGGGTCACGATTTCCTGGCGTACGCTCACCAGCTCGGACAAATCGCTTGCCAATGCGTCTGCTTGGGTGCGCATTTCCGGCAAGACCGCGCCGAGCATAATGGCCGTGCGCACCGATTTCAGGGCATCCTCCGGCCGTACCACAAGCGCCGGCGGCGGTTGTCGTCCAATGCGCTGCAAGGCGGCGAGAATCTCGACGATGGCATCGTGCCGTTCCTCGAGCGATTTGCGGAATATTTTTTCCCGCGCGTCAAGTGGAACGAGCCGCGCTCGCGTGGCGTCGATATTGGCCTCGACGTCGCGAACCCGTGCAGCGGTGCCGATCAAATCCTCGTTGAATTTGCGCCGGTCCTCGGCCAGCGTCTCGATCTGGATGCGGAGCTTGGCCTGGCCCTGCACCGAATCGCGTTGCCGCGCCAGGGTCGCATCGAGTTCCTTGTCGCGCGCCTCAAGGGTGTCGATCTTGTCGGCCGGCGCTGCCGGTGCGATCCCCGGCGCCTCCTGGCCCGCTGGAACGGGCGCCGACGGCGATTGAGCGAAGGCCGAACTGGGGCCGAAGCCGGCATGGATCGGCAGCAGCAAAGCCAACGCCAAGCCAAGCAGAAAGTACGGCTCGGTGCGCCTCGGCCATCGGAGAATCATAAGGTTCAAGGGTAGATAGTGACCTCGGAAAGGCAAGACAAACAACATAAAGCCGGCTGGCGTGAGACCGGAATAAGACAATCGGGTCATGCGGCCATCACAATTTGGCGAGGCGAAACCGCCCCATTCCCACTCGATTTAAGCGCGGTGATAAGGGTGTCCCGCCAAAATGGTGCCGGCACGATAAAGTTGCTCAAGCAACATGACGCGCACAAGCTGATGCGGCCAGGTCGCGGTGCCGAAGGCAAGCTTGAGCTTGGCGCGGTCGCGCAGCGTCTGGGCAAGCCCGTCGGCGCCGCCGATGACGAAGCACACGGCCGAGGACTGCGCCTCCCGCCATTTTCGTATCGTTGCCGCCAGCGTCGCGCTGTCGAGATTGTCGCCGCGCTCGTCGAGGATCGCGACCGCCGCCGCTTCGGGAATGACGTTGGCGACGGCGATGGATTCCTCGACTCGGCGGCGCTCGGCGTCGTGCGCACGGCTTTCGCGAATTTCGACGATTTCGATTTCGCGGATACCGAAGGCGCGGCCGAGGGCTTCGGCGCGCTTGCGATAGGCGGCGGCGAGTTCGCGTTCCGGGCCTTGCTTCAGACGGCCAACGGCGATGACGATAATGCGCATGGATCGGCCAAATAATCAGCGCGGACTTGATCGGAACGGCGCAACTTCATTCGCCCGCCTCGAATGCCAGCGGCATGTCGACGAAAATCTTATAGCTTTGCGATTTCGGCTTGGTCTTGTCTGCTTCGTTGAGATACTCGACCGAGCTCTTTCCCAGATAGGCGCGCGGCAGGATCATGACGCGAACGAAGCGCGTCTGCCGGTCGGCGGCTTGGGCGAACACGCCGTCCGGACCGGTCTCGTACCAGGCGCCGCCCGGGCCGTAGGATACCGAATGCCCGCGGGTATCGATGCGGATGCCGCCTTCGCTGAGGCAGCGGATGCCCGGCCCTTGATGGCGATGCAGATAGGCACAGCCGCCGGGCGGAAACGCCACGCTGTCGCCGCGCAGCAGAAGCGCTCCCTGAGGAATTGTATCGAGCTGCGCCACGAGCTTCTCGCGTGAAACGACCCCCGCGCCGGCGGGGCTCGGAGCGGCGCCATCGGTGCTCAAATCCCATCGCCACACCGTCGCGCCGCTGTTCGCCGCTTTGAGCGTGACGGCTGCTTCACTGCCGAAGGCTTCGTCGTCGTGCAATGTTCGATCCGCCAGCGACACCGCGCCGTGGACGACGAAAATCATGCGCGGCGCCGCCGGCCAGGTCGCCGCGGCGTCATTCGTCAGCACGTCTTCGTAGAGCCGCAGCGTTGGGGCCATCATTGTCTCCTCGATGCCATGCGCGGGGTGGGTGTCTGCGCCGGCCGCCTCGCGCCTAACGGCATTTACACTCGCGCGCCGCCGTTGCTAAATCGGTGCAGCCGTTGCCCACCTTGATGTTGCCCACTCTACTACACAATGGGAGGCGACCGCAGCCGGAAGCCGGCGAACGGCGTCCGGTCCACAATAGAGCTTGGGAGGAATCCGATGCAACGCGCCACGCCGCCGTATCGTGCCGATCATGTCGGCAGTTTGTTGCGCCCCGCGGTGCTCAAGGAGGCGCGCGTCAAGCAGGAGCGCGGCGAGATTTCCGCGGACGCGTTGCGTGCCGTCGAAGACCGCGAGATCGAGAAGGTCATTAAAAAGCAGGAAGAGGTCGGTCTCAAGCTCGCGACCGACGGCGAATTCCGGCGCTCCTGGTGGCATTTCGACTTCTTCCGCGGCCTCGAGGGCGTCAGCTTTTATACGATGGACGCCATTCAATTTCACGGCGTTCAGACCAAGGCCGAAGGCATCAAGATCGCTGGAAAAATCGGCTTCTCCGGCCATCCGATGCTCGAGCATTTCAAGTTTCTCAAGAGCCACACGCGCGTGACGCCGAAGATGACGATTCCGGCGCCGTCGACGCTGCACTTCCGTCAGGGCCGCGCCTTGATCAGCAAGGACGTCTACCCCACGCTCGATCCGTTCTTTGACGATCTCGCCAAGGCTTATCAGGGCGCCATTCGCGCCTTCTACGACGCCGGCTGCCGCTATCTGCAGCTTGACGATACCGCCTGGTCGATGATTTGCGATCCCAAGGAGCGCGAGCAATCGGTCGGCCGCGGCGACGATCCGGAGACGTTGCCGAAACGCTATGCCAAGCTGACCAATGCGGCGCTGGAAGGCAAGCCGGCCGACATGGCCATCACCATGCATTCGTGCCGCGGCAACTTCCGTTCCACCTTCATCGCTTCGGGCGGATATGAATTCGTCGCCGAGCAGTTGCTGGCCAACACGGCGCTTGACGGCTATTTCCTGGAATATGACAGCGACCGTGCCGGCGGCTTCGAGCCGCTGCGGTTCTTCCCCAAGGGCAAGAAGCAACTGGTGCTCGGCCTCGTAACCTCGAAATTTGGTTCGCTCGAAAACAAAGACGACATCAAGCGCCGCATCGACGAGGCGACGAAATACGTTGATCTCGATCAGCTTTGCTTGTCGCCGCAATGCGGCTTCGCCTCGACCGAAGAGGGCAACGTCCTGTCGGAAGACGAGCAATGGGCCAAACTGCGGATGATCGTTGAAATCGCCAACGAAGTGTGGGGTTGAGCATGCAGCGGACCAAACCGCCGTTCCGCGCCGATCACGTCGGCAGCTTGCTGCGCACGGCGACACTGAAGGCGGCGCGCGAAAAACGCGCCGCCGGCGAGCTCGATGCCGCGGCGTTCAAGGCCATCGAGGACCGCGAAGTCGAGGGCGTGATTCGCAAGCAGGAGGCGGTGGGCCTCAAATCCGTCACCGACGGCGAATATCGGCGCATATCCTGGAATACCGACTTCCTCGAACAGCTCCACAACGTCAAATCTTACGTCGGCGAGCGCAAGATAAAATTCTCGGCGAGCGGCCCGCAGCCGCGCCCGCTGTTGTTGCGCATCACCGGGAAGCTCGGCGGCTACAAGCCGCATCCGATGATCGAGCACTTCAAGTTCCTCAAAGAGCATACCAAGCAGACGCCGAAGATGACGATTCCGTCGCCGTCGTCGCTGCATTTCCGCTACGGCCGCGACGCGGTTCCGGAATCGATCTATCCGGCGATGGACGATTTTTACCGCGACCTCGGGCAATCCTATTGCAAAGTGGTGCGCGCCTTTGCCGACGCCGGCTGCCGCTATCTGCAGCTTGACGAGGTCAATCTGACCTATCTGTGCGATCCGTCGCTGCGCAAACTGATCACCGACCGCGGCGAGGATCCAAAGACGCTTCCCGCCACATACGCCGGCATGATCAATGCGGCGATTTCCGATATTCCGGCCGACATGACCATCACCATGCATCTGTGCCGGGGCAACTTCCGCTCCAATTTCATTGCCTCAGGCGGCTACGAGCCGGTGGCCGAGATCCTGTTCAACACCATCAATGTGCACGGCTATTTCATGGAATACGACAGCGCGCGCGCCGGCGGCTTCGAGCCGTTGCGCTTCGTGCCGAAGGGCAAGACCGTGGTGCTCGGCCTCGTCACCTCCAAGACGGGCACATTGGAAAATAAGGACGCGATCAAGCGCCGCATCGACGAGGCGACCAAATATATCGATCTCGATCAGCTCTGCCTGTCGCCGCAATGCGGCTTCGCATCGACCGAAGAAGGCAATGTGCTGGCCGAGGATGAGGAGTGGGCGAAGCTGCGCATGATCGTCGAGCTCGCCGAAGAGGTCTGGAGATAAAGCGATGAGCCAGCGAACCAAACCGCCGTTCCGCGCCGATCATGTCGGCAGTCTGCTGCGGCCGGCCGCGCTCAAACAGGCGCGCGAGCAGCGCGCCAAGGGCGAGATCGGCGACGCCGAGCTCAAGGCTGTCGAAGACCGCGAAATCAAGGGCGTCATCGGCAAGCAGGAGGCCGCGGGCCTGCAATCGATCACCGACGGCGAATTTCGCCGCTCGTGGTGGCATCTCGATTTCCTATGGGGTCTCGACGGCGTCGAAAAGCACGTCATGGACTCAGGCATCGCCTTCGCCGCCGTCACCACCCGCAACGAAGGCGTCAAAGTCACCGGCAAGATCGGCTTCTCCGGTCATCCGATGATCGAGCATTTCAAGTTTCTAAAAGCGCACACGACGCGGACGCCGAAAATGACCATCCCGTCGCCGTCGGCGCTCTACGGCCGGCCGCTGCGCACGCCGATCGACAAGGCGGCCTATCCCTCCCTCGACGGCTTCTTTGCCGACCTCGGCCAAGCCTACAAGAAAGCGGTGCGTGCCTTCGCCGATGCCGGCTGCCGTTATCTGCAACTCGACGAGGTCTTTATCGCGATGTTGTGCGATCCGCATTATCGGGCGCAGATGAAAGACCGCGGCGACGACCCCGAGGCGCTCGGCGCCATTTACGGCGATCTGATCAATACCGCGATCTCCGACATTCCGGCCGACATGACGGTGACGATGCATTTGTGCCGCGGCAACTACAAATCGACGTTCATGGGGACGGGCGGTTATGACGCCATGCAAGAGGTCTTGTTCGACCGCATCAAAGTGCACGGCTACTTCATGGAATACGACAGCGAACGCGCGGGCGGCTTCGAGCCGCTGCGGCGGCTGCAAAAAGGCCGTATGGCGGTTCTTGGCCTCGTCACCACCAAAACCGGCACGCTCGAAAGCAAGGATACAATCAAGCGCCGCATCGAGGAGGCCGCCAAGTTCACCGGCCTCGACCAGCTATGCCTGTCGCCGCAATGTGGCTTCGCCTCGACCGAGGAAGGCAATATCCTCGCCGAGGACGAGGAGTGGGCGAAGCTGCGCATGATCGGCGATGTCGCCCGCGAGGTGTGGGGGAATTAAGCGATGGCGAATATCGTCGGCGGCAAGGTCGCCATCGTCACCGGGGCGGGGCGTGGAATCGGCCGCGGTATTGCGCTTCTGATGGCGGCCGAAGGCGCCCGGGTCGTCGTCTGCGATATTGGCGCTGGTCTCGACGGCGGCGGCACCGATGCCGGTCCGGCGCAAGACGTCGTCGATGAAATCAAAAAAGCCGGCGGCGAAGCGATCGCCTCGACGTTGTCGATCAGCGCGCCGGGCAATGCCGACACGATCGTGCAGGCGGCGCTCGATGTCTTCGGCCGCATCGACATTCTCGTCAACAATGCCGGTATTCTCCGCGACCGCATCTTCCATCGCATGAGCTGGTCCGACTGGTCGGACGTGATCGACGTGCATCTGCATGGCAGCTTCCTGATGAGCCGTGCCTGCGCCGGCCATTTTCGCGAGCAGAATTCCGGCAGCTTCGTGCACATGACCTCGACGTCCGGTCTCGTCGGCAATTTCGGCCAGGCCAATTACATGGCCGCTAAGATGGCCATCGTCGGCCTGTCGCGCGGCATCGCGCTCGATATGGCGCGCTTTAACGTGCGCTCGAACTGCGTTGCGCCGTTTGCCTGGACGCGCATGATCGATTCGATTCCGGCCGAGACCGAAGAAGAGAAGGCCCGCGTCGCGGCATTCCGCGAGATGACGCCGGAAAAGATCGCGCCGCTCGTCGTTTATCTCGGCTCCGACCGCGCCGACGGCATCAGCGGCCAGATTTTTTCGGTGCGCAACAACGAGATTTATTTGTTCAACCAGACGCGCCCGATCCGCACGCTGCAGCGGTCCGACGGCTGGACGCCGGAACGGCTCGACGCGCAGCTCAAGGGCGCGTTCGCGCCATCATTCACGCCGCTCGACCGTTCCAGCGACGTGTTTTCCTGGGATCCGGTGTGATGGCGATCGTCTACGACAAGCTGATGGCGCTCGATATCCCGCCGCGGGAGCAAACATACGACGCCAAGGACTGCATCCTTTATGCGCTCGGCATCGGCTTCGGTCACGATCCGATGGACGAGGACGAACTGCCGTTTGTCTACGAAAAGAACCTGAAAGTTCTGCCGACCATGGGGACGGTGCTCGGTCATCCGGGATTTTGGGCGCGCAATCGCGACACCGGCATCGATTGGGTCAAAGTGGTCAACGGCGAGCAGGGCATTATTCTGCATCGGCCGCTTGCCGGAGCGGGCACGGTGGTCGGCCGGCAGCGCATCGTCGAGGTGATCGACAAGGGGGCGGGCAAGGGAGCTCTCGTTCTGTCCGAGCGCCAGATCGCCGACAAAGCGAGCGGCGAGCCGATTGCGACCGTGACGCATACGATGTTCTGCCGGGGCGACGGCGGCTTTGGCGGCCCGCCGCGGCAATCGCCGCCGCCGCACGAATTGCCGGGCCGCGCGCCGGACGCGGTCTGCGACCTTGCCACCCGGCCGGAAACGGCGCTGATCTATCGGCTGTGCGGCGACCTCAATCCGTTGCATTCCGATCCGGCCGTGGCGAAGCAGGCCGGCTACCCGCGGCCGATCATGCATGGTCTGGGCAGCTTCGGCGTCGCCGCCCGCGCCGTACTGAAGACTTTTTGCGGCTACGAGCCGGGGAAGCTTGCTTCGTTCGCCGCGCGTTTTTCCGCGCCGGTGTTCCCCGGTGAGACGCTGCGTACCGAGATGTGGCGCGACGGCAAAGTGGTGAGCTTCCGCACCCGCGTCGTCGAGCGCGACGTCATCGCGGTGAGCAACGGGCGCGCCGAGGTGGCGTCGTGACCGAGAGCGCGGATCTGGAGCCGATCCGCGCGGCGGTGCGCGCCTTGTGCGCGGGGTTCCCCGGCGAGTATTGGCGGGCACTCGACCGTGAGCGCGCCTATCCGGCGGAATTCGTCGCGGCTCTGACCAAAGCCGGCTTTCTCGCCGCCTTGATCCCGGAGGAATACGGCGGCAGCGGGCTTCCGATGACGGCGGCGGCCGCGATCATGGAAGAGATTCAGTCGTCCGGCTGCAACGGCGCCGCCTGCCACGCGCAAATGTACACGATGGGGACGCTGTTGCGGCACGGCAGCACCGAGCAGAAAAAGCGCTATCTGCCCGGCATCGCCCGCGGCGATCTTCGGCTGCAGGCCTTCGGCGTCACCGAGCCGACCTCGGGCACCGACACGTTGAGCTTGCGCACCACCGCGGTGCGCGACGGCAATGATGGCTATGTCGTCAACGGCCAGAAAATCTGGACCTCGCGCGCGGAACATTCCGATCTCATGCTGCTGCTCGCGCGAACCACGCCGCGCGAGCAGATCAAGAAGCGGACCGACGGCCTGTCGGTGTTTCTGGTCGACATGCGTGAGGCCAAGGCAAACGGCCTGACCATCCGCCCGATCCGCACCATGATGAACCACGCCACCACCGAAGTGTTCTTCGAGAACATGCGCGTGCCGGCGGAAAACCTCATCGGCGTCGAGGGCGAGGGCTTTCGCTACATCCTTTCGGGCATGAATGCGGAGCGCATTTTGATCGCCGCCGAATGCGTCGGCGACGCCAAATGGTTCATCCGCAAGGCGACGCAGTATGCCGGCGAACGGGTGGTGTTCGGCCGGCCCATCGGCCAAAATCAAGGCGTCCAATTTCCCATTGCGCGTTCTTACATCGATATGCGCGCCGCCGAGCTCATGGTGCGCGAAGCGGCTTCGCTCTACGAGGCCGGCAAGGACTGCGGCGCGGAAGCGAACATGGCGAAGCATCTCGCCGCCGAAGCGTCCTGGGCGGCTGCCGACATGTGCCTGCAAACTCACGGCGGCTTCGGCTTCGCCGAAGAGTTCGACATCGAGCGCAAATTCCGCGAGACCCGGCTCTATACGGTGGCGCCGATCTCGACCAATCTGGTGCTGTCTTATATCGCCGAGCACGTCTTGGGACTGCCGAGGTCGTATTGAGCCAATACGCTCCACTTGCCGGCTTGCTCGTCGTCTCGCTGGAACAGGCGGTCGCGGCGCCGATGTGCACCTGCCGGCTGGCGGATGCCGGCGCGCGCGTCATCAAGATCGAGCGTCTCGAGGGCGATTTCGCCCGCGGCTACGACGATCTGGTTCACGGCGAGTGCAGTTATTTCGTCTGGCTCAATCGCGGCAAAGAGTCGGTGGTGCTCGATCTCGGCAAGCGTGAGGACATTGCGTTGCTCGGCGCAATGCTCGCGCACGCCGACATATTCGTGCAGAACTTGAAGCCCGGTGCGGTCGCCCGGCTCGGATTTGATATCGCTAAATTGCGGCGCGATTATCCACGGCTGATTTGTTGCTCCATTTCCGGTTTCGGCGAGACCGGCCCGCATGCGAATCGCAAAGGCCTACGATATGCTGATCCAGGCCGAATCCGGCCTCGCTTCGATCACCGGCACGGCCGAGCCGTCGCGGGTCGGCGTTTCGGTCGTCGATATCGCTTCGGGCATGAACGCCTATGAGGCGATCCTCGAAGCGCTGATTGCGCGTGCAGGGACCGGCGAAGGCGCGGCGCTTTCGATCTCGATGTTCGATGCCATGGCCGACTGGATGACGGTGCCGCTCCTGCAGCAGGAGGCGGGCTCCCCGCCGCAGCGCATCGGCCTCGCCCATACGTCGATCTCGCCTTATGGCGCATTTCGCAGCCGAGACGGCATCGACATTCTCATCTCCATCCAGAGCGACCGCGAATGGCGCGTGTTGGCCGAGAAGGTGCTCGGCGACAGCGCGCTTGCGGCCGATCCGGCCTTTGCCACCAATGTCGAACGCGTCAAACGCCGCGCCGAAACCGACGGCCGTGTCGCCGCGGTATTCGGTGCACTCGATGCCGATGCGCTGGAGGAAAAGCTCGCCGGAGCCGACATCGCGTTTGCCCGCGTCAACAGTCCGGCCGGCCTTGCCCGCCATCCGCATCTGCGCCGCATCACCATCGGCACGCCGAGCGGTCCGGTGTCCTATCCGGCTCCGGCCGAACGGGGCGCATCGTCGTCGCGTCATTACGGGCCGGTGCCAGCGCTCGGCGAACACACCGAAAGCGTGCGCGCGGAATTCATGCCGTCTACAATCGGCGCTTAAGGAATAGGGAGGAATGCCATGGATATCGGCTTCATCGGTCTCGGCAATATGGGTGCGCATATGGCACGCCGCCTCGTCGAGGCCGGGCACAAGGTCATCGTCTATGACACCCGCCAGGAAGCGATCGGCGAAATCGCAGCGCTCGGCGGGATAGCGGCGCGATCGCCGAAGGAAGTCGCCGATGCCGCCGAAACCGTCATGGTGAGCCTGCCGACGCCCGATATCGTGTTGAAGGTTGCAACCGGACCCGACGGCGTCATCGAGGGCAAGCGCATCCGCCGCTTCGTCGATCTGTCGACCACCGGCTCGGTGATGGCGCAGCGTATTTTCAAAGTGCTGGCCGCAAAGAATATCGTGCAGATCGACGCTCCGGTCTCCGGGGGCGTCAAAGGTGCGGAGAAGGGCACCGTGGCCGTGATGGCGTCGGGGCCGCGCACCGAGGTCGAAGCCGTCGAGCCGGCGCTTAAAGTGATCGGCAAGTTCTTTTACATCGGCGAGAAATCCGGCGCCGGGCAGACGATGAAGCTTTGCAATAACGTGCTGTCCGCGGCGGCCATGGCGGCAACGTCGGAATCGATGGTGGTCGGCGTCAAAGCCGGTCTCGATCCCCGCACCATGGTCGACGTCATCAATGCGAGCTCCGGCCGCTCAACGGCAACCGAACAGAAATTCCCCGAAGTCGTCATCCCGCGCAAATTCAATCAGGGATTCACCGCCGGCCTGATGATGAAAGACGTGAATTTGTTTGTTTCCGAAGCCAAGGCGCTCGGCGTTCCGATCGAGGTTTGCGAGGCCGTGGCCGCTTTGCTGAAACTGACATGCGATGAGATCGGTCCGGAAAAAGACATCACCACAATCGTGCAGCCGATCGAGAACCGCGCCGGTGTCGAGGTCAGGGCGCCAAACGCCTGACCCCGCCGGCGACGTAGAATTGAACGAATTCAATAGCTTGGAGCAATGGGGCGCCCCCGGCCTCTTGGTCCGGGCTGGCGTCTCCCTATCTGAGTGGCGGGCTTTTCCTCACCCGAATAATGTCCCATGCTCATTGGATTGCCCGGATTGCCCTGAAAACTTCTGCCGACAGGCGTCATGCCCCCTGCCCGTACGACACCGAGCCTGCTGTCAGGTTTGCCCGAGCACCTTTCGGCAAATCTGTTCACCAGTGCGACAGCGATGAAGCTTGGCGCCGATGAAGTCCTGTTCCTGGCCGGCGACGCCGGAGACGGCTGTTATCGGGTCGAAGACGGACTTCTCAAGGTCACCATGGTGTCGCGCGGCGGCACCGAGCGCATTCTTGCCTTTCTCGGTGCGGGCGCCATCGTCGGCGAGCTTTCGATTATCGACAGCCTGCCGCGTTCGGCCTCGGTGATCGCGGTTCGCCCTTCGGCCTTGAGCTTTCTAAGCCGCGCCGCGTTCGACGATTTCGCCAACAAGCATCCGGAAATTTACAAATCTCTGGTGACGCTGATTGCCGGGCGGCTGCGGGAGACCGACGCGGCGCTCGCTGCCGGCAGCTTCCTGCCGTTACGCGGCCGGGTGGCCTGCACGCTGCTCGAATTGGCGGACGAGTTCGGCCAAGACGTCGGCTCGGGCCGTATCGTCATTCGCCAGAAAATCGGCCAGAGCGACCTTGCCGCCATGGCCGGCATTGCGCGCGAGAATGTCAGCCGCATTCTCAACGATTGGAAGCGGCGCAAGCTTGTCAGCCGCCTGTCCGGCTACTATTGCCTGGAAAACAGGACGGAGCTTCAAAACGAAGCCGAATTGTAACTGTTTCGGCCCGCTACCGCCCTCGCCGAAGCCCCGCTAGAACCTGTTTCATGACCGCAGCCATCGCCACGCCCCGGCTTGAGGATTTTCGCCGCATCGTGGTGAAAGTCGGCTCCTCGCTCTTGGTTGACGCCAAAGCCGGCAAGCTCAACGAAGCCTGGCTCGCTTCGCTGGCCGCCGATCTCGCGGCGCTGCATGGGGGACAGCGAGACGTGCTGGTGGTGTCCTCCGGCGCCATTGCACTCGGCCGGACCGTGCTGAAATTGCCCGCGGGACCGCTGGAGCTCGAGGACAGCCAGGCCGCTGCCGCCGTCGGGCAGATCGCCTTGGCGCGCACCTGGGCCGAAGCGCTGTCGCGCCATGGCATTACCGCGGGGCAGGTCCTGGTGACTCTCGGCGACACCGAAGAACGGCGCCGTTACCTCAATGCCCGCTCGACGATCGACAAGCTCTTGGAATGGCGCGCCATCCCCGTCATCAACGAGAACGACACGGTGGCCACGGCCGAGATCCGCTATGGCGACAATGATCGGCTCGCCGCCCGCGTCGGCACGATGATGAGCGCCGATCTGGTGGTGCTGCTGTCCGACATCGACGGGCTTTACGACGCGCCGCCCGGCACGACGCCGGCGGCGCGCCACATCCCCCGGGTCGAGCGCATCACGCCGGATATCGAGGCGATGGCGGGCACGGCCGGCTCGGGTTTGTCGCGCGGCGGCATGCAGACCAAGATCGAAGCGGCCAAGATCACCACCGGTTCCGGCGCCCATTTGGTGATCGCCTCCGGCCGCGTCGAGCACCCGCTGGACGCGATCGCCAAGGGCGCGCGTTGCACCTGGTTCGTGACCTCCGGCAATCCGATCACCGCACGCAAAAAGTGGATCGCCGGTTCGCTGGAACCGAAGGGAACCCTGGTCATCGATGCCGGGGCGGTCGCGGCACTGCGCCGCGGCAACAGCCTCTTGCCGGTCGGGGTCGTGCGTATCGACGGGACTTTCGCACGCGGCGACGCCGTGGTTATCCGCGGCCCGGACGGAAGCGAAATCGGGCGCGGGTTATGCGCCTATGACGCGGAGGATGCGCAAAAAATCCGGGGCCGCTCGTCCGGCGAAATCGCGGCCATTCTGGGCTATTCCGGCCGCACGGAAATGATCCATCGCGACAATCTGGCCGTGGCCCACGGAATGAGCGCGCCTTGAGCCGGCACAAAAAAGGTGAACCCCGACCGCAAACGCGGCCGGGGTTCGGCACCGGGTGATTGAGGGTGAGGGGCTGGGGGGCTTCGCCCGGCGCCTGACTATTAACGGTGACCCTGGCGAGGGGTTCCGGCAGCGGTCGCAATTTTTTTCGCCCGAGCCGGAGGTGCTTTGTGCGCGGTCCGGGAACCGGCGCGGGCGGGCCTGCGCCGCCGCGGCGACGACGCCCGTACCGGATTTGTTGCGGAATCGTCGGTCAGATTGATCCGCCGACCGCCGGGAAGCACCACGTAACGGGAGAAAACGCGCAAATCTCCGGCCTCGCCGCCACGGCCCTCCACCACATAGGTCGTGCCGACGGGGAACTGCTTGGGCAATTTGCTCGAACGACGGCTCGCTGACAAATGCATGGCACCCTCTCGATTTTGTAATCGAATCCAAACGCGGCAATTTTGTTCGAAGTTCCTCAAATACTGTGACGGCTGCGCGAAGGCTGTGGATTGCTGTGGAAATTTGCACCCCGGCCGGCGCGCGCCAGGCGCCTCGCGGCGGCCGGACGAACATGGTAGAAAGGTGCCGAATGCAAGACGGATCAATGCCATGAGGGCACGATGAATGCCCCGCTCAAGGCGGTTGTAGCGCCCGGCGACCTCGACGCGGTCATGCGCGAGATCGGCCGTCATGCGCGCAATGCTGCACGCACTCTGGCGCTGGCTCCGGCGGCGCAAAAGAACCGGGCGCTGGCGGCGATGGCGCGGGCGATCCGGCATTCGACGGCTTCCATTCTCGCCGCCAATGCAGAGGACCGGGCCGCGGCGAAGTCGGGCGGCGCAACAGTGGCTTTCCTGGATCGGCTTTCGCTCGATGCTGACCGCGTCGCCGCGATGGCCACGGGACTCGAGGTGATCCGGAAGCTGAAAGACCCGGTCGGCACCGTGATGGCGGCTTGGCGGCGGCCGAACGGCATGCGCATCGAACGCGTCCGGGTTCCGTTGGGTGTGGTCGGCGTCATTTTCGAGAGCCGGCCCAACGTCACCGCCGACGCCGGCGCGCTGTGCCTCAAGGCCGGCAATGCCGCGATCCTGCGCGGCGGTTCGGAGAGTTTCCGAACGTCCCGCGCGATCCATGCCGCGCTGGTCGAAGGGTTGGTCGACGCCGGCCTGCCGGCCTCAGCCATCGCGCTTATTCCGACGCGCGATCGTGCCGCCGTGGGCATGATGCTGGCCGGGCTAGACGGCGCCATCGATGTCATCGTGCCGCGCGGCGGCAAGGGCCTGGTCGGCCGGGTGCAGAGCGAGGCTCGCGTGCCGGTGTTCGCTCACCTCGAAGGCGTTTGTCACGTCTATGTCGACGCCAAGGCCAAGCTCGGCATGGCCAAGTCGATCGTACTCAACGCCAAGATGCGCCGTACCGGCGTCTGCGGCGCCGCCGAAACCTTGCTGGTCGACCGCGCCGGTGCAGCCCGGCTTCTCAAGCCTCTCGTAACCATGCTGCTCGATGCCGGCTGCGAGATCCGCGGCGATACGGCCGTCCAAGCGGTCGACAAGCGCGTTAAGCCCGCCGGCAAAGCGGACTGGAGCACCGAATATCTCGATGCCATTTTGACCGCGGGCGTCGTCGACGGCGTCGACGGGGCGATCGCGCATATCGAGCGCTACGGCTCGCATCATACCGATGCGATCGTCACCGAAGATAAGAAAGCGGCGGAGAAATTTTTGCGCGAGGTCGATTCGGCGATCGTCCTGCACAATGCGTCGACACAATTCGCCGACGGCGGCGAATTCGGTTTCGGCGCCGAGATCGGCATCGCCACCGGCAGGCTGCATGCGCGCGGTCCAGTCGGCGTCGAGCAACTCACGACATTCAATTACCGCATCCGCGGCAGCGGGCAGACGCGGCCATGATCGTTCGCCGGTTCCCGCCGCTCGTCATCGCGGCGGGCGTGGCAGCCGATCCATGGGGAGGGGGCTCTTTCTGTAAACGATGAACTGGGAGCTTGTTCCGCGTCAGGCCGCCGCAAAGGCCGGCCGCCGCGCCGGCGTCGTCCTGCCGCCGCATGCACCGGGCATGCGGATCGGCCTGTTCGGCGGCACGTTCGATCCGCCTCATGCGGCCCATCGCGCCGCGTCGCTTTTGGCGATGCGACGGCTCGATCTCGATCGCGTGTGGTGGCTGGTGACGCCGGGCAATCCGCTCAAGAATGTCAGCGGCCTTGCGCCGCTGGCGGAACGGGTCGCGGCGGCGCGCGCACTGTCCCATCATCCGCGCATCGACGTTACCGATTTCGAGGCCGATCTCGGCACCAACTACACCTATGGAACCGTCAGCTATCTCGTGCGCAGTTGTCCGGGCGTGCGCTTTGTCTGGATCATGGGCGCCGACAATCTCCGCCACTTCCATCGCTGGCAGCGCTGGCGCGATATCGCCGCGCTGGTGCCGATCGCGATCATCGATCGTCTCGGCCCGAGCCTTTATTCAGCCGCGGGCGTTGCCGGCCAGGCCTTGGCCTGGGCGCGCCTGCCCGAGACGGCGGCAACGACGCTGGCGGACCGAAAGTCCCCGGCCTGGATCTATCTCCACGGTCTCAAATCGCCGCTGTCGTCGACCGCGCTGCGCGCCGCCCGAAAGCTGCGCAAAGCCGCCAAATGACAGTTTCGTTGCAACTAAGGAGTTGAAACCGTTAACGAGACGAGATTATCTTAAAGAGCGGTAGCCCCTGGATTCGGTGGCCGGGGCCAATATCTGAGCGATGGGAAAGTTGTAGCGAAAGGATAAAGCACCCTGTCCACAGTTGTAATTCCTCGGGCCGAACGTCGCGCGCCCGAAGCGGTCTCCAGAATGCGTCCTGACGCCGAGGAGATCCTCCGCCTGGTCCTCGCCCGCCTCGACGATATGAAGGCGGAGGACATCCTCACCATCGATCTTCGGGATAAATCTTCAATCGGCGACTATATGGTCGTGTCCTCCGGCCGGTCGCAGCGCCATGTCGGTTCGGTGGCCGACAGGGTTGTCGAGGATTTGCATAAGGCCGGTGTTGCCGCGCGCGTCGAGGGCACGCCGCATTGCGACTGGGTGCTGATCGACGCGGGCGATGTCATCGTCCACGTCTTTCGCCCTGAAGTGCGGACCTTCTACAATCTGGAAAAGATGTGGCTCGCGGGTAGTCCGGCACGGCGCGCGAGCTAAGCCGCTCGCGCCTATCGGGAAGCCGTCATCTCTGCACGGGAATGACGCGAGGCCGTTACACTGCGCCCGTGATCCACTGCTCGAGTTTTTGCTTCGGCTGCGCGCCGACCTGACGCGAGGCCAACTGGCCGTCCTTGAACAGCATCAGCGTCGGAATCGACATGATGCCGTATTTCGCCGCGACGCCGGGATTCTCGTCGACATTGAGTTTGACGATCTTGACCTTGCCATTGAGCGAATTGGAAATCTCTTCGAGGGCCGGGGCGATCATGCGGCACGGTCCGCACCACTCCGCCCAGAAATCGACGACAACCGGCCCGCTGGCCTTCAGCACGTCCGTTTCGAACGTCGCATCGGTGACCTTCTCGACCATTGAAATACCTCGTTTAATTGCAGAATCGGCAAGACCGGGGCGTTGAACCTATGAACCGGTCATAACGCCGTCAAGGCACCTTCACCGGAGCGTGACGGTCCCGCTGAAGCTCCATCTCGACCGCCCGGTCCATGCTTGCCGCAGGCATTTCCAAGAGCACGGGTCCCTGCGTAAAGATCAGCGCCGCTTTGACCGTCTTGTCCGGATAGAGGCGCGCGATGATCGCGCGGTAAAGCGCGAGCTGGGAAAGATATTTCGGCGGCACATCTTCAAGCCGCAGCGGCACCGTTGCGTCGGTCTTGTAGTCGGCGATCAGGACGGCATCGCCGCCGATGGCCAGCCGGTCGACCTGGCCGGCAACTTCCAGCGGTGCGCCGCCGTCACCTGGAATGCGGCCGACGATCGGCACTTCGGCACGGCTGCCCGGCGCAAAGACGCCGGCAAATTCCACCGCGTCGAGGATCGCGAGGACTTGCCGCAGCATCGCGCTCCGCTCTTCGGCGGAAAAGCCGTCCGCCGCCGCGCCGTCGAGAAAGCGCTGGGCGGCTTCGGTCCGTCGTGCCGGCGGAATGTCGGGCAAGGACTGCAGCAAACGATGGACGATGAGCCCGCGCGCCAGCGCGTGTTGCCGGTCGGCGGCCGTTGCACCGGGCGCGCCGGTCCAAGCAAATTCCTCGTCGAAGGCCAGAGACGGCGCCAGCGGCGCAGGGCGGGCGGCAACGGCGCCGACCGGCTCTCTGAGCCATGACGGCGCTGCCGGCCGTTCCGGCTTTTTCACGGCCCGATCCGCCGCCGCGGGCGCTGGGCCAGCAGGCGTTTTGCGATAGCGCCGCACCGTCTCTTCGCCGTCGTGCTCCTCGACGAGGAATTGTTCGAGCGGCTGGCGAACGAGATCGTACCAGCAGCCAGGCGGCCGGCCGCGCACCCCCTCCGCGCCGCAAATGATCAGCCGGTCCGCGGCACGCGTCATCGCGACGTAAAGCAAACGCCGGTATTCATCCTCGGCGTCGCGGAGCGCCTGGCGGCGCGCCGCCTGAACCGGCGCAACATCGTCAGCCTGGCGCCGGACCCAAATGAGCGGACCGTCGGCAAGCTTGAGCAGGCGCGGCGGGCGCGGTCCGGTGGGCGGCGTGATGGTGTCGGCAAGAATGACGATCGGCGCTTCTAGGCCCTTGGCGCCATGCACGGTCATCACCCGCACCTCGTCGCGCTTGATTTCCATATCGCGCTTGATCTCGGCGCGGGCCTCGCGCAGCCACGCCAGAAAGCCTTGCAGTGTCGGCGCTTCATGCCGCTCGTAATCGAGCGCCAAATTGAGAAATTCGTCGAGCGCGTCATTGGCTTCGAGCCCGAGTCGCGCCAGAAACCGCCGCCGGCCGCCGCCGGCACCGAGTACGTGAGCAAAGAACGCAAACGGCCTCGCCCGGCGGGCCTCGTAGGCCAGCGCTTCGAGGCGGCTCGCCGCTTGCCCGAACTTCTCGCCTGAATGCGCCGCGAGTGCCGCCCGCAACGTGTCGCGCCCGCGATCGGCGGCAATGTCGAACAGGTCCTGGTCGCTGAAGCCAAACAGCGGGCTGCGCAATACGGACGCCAGCGCCAGGTCGTCGTGCGGCAGCAAGAGCGCGTCGGCGAGCGCCATCAGGTCCATCACCGCGATATGCTCGGTGAGCACGAGGCGATCGGCGCCCGCGACTTCGACGCCCTCGTTCTTGAGCGCGCGAATGATCGCCTCGAACAGCGAGCCGCGCTGACGCACCAGCACCAGCACGTCGCCGTAACGCGCACCGCGGCGGTCAAGCCCGACGGGTTCGCGCGCATCGACCAGCCGGCGCACCGTGCGCGCAATCCGGCGTGCCAGTTTTACCCGGGGGCTGATCTCGCTCACGGTGTCGAACGGCGCCTCCCAGCCCTCGATCGGATCGCGCTTCTCCGGTTTTATAGTGTCCCAGATTTCGACCACGCCGGGCGGGGCGTCCGGCAGCGCAATATGCGGCGGAACGCCGCCTGTGGAATCGGACGTGACGCTGCCGGCAATGTCCTTGAACACGGTATCGACCGCGCCGAGCACGCTGTCGCAGGACCGGAACGAATGTTCGAGCTGGCGGTACTCGAATTTCAGGCCGCTGTCCTCGTGCCGTTTTTGAAAGAACCGGCGCATCTCGGCGAATTCCCGCGGCGCCGCGTTCTGAAACGAGAAAATCGACTGCTTTTCATCGCCGACCGCAAAGATCGTGCGGGTGCCCGGCCGTGCGCCGGCACCCGCGGTGAATTCCGCCACCAGTCGCTGCACGATCTCCCATTGCTTGGTGCTGGTATCCTGCGCCTCGTCGATCAGGAGGTGATCGATGCCGAGGTCGAGCTTGTAATGCACCCAGGCGGCTTCGGTGCTGCGCAGAAGATCGAGCGCCTTGTCGATCAGGTCGTCGTAGTCCACCAGCCCGCGGCGCTGCTTCTCGTCGCCGTAACGCTTGAGCACCTCCGAGGCGGCGTCGATGAGGGCTTGGCTGCGGTCGCGGCAAACGATGGCGTTGCGGGCCTCACGCAGTGCCAATACGCGGTTTTGCTCGTCGTGCAGCCGCTGCGCCAGAGCGGGTTGTTTGCCGGCAAAGCCTTTGGTCAGAAGGTTGGAGCGCGGCTGAGATTTGCTGTCGAAAAAGACCTTGAGATAGACCTCGACCTGTTCGCGGCCGTTGAGGCGCGAGGCGAGCGTCAGCCGCGCGCATTGCTCCTGATCGCGCGCCGAACCCATCTGGCAAACCGCGGCGACTCCGGGCCATTCCGCCGCCGGCAGAATTGGGCCGTTGACGATCTCCGCTTCGACGCCGGCAAGCGTCATGGCCGGGTCGACGCCGAGCGCATGCGAGAGCGCGGCCGACGCCGCCTTCTCGCCGCCGGCTTGGTCGATCCAGTTGCGGATCGTGTCGCCTTGCGCGATTGCGCCGCGCATCACCTCACGGAAAGTCTGGTCGGCGCCCGCGGTCATGGCGACGGCCAGCGCGCGGCCGAGCACACTTGTCGGATCTTCGGCGCCTTGCAGCAAGACCGCGAGCGTGATCGCTTCGAGCATCTGTGTCTGCTCGACGTCGTCCAGCACGGCAAAGCGCGCCGCGACGTTGGCCTCGAATGGAAACCGATGCAGGAGCTGGGTGCAGAACGCGTGGATGGTCTGCACCTTCAGGCCGCCCGGTGTCTCCAAGGCTTTGGCAAAAAGCCGGCGCGCCAGCGTGCGGGTCGCGGCGCCGGCCGCAACTCCGGACCCCTCGATCGCCTTGTCCAGCGCCGTGTCGTCAAGTCTGGTCCAGGCGCCGAGCGTGTCGAACACGCGCTTTGCCATGTTGGCCGCGGCGGCCTTGGTAAAGGTAATGCAAAGTATCTTTTCCGGCTCGACGCCTTTGAGGAGGATATTGATCACGCGTTGCGCCAGCACGTGGGTCTTGCCGGAACCGGCATTGGCGGCGACCCAGGCCGAAACATCCGGGTCGGAGACATCCGTTTGCCGCTGGCGCAGGAGCGGCGGGATATCGTCCGGCGTTCTCATTCGCCGCTCCCGTCGTCATCTTCCTCGCCGGCGCTGGTCCATTCCAGCACGCGGGCGAGATGATCGTAGTCGCCGTATTGCGTCGCCCACATCGGATGCACGAGCGAGCGATAGGGCGTGTCTTCGTCCGCGAAGCGTTTTGCCAGCGCCGTAAGCTTTTCCAACGCGCGATCCGCCTGAAAATCGGCGTCGCCTTCCTTGAACGAAATGAATTTTGAATCGCCCGGCGGCTCGCCGCCCTTCACCAGCACATAGGCGACCTCGGCGACCGACGATGTTTTTGCAATGCCGTTGAATTCCGCCTTGGCGGAGTATGGCGGCTTCGAGCGTGAGCTGCGGGGCAAGGCCGGTGCGAACCTGCGGCTCGGTGCGCGCCGAACCGGTCTTGTAGTCGAAGATCGAGTAGCGGCCATCGGTTCCCTGCTCGATCCGGTCGGCGATGCCGCTGAGCACGAAGGCTTCGTCGCCGAGCGGGATGTCGATCTTGCCGCGGATTTCCGCCACAACAGCGGCAAGGCCGGGACGGCGCTCGATCTCCCAGTTGGCAAACCAGCGCGCTATGCGCTCAAAGCGCGGCCACCAGAACGCCCGCGCCTCCGGGTAGTCCTCGATCTCGGCGAACCGCGCCCGGCCGCACGCCAGCAACTCGCTCACAAGGTCGTCGATCGGTTTTGCCGTAAAATCCTTGGCAAACTCGGCAATGGCGGCGTGGATGAACGTGCCGCGCTCCGCCGCGCCCGGCTCCGCATCGACCGGATCGAGCGGCCGCAGCTTCAGAATATGCTTGGCATAAATCGTATAAGGATCGCGCAGCCAATGTTCGATCTCGGTGACGGAGAGGCCTTTCGGCCGAACGGCGCGCGGCGGCTTCGGCTCAGGCCGCGGCTCGGGCCTTGGCGGCTCGTTCGGATGATCGAGCTCGCGCGCCCATTCCAGATAAACCTCGCCGCGCTTGACGGCCTCTTTCCAGCGCGTGTCGGCAATCGCGGCAAGCCGCTGGAGAAAGCGCGACGGCACCGTCGGCGCACCAGCAATCTTGGCGGCGAATGTCAGCACCGCTTCACGGGCGCCGAGCAATTGCACGAAATCATGAGCGGACAGTCCGATGCGCCGCTCCGGCAGATCAAGGCCGAGCTCCAGTCGCATGGGTCGGCTCAGCCACGCATCGGTGCGGCTTTCCGGCGGCCATGCGCCTTCGACCAGGCCACCCAGCACGACGCGATCGCTGTCGGTCAGGCGTGCTTCGAGCAAACCGAGGATGCGGACCTGCAGACCTTGCCGCGGTGGCCGGCGCACCACGCGTCCGCTCAACGCCGCGGTAAACAGCTCGGCATAGTCCGATGGGGCGATGGCGAGATGCGCAGCCGACGCGCTGGTGGCGAGTTCGTCGAGCACTTGGGCAAGCTCGCCTCCGCCAGGCCCGGTAAAGGCGGCATGCTCGTCTCCGTGCTGTGACAGCGCCGCCAGCACCGCGCGATGCAGCACGGCGAATTCGCTGACCGCTCGCGCCTCGGCGCTCAATGTCTCCAGCGGCGCCAAGGCCGCTGCCAGCGCCGCAACAAGGCGTTCGGCTTCCGCGATCTGGCCGTCGCTCAAGTCGCGGCGCGGATCGGAGCGGTGCAAGCTGTCTCTGACCGTGCGCAGCGATTTCAGCGCGCGGGCAAGACCGGCGGTGCCGCGGCTTGGACGTGGGCCACGCAATACCGCGCGCTCCAGGATGTCCGTGGCATGCCGCCGATCGGCGGCGCCAAGCCGCAGCAAAGGATGCTTCAGGAGGGCCAGCAACGTGACGGGTTCGAGGCCGGCGATGGCGGCTTCCGCGGCAAGCCGTGCAAAGATGCCCGCCGGCGTCTCGGCCAGCGGATCGCCGCCGGAATCCTCGACCGCGATATTCCAGCGCTGCAGCGCGGCGGCGACGCGGCGGCCGAGTATGCGATCCGGCGTGACGAGCGCCGCGGTCTTGCCCTTCTCTATGGCTTCGCGCAGCACGATCGCGATGGCGAGCGCCTCTTCCTCGGCGTTGGCGGCTTCGATCACCGTCATGGTCGAGACGGCGGCGTCGGCCTGGGCGCTAAAGACGAGATCATTGACGCGCCGTTGCCAGACGTCGGTTCGCATGGCCGGACGCATCGCCTCCGACAGCAGGACTTCCCGGCCGCTCGCCGCTGCCAGGAGCTGCACCGACCGCCGGTCAATGCCGATGCGTGTCAGCAAGGCCTGCATGGCGAACTGCGGATGGCCGGGCGCGGCGGCGATTTTCTTTTTCGGGTCGCCGGAGATCGACTGCCAGGACTCCTCGTCGAGATCGGTGTCGAGGCCGGGCAGCACCACCGCGCCATGCGGCAGCCGGGCGATGGTCGCAATGAGAATCCGCCGTCGCCGGAATCGATCCGGTCGAGCCCGCGGCAATCACCGGGCCGTCGGCCTTGCGGGCAAGCCGGGCGCTTTCGGCCTTGATGAGCCTGTCGCGCCGCGCGGCGGCCTCCATGCAGCCGCGCTCGTCCAGCATTGCCGGCCAGGCCTCGCGCGCGATGGTGAGAAACTTGAGGGTTTGCTGCCAGTACCGGTCGAAGTCGTCCGGCACCAGATCGTCGAGCCGGGCCCAGGGCACGCCGCGCGTGGTCATGTCGTCGATCAGCCGCGCCAGATCGTCGGCGAGCGCTGCGGCGGCGGCGGGAGTTTGCGCGACCAGCGGAGCGCCGCTTTGGCCGTGCAGCGCCGGCGAATTCGCCCAATTGACAATGAGCTGCGTCAGCAGAAGGCGCCGCTCCAGCCCGTATAGCGCCGGCGGCAGCGCCAGCGCGTCGGCGGCGATGTCTCCGGCCGCGGCATCGGCAAAGGCAATCTCGTCCTCGTCGATATCGCCGATGGCGACGATGCGCGGCAGGATGGCGGCATCGCCCCCGGGTCCATCGAGGAATGCATCGCGCAACAGCCGGCAGGCGCGCCGCGTCGGCAAATAGATCGTCGCCGCCGCGAGCGCCAGCGGATCGCCGGCAAACGCGAAGCCGAGCGTGCCGTTACGCAACGCCTCGATCAGCGTCGGCAAAAACGGCGCCGACGCCGGGATGGTGAAAACGCGCGGGGTCATGCCGGTGATCGCGATTATTCGGCGCGGAGACATATCAGAGTCTGGCACAATGCCGGTATTCACGCCATCGCCGCCAGCGCCTGCTCGGCGGCCGCCACCGCTTGCGGCGTGCCGACATGCATCCACACGCCTTCGAGCCGCAATCCGAACAGGCGGCCATTCTTTTCCGCGCGGTCGAAAAGTTGCGTCAGGCCGAAGGCGCCCGGGGGCGCCGCAGCGAACAGCGCCGGCGTCAAAAGTGCGGTGCCGGCATAGATGTAGGGCGCCGCCTCCTCCCCGCCACGGCGCCGCAAGCGGCCGTCCGGCAGAATGCGTGTAATCGCCGCGGCCCTCATAGCCGAGGCTGTCCGCCGGAGCGAGCAACAGCAGTCCATCCATGGCGGCCGGATCGAAGCTTTCGGCGAGCCGCGCGAAATTCGGTTTGACGCCGTCGAGCCACAACGTGTCGGAATTGACCAGGAAAAACGGCGCATCGCCGAGGTGCGGCAAAGCCTTGGCAATTCCCCCGCCGGTGCCGAGCAATTCCGCGCGCTCGTCGGAAATGACAATGCTTGGCTTTTTGCGTGTGGCGAGATGGCGCTCGATCGCGTCGGCGAGGTGATGCACATTGACGACGGCGCGTTCGACGCCCGCATCGGCCAGCCGGTCTAACCCGTAATCGATCAAAGACTTGCCGCCGACGGCGACCAATGGCTTGGGGATATGCCCGTTATACGGCCGCATGCGCGTGCCGAGGCCGGCAGCCAGCACCATTGCGCTTTTCGGCATCATCGTCTCGCCCAGCCCGGATCCGATCGCCCGAATCGCAATATCATAACCCATCCGGAGCGGGCACATTTGTGGCGTACCAGGCCTTGAGCGCGGCGAGCGCCGGGTGCGAGAGCGAGCGCTGCAGATAGTTCCACAGCCGGGGCATGTGGCGCAGATAGTGCGGCTTGCCATCGCGCCGGTTGAGCCTTGCGAAAATGCCGAGGACTTTGGTCGCCCGTTGCGCCGCCAGCGTCGCATAGACTTGCGCCAAAGCCGGCCGTGTCGAAGTTCGGGTCGCTGCTCAACCGGGCGCGGACATAGCGGCTCGAACAGCGCCATCTCCATCGTTTCCGGAACGTCGACACGGGCGTCCTGAAGCAGCGACGCGACGTCATAGGCGGCGGGCCCGATCAGGGCGTCCTGGAAATCGAGAAGGCCGATGCGTGCGATGTCGCACGTGCTGCGGCAGCCACAACAGATTCGGCGAATGATAATCGCGCAAGCACCCAGGTCGCCGGCGCGGCGATCGCCGGCCTGCAGCGCCTCGCGCCACAGCCGGACGAAAGCGCGGCGCGCGCCGTCGGATGCCGGCGGCGCCGGCCGCCGACCAGGTACCAGTCCAGCAGCAGTTCGGCCTCGATCAGGAACGCCTCCATGTCGTAAGCGCGGCAGCCGATAGTTGAAGCTCGGACGTGACCGGCAGCGTGTCCGGTAATTCCCGGCCATGCAGCGCCGCCAGGAGATCGATCGCGGCGGCGTAGCGCTCCTCGATCGGCGCCGGCGGATCGCCGGCAACGACGCGCTCGTTGCCGAAATCCTCCATGACGATCAGGCCGAGATCGAGATCGGCTTGAAGAATTTCCGGCGCCGATAGGCCGATGTCGCGCAGGCCCAGCGCCAGCGCGATATAGGGTGCAATGTCCTCGGCCAGATGCGCGATGGCGCTATAGGGCTTGCCGTCGCGCACCGGCGGTCCGTCCGGGCGGCGCGGAGCGTTCATCAGCACGAAGCTGCGATCGTCGAGCGTCAGCCGCTCGAAAATGCGCGTCGAGGCGTCGCCCTGCATGCGCACGCGCACGGCTTCGCCGAATTCCGCGTTCGTCGAGGAAAGCGCGGATGCGGGCGATGCGCTCGGCCCGCGCGCGCGAAGCTCGCCATAACCGATGCAGCGGACGTTGCGCACCGTCGGGTCCGCTCCGCGGGTGCGAGCGTGAAGGCAATGTCGAGCCGGTCGGGCGGCAGGAATCCCGCCGCGCGATCGGGCCATTCCATCAGCACCACGGCGCCGTCGGGCAGATCGTCGAAGCCGAGCTCGGCCAATTCCGCCGTCCCGGAGAGCCGGTAGAGATCGGCATGCACGAGGGTGAAGCGCGGCAGCTCATAGGTCTGCATGAAGGTGAAGGTCGGGCTCGGCACTTCGACCGTATCGTCGCCGGCGAGATAGCGGATCAGCGCGCGCGCAAATGTCGTCTTGCCGGCGCCGAGATCGCCGGACAGCGTCACCAGATCGCCGGGCTCGAGCGCGGCGGCGATGTCGATCGCCAATCGCCGCGTCGCCTCTTCGTTCGCCAATGTCACAGTAAAGCTTGCGCCACCGGGGGTGGTCAGAAGCATCGCTACTCCGCGGCCGTCAGTGCGGCGGTTTCAGTGAGCGGGAATGTACAGGTCACGGTGGTGCCTTGTCCCACCGCCGAAATGATCGTCACCGTGCCGCCATGCAACTCGACGAAGGAGCGGACCAGGGACAGGCCAATTCCGGGGCCGCGATGCTGCGAGCCCAGCGAATGAGTCTCGAACCAATCGAACACCTTGTCCAGCACATGCGGCGGAATGCCGGGCCCCTGGTCGGTCACCGAAAAGATCACCGCGTCGGCGTTGCGCGCGGCCGACAAGGTTACGGTCGCGCCGCCGGGCGAAAAGCTCACGGCATTGGCCAGGAGGTTGAAAAGGATCTGCCGCAGCGCGCAGCTTGTCGGCGATGAAGCTGCCGATATCGGCGGGCGCGCTGATGTCCAATGTAAGGCCGGCGCTCACCAGCCGGTCTTGCACGCCTTCGGCGGCCGCCGCCATGGTTTCGAGGATGTCGACCGGCCCGAGATTGAGCTGCATGCGGCCGGCATCGATGGTCGCCAGATCGAGAATGTTGTTGATCAGCGCCAGCAACGTATTCGTCGATACCGTGATGTAATCGAGATATTCGCGCTGCTTTTCCGCGAGCGGTCCGGTCGCCGGATCGCCGAGCAAGTGGACGAAGCCGATGATGTTGGTCAGCGGCGAGCGCAGCTCGTAGGACACGTGATGGACGAAATCGATCTTGATCTTGTCGGCGTCTTCCAGCGCTTCGTTGCGTTCGCGCAGCGCGCGCTCGACATTGACCGAGTCGGTAACGTCGTGGAACGTGACCAGCGTGGCGCCGTCGGGCAGCGGCACGGTCGTGCAATCGACCACGCTGCCGTCGCGGCGCTCGAGACGGCCGGGGATTGCCTCGCGGCTGTCGATCGCGGTGATGACGTCGCGCAGCGCCTGCCAGGCGGGCGCATCGCCGTGCAGCGGCTGGCACAAGGCGGTGATCTTTTCGATATGCGGCCGGTCGGCGAATGCGGCGGGCGACAGCCGCCACATCCGGGCAAAGGCGGCGTTGTGCAGCCGCAGCCGGCCGTCGCTGCCGAACACGGCGACGCCTTCGGCGAGATTGTCGAGCGTTTCGCCCTGAACGCGGATCAATTCCTCGAACCGCCGTTCGAGATCGAGCCGCTCGGTGACGTCGTGGAACAGATAGGTGACGCCGCCGTCCGGATTGGGCGTCGTGACGACGCGCAAGGTCCGTCCGCCGGGCAAATGCCAAGTATGCTCTTTGGCTTCGACGGCGCGATAGGCCTCGTGCAACTGCGCCTTCCATTGCCGGAAATCCTGTTCCTCCGGCAGCTTGCGCGCCGCGCGCAAGACCTCGATCACCGCCGAATCGGTCGGGCCCTGATCGAGGAATGCGGCGTCGAGGTCCCACAGCGCGCGATAGGCGGCATTATAAAAGGTCAGCCGGTGATCGGCGCCGAACATGGCGACGCCGGTCGAGCAGCTGATCGAGCGTGCGGCGATGCGCATCGGCAAGCCGCGTGAGCGCGCCGTGCAGCGATTCCACTTCGGTGACATCGATGCCGATGCCGGCGCTGCCGGTCTCGGTGCGCAAATCGAGCACGTCGAAGCTTCGCCGCGCTCCGGCGGCGACGGCGCGCAGCCGGCCGGCGTAAGAGCCGCCGCTGGCCCGCGGCTGCGCGATGGTTTCGCGCGCCGCGCTGTCAAGCAGTTCCAGGCGGCGCTCGATCGGCATCGGCGGCATTTTTGGCCTCGACGGCGCGCGTGTAAGCGGCGTTGACGAAGGTGAGATGCCCCGCCGCATCGCGCGTCCAGACCGGCGACGGCAGCTTTTCGGCGAGCGCGCGCAGCGCCGCGAGCTCGGTCGATTGTCGTTCGTAGCGGCCGACCAGATCGACAAGCTCGCGCTTGATGCCGCTGGCGTCCTTCAGGCGCAGCACGGCGCGGCCGCCGATGGCGCGGCCGTGCACTTCGATCGGATGACCGGCCAGCGTCGTGAGCGTCATCGAGAACGCTCGCCGCGCGCGCGCAAGGCGTCCACCGCGCGCTCCATCGCGCTTGCTTTGCCGGCATCGAGCCAGCTGCCGAATGCCAGCAGCGCGATGCGAAGCCGAGTACGCCCAAGGCCGCCAGATCGCCTTCGATGTCGGGCTCGTCGGAGCCCGCCGGCCAATCCACGACGATCTGCGGCTCGGACAGGATGACCGCATTGGCGCGATCGAGCTCGTCGCGAAGCCGCGTGAACTCGTCGCGGGACCACGCTTCGTAGCGCGCGGCGCGGTTGCGCGGTGCGCAGCAGCATGATCGCGGTCACGACGGCAAACAAGACACGCCGACGCCGAGCGCGAGAAATGCGATCTCGTGCTGGTCGATGCTGCGATGTGCGCGTCAGGACCAATTCTTGCAGCGTCAGCGCCGGCTGTTCGGCGGCGGCGGCCGGAAATGGCGCGATTGCGATGACGAAAGCCCAGCGACCGCAAGGAATTCGCCGATTCCTAGCGCGCGCCGCCGATGCGCATCGCTCCGGCTCGTCCGGATCGTGTCCGGCATGCCCCTTCGCCTCTGCTGGCTGCCGCCATCTCGCCAGCCCCCTCCACCGCATGGGATGGCGCAGAGGGAGAGCCCGCGAATCGGACGACTTTACTCTCAACCGGAATCGCGCCGAAAGAGTCCAGATCGTGAACGCTATGTCGCGCTTAGCGCCCGAGCCGCTCCGCGCGCCGGCTTGCCCAGTGCCTGCGCGTCGCGCGCCATGTCTTCGAGATTGATGCGGGACAGCGCAATGCCGAATTCGGTATTCGGCGTTGGCCATGGCGGGCAGCACGATCTTGACCAAAAGATCGGAACCGGCGTCGACGGCTGCTCGCTATCTTCGACGGTCCGGGCGGCGCGCAGTATGTCATTTGCCGTAACGCGCCTGCGGTCGCGGGCGAGTTCGTAACCGCCGCGCGGGCCGCGGACGCCGCGCAAAATGCCGCAACGAACGAGCGCCTGCAGAACGGGTTCCAGATGCCGCGGCGGCAATCCGTGACGCGCTGCTAGCGCTTTCGCAGAAATCGGCTGCCCATGCTCTTGCATCGCAACATCGATAACTGCCGCGACGGCGAGAACTCCTTTGCGGGGAAGCAGAGGCATCGAGACAGAAAAACGTTGCGCGAGGGTATTAGTTCGGTCCGATCCGCTAATATCTCACACGTCCCATGCGGTCTAGGTTTTGTTCAATTTAGCTTTTATTTTTCACAGTATTCGCCGCCATCCCGGTCGATCCGAAGCCGCTAGACTGTCGCTCGGTCATGTCCAGGCTGCTCGATTCAACAAGAACTACATGTTGTATTGGCGCGATTACTAACTGGGCAATGCGCATTCCCCGCATGATTACTACGGATTTGCTGCCGTGATTTACAAGTATGACCTGTAATTCTCCGCGATAGTCGGCGTCGATCGTTCCGGGAGCGTTCAGCACCGTCACCCCATGGTGCACGGCGAGACCGGAGCGCGGCCTGATCTGGCCTTCATGACCCGGCGGCAGGGCAATGGCGATGCCGGTCGGAATCATGGCGCGGCCGCCGCGCGGGATCTCGATGGGTGCATCAGCCGCCACCGCCGCCACAAGATCGAGGCCGGCGGCAAGCGCGCTTTGATAGGCCGGCAATGGCAGGTCCATCGCGTGCGGCAAGCGCGTGATGCGCAGCTCCGATGCTCACGTTTGATCTCCTTTGCCAGCGCGGCGGCGATCCGCCCGATCAGCATGCGCGCCGCATCGTCCTTGGATTGCGGCGGCCAGGATTCCACATTTGTCGGCGTGATCAAATGAATTGTATTGGTGTCGCCGCCCATGATGCCGGTCGCCGGCGAGACGTCGTTGGCGAGAATCCAGTCGCAGCCTTTCTTGGCGAGCTTGGCTTTGGCGTTGGCGATGACGTTGTCGGTTTCCGCGGCAAAGCCGATGACAAGCCGCGGCCGGCCGGTTTTGCGATGCGCGATCGTCGACAGGATATCGGGATTCTCGATCAGCTTGAGCGTCGGCGTGCGGCCCTGCTGTTTCTTGATCTTGGTCGTGCTCGGCTCGGCGCTGCGCCAATCGGCGACGGCCGCGGCGAAAATGGCGATGTCGACCGGCAGGTTTTGCTCGACCGCATCGAGCATCTGCCGCGCCGTCTCGACCTTGACGACGGTCACGCCGGGCGGATCCGGGACGTTGACCGGCCCGCTGACCAGCATCACCTCGGCGCCGGCCGCCGCGGCGGCCGCCGCGATGGCATGACCCTGCTTGCCCGAGGAGCGATTGGCGATAAACCGCACCGGGTCGATTGGCTCGCTGGTCGGACCCGAAGTGACCAGCACCCGCCGGCCGGATAGTGCTTCGCCGCCGCGCAACAGCGCCAGCGCCGCGGCGGCGATTTCGAGCGGCTCGGCCATGCGGCCGATACCGGCTTCGCCGCGCTCCGCCATCTCGCCGGAATTCGGTCCGATGACGCGAATGCCGTCGGCAGTCAGCTGCCGCCAGATTGCGCTGGGTTGCCTTCGCCGCCCACATGTGCGGGTTCATCGCCGGCGCGATCAGGACGGGCTTGCCGGTCGCCAGCAGGACCGCTGTGGCGAGATCGTCGGCATGACCGCCGGCCATTTTCGCGATCAAATCCGCCGTCGCCGGCGCGACGACGATGAGATCGGCGTCACGGGCGAGGCGAATATGGCCGACGTCGAACTCGCTTTGCGGATCGAACAGGTCGGTATAGGCGCGCTCGCCGGCAAGTGCGCCTGCGGCGAGCGGAGTGACAAAGTGCTGCGCGGCCGCGGTGAGGATGCAGCGCACGCGCAACGCGCGATCTTGCAGGCGGCGGATCAGATCGAGCGACTTATAGGCGGCGATGCCGCCGCCGATAATGAGAAGAATATGCGGCGCGTCCTTCGGCGCCGCGGCCGTTTTGTCGGCGCTCGCGGCCCCCGGCGGCGCCAAACGCTCGCGGATATCGGCGCCCGCTTGGTCGGCCGCCTGGCGCAGGATGACGCGGATCTCGTCTTCCATCGAGCGGCCGTGGCGGGCCGCGCGCAGGCGCAACCGCGACTTGAGCGTGTCGTCGAGCTGGCGGACGGTGAGGCTGGCCACCGGGATTTCCTCAATAAAGATCAGGAGATTACCACAGTAATGATTGCATTGCAATCAATGCAATCAAACGTGCCTTATAACCAGCCACGCCAGCAGCGCGGCGATGATCCAAAGCGCGCCCACCGTCCACCGCGTGAGGCGCGTTTCGTCCCTTTTGATCTCGGCAAGGGTTTGCGGCGACAGCAGCAGCAAGCCTTCGCGAGTGATCTCGTCAAACCGTTCGAGCACCCGGGCGCCTTGCGTCAACAGCTCGGGAATATTGCCGAGGAAGCGTCCGATTTCGCCGATGCCCTCGGCGGCGCCTTCGAGCTTGCCGGCGGGGCCGAGATTGCGCGTCATCCATTCGCCGACGACGGGTTCGGCGGTGCTCCAGATATCGAGCCGGGGATCCAGCGAGCGCGCCACGCCTTCGACCACGACCATGGTCTTTTGCAGCAGCAGCAGTTCCGGGCGCGTGCGCATGTCGAACAGGCCGGTGACCTCGAACAACAACGTCAGCAGCTTCGCCATCGAGATGTCTTCGGCGGTGCGGTTGTGGATGGGCTCGCCGATGGCGCGGATGGCCTGGGCGAATTCCTCGACCGAATGCTGCGGCGGCACGTAGCCCGCGGCGAAATGAACCCGGGCAACGCGGTGGTAATCGCGGGTGATGAAGCCGTACAGGATTTCCGCCAGAAACAAGCGCTCCTTGGCGCCGAGCCGGCCCATGATGCCGAAGTCGACCGCAACCAGCCGTCCTTGGTCGTCGACAAAAAGATTGCCGGGATGCATGTCGGCATGAAAAAAGCCGTCGCGCAGCGCATGCCGCAAAAACGTCTGGACCAAAGAGCGCGCGAGTTGCGGCAGATCGAAACCCTTGGCCAGCAACTGGGCGCGGTCGGACAGCGGCGTCCCGTCGATCCATTCCTGCGTCAGCACCTCCTTGGTGGTGCGATCCCAGTCGACCGTGGGGACGCGGAAACTCGGATCGTCTTTGGTGTTTTCCGCCATTTCCGAAAGCGCCGCGGCTTCGAGCCGGAAATCCATTTCGACCATGACCGAACGGCGCAAAGTGTCGACGACCTCGATCAGCCGCAGCCGGCGCGCCTCGGCGGACATGTTTTCGGCGTGTCGGGCGGCAAAAGTGAACGCGGACGAGATCGGCATGAAAACGCCGCTCGACGCCCGGCCGCAACAATTTAACGGCGACCGCGCGCGACCCGTCAGCCGCCAGCCGTGGTCCCGCGATGCACCTGGGCAATCGAAGCCGCAGCGACCGCCGGACCGAAGCTTTCAAACACGGCGGCGACCGGGCGGCCGAATGAAGCGGCAATGACCGCTTCGGCTTCGGCTTGCGGAAACGGCGGCATTCGATCCTGCAGCCGTTCGAGATCCCGCGCCAAGACGGCGCCGACGACGTCCGGGCGCGTCGCCAGGAACTGGCCGAGTTTCACATAGCTCGGGCCGAGCCGGCTCAATGCCGCCGACAAGCGGGTCTCCGCGGTGCCGGTCGATCGCCGCTCGAACAGCCGGGCCATGCGCAACAAGCGGCCGCATCGGAACCGGCACGGCGGCAGGATCGACAATGCCGAACACGCCCTCGCGGGCAAATATAAAGCCTGCGCGGCCGAGACGGATCACATGCGCCGGACCGGAAATCACAAACGCCAGCCGGAATGCAACGCCACGATGCCGCCGCTCAACGACCTGGAACGAGACCCGCGCAAAGCCGGCCGCCCGCAGCATCGCGGCGAAAGTCCGGCGGCCGCGGAAAGCGCCGGATCGATTCCACCAGATAGCGATAGGAGGCGGCATCGCCGGTCACCATGCGGCCCAGCGCCGGAATGACATTGAACGAATAGAAGTCATAGAGCCGGTCGAGACCGGGGACATCGACGGCGGAGAATTCGAGGCAGGCGAATTTTCCGCCGATTTTGAGCACGCGATAGGCCTCGGCCAGCGCCTGCTCGATGCGCGGCACATTGCGGATGCCGAAAGCAATGGTCACGGCATCGAAACTGCGGTCGGCAAACGGCAGCGCCTCGGCATTGGCCTCGACGAAGGTCACCGCGTCGCCGAGCGCCGCGTTCGAGCGCGCGCTCGCGGCCCACCTCCAGCATGTCGGCATTGATGTCGCATACCGTCGCCCGCGTTTGCTCGCCGCCGCGCGCGATCACGCGCAAGGCGACGTCGCCGGTGCCGCCGGCGATATCGAGAAGCGCAAACGGCCGATTTTTCGGCGGGTCGACCGCCGTGACCAGCGCATCCTTCCAGGCGCGATGCAGCCCGAACGACATCAGATCGTTCATCAGGTCGTAGCGCCGCGCGACGCTATGGAATACGTCGTCAACGAGGTCCTGCTTGTCCTCAAGCGGAACCTGGCGGGCGCCGAAATGAGTGGTGTCCGTCATCGTCGATCCTTCAGCGAACAACATAGCGCGCCGCTCGCACTGGCGCTATGTCTTTGAAATTAACCATTGATACTGCTCGGGTGGTTTGAAAGTCGATGCCCGAATGCCCGAAGTCGAAACCGTGCGCCGCGGCCTTGCCGAAGCGATGGAGGGCAAACGCTTGGTCAAGGTCGATGTTCGCCGCGGCGATCTGCGCTGGCCGCTGCCGAAAGATTTTGCGCAGCGGCTCAAGCGGCAAACCGTGACCGGCATCGGCCGGCGCGCCAAATATCTGCTCGCGGATTTTCCTCCGGCGACGTGTTGCTGATGCATCTCGGCATGTCCGGCTCGTTTCATGTTTTGCAGGAGAAAAGACCGGCAGCTCGGCCGCTATCATCACGAGCAGCGCGAAGCACGTCGCGCACGATCACATCGTCTTCCATATGTCTTCCGGCGCGACGGTCACTTTCAACGATCCGCGCCGCTTCGGCTCGATGAAGCTCGTGCCGCGCGCCAAGCTCGACGACGAGCCGCTGCTCAAGGGGCTCGGCCCCGAGCCGCTCGGCAACGCCTTCGACGCCGCCATGCTGGCGCGCGCCTGCCGCGGCAAGAAGACAAGCCTGAAGGCGGCGCTGCTGGATCAGCGCATCGTCGCCGGGCTCGGCAATATCTATGTCTGCGAGGCGCTCTATCGCGCCCGGCTGTCTCCCAAACGAATGGCGTCAACGATCGCCGACAGGAAAGGCGAGCCGAACGAGCGCGCCGACGCGGCTGGTCGAGGCCATCAAGGCGGTGCTCAACGAGGCGATCAAGAGCGGCGGCTCATCGTTGCGCGACCACCGGCGCACCGACGGCGATCTCGGCATGTTTCAGCATAATTTCCGCGTCTACGATCGCGAGGGCGAACCGTGTCCCCTCGCCTACCCTGGGGGGACGGTAGGGAGCGGGCATGCGGCACCGTCAAGCGCATCGTGCAGAACGGCCGCTCGACGTTTTATTGTCCGGTGTGCCAGAAATGAGCCGGGGATCGAATCATCCGGATGCGCCATGAGCTCACGAGACCATCATCGTCGAGACCCGCGGCCGGGTCGGTCTCGTCCGGCTCAATCGCCCACAAGCGCTCAACGCGCTCAATGCCGCGCTGATGCGCGAACTCGCCGACGCCGTCGGCCGGCTTCGACGCCGATGCCAATATCGGCTGCATCGTCATCACCGGCTCGGACAAGGCGTTCGCGGCCGGCGCCGACATCAAGGAAATGGCGGACAAGGCCTTCACCGAAGTCTTTCTCGGCGATTTCGCGGCGAACTGGCACCGCGTTGCCGAAGTGCGCAAGCCGGTGATCGCCGCGGTCGCGGGCTTTGCGCTCGGCGGCGGCTGCGAGCTTGCCCTGCAATGCGATCTCATCATCGCCGCCGACAATGCCAAGTTCGGCCAGCCGGAAATCAAGCTCGGCATCATTCCCGGCATCGGCGGCACCCAGCGGCTGACGCATGCGGTCGGCAAGGCCAAGGCGATGGATCTGATCCTCACCGGGCGCATGATGGACGCGCAAGAGGCCGAACGCTCCGGCCTGGTCGCGCGCATCGTGCCGTTGGCAAGCCTAGCTCGAGGAGGCGCTCAAGGTCGCCGACACGATTGCCGCGCATGTCGCTGCCGTCGGTGCTGGCGGCGAAGGAGGCGGTCAACCGCGCCTTCGAGACCTCGCTCGCCGAGGGCGTGCGCTTCGAGCGCCGCGTCTTTCACTCGCTGTTCGCGACCGGGACCAGAAGGAAGGCATGGTGGCCTTCATCGAAAAGCGGCCGCCGAAATTCGAGCACAGATAGCCCGGCGCGCGCCGTCCGGACCTATTATATTGCCGACATGTTGACCGACGACGAGCTTGAGCGATACGCGCGCCACATCGTGCTGCGCGACGTGGGCGGCCCGGGCCAGGCCGCGCTCGGCCGCGCCCGGTGCTGGTCGATCGGCGCCGGCGGCCTTGGCGCGCCGGTGCTGCTTTATCTCGCCGCCGCCGGGGTCGGCACGCTCGGCGTGGTCGACGATGACGTGGTGGCGCTGTCGAATTTGCAGCGGCAGGTCATCCACACGACGCCGGATATCGGCGTGCCGAAAGTCGACAGCGCCGCGGCGATGATCCAGCGCCTCAATCCGCATGTCGCGGTAAAGCAGTACAATACGCGGCTGACCGCGAAGAACGCGCTCGAACTGATCGGCGGCTATGACATCGTCGCCGACGGCTCCGACAATTTCGCCACGCGCTATCTGGTCGTCGGACGCCTGCTATTTCGCCAAGAAGCCGCTGGTCACGGCGGCGCTCGGCACGTTCGACGGCACGCTGACCACGATCCGCGCCCATGAGCGCGGCGCCGACGGCAAGCCGAACCCGACCTATCGCTGCCTGTTTCCCGAGCCGCCGCCGCCCGGCACCGTACCGGCCTGCGCCGAGGCCGGCGTTCTCGGCGCGCTCGCCGGCGTGATCGGCTCGATGATGGCGCTGGAAGTGATCCGCGAGATTGTCGGCTTCGGCGAGAACCTGGTCGGCCGCCTCGTCATGCTCGATGCGCGCGCGATGCGCTTCGAGACGCTGCGTTATGGCTGGGATCCGGCGAATCCGCTGTCGGGCGAGCAGCCGACGATCCGCGATCTTTCAGTTCACGCCTGAAGCGTTGGCATGTCCCGCAAGTGGGAACCGGTTTTGCGAAGTGACATGCTAACACGTCTATCGCGCCTGCTCGTGATACACGCTGTTCGGCCGCATGTCGGTCGCCGAGGCCACGCGGTTGGTCATGTTGAAGAAGCCGGCGACGGCGGCGATGTCCCAGATGTCGCGGTCGGAAAAGCCGGCGCGGCGCACGCGCTCGCGATCCTCCTCCTCGACCAGCCACGGCTCGGCGGTAAGCTTGACGGCAAAATCGAGCATGGCGCGATGCCGCTTCGACAGCCGCGCCGCGCGATAATTCATCGCCATCAATTCGCCGAGCGGCGGATCGCCCGACAGCTGGCGCACGGCGGCGCCATGCGCGACCAGGCAATAATAGCAGCGATTATGCGCCGACACCGCGACCGCGATCATCTCGCGTTCGAGCTTGCTCAAGCCCGAGGGCGCCAGCATCAGATCGTTATACATGGCGACGAAGGCGGAAAGCTTGGCCATGTCGAAGGCGTAGGCCTTGAGTACGTTCGGCACGAAGCCGAGCTTCTCCTCGCATTTGGCGAAATAGGCCGCCATGTCGGGGGAAAGCGGCGCCGGCGGAAGTTTTAGCGCGGTCATCGCCGTGTCGTCGCCTGCCGCCGCGCTTGGTTGCGGCGTCTTGGCTTGCGGCGCTCGCCGTCTTTGCGTTGCTGCGCTTGGCCATGTGGATCGTTTCCATTGCGCCGCTCCATCTGCGGCAAGCGTAATTATATCAGGTGCACGAAATAGCGCTGCGGAGCGCGTAGCGGAGACGCCCGGCAAGCGGGTAATATCCCAAGAAATCGAGCGAGATAGGGGAACATGAACGTCTCAGGATATTCCCCGCGGCGCCGACCACGATGCCAGCGTTGCGTTGCTCGATGCGGCCGCGGCTTGCTGGCCAAGCGCAAACCCGACATCCCCGACGACTTTGTCGCCAAGCTGTTCGGTGCTTGCCGTCCCGGAGGACCTCGAGCGCTACAGCCGCGGAGGTGCTTGCCGGCATCGCCGAGCGGTCATGGGCATTCCTCGGCCGAGCGCCCAGCCGGCGCGCCCAAGATCCGCTTCGAGCCGGCATGGCTGCGCCGCGCGGCATTGCCGTGCTTGAGATCGTCAACGACGATATGCCGTTCCTGGTCGATTCCGTCGCCGGCGAACTCAATCAGCGCGGCCTCGATATCCGCCTATTCGTCCATCCGGTGTTCACGGTCGAGCGCGATTCCGCGGGCCAGCTTGATCAGATTTATGCCGGCGCGTGCCGTCGGCGGCTCGCGCGAAAGCTTCATCCATCTGCACGTCGAAGGCGCCGACGAATGCAGCGCAGCGCGCGGAAATCGTCCGGGCGCTCGAGAGACGTTCTCGCCGACGTGCGCGCCTGCGTGCAGGACTGGCGGCCGATGCTGGCGCGAATTCGCGGCGTCATCGCCGAACTGCGGGAGAATCCGCCGCCGCTTCCGGTCGACGAGATCGCCGAAGCCATTCAGTTTCTGGAATGGATCGCGGAGGACAATTTCACGCTCCTCGGCGCGCGGGATTTTGCTTTCACGCCTACCGGCGACGTGCTCGAACCGGACTTTCGCGACCGGCCTCGGTCTGTTGCGATCGCGCGAGGTAGGCGCCTGTTGCAGCGCTGGAACGAGCCGCTGACGATGACGCCGGAGATTCGCGCGTTCTTGGAGGAGCCGAAGCTCCTCATCGTCACGAAATCGACGGTGCGCTCTCCCGTGCACCGGCGCGGTCCAGCTCGATTACATCGGCGTCAAGCGCTTCGATCGCGCCGGCAAGCTCGTCGGCGAATATCGCTTCTGCGGCCTGTTCACCTCGACCGCCTATACGCGCTCGGCGCGCACCATTCCCTATCTGCGCCGCAAGACCGACAGCATCATCCGCCGCGCCGGCTTCGATCCGTCGAGTCATTCCGGCAAGGCGCTGGTCAACGTGCTCGAAACCTATCCGCGCGACGAACTGTTTCAGATCGACGAGGACACGCTTTATCAGTTTGCGCTGGACGTGCTGCAGCTCGACGAGCGGCCGCGCGTGCGCGTGCTGCCGCGTCACGACCGCTTCGACCGTTTCGTGTCGGTGCTGGTCTACATTCCGCGCGACCGTTACGGCGGCCAGATCAGGGCGGCGATCGGCAATTATCTGGCTGCGCGTTCAACGGACAGCTGAGCGCCTATTATCCGTTTTTCCCGGAAGGGCCGCTGGTGCGGGTGCACTACATCATCGTGACGCTCCGGCGGCGCGACTGGCGAATCCCGCGACCGCGACACGCTCGATCGTGGCGTCGGAGCGATTGTGCGAAGCTGGACCGATGGGTTGCGCGAGGCGCTCGCGGTTGGTCACGACCCGGCTCTTGGGCCACGCGCTGTTTGCCCGCTATCGCGACGCGTTTCCGATCGATTACCGCGAGGTCTATCCGCCGCCGATCGCGGTCGGCGATATTCGCGTCATCGAGGCGCTCACGCCGGAGCATCCGCTCGGCGTCGATTTTTACCGTCAGGGCGGCGTCGCCGCCGTCGCGTGCGGGACTGAAGGTCTTCAGCCATAGCCGGGCGATTTCGCTCTCCGAGCGCGTGCCGGTGCTGGAAAACATGGGCTTTCGCGTCGTCGACGAACGCACTTACCACATCCGGCCGGCCAGGGATGCGGCCGAGGTCTGGTTTCACGACATGGAGATCGAAAGCGCATCCGGTCAGCCCATCGATCTCGCCGCGCTCGAAGCGCGGCTGGAAGCTTGCTTCCTCGTCGTCATGGGAAAGAAGGCGGAGAGCGACGGCTACAACGCGCTGGTGCTGGCGGCAGGATTGGGCTGGCGCGACGTTTCGCTGATCCGGACCATTTCGCGTTTCTTGCGCCAGATCCGCGTGCCCTATTCGCAGGATTATATGTGGGCGACGCTGCGCAAATATCCCGGCGATTGCCGCGCAGATCGTGGCTCTGTTCCAGGCGCGCTTCGATCCGCATTTGCGCCGCAGTCGCCGGATGAGCGCGCGGCGCGATCGAGGCCAGCAATCGCCGCGGAAATCGAAGCCGCACTGCAGGCGGTCGAGAGCCTCGACGAGGACCGCATCCTGCGTCATTTCGTCAACGCGGTCACCGCCGCCATCCGCACCAATTATTTATCAGCTCGGCCGCGACGGCCGCGCCAAGGACCTGATCGCGATCAAGTTCGCCAGCCGCAAAGTCGACGACATGCCGCTGCCGCGGCCGCTTTACGAAATCTTCGTCTATTCGCCGCGGGTCGAAGCCGTGCATCTGCGCTTCGGCAAGGTGGCGCGCGGCGGCATTCGCTGGTCCGACCGGCCGCAGGACTTCCGCACCGAGATCCTCGGCCTGGTCAAGGCGCAGAACGTCAAGAACGCGGTGATCGTGCCGGTCGGAGCCAAGGGCGGCTTCGTGCCGAAATTTCTGCCGGCCGGCGGACCGCGCGAAGCCATCCAGGCGGAAGGCATCGCCACCTACAAAATGTTCATTTCGACGCTGCTCGACATCACCGACAATATCGGCGCCGGAACGAGCGGCGTGATCCCGCCGACGGACGTAGTGCGCCATGACGGCGACGATCCCTATCTCGTGGTCGCCGCCGACAAGGGCACGGCGACGTTCTCCGACATCGCCAACGAGCTCGCGATCGCGCACGACTTTCTGGCTCGGCGACGCCTTCGCCTCCGGCGGCTCGGCCGGCTACGACCACAAGAAGATGGGCATCACCGCGCGCGGCGCCTGGGAATCGGTCAAGCGCCATTTCCGCGAGATGGACGTCGATATCGCCGCCGCGCCGTTCACCGTCGTCGGCGTCGGCGACATGTCGGGCGACGTGTTCGGCAACGGCATGTTGCGCGAGAAAACCACCAAGCTTGTCGCCGCGTTCGACCACCGCGATATTTTCATCGATCCCGATCCCGATCCGGAAAGAAGCTTTGCCGAGCGCCGGCGGCTGTTCGATCTGCCGCGCTCGAGCTGGCAGGATTACGACAAGACGCTGATCTCCAAGGGCGGCGGCGTTTATCCGCGCGCGGCAAAGGAAATCAGGCTTTCGCCCGAAGCGCAGAAGCTGTTCGGCGTCGGCGAGCGCCTCACGCCCGCAGGAGATTGATCCGCGCGCGTCCTCAAGGCGCCCGGTCGACCTGATTTTCTTCGGCGGCATCGGCACTTACGTTCGCGCCGCGGACGAGAGCGACGAGGCGGTCGGCGACCGCGCCAACGATGCGGTTCGCGATCGCCGGCAAGGCGATCTGCGCTGCAAGGTGATCGGCGAAGGCGCCAATCTCGGCATGACCCAGCGCGGCCGCATCGAAGCGGCGTTTCGCGGCGTCCGGCTCAATACCGACGCCATCGACAATTCCGCCGGCGTCAATACCTCCGACATGGAGGTCAATATCAAGATCGCGCTCAGCATTCCGCTGCGCGACGGCCGCCTCGACTATGGCGGCGCGCAATGCGTTCCTGGCCGAAATGACCGACGAGGTCGCGGCATCTGGTGCTGCGCAACAATTATCTGCAGACGCTGGCGCTCTCGCTCGCCCAGCGCCGCGGCATGGAGGATTTCGGCTTCCTGCAGCGCCTGATCCAGACGCTGGAACGCCGCGGCCTGCTCGACCGCGCGGTGGAGTATTCTGCCCGACGACATGCAGCTCGCCGAGCGGCGGCGGCGCTCGGAGCCGTTCACCCGGCCGGAACTTTCGGTGCTGCTCGCCTACGCCAAGCTGACGCTGTACGAGGACCTGCTTGAATCCGCGGTGCCGGACGATCCTTATCTCGCGCGCGAACTTGCCCGCTATTTTCCCAAGGCGATCGACGTGCGCTTCCCCGACGCGCTCGCAGCACCACCGGCTGCGCCGCGAAATCATCGCCACCCATCTCGCCAACTCGATGATCAATCGCGGCGGGCCGTCGCTGATCGTGCGGATCGCCGACCAGACCGGCGCAGCGCCGGCGTCGATCGCCGCGGCCTTCGCCGCCGTGCGCGACAGCTACGGCATGACCGCGCTCAACGGCGCGATCGACAGTCTCGACAACAAAATTCCCGGCAAGCTGCAGCTCGATCTCTATGCGGCGGTGCAGGATCTGCTGCTCGACCGCATCGTCTGGTTCCTGCGCAATGTCGATCTTGCCAAAGGCCTTGCCGACGTCGTGGCGCATTACCGCGACGGCATTGCCGCGGTCGCTGCCGCGCTCGACGACGTGCTGTCGCAGGATCTCCGCGAAGCGCGCGCGGCGCGGCGGCGCGAACTCGGCGCGGCCGGTCGTGCCCGACGAACTTCGCCGGCCAGCATCGCCAATCTTCGCGCGCTGACCGCGGCGCCCGATATCGTTCTGGTCGCCGACCGCACCGGCAAACCGATCGGCGAGGTCGCGGCGACTTATTTTGCCGCCGGCACGTTCTTCCGCCTCGACCGCATCGCCAGCGCCGCAAGCACCATCCCCATCGCCGATTATTTCGACCGGCTGGCGCTCGATCGCGCGCGGGACTCGATCGGCGATGCCGAGCGCCGGCTTACCGCCGCCATGGTCGGCAATGGCGCGGCCCGGCGTCCGCGCGCCGTCGAAGCCTGGGTGGCGCCGCGCAAGACCGAAGTGGAGCGCATCCGCGGCGGCGATCCACGAGATCGCCAATTCCGGCCTGACGCTGTCAAAGCTTTCGGTCGCCGCAAGCCTGCTTGGCGATCTGGTGAAAGACTGAGCGCGCCCGCCCGACCGGCCGCACAAAAAAGAACCCCAAGCAGATACGCCGCTTGGGGTTCTTAAGTTGTTGCCTCAACTCAGGCTTATCTGACCGGGCGACGGGGGTGTCGGGGGATGGGCAGTCGCCCGGCCGGCCTTCATGGCTCACAAATAGGAGCACGCAGCCTGAGATGCAATGCAGATCACGGATTAGTGTGATTTGCTGCGGCAATCGGCGCCGGCATATTGCGCGCAAGGCATGCGAAGCAACAGATCAGCCCAGTGATTTCCGCATGCGGGAACTTCATCGCGTCTCGTGGCTCGTTCGGCAGCCCGTAGCGATGCAAGTCGGCGCCATGGGCGTCGAGCCAGGCCTTGGCGCTGTTATGATGCGGACAAATCCGCTTGCACCACGCGCCAGAACTTGGCCGAGTGGTTCATTTCGACGAGATGGGCCACTTCGTGCGCGGCGAGATAATCGAGCACTTGGCTCGGCGCCAGAATAAGCCGCCAGGAAAACGACAGCATGCCGGTGGTCGAGCAGGAGCCCCAGCGGCTCGACTGGTCGCGCACGGTGACGCGCCGGATGGCGAGACCGAGCTCGCGCGCATAGCGCAGGCTGGCGGCCTCCAGGTCGCGCCTGGCCTCGCGGCGCAGAAAATCGCCGATGCGGCGATCGATGTGCGGCGCGTGGCCGGCCACGCATAACAGCCGCTCGCCATTGCCGTCGATCTCGGTCCACACCGTGCCGCGCGCGCCGTGACGGTGCGCGATCCGGTGCGGCACGCCGCGCAGCGGCACCACGACGTCGTGCGCGAACGGCACCGGCTGCCGGCAACCGGCCGAGCCGCGCCGCGATCCAGGCGCCGTGCTTCTGCGCGAAGGCGCGCGCTTCCTTCAGCGTGCCGCGCGGCGGCATGCGTCAGGATGACTTCGCGCGTCGCCGCCTGGATGCGCAGCGTATAGCGGCGCGCCTGCCGGTGCCGCCGCAGCCGCACCGGATAGACGCGTCTCGTCGAAAGCGACCTCGATCGTCTGCGGTTCGCTGGTGCGACGATAGAGCAGCGCATGCAACGGCATGGCGAAGCACCCCGAATCCAATCGCTGGCATGGATAATGCCACATCGCCGATGCCGATGGCGAGATTTACGTGGCACGGACGATTCGATCGATTACGCGGTGTGCAGCGTGGCGCCGTTGCCGGAACGCACGCGGGCGCGCGCGACGCCGGTCGCCTGGCTCATCGACAGCACGAAGTCGGAAATGCGCGGCGCGATCTCCGAGCGGAAGCGCGAGCCGTTGAACACGCCGTAATGTCCGACGCCGGGCTGCAGCCAATGCGCTTGCCGGTCCGGCGGAATGTTGGCGCACAGGCGATGCGCCGCCTCGGTCTGGCCGACGCCGGAAATATCGTCGTGCTCGCCTTCGACGGTGAGCAGCGCGACGCGCTTGATGCGGCCGGGATCGACCGGCCGGCCGCGATGCGTCATCTCGCCCTTCGGCAGGGCGTGGCGCACGAAAACGGTGTCGACCGTCTGCAGATAGAACTCGGCCGAGAGATCCATCACCGCGAGATATTCGTCGTAGAACTCTTTGTGCTTCTGCGCCGAATCGCCGTCGCCGCGCACCAGATGCATGAACAACTGCTTGTGCGCCTCGATGTGGCGGTCGAGGTTCATGCTCATGAAGCCGTTGAGCTGGAGAAAGCCGGGATAGACGTCGCGCATGAAGCCGGGATTGGGAAACGGCACCTTGGTGATGACGTGGGTGCGGAACCAATCGATGCCGCGCTTCTGCGGCAAGGTTGTTCACGGCGGTCGGATTGACCCGCGTGTCGATCGGTCCTCCCATCAGCACCATCGCATGTCGGCACATAGGGATCGTCATCGGCCTCCATGAGCGCGACTGCGGCGATGACCGGCACCGACGGCTGACATACCGCGACGATGCTGACGTGTCGCCGCCGAGCGCATGCAGGATCGAAATCACGTAATCGATGTAGTCGTCGAGATCGAAGCGTCCCTCCGACAGCGGCACCATGCGCGCATCGACCCAGTCGGTGACGTAGACGTCGTGGTTGGGCAGAAACGCCTCGACGGTGCCGCGCAACAGCGATGCATAGTGGCCCGACATCGGCGCGACGATCAGAAGCCGCGGCTGCGGCCGCTTCGGCGGCTGCTCGAACACGCGTTCGAAATGGATGAGCTTGCAGAACGGCCGTTCCCAGACGGTGGAAATGTGGATCGGCACGCGCTCGCCGCCGACCAGCGTCGAATCGATGCGCCATTCCGGGCGGCCGTAACGGCGCGTCGAGCGCTCGAATAATTCGCAAGCCGCGGCGACCGATTTGCCGTAGGTGGTGAACGACAGCGGATTGACCGGATTTTTGAAAAACAGCCGCGTGGCGTCGGCCCACGCCCGCGACGGATTGAGCGCCGCATGACTCATCTCGTAAAACCAGTAGAGCGGCGTCGACAGCAAGAATGCCGTTGTCGCCGGGCACCGCAGGCGCGCCGCCGAACTCTCCAATGGCCATGGATGAACCTTGCCCGGCTTCTTGCTGCAGTGCAGCATCGAGCTTTTGGATATGTCATACTACCAACATAAATGCAATTTGTTTCGATTTTCCTGCGATTCGACCGGATGCTTCCACGTATCATGGAGAGGGTCAACGTTTCGCGATGCTATTCGCAGCGCACATGGCGACCATTCGTCACGGGATCGACGATCGAACTCTATTCGCCGGTCTGCATCAGCGAGCCGTGGCGGCGCGCGCTTTGCAAGAGCTTGAGAAAGCCGAACACGCCGGCGGCAAACAGCACGACATTGAGCGCCAGCGCGTCGAGCATCAGGTCGCCGCGAAACATTGTGATGGATCAGAAGCTGCGCGCATGCCCTCGAACACATAAGTAGGCGGTAATGCCCATGCCACCGGCTGCAGCCACACCGGCAGCGTCGTGACCGGGTAGTAAACGCAAGTGAGCGGCATGAACAGAAACATGATCGACCAGGCGAGATTCTCCGCGCCCATGCCGTTGCGCAGGATCAGGCCGGAGACGAAGATACCGATCGCCCAGCTCGTCAGCATCAGATTGAAGAAGAACGCGACCAGCGCGAATCCCAGTCCGTACAGATTGAAGCCGAAGAAGCCGATGGCGAGGAAACGTTACCGGCACGGCGCCGATCGACAGCCGCACCACGCTCATCACCATCAAGGCGGTGATGAACTCGATCGGCCGCAGCGGGCTCATCATCAGGTTGCCGATATTGCGCGACCACATCTCTTCAAGGAACGAGATCGAAAAGCCAAGCTGGCCGCGAAACAGGATGTCCCACAACAGCACCGCGCCGATGAAGGTGCCGCCGGCGCGGGCGAAGAAGCCCGCATTGCTGGTGATGTAATATTGCAGGAAGCCCCAGGTGACCATTTGCACCGTCGGCCAATAGACGAGGTCGAGCAGCCGCGGCCACGACGAGCGCAGCAGGTACCAGTAGCGCAGCATCATCGCGCCGATCGCGCTGCGGCCGAAACGGCGAGTAGGCGCTCTCGGCGCGGGCCGCTCATTGCGCGCGCCTCGCTCGCGACTGCCGCGCGCCACGTCGAGAAAGACTTCTTCCAGCGTGCGCCGGCCGTAGCGCGCCAACAGCTTCGCCGGGGTGTCGTCATCCTCGATACGGCCGCGCTTCATGATGATGACGCGCTCGCACAGCCGCTCGACCTCGGCCATGTTGTGCGAGGCGAGCAGCACCGTGGCTTGCCGCTCGCGGCAATAGCGTGCGAGATGCGCGCGCACCCAATCGGCGGTGTCGGGATCGAGCGAGGCGGTCGGCTCGTCGAGCAGCAGCACGTCCGGATTGTTGATCAGCGCCTTGGCCAGCGAAACCCGGGTCTTCTGTCCGGCGGAAAGCCGGCCGGTCGGGCCGGTCGAGCAGATCGGTGAGATCGAGCTGCCGGCCAAGTTCGGCGATCCGCTCGCGCAGGTCCGCGACGCCGTAGAGCATGCCGAACACGGTCAGATTCTGCCGCACGGTCAGCCGCATCGGCACTTCGACATAGGGGCTTTCGAAATTCATGCGGTGCAGCACGCGATAGCGCTGTCTCGGCATTTCCGCGCCAAGCACCGTGACGCGGCCCGGAGGTCGGCGTGATCAGGCCCATGATGGTGGCGATGGTCGTGGTCTTGCCGGCGCCGTTGCCGCCGAGCAGCCCCGTGATGGAGCCCGGCGCCAGCGTGAACGAAATGCCGTCGACCGCCGGGATGGTTTTGTAGATTTTGACGAGCCGATCGACAGCTATGGGCGGGGAGGCCCGGCATCGCGGCCACATGTGGCGCGCTCCGCCGATCCGAGGCAAGAGGCCAAGTTATGCAGCGCGTGCGGGTGGTCCGAAAACGATGGAAGATGGCACAAGGAGCGCAGATCGAAGACGAGGGAGGGCGGTTGTGACGCACCATTTCGCTGGCGCAGGCCGAGCGCATCATCGATGCCGCGATCGAGCGCGGCGCGGCGCTCAATTGCCGGCCGATTGAGCGTCATCGTGGTCGAGCCGGGCTGCAAGGTGAAGGCGTTCAAGAAGGAAGACGGCTCCTCGATGATCCGTTTCGAAATGGCCTTCGGCAAAGCCTATGCGGCCTTGTCGCTCGGCCGCAGCTCGAAACTGGTGCGCGAGCGGGCGCAGTCGAGAAGCCGATCTTCATGCGCTATCTGATCGCCGCGAGCGGCGAGCAGATTTTTCCCGAAGGCGGCGGCATGCTGATCCGCGACGATGACGGCGAAGTCATCGGCGCCGTCGGCGTGACCGGCGATACCGAGGATTGCGACGAGGAACTGGCCGATCCACGGCATCCACGCCGCGGGGCTGAAGACCGACGACGATTGCGCCAAGATGGGCCGCGAAGATCGGGCTGGTCACAAAAAATCCGCGCAAGCGCGGATCAAGATAGCCGCAGGGGAAACATGAAAATCGGACTTTTCGACCACGTCGAATACGGCGATCGGCCGCTGACGCAACTGTTCGACGAGCGGTTGCGCTTCGCGCAAGCCGCCGATGCGGCCGGCATCTATTGCCTGCAAATCGCCGAGCACCACGCCACGCCGCTGAACATGGTGCCGGTGCCCGGCGTCTATCTCGGCGCGTTGGCGCAGGCCACCAAGCGCATCCGGCTCGGTCCGCTGGTTTATCTGTTGACGCTTTATTCGCCGCTGCGGCTTGCCGAAGAAATCTGCATGCTCGATCATTTGAGTCACGGCCGGCTCGACGCCGGCGTCGGCCGCGGCGTGTCGCCCTACGAACTGAAATATCACAAGGTCGACCACGACCAGTCGCGCGAAATCTTCTTCGATGCGTTCGACTGCCTCGGCGCCGCCCTGACGACCGATTCGCTCAGCTACAAAGGCGACCATTACACCTACGAGAACGTGCCGATCGCGCTGCGTCCTTTGCAACAGCCGCATCCGCCGTTCTGGTACGCCTCATCGAACGAGACCGGCTCGGCTTGGGCCGGCGAGCAGGGCCTGCATTACGTCACGCTTGGACCGACGCCGTTCGCCAAGACCAATATCGCCGCCTACAAGAAGGCGCTGGCAAAACGCGGAGCGCCGGTGCAGCCGAAGCCGGAATTTCCGGGCGGCGCGGTGATCGGCGTGCAGCGGCACATTTTCGTCGCCGATACCGACGCCGAGGCGCATCGCTTCGGCAAGCCGGCCATGGATCGGCACCTCGATCACATCAACTGGCTGCGCAACAAGCACGGCCAGACCGGATTGACGAGCCGCCTGAATGTGGAGCGGGGAGCGGATTTCGAGGCATGTCTCGCCGACGGCACCGCCATCGCCGGCTCGCCGCAGACCGTGCGCGCCGAGATCGAGAAGCAGGTCAAGGAATTGGGCATCAATTACCTGCTGACCTACCTCTTCCTTGGCGATATGGCGTTCACCGACGCGATGCGGTCGCTTGAATTGTTCCGCGACGAAGTCATGCCGCATCTGGCGAAGCTGTAATCGCAATATTCCCGCTCATTCCCGCGGAAGCGTGACGCGAGTTGATCGCTGGGTCCCCGCCAGTGCGGGGACGAACGGTTGTCGGATTATCGCTCCGCGTCGTCGGCCGCTGCGTTGTGATCGGCGCGCAATGCGTCGGGGTGCGGCATGGCGATGACATTGTAGCCGGAATCGACGAAGTGGATTTCGCCGGTGACGCCGGTCGAGAGATCCGACAGCAGATAAAGCCCGGCGCCGCCAAGTTCGTCGAGCGTCACGCCGCGACGCAAGGGCGAGTGCCGCTGCTGAAACGCAAACATCGCGCGCGCGTCGCCGATGCCGGCGCCGGCCAGCGTGCGGATCGGGCCGGCCGAGATGGCGTTGACGCGGATGCGGCTTGCCGCCGAAATCGACCGCGAGATAGCGCACCGAGGCTTCGAGCGCCGCCTTGGCGACGCCCATGGCGTTGTAGTTCGGCATCGCCCGCACGCCGCCGTTATAGGTGAGCGTCAGCATGGCGCCGCCGTCCGGCATCATCGCGGCCGCGCGCTTGGCGGTTTCGGTGAAGGAAAAGCACGAGATCAGCATGGTGCGCACGAAATTCTCGCGCGTGGTGTCGGCATAGCGGCCGGTCAGTTGCGCTCTTGTCGGAAAAAGCGATGGCGTGGACCAGAAAATCGAGCGTGCCCCACATGCGGCCGAGCTCGGCGAATACGGCATCGAGCGAGGCGATATCCTCGACGTCGCACGGCAGAACCAGATCGGCGCCGACCGAGGCCGCCAGCGGCTTGACGCGCTTGCCGAGCGCGTCGCCCTGATAGGTGAAAGCAAGCTTGGCGTCGTGCGCGGCGAGCGTGCGCGCGATGCCCCAGGCAATCGAGTGATCGTTGGCGACCCCCATGATCAGGCCGCGCTTGCCGTGCATCAGCCCCGCCATGCGTCAGGCGTCCGGATGCTTGAAGCACGACGGAGGCGTTGGTGCCGCCGAAAGCCGAAAGAGTTCGACAGCACGCAGCCGAGCTTCACATTGTCCTGGCGCTCGCGCACGATCGGCATGTCGGCAAAGGCCGGATCGAGCGTCTCGATATTGGCGCTCTCGCAGATGAAGCCCGAATTCATCATCAGCAGCGAATAGATCGCCTCCTGCGCGCCGGCGGCGCCGAGCGAATGGCCGGTCAGCGATTTGGTCGCCGAGATCGGCGGACATTTGGCGCCGAAGACGTCGCGGATCGCCTCGATTTCCTTCAAGTCCCCGATCGGCGTCGAAGTGGCGTGCGGATTGATGTAGTCGACCGGCGGCGCAACCGTCGCCAGCGCCATCTTCATGCAGCGCATCGCGCCTTCTCCGGACGGCGCCACCATGTCGGCGCCGTCGGAGGTCGCGCCATAGCCGGCGACCTCGGCATAAATCTTGGCGCCGCGCGCCTTGGCGTGGTCGAGCTCTTCCAGCACCAGCACGCCGGCGCCGCCGGCGATGACGAAACCGTCGCGGTCCGCGTCATAGGCGCGCGAGGCTTTGTCGGGCGTCTGATTGAAACTCGACGACATCGCGCCCATGGCGTCGAACAGCACCGACAGCGTCCAATCCAGCTCCTCGCAGCCGCCGGCGAAGATCATGTCCTGCTTGCCGACCTGGATGGTCTCGTAGGCATTGCCGATGCAATGGTTCGACGTCGCGCAGGCCGACGAAATCGAGTAGTTGACGCCCTTGATCTTGAACCAGGTGGCAAGCGTCGCCGAGGCGGTCGACGACATGGCTTTCGGCACCGCGAACGGGCCGACGCGCTTGGGCCCCTTGCTGCGCGTGATGTCGGCGCTTTCGACAATGGTCCGTGTCGACGGGCCGCCCGAGCCCATGATGATGCCGGTGCGCTCGTTGGACACCTCGGTCGTCGTCGAGGCCGGCGTCGCGGATCGCCTGCTCCATGGCGACGTGATTCCAGGCCGCGCCGCCGCCGAGAAAGCGCATGGCGCGGCGGTCGACGGACTCGCTCGGATCGAGCGTCGGCGCGCCGTGCACCTGGCAGCGGAAACCGAGCTCGGCATATTTGTCGGCGCGCACGATGCCCGATTTCGCTTCGCGCAGCGAAGCCAGCACTTCCTGCGTGTTGTTGCCGATGGACGAGACGATGCCCATCCCGGTGACGACCACGCGTTTCATGTTTTGCCTCGTCCGGTCGTCTAAAAATTCTGCTGGAGCATGATCTTTTCCGAAAGCCAGTAGCCACTTTTCGGGATCTGGCTCTAGGCGCCGTTCGGTTGCGGCTCTGGGTCGCGGAACAGGCCGACTTTGAGGTCGAGCGCACGATAGATGATCGAGCCATCCGCCGAGAGCCAGCCATCGGCGATGCCGAGAACCAGCTTCGAGCGCATCACGCGCTTGATGTCGATGCCGTAGACGATGTTCTTCATCGTCGGCAGCACCTGGCCGGAAAACTTGATTTCGCCCATGCCCAGCGCGCGGCCCTTGCCCGGCGAGCCGAGCCAGCCGAGGAAGAAGCCGAGCATCTGCCATAGCGCATCGAGGCCGAGGCAGCCGGGCATGACCGGATCGCCCTTGAAATGACAGGGAAAGAACCAGAGGTCGGGCTTGAGTTCGAGCACCGCGCGAACCAGGCCCTTGCCGTATTCGCCGCCCACTTCCGCGATCTCGGAAATGCGGTCGAACATCAGCATCGGCGGCAGCGGCAGTTGCGGCCCCTCGCCGAACAGCTCGCCCCGTCCGCAGGCCAGAAGGTCCTCGTACCCGAAGTTCGAACGGCGCTCCTGCATGTTCATTCCAACTTCCGCCGTTTCCGGCCGATCGTTTAATCCCTAACATATTGGGGCAATGCGGCAAAGCGCATCCCCCGTGGGCCGGCCGATTGTGGGAAAAATCGGTCCACGTGCGGCCGCAGGGGGTGTTGCGGCAGGCACCCGGGGTGGCGTATAGTAATTTCAAGTGCAACGATATTTCCGGCCTCACCCGCCGCTTGGTGCCTCTATGTCGCAGTCGAGTTCATTCACATTCGCGCCCGGCCTCGCCGGGCAAACGGAGCCGGCGCGTGCCGATCTGACCGGTTGCCCTTGGCATGACGTCAAGAGCAAGCTGCGCGATGTCGGCCTGCGTCCGACCCGGCAGCGCATGGCGCTCGGGTGGATTTTGTTCGCCAAAGGCGACCGCCATGTGACCGCGGAAATGCTCTACGAGGAGGCGACGCGGGCCAAGGTGCCGGTGTCGCTCGCCACCGTCTACAACACACTGCACCAGTTCACCGAGGTCGGCTTGTTGCGCCAGGTCGCCGTGGACGGATCGAAAGCTTATTTCGATACCAATAACAGCGAACACCACCATTTCTTCATCGAAGACAACAACGATCTTATGGACATCCCGTCGACCGATGTCGTGGTCGGCAAGGCGCCGGTTGCGCCCGAAGGCTACGAGATCGCCCGCATCGACGTGGTCGTGCGGCTGCGGCGCAAAGCCTGATCAATTAAATTAGAGCGGTCGCTTCCGTGCGCTTGCGAGCGTCGTCGCTTTGCATGTCCGCGCGCGCCGCAGCCCTTGCCTCGTCGACATTGGCCGCGAAACGCACCTCCGGCCGCCGCACGCCATGCGTCAGCAGCGCGCGCCGCACCGCGGGCAAGGCGCCGGCGATATAAACCAGCGCGTGATGACGGCGCGCCTTGCGGGCGAACCCCTCAATCGTCGCCGCGGCCGTCGAATCGATCACCGAGACCGCCGAAAAATCGATCACATAGGCCTTGGGGTGTTCGCCGATGCGATCGAGCGCGGCCGCGACCGACGCGGCGGCGCCAAAGAAGAACGCGCCGGATATCCGATAGACGATGATGTCGGGATCGGTCGCCACTGTCGTGTCATAGGGATTGTGCCCAATGGCCGAGTCCGCCACGTCTTCGTCGCTGATCGGCCTGCCGCCCTCGACTTCGACCGCTTGCGCCATGCGGTGCATGAACAAGAGCGTACCGAGCCCGAACCCCGCCAGGATGCCTTCGGTCAGATCGCGGAACACGACCAGGAGGAATGTCACCAGCAGGATCACGGCATCGCCGCGCGAGGCGCGGAGCAGTGTCGCGAACTGATGCTTTTCCGCCATGTTCCAGGCGACGGCAGCCAGCACCGCCGCGAGCGCCGCGAGCGGGATGTAGGCTGCAAGCGGGGCCGCCACGACAATGAAGAGCAGCAGGAACAAGGCGTGCGCCATGCCCGAAATAGGTCCCCGGGCGCCCGCCCGAACGTTCGTCGCCGTGCGCGCAATGGTGCCGGTGACGCAGATGCCGCCGAACAGCCCGGAGGCAATATTGGCGACACCCTGTGCCACCAGTTCGGCGTTCGAACGGTGACGGCGGCCGGTCATGCTGTCGGCGACAACCGCCGAGAGCAGGCTCTCGATGCTGCCGAGGAGAGTGAAAGACAGCGCGGCCGGCAGCATTTCGGTCATTTTCTGCAGCGACCAGGCCGGCAGATGCGGCATCGGCAGCGTGCTGGGAATTCCGCCAAAACGGCTGCCGATGGTTTCGACGTGAAGGTGAAAGGCAAAGCCGGCCAGACTCGCGACCCCGACCGCAATCAGGTAGCTCGGCCAATGCGGCCGCCAGCGCCGCGTGGCGACGATGGTGGCGACGGCAAGCGCCGCGATGGCGACGGCGGCGCCATTGACGGTCGGCGCGGCGGCATACAGCGCCACAAGCTTGGGAACGATCGGTCCGGGCTCCTTGCCGCTCAAAGTCAGGCCGAACAGGTCCGCCAGCTCTCCGGAGAAAATGATGACGGCGATGCCCGAGGTGAAACCAACAGTGACCGGATAGGGGATGTACTTGATATAGGTTCCAAGCCGAAGAAATCCGATCGCCATCATCATCGCGCCCGACATGATGGTGGCCAGGATCAGCCCATCGACACCGTGGCGGGCGACGGTAGCGGCGACCAGAACGATGAATGCGCCGGCCGGGCCGCCGATCTGAAATCGGCTGCCGCCCAGCGCCGACACCAGAAAGCCGCCGAAGATGGAGGTGTAAAGCCCCCGCTCGGGCGACACGCCCGAAGCGATCGCGATCGCCATGGACAGCGGCAGCGCGACGATCGCGACCGTCAGCCCGGCAAGGATATCGGCCCGAAGATCCTTAAATCCGTAGTGCTCGCTGAGAACCGTATGCAGCTTCGGGGTGTAAAGTTCCACGAAGCTCGGCGAGCGATAGGGTGAAAGCATTCCTGTGCGCTCCTGGGGCGCATGAACCGCATCAATGAAATCGATTTTTGGAAAGCCCGGCGCCTCCATGCATTGATATGGGTCAATGCGCCGGCAGAATCGTCAGCCGCGGTTAATCGATCTTTTCGTCCGGATAGACGCCCCACAGGTCGATCTGCTGGATCCAGCCTTCAAAGCCCTTGCCGCTGATCTCGCACCATGTGCCATTGCACGCCTTGACGGTGCCGAGGACGCCGACTTGCAGCCGCGCGACAACCCCGCTCGCTGCGTCCGGCCTTTCATAGAGCGGCGCCAGATCGGTTTTCGTTTTGAGCTGCACGGCGGCCATGCGCTTGCCCGACAGCAGCGAGTGATAGACCCAGCCCTGCGAACCGTCGGAATCGCGGATGCGGCGCCAGTCTTCGAACTCGGCCGTGATTTCGACCGGCCAGCCCACGCGGGTATAGATCCAGGAGATATCGTGGTCTTTGTCCGGTCCGTCGCGAACCGCGACCCGATCCGCCTTGACGCTGACGAAGCGTGGCACCGGCAGCCCGCTCGGTGGGGTATCCGCCGCGTTTGCCAGAGCTCCGCGTGCTGATCAGCAGCAGCCAGGACCGCCATCCCAAGGAACGGTTTTCCGACGATCATCCGCGACAGACCCGAACCCATTGGCCGACGCGAAAAGAGATTCGCGCGCCGGCATCCCTTTTTGACCGCGCGGCCATCTGCTAGAGAGATTTCAGTGGGCCGCGTTGCGCCGCGAGTGTCGGCGAGCGGGGTTAAGGAGACCTGAACGGCGAATGCGGCAAACGGACGTTGCAACAGGCTGAAATTTCAGGCTGAATTGCTGCAATCGGATTTTCGCGAAACGCCACAGAAGGCTGCGCATGGCGACGGGCAAAAAGCCGCTGGTCGTGGTCACCCGCCGGCTGCCGGACGGCGTCGAAATGCGCATGCGCGAATTATTCGACGCCCGCCTCAATGCCGACGACAAGCCCATGACCCAGGCGCAACTCATCGAAGCGGTGAAGGCCGCCGATGTTCTCGTCCCGACGGTGACCGACCACATCGACAAATCGGTGTTGAGCCAATCCGGCGACCGGCTGAAGCTCATCGCCAATTTCGGCAACGGCGTCGACAATATCGACGTCGCGACGGCCGTGCAGCGCGGGATCACCGTAACCAATACGCCGGGCGTGCTGACCGAAGACACCGCCGACATGACGATGGCGCTGATCCTCGCGGTGCCGCGGCGGCTCGCCGAGGGCGCGCAGGTGCTGACCGGCGACCGGGAGTGGAACGGCTGGAGCCCGACCTGGATGCTCGGTCACCGCATCGGCGGCAAGCGCCTCGGCATTGTCGGCCTCGGCCGGATCGGCCAGGCGGTGGCGCGCCGCGCCCACGCCTTCGGGCTGAAAATCCACTACCACGACCGCCGCCGCGTCACGCCGCAGATCGAGGAAGAACTGCACGCGACCTATTGGGAGAGTCTCGATCAGATGCTCGCCCGCATGGATATCATTTCGATCAACTGCCCGCATACGCCGGCGACCTATCACTTGCTGTCGGCCCGCCGGCTCAAGCTCATTCGTCCCGAGGCCTACATCGTCAATACCGCGCGCGGCGAGGTGATCGACGAGAATGCGCTGGCCCGGCTGATCGAGGCGGGCGATATCGCGGCCGCCGGTCTGGACGTGTTCGAACATGAGCCGGCGGTCAATCCCAAGCTTTTGAAGCTGGCTCGCGCCGGCAAAGTCGTGCTGCTGCCGCATCTGGCATCGGCTACGCTCGAAGGCCGCATCGATATGGGCGAGAAAGTCATTATCAACATCAAGACTTTCCTCGACGGCCATCGCCCGCCGGATCGCGTTTTGCCGTCGATGCTGTGATGGACCGACGGTCGTCTCAGCGATGCTGAACATTCGCATTGGCAGGATCGGCCGCTTCGCATGCGCCGCGCTGATCGGTACGCTCGCGGGTTCGCTGGCCGCCGGCGCCGACGACCGCAATCCCGTTGTCGCGCCGACCGCCGGTGCCGGAGTCATTGCCGAGAACGGCATGGTGGTGACACAGGACGCGCCCGCCGCGCGCATCGGCGTCGATATTCTGCAAAAGGGCGGCAATGCGGTGGATGCCGCGGTCGCGGTGGGCTTTGCGCTCGCCGTCAGCTATCCCCGCGCCGGCAATATCGGCGGCGGCGGCTTCATGGTGATCCACCTGGCCGACGGCGACAATGCCGCCATCGATTATCGCGAGACGGCGCCGGCGGCGATCAACGCCCGCAGCTTCCTCGATGCCGGCGGCAATGCCGATCCGCAGAAGTCACGGGACTCGGCGCTCGCCATCGGCGTACCCGGCACCGTCGCCGGTCTGGCGCTGGCCGAGCGTAAATACGGCTCCGGGCGGTTCACGCTGGCCGATCTGATAGCGCCCGCGATCGCCATGGCGCGCGATGGCGTCACGCTGAGCGAAGATATCACCGAAGGCCCATCCAATATCCTGGCGCGGCTCGCACGCTGGCCGTCGTCGGCGAAGATATTTCTGAAAGCAGACGGCAGCGTCCTCTCGGCCGGGGACCGCCTGGTGCAAAACGATCTCGCCGACACGCTCGCGGCGATCGCCCGCGACGGTCCGGATGCCTTCTACGACGGACCGATCGCGCAAAAGCTCGCCGCCGCCGTGCAGGCTGCGGGCGGCGTGATGACCGCCGACGATTTGAAGAATTACCGCGCCATCGAGCGCAAGCCGGTGCGCGGCAGCTACCGCGGCTATGACGTGATTTCGATGCCGCCGCCATCTTCGGGCGGCGTCGAACTGATCGAGATGCTCAATATTCTGGAAGGCTACGACCTCGCCCGCGACGACGACGTGCAGACGGATTATTTGCTGATCGAGGCGATGAAGCGCGCGTATGCCGACCGCGCCTTGTTTCTCGGCGATCCCGACCGGGTGCAAAACCCGGTGGCACGGCTCATTTCCAAGGACTACGCGGCGCGCTGGCGCGCCACCATCGATCCGGCACGCGCGACGCCGGCCAGCGCCATTCGCGCCGGCGCCGGCAGCGATCCCGAAGGCCACAACACCACGCATTTTTCCATCGTCGATCGGTTCGGCAATGCGGTCTCCAATACCTACACGCTCAATTTCGCCTATGGGGTCGGGCTCGTCGCCGGCGGCACGGGTGTCCTTCTTAACAACGAGCTTGACGATTTTGCCGCCAAGCCGGATGCGCCGAACGCCTATGGTCTGGTTGGCTTCGAGGCCAACGAACCGGGGCCGGGCAAGCGGCCGCTGTCGTCGATGACGCCGACGATTGTCCTGAAAGACGGCAAGCCGTTCCTGGTCACCGGATCGCCGGGCGGCAGCCGCATCACCACCACCGTGCTGCAGGTGATCGTCAACGTGATCGATCGCGGGATGAGCCTTGCCAAGGCGGTCGCCGCTCCGCGGGTGCATAATCAATGGCTGCCGGACCAGGTGTTCGCCGAGCCTGGCGTGCCCGGCGATGTGATTGCCGCGTTGCAAGCCCGCGGCGACAAGGTCGTCCCGCAGCGGCCTTTTACCTCGGCCGAATTGATCATGGCGACGCCCGAGGGATTCGTCGGCGTTGCCGATCCGCGAACCCCGGTCGGCTTGGCGGCGGGATACTGACGCGGCGCGGAACCTTTTCTGCTTTCCTCGATTCTCATGTCAGGGAAAAGGCCGGCCGGGTGCGGGAAATCCCCTTGGCCGCGGCACGGCATGAGCGCGATCTTCGGCATCCTGCGTTTCGATGGCGCGGACGTTACCTCCCGGGACATGGAGCGAATGAGCAGTGCGCTCGCCCACCGTGGACCGCACGGGCGCCGGTTCGTCATCGATGGCCCGGTGGCTATCGGTCACTGCCTGATGCGGGTCAACCGCGAGGACCAATTCGAAGCCCAGCCGTTATCCGACGAATCTCTCACGCTGGCTGCCGACCTCCGGCTCGACAACCGCGAAGAGCTGGCCGAGGCGCTCGGCGTCGATGATGAACAACTTGCAGTGTTGCCGGACAGCGCATTGTTGCTGTCGGCCTACCGGCGATGGGGAAGCAATTGCGCGGAGCATCTGCTCGGCGATTTTGCTTTCGCGATCTGGGACGCCGGCTTGCGCAATCTCGTCCTTGGCCGCGATCATATCGGCCAGCGCTATGTCCATTATTACCGGGCCGACGATTTTCTGGCGTTCGCGACCGAGATCAAGGCCTTGTTCGGTTATCCGGACGTGCCGCGCGGCCTATCGGAACTTCAGATCGGCCGGCTGCTGCTTCGCGATCATGCGCCGGCTCAAGGTGCGACGCCATTCGAGAACATTTACGGTCTGACCAGCGCGACGGTCATGACTATTGGATTGGGTGGAAGCGCGGAACGGCGCCGCTATTGGCAGCTTAACCCCGATCCGAGTCACCAAGGCCGCAGCGAGGCTTATTACATCGAAGCTTACCGGCGCGTTCTGGGTGAAGCAGTCGCTTGCCGGATCAGGCGCGCCGTCAGGCCGCCGGGGATCATCTTCAGCGGCGGCTATGACAGCGCTGCTATTGCCGGCCTGGCGGGTCCCGTTCTTGCTCCATCGGGACGCAAGCTCATAGCGGCGGCCTCGGTCATGCCGGCGGACTATCAAGGTACCATTCGTCACGCCCGACCCTGGGTGGAAATGTGCGCCCGCGATATGCAGCACGTCAGTGTGCGTTACGTGACGCGCGAGGGAAAGAATATCCTGAGCGGTTTGGACGCGGCGTTTCTCAAGAGCGAACTTCCCAGTGGCTCCTATCACTTTGTCACCAGCGAACTTTTGTCGTCTTTGGCGCGTGACGGCGCGCAAGTCGTTTTGGACGGCCATGGTGGCGATTATACTTTGCATCCGCGCGGCGACGCAGCGTTGGCGCGACTTCTCGCGACCTTCAAGTTCGGCCGGTTCGTGACAGAGCTGCGGGCGTATTTGCGACTTTCGGGTCATTCTCTGCCGAAAACGCTCAGGCACGACATTGCCGGCATTCTGATGCCGGCCTGGGCGAGGCGGCTCCGGCAATGGCTAAAACGCGGGGCGGCGCCGGTCTGGCGAGATCAACCCATCAACGACGCCTTTGGCGAACGGCTCGTCGCCGCGCATGCACTTGGCAGCGAACGGGCGGGGAGCGGCGTCCGTTCCAGGATCGATATGCGCGGCCGGATTGCCAAGACGATCGCAATGGTCATGGGCGCCCCGTCGCCCGGACTGGCCGTCACTGCCGCATCGCTGGGTTTGGAGGTCACTCGGCCGTTTCACGACAAGCGGGTCGTCGAACTTGCGCTCGCGGTTCCGCAAGACCTCTATGTAAAGAACGGTCGCAACCGCTATCTCGCTTGTACGGCTCTGCACGACGTTTACCCGCGCGAATTCCAGACCCGGGGACGCCAGAATGACGATGAGATTCCGGACTTCATGCGCATGGTAAAATCGGTCGAACCGCAATTGCTTGCTGAAATATCCGAGATGGAAAAGTCGAAGAAGCTCGGACGCTATGTGGATTTCAATAAGATACGCGCGCTTTTGGCCGCGCGCGGGCCGGACCAGCATAATTCAGGCTGGGAGCAGGAAACTCAGCTGGCAGTTCACGGGTTCGTCGTCGCCCGCTACCTGAACTGGTTCTGGCAAAGCAATCGATAGGGCACGATCCGGTGATGTCCGCTGTCGGTTCTTGATCCGCGAGCACTCTTTTGCGCGGAAAACACGCCCCGAACTCTCGGATCATGATTCGACAGAGGCCGTGATCCAGCGCGCTTTAGCTTGCGTCACGATGGTCCGGTGGGAAGGAGCGTAATCTCGGTAACGTGCATGAGCTTTTCGGTTTCTTCGATCTCGGACCTGATCATCGTCGGGGTCGACCAGCGCTTCTTCGGTCGCGCCGGCGGCGTTGCGGGTTCCAACGAGACAGCGGCATCGTCTGTCGGCATGGCACTCTCACGCGATTTCCCCAGCGGCGTTGCAGGGGTGCTCCCCAGTGGCGGAGTGTCCGATGTTCGACTTAAGATAGTGTTTTTAACGGCGATCGTATGTGGATTTGAAACTTTTTTTGCAGCGCAATACTTCTCAGCTGTCCCGAAATCTTATTTGTTCCGGAATTGCGGATCGGCTTGGCGCACCGTGCCCGCCAGCGCAATGACGATGAGCGCGCACACCGCCACCGGCGCAAAGCCCGCGATCGGCGAGTGTGTGAAATCCCACAGCCATCCGCCCAGGATCGAGAGCAGCATCGCGACACTGTAGCTGATGGTGAACATCCCGGCGGAGGTGCGGTGCACGTCGTCGGGCGCGCTGAGCACCGACGGCAGCGCCAGCGCCAGGATCAGCGTCACCGCGCCGGTGAAGCCGAGGATGGCGACCCAAAATACGATCCAGCCGCCGTGCATCGTCAGCATTCCGATCAGGCAAACCAGCGCCAGCGATCCGGTCGCGACATAGGCCGCGGGCCGCGTCACCAGCCGTCCGGCAATGCCGAGCATCAAAAACGCGGCCGGCAGCTGGCCGACATTGATCGCGGTCAGCGCCGTGCTGATCAGATCGGGACGGCCGTCGGCGGTCATGTAATCGGGCAGGAAGGCGTTGGTCACAAAATAGGTGGCGTTGACGCTGCCGAGAATGAGGCCGAGCTTCCAGATCAGCGGACGCCGCCAATCGGGCCACCAGCGGCGGCCCGCCGACGGTGCCGCCGTTTTGCTTCCCAACTTGGCGCCGCCGAGCCGCGGTGCGTAGAGCGCGACCAGCAGTGCGGTGACGAGCACCGGGATCGACCAGAAGACGAAGTTCAGCCGCCAGCTGTTATTTGTCAGCGGCAGGATAAGAGGAATGGTGAGCGCGGCGGCGAGAATTTCGCCGATCAGCAGGCCGGTCGTATAGACCGCGGTGGCAAAGCCGATGCGCTGCGGAAACCAGTTGCGCACCAGCGGCGGCAGCGACGGCTGCATGATCGATACGCCGGCCGCCATCACGATCGTCGACGCATAGAGCATCGCCGGCTCGGCGAACAGCGCGCGCGCGGCCGAGCCGAGCGCATTGAGCAGCAGGCCGACGATCAGCGCCGGAATGAGGCCGAAGCGGGCGATCAGCACGCGCGCCAGGCACCGCCGCAATCGCAAACAGCATCGGCGGCAGGCTCGACAGCCAGCCGATGCCGGTCTCGGTCAGATGCAGATCGGCGTGCAGCAGCGGAACGACGGGCGGCACCGCGAGCACGGTGAGACGCAGGCACGCGCCGCAGAGCCACAACAGCGCCAATGCGAGTCACCCGCTCGCGCGTGGATGGAAGGTTACTCTCTGTGGACGGCATTCCCGGCGGTTCCGACGCGACGATGGGTGTCACTGCGAGGCGATGGTCTTATCAGGTCTTGTCAGGTCTTGCCGCCGCCGCGTAAACCGCGCCCAGCCCCATCAACAGCGACGTGCCGAGAAACACCGCGCGCATGCCGATATGGCCGCCGACAAAGCCGCCGAGCAGCGGGCCGACGACCTGGCCGACATATTGCGACGACGTCGAATAGCCGAGCACGCGGCCGGTGAGCACGTCCGGCACGTTGTGGCGAATGATGCTGGTGACGCACGGCAATAAGCCGCCGAGCGAAAGCCCCATCAGAAAGCGCAGGCCGACGAGCTGCCAGCCCGCGGTGACGAAGGCCTGCGGAATCAGCAGCAGTGCCGAGACCGCGAGCGCGGCGATGAGAACGCGCCAATGCCCGACACGGTCGGCGAGCTTGCCCAGCCGCGACGCCGACAGGATGCTGCCGAGCGCCGCCGCCGACATGACCACGCCGGACACCATCGTCACCTGCGCGGCATTCTTCACGATCTGCGCGACATAGATCGTGATGATCGGCTCGATCGACATATTGGCGAGCATCAGCAGCAGACCCATCGTCAGCATGGCGACGACCGGCCGCTTGTCCGGAATTTGCGACCAGCCGGCGGCCGCCGCGTTCTTCTTGGCAAGCGGCGACCGCTTCTGCTCTTTGATGAGAATGGTGGTGGCGATGAAGGTCAGAAAGATCACGCCGCCGGCGGCCCAGAAGGTGGCGCGAATGCCGATCAGCGGCGGCAGCGCGCCGCCGATCAGCGGGCCGACCAGATTGCCCGCCATGATTCCCGACGACAGCATGCCGAGCGCCCATCCGGAGCGCGCCTTCGGCGTTTGCGTCGCCACCAGGATGGTCGAGCCGGACGCGTAGCCGCCGGCAAAGCCGGCGAACAGGCGAAGCCCGACCAGTTCCCACACATTATGGGCCATGCCGATCAGCGACATCGCGACCGCCATGCCGAGGCTGGCGCGGATCAGCATCAGCTTGCGGCCGTATCGGTCGGCGAGCCGCCCCCACAGCGGCGCCACCAGCGCGGCGGCAAAGAAGGTCGCGCCATAGGCGACGCCGGACCATTGCGCGATCGCGGCGCGATCCGACACGCCAAGCTGCTCGACATAGATCGGCAGAAACGGCAGCAGCAGCGTCATCGCCACGATGGTCGTGAACGAGCCGAGGAGGCAGACCGCAAGGTTGCTCCGCCAGTGCCGTCTCGTCCTCGTCCATGGGCCGCGTCTCTATGCGCTTGGGTTTTGGCCGGGCGGTGAAAACGTCCCGCTACAAGCGCCCATTGCCGACGCGAAGCAACCGTCGGCCGGGCGCCCCTGATGGGCGCTCCAGACACGGCATTTTGGCAGGAAAGACATTGGAGCGGGCGAAGGGATTCGAACCCTCGACCCCAACCTTGGCAAGGTTGTGCTCTACCCCTGAGCTACACCCGCATCCGAGAAGGGTAAGATAGCCGAGCTCAATGGTGCCGGCTACGGCCAAGCTATGCCAAAGAGCTTACCGCTTTGCAACCACGGCACGCCGGGCCTAGACCATGATCCGACAAGTTAATCGGATCATGGTCCAGGATTTTGCCTGGAGCATGATCTTTTCGGAAAACCGGTATCCACTTTTCCGAATCATGCTCTAAAAACCGGCCATGTCCGCCTCTCCGGCCGAGCTTTTCGCCTATCTCGATAGCCTCGGCATTCCGCACCAGACCGTGTCACATCCGGCCGTTTTCACGGTCGAGGAGGGCCGGGAGTTGCGCGGGACCATCCCCGGCGGCCATACCAAGAACCTGTTCCTGCGCGACAAAAAGGGGGTGCCCTATCTGGTGGTCGCTTGCGAAGACGCGGCGATCGAATTGCGCGCGCTGCACCGGCTGTTGGGGGCATCCGGCCGATTCTCGTTCGGTTCCGCGGAACTGATGCGGGAGCTTCTCGGCGTCGAGCCGGGCTCGGTGACGCCGTTCGCCGCGATCAATGACACGCACCACCGCGTCGCCGTGGTGCTCGATGCCGCGATGATGCAGCACCCCGTTTTGAACTTTCACCCCCTGGTGAATACCGGAACCACGGCGATTTCCCGCGAGGGGCTTTTGAAATTCCTGGACGCCACCGGTCATCCGCCGCGGATCGAACCGGTGTCCGGCCCCGCCGTGTGAGACCGGCCGATTGCATTTTGTCCGGTTTGTTCCCATTTAGGGCGGGGAAACAGGGCAGTATCCGGCTGGGTTTGTGCCGGATCTTGGGCAAGGACAATGTTGCAAGACGCTTCAACCGCGACCGCGGACATAGTCGTCAAGGACACGACGACGCAGAGCTTCGTCAAAGACGTTATCGAGGAATCGAAGCGCCAGCCGGTGCTGGTCGACTTTTGGGCGCCGTGGTGCGGCCCCTGCAAGCAGTTGACCCCGGTCCTGGAGAAAGCCGTGAAGGCGGCCAAGGGCAAGGTCAAGCTCGTCAAGATGAACATCGACGAGCATCCGGCCATTCCCGGCCAGATGGGCATCCAGTCGATCCCGGCCGTCATCGCCTTCGTCAATGGCCAGCCGGCCGACGGTTTCATGGGCGCTTTGCCGGAAAGTCAGGTTGTCGCTTTCCTCGAACGGCTGACCAAGGACCGTATCGGCGGCGAAACTCAGGATTTGCAGAAGGCGGCCGACGCCGCGCTTGCCGAGGGCGATGCCGCCGCCGCGGCGGAGATGTACTCGCAGATTCTCGCCGAGGACGGCGCCAATATCCCGGCGCTCGCCGGGCTGGCCCGCTGTTATGTCGCCACCGGCGCGCTCGATCAGGCGCGGCAGACGCTGGCGATGGTGCCGGAAGCCAAGAATGGCGACGCCGCCGTGGCCGCCGCGCGGGCCGCGCTTGACCTCGCCGAGCAGGCCAAGACGCTCGGCCCCGTTGCCGAACTGGAACAAAAGGTCGCCGCCGACCCGCGCGACCATCAGGCGCGTTTCGATCTCGCTTTGGCGCTCAACGGCAAGGGCCAGCGGCGCGACGCGCTGGAGCACCTGATCGCCATCGTCAAAAGCGACCGCAAATGGAACGACGACGGCGCCCGCAAGCAGCTCGTTCAGTTCTTCGATGCCTGGGGTCCCGCCGACGAGGCGACAATCGAAGGCCGTAAAAGATTATCGTCGATTTTATTTGCGTGACGGCATGATCGCGACAAGCGGCCGCCCGCTTTCGGATAAGATCGTGCTGCAAAATCCCTCGGTGCCGTCGCGGAGCGGGAGTGCGACATGCCGATGAATGCGACCTACAAAGGCCCGGAGGCGCTTCCCGAGGTGATCCCGGTGTTTCCCTTGCCGGGCGCATTGCTGTTGCCGCGCGGGCAGATGCCGCTGAACATATTCGAACCGCGCTATCTGGCGATGATCGACGACGCGCTGCAGGGGACGCATCGTGTCATCGGCATGATCCAGCCCGATCCGTCGCATCCCGGCCCCGACCAGAGCAAACCGCATCTGTTTCGCGTCGGCTGCGTCGGCCGCATCACCCAATTTGCCGAAAGCGGCGACGGGCGTTACCTGATCGAATTGACCGGCATTGCGCGCTTCCGCATCGACGAGGAAATGCCGGTTCCCACGCCCTATCGGCAGTGCCGGGTCAGCTACCAGCCATTTGCCGGCGACTTCGTCGCGCGCAAGGGCGAGGACGAAGTCGACCGCAAGGCGCTGCTGCGCGCGCTCACGTCTTTTCTCAAGGCCAATAACCTCAAGGCCGACTGGGAGGGCATCGAGAACGCTCCCAACGAAGCTTTGGTGAACGCGCTGGCGATGATGTCGCCCTACGATGCGGCCGAAAAGCAGGCCATGCTGGAGGCGCCCGATCTGAAAACCCGCGCCGAGATCCTGGTCGCGGTGACCGAGATCGAGCTTGCCAAGAGCAACACGCCGGGCGAAACCCCACTGCAATAATCGCGAAAGCCGCGTGGAGCACCAAGCCATGTCCGTCCCCGACCGCCCCGCCGAGGGTGTCGACCCGAAGCTTCTCGAAATCCTGGTCTGCCCGCTCACCAAATGCCCGCTCGAATACGATGCCGAGAAGCAGGAGCTCATTTCGCGCACCGCCAAGCTCGCTTATCCGATCCGCGACGGCATCCCGATCATGCTGCCCGAGGAAGCCCGCCGGATCGATTGATCCAAGCATAGCTCATCCGTCATGCCCGGGCTTGTTCCGGGCAGCCACGTCTTACAGGATAGCGACGGTCAAAGACGTGGATGGCCGGAACAGGTCCGGCCATGACGCGCGTTTAAATGGGGAGAGAAATCTTGATCAAAATCTGGGGCCGCAACACCTCCTCGAACGTGCAGAAAGTGATGTGGGCCGTCGGCGAGATCGGGCTGCCGCATGAGCGCATCGATGTCGGCGGTTCATTCGGCAAAAACCGCGAGGCGGCCTATCTGGCCATGAACCCGAACGGGCTGGTGCCGACGCTGCAGGAGGAAGACGGTTTTCTGTTGTGGGAATCGAACTCGATCGTTCGCTATCTGGCGGCCAAATATAAGTCGACCATCCTCGAGCCGGCCGATCTCAAAACACGCGCGCTGGCGCAAAAATGGATGGACTGGCAGCTCTCGGTCTGCGGGCCCGCGATCACGCCGGTATTTTGGGGATTGATTCGCACGCCGCCGGAAAAGCGCGATCATGCGGCCATCGAAGCCGGAAAGAAGAACACCACGGCGGCGATGCAGATGATGGACGCGCAGCTCGGCAAAACCGCCTATCTCTCCGGCGACGGCTTTTCCTACGGCGACATTCCGGTCGGCATCATGGCCTATCGTTATCGGCAGCTTGTGCCGGATCGGCCGCCGTTGCCGAATTTCGAACGCTGGTACGCCGCCATCTCCGAACGCAAGGCGTTCAAGGACCAGGTCGGCGCGGTGCCGTTGTCGTAGTCCGTCGTTCCGGATTGCCGCAAGGCGGCAAGTCCGGAATCCATAATCATGAAACGGGCGGAATGGGCTCGGCCTGATCCACGCGATTATGGGCAGCTTACTCCGCCGCCGCCCGCGTGCCGGCCGACTGCGCCGACACGATGTAATCCATCGCCGCCTGCACGCCGCCTTTCTTGATGCGGGATGCCGGCGAGCGACAGTGCCATTTCGGTCGTCGCCAGGACGCCCATCATCCAGCCGTCGTTGATGTCGCCGAGATGGCCGATGCGGAAATATTTCTTGGCATAGGGGCCGAAGCTTGCGCCGTAGGAAATGTTGAACGTGTCGAGCGCCAGCGCGCGGAAGGCGTCGGCATCGTGACCGTCGGGCAACAGCACCGCGGTAATGGTCGGCGAATAATATTTCGGCTCGCGGCACAGGATTTCGAGGCCCCAGCCGCGCACCGCACGGCGCGTCGCCTCGGCGAGGCGATTGTGCCGGGCAAACACGTTGTCGAGGCCTTCTTCGTGCAGCATGTCGATCGACACCGCGAGGCCCTGCAGCATTTGCGTCGCCGGCGTGTAGGGAAAGAAGCCGACCTTGTTCATGGTCAGCATGTCTTCCCACGACCAGAACGACTTCGGCATTTTCGAGCTCTTGGCCGCGTCGAGCGCCTTGTCGCTCACGGCGTTGAACGACATGCCGGGCGGCAGCATCAGGCCCTTCTGCGCGCCGCCGACGGTGACGTCGACGCCCCACTCGTCGTGGCGGTAATCGGCCGAAGCCAGCGACGAGATGGTATCGACCATCAGCAGCGCCGGATGACCGGCCGCGTCGATGGCCTTGCGGATCGGCTCGATCGGCGACAGGCAGCCGGTCGCGGTCTCATTGTGCAAGACGCAGACCGCCTTGATGGCGTGCGCTTTGTCCTTGCGCAGATGGTCCTCGATTTTCGCCGCGTCGGCGCCGGTGCGCCAGTCGCCGGGAATGAACTCGGGCTTCAAGCCGAGCTTCTCCGCCATGGTCTTCCATTGCGTCGCGAACTGTCCGGTCTCGACCATCAGCACCCGGTCGCCGGGCGACAGCGTATTGACCAATGCCGCTTCCCAGGCGCCGGTCCCGGTCGCGGTGTAGATGATGACCGGGTTGGCGGTCTTGAAAATCGTCCTGATGCCGTCCAGGCAACGCTTGGCGAGCTTGGCGAATTCCGGACCGCGATGGTCGATGATCGGCGTGTCCATCGCGCGGAGCACGCGGTCGGGCAGCGGCGTCGGTCCCGGAATCTGGAGGAAGTGACGCCCGGCGGCGCGCGACGTATTCTGCGGCATTATCGGCACTCCTTCGGACGCATCATTGGCCCCGGCGGCGCGTGTCCGAAAGCGCTCGCGGCTTGCGGCGTTGAATAGCGAATGCAACATGCTGGTCAAGTCCAATTGACGTAAACTATACGTCGTTGTTATCGCTTCGCTTTTGGGCGTGAGGAGAAGACCGTGGCAGCACGGCTGGTGCCGGGGCTCGAACGCCGCCTCGCCGCGGCGCAAGTGGGCGGGGTGCGTTTCGACGCGTTTTCGCGCGGGCGCTACTCCACCGACGCGTCGCATTATCAGATCATGCCGCTCGGCGTGGTGACGCCGCGCTCGATCGAGGAAGCCAATCGCGCGATCGAGATTTGCCGTGCCGAGGGCGTCGCCGTGACGGCGCGCGGCGGCGGCACCTCGCAGGCGGGGCAAACGATCAACAAATCGCTGATCGTCGACTGCTCGCCGCACCTCGACAAAATCGTCACGCTCGACGTCGCCAACCGGCGCTGCGTCGTCGAGCCCGGCATCGTGCTCGACGAGCTCAATCGCCGGCTCAAATCCTCCGGCTTGTGGTTCCCGGTCGACATCTCAACCGCGTCGCGCGCCACCATCGGCGGCATGGTCGGCAACAATTCCTGCGGCGCCCGCTCGCTGCGCTACGGCAATACGCGCGAAAACGTGCTGTCGATCGACGCCATGCTTGCCGACGGCACGGCGGCCCATTTCGGCCGGATCGGCGAGGGCGGAACCAATGTGCCGCAGGCGCTGGTCCGCGATCTTCTCGCTATCGCCGCGCGCGAGGCGTCCGAGATCGAGCGCAGATTTCCCAAGGTGCAGCGGCGCGTCGGCGGCTACAATCTCGATGCGCTCGTGCCCGGCCGCAACGACATCAATCTGGCGCATCTTCTGGTCGGCTCGGAGGGCACGCTGGCGTTCTCCACCGCCATCGAGCTCAAGCTTGCGCCGCTCCTCGGCCGCCGAGCGGTGGGCGCCTGCCACTTCGGCAGCTTCCATGAGGCGATGCTGGCGACACAACACATCGTCAAGCTTAATCCGATCGCGGTCGAACTGATCGATCGCACCATGCTCGGCTTGGCCGCCGACATCGCGATGTTCAAGCCGACCGTGGAAGCATTCCTGCGCGGCGATCCGGAAGCGATCCTGTTTGTCGAATTCGCCGAGGACGACGATGAAAATATCCGGCGGCTGAAGCAACTCGGCGCGCTTCTTGGCGATCTCGGCATCGCCTGGGACAAAAGCGGCGCCAAATGGGGCGGTGTCGTCGAGGTGCTCGATCCCAGGCTGCAGGCCGGCATCACCGAAGTGCGCACCGCGGGGCTCAATATCATGATGTCGATGAAGGAGGCCGGCAAGCCGATCTCCTTCGTCGAGGATTGCGCCGTGCCGCTCGAGCATCTCGCCGACTACACGGCGCGGCTGACCGAGGTGTTCGAAAGGAACGGCACGCGCGGCACCTGGTACGCGCACGCCGCGGTCGGCTGCCTGCATGTCCGGCCGGTGCTCAATTTGCGCCTCGACAAGGACGTGCGCGCGATGCGCGCGATCGCCGAAGCGGCCTTCGCCATGGTGCGGGATTACAAAGGCTCGCATTCCGGCGAACACGGCGACGGCATCGTCCGCTCGGAATTCCATGAGTTTATGTTTGGCCGCGAACTGGTGCACGCCTTCGAGGAGGTCAAGGACCGCTTCGATCCGCAGCACGTCTTCAATCCCGGCAAGATCGTGCGGGCGCCGAAATTCGACGATCGCAGCAAATTCCGCTACGGGCCGGACTACCGCGCCGCCGACATGACAACCGCGCTCGATTGGTCGGCTTATCCCGGCGCCGGCGGCGGATTCCAGGGCGCGATTGAAATGTGCAACAACAATGGCGCCTGCCGCGCACTCGCCGGCGGCGTCATGTGTCCGAGCTATCGCGTTACGAAGGATGAGCGTGACGTAACGCGCGGGCGGGCCAATTCGCTGCGGCTCGCCCTCACCGGCCAGCTCGGGCCGGACGCGCTGACCTCCGACGATATGGCGCAGACGCTGAAACTGTGCGTCTCCTGCAAGGCATGCCGACGCGAATGTCCGACCGGCGTCGATATGGCGCGCATGAAAATCGAGGTATTGCGCGCGCGCGCCGACAAATTCGGCCTGTCGCTGCACGAGCGGCTGGTTGGCTATCTGCCGCGTTATGCACCGCAGGCCGCGCGGCTTGCCTGGCTGTTGAACTTGCGCGACGTCGTTCCCGGCGCCCGAAAATTATCCGAGACGATTGCCGGCTTCAGCGCGCAACGATCCTTGCCGAAATGGCGGGCGGATTACTTCAAGGACCGCCAGCCGTCATGGCCGGGCTTGTCCCGGCCGTCCACGTCTTTCAGCGAAAACGTTGACGGTCGAGAAGTTGTGCTGTTCGCCGACACCTTCAATCGCTATTTCGAGCGCGAAAACCTCGACAGCGCGCTCGCCGTCCTCAATGCCGCCGGCTGTCGCGTTCATTTCGCAATGCCGCCGCGCGGCGAGCGTCCGCTGTGCTGCGGCCGCACGTTCCTGGCTGTCGGCAAAACCGAGGACGCGCGCCATGAGATGGAGCGCACGCTTGCCGCGCTCGCGCCTTATCTCGAACGCGGCATGCCGATCATTGGGCTGGAGCCAAGCTGCCTGTTCAGCTTCCGCGATGAAATTCCGGGGCTGGTGAAGACCGATGCCGCCCGGCGCGCCGCCGGCGCCGCGCTCTTGTTCGAGGAGTTTCTGGCGCGCGAGGCCAAATCCGGCACGCTCGATCTCAAGCTTGCGCCGATCGAGCAGCGCGCCTTGCTGCATGGCCATTGCCATCAGAAATCCTTCGACACGATGAGCGCCGTTCAAGCGGCGCTGAATCTTGTTCCCGATCTCGCCGTCGAAACAATCGAATCGAGCTGCTGCGGCATGGCCGGCGCCTTCGGCTTTCATGCCGATACCATCGAGGTGTCGCGCGCCATGGGCGAGCTGTCGCTGCTGCCCGCCGTGCGCAAGGCGCCCGACGATGCGATCATCGTCGCCGACGGCACGTCATGCCGGCATCAAATTCACGACGGCGCCGGCCGCGAGGCCGTCCATGTCGCGCGGGTGCTGGCGATGGCGCTGCCGCAATGAAGGTTAGCGCTCGCCCTCCAGCGCGCTTTCGTGCCAGCGGCGCAGCGCCAGATAATTGATCAGCGACAAGAGATAAAAGATCACGATGCCGGCGACGGACAGCAGCAGCAGCGCCGCGAACATGCGCGGGATATTGAGCCGGTAGCCGGACTCGGCGATGCGATAGGCGAGGCCGGAGCCAGCGCCCGCCGAGCCGGCGGCGATTTCGGCGACCACGGCGCCGATCAGCGACAGGCCGCCGGCGATGCGCAGGCCGCCGAGGATATACGGCATCGCCGACGGCAGTTTCAGATTCCATAAGATCTGGCCGCGGGTTGCGCCGTACAGGCTGAACAGGTCGGCGAGATTGCGATCGACCGAATGCAGGCCGAGCGTGGTGTTGGCCAGCACCGGGAAGAACGCCACGATCCAGGCGCAAGCCAGGACCGCCAGCGGCTGCGGCAGATAGATCAACAGCAGCGGCGCGATGGCGACGATCGGCGTCACCTGCAGGACGACCGCATAGGGATAGAGCGAATATTCGACGATGCGGGACTGGTTGAACAGCACGGCGAGGCCGACGCCGCCGACCGCGGCGAGCAAAAAACCTTCGATCGTCGTGGTGAGCGTGACGACGAGCGATTGGAACAACAGCGCCCAATCGGACCACAGCGTCTGCGCGATAAGCCAGGGGCCGGGCAGCACGTACGGCGGAATGTGTCCGGCGCGTACCACCAGTTGCCAGAGCGCAAGCCCGAGCGCGAGCACGCCGATGGGAAGCGCAACGCGCAAGGCGCGGTCGCGCTTCATTGCGGATCTCCCGCCGCCATCGCCTGCGCCAGCGCCTCCGAGGTGCGCCGGCAGAACGCGGCATAGTTCGCCGAGGTGCGGAAATCCTGGTCGCGTGGATAAGGCGCGTCGATGGCAAGCTCGGTGAAGACGCGGCCGGGCCGCGCCGCCATCACCACGATGCGGCTCGACAGATAGACCGACTCGAACACCGAATGGGTGACGAAAACCACGGTCGTGTGCAGCGCCTGCCAGACCTGCAACAAGTCGTTGTTGAGCTTAAAGCGCGTGATCTCGTCGAGCGCGGCGAACGGCTCGTCCATCAACAGCAGCGCCGGCTCGGTGACGAGCGCGCGGGCGATCGAGACGCGCATGCGCATGCCGCCCGATAGCTCGCGCGGATAGGCGCGGCCGAAATCCTTCAAGCCGACCCGGTCGAGCGCGGCGACAACGCGGCTGCGTGCTTTCTCGGCATCAAGGCCCTTGAGCTTGAGCGGCAGCAGGACGTTATTGAACACATTGGTCCAGGGCATCAGCGTCGGCTCCTGGAATACGAAGCCGATCCGGCTTTCCCGCTCCGCCGGCGTTTGCGGCGACGACCATTCGACAGCGCCGGCGCTTGGCTCGCTCAAGCCGGCGATAATGCGCAGCGCCGTCGACTTGCCGCATCCCGAAGGCCCGAGCAGCGAAACGAATTCGCCTTCGCGCACATCCAGATCGAATCCCTGCAGAGCCTGCGTGCCGGAGGGAAAGCGTTTGTCGACGCCGCGCAGCGCGACGAGGGAAGTGCCTGCAGTCATTGCGCCTTCGGCCGCAGATCGATGCCCACCTTCTTGTCGACGAATTGCAGGGTGTAGGCCTTGCGGTAATCGAGATTCGGCTTGGTGACGCCGGCGCGCACCATCTCGTCGAAGAAGCTTTTCATGCGCGCGTCGGTCATGGCGCCGATGCCGAGCGTCAAGGCGTCGCCGGAATCGACGATGCCGTATTTTTTCATGGCGCCGACCGAATAGGCCAGCAGATCGTCGGTCATTTCCGGGTTCTGTTTTTTGATCAGTGCATTGGCGGCGCTGTTGTCGCCGTAGAGATAATTGTACCAGCCGATGGTCGAAGCATCGATGAAGCGCTGCACCAGGTCGGGCTTCTTGTCGACCAGATCGCGCCGCGTCTCGATCAGCGTCGAATAGCCGGCCAGCCCATCGTCGGCGAGCAGAAAGATCTTCGGGGTGAAATGCGCGGCCTTCTCGATGGCATACGGCTCCGAGGTCACGTAGCCCTGCATGGCGCTGTTCTTGTCGGCCAGAAACGGCTGCGGGTTGAAGGTGTAGGGCTTGACCTGCGAATCCTTGAATCCATAGGTGGCTTTGAGCCATTGATAATAGGTCGCGACGCCTTCCGACGACACGAACAGCGTGAGATTTTTCAGGTCCTGCAGTTTGTCGATGCCCTCGCCGGGATGCGCGATCAAAACCTGCGGGTCTTTCTGGAAATAGGCCGCGATTTCGACGGTCGGGATGTTTTGGGTGATTGCGTCGAAGCCCTCCAGATTGTTGGCGGACAGGAAGAAGTCGATCTTGCCGACCGGCAGCAGGATGCGGTTGTTGGCGTTCGGCCCGCCCTGGCGGATGGTGACGTCGAGGCCGTATTTCCGATAGGTGCCGTCGGCGAGCGCCTGGTAGAAGCCGCCGTGCTCGGCCTCCGCCACCCAATTGGTGCCGAACGTGACCTTGTCGAGCGCCTGGGCCGAGGCGGGGCCGGTCTGCGCCCCGATGGCGATGGCAACGCCAATCAATGCGGCACGAAAAGCGGTACTCCAGGGCATCGGTTGCTCCTTGCGATGACGCACGCGACAATAGAGCATGATCCCGAAAAATGGATACCGGTTTTCGGACCAGATCATGCGCAAAGAGCGCGACACGGACGAAATTTGCGAGTGAGCCGCCATGCTGCCGAAGCGCGATTGGATGGAGATGACCTGGCAGGACGTCGCCGCCGCCGGCGCCGATGCGGGGCGCTGGATTGCGGTGCTGCCGCTCGCCGCGGTCGAGCAGCATGGACCGCATCTGCCGCTCGGCGTCGATACTTTCATCGCCGAGGCCTATCTGTCGCGCGTCGGCGAGCCTGCTGCCGGACGGATCTGCCGGTGACGTTTCTGCCGGTGCAGCGCATCGGCGTTTCGGCCGAGCATCTGTCTTTTCCCGGCACGCTGACCCATTCGCCGGCGACTGCGATTGCGGCCTGGACCGAGCTCGGCGACAGCCTGGCGCGCGCGGGCGTGCGCAAGCTCGTCATGGTGACGAGCCACGGCGGCAATGTCGCGGCGATGGAAGTGGTGGCGCGCGATCTGCGCGCGCGGCTGAAGATGCTTGCCGTCACCGTCGGCTGGCATCGCTTCGGCTATCCGGACGGCGCCTTCACGCCGCAGGAGAAGAAGCATGGCATCCACGGCGGCGATATCGAGACCTCGCTGATGCTCGCCGCCAAGCCGGACACGGTGCATAGGGATAAGGTGCCGAAGGCCACGCCCGAGACCATCGCGATGGCGGAGGAGTTCAAGTGGCTCGGCGCCTATCGGCCGGCTGGCTTTGCCTGGATGACGCAGGATCTGCATCCTTCCGGCGCGGTCGGTGACGCCACGCCGGCGACCGCGGCCAAGGGCGAGGCGGCGCTGGAGCATGGGGCACAAGCCTTCGTCGAGCTCCTACACGAGATCGATCGTTTCGATCTGTCCCGGTTGCGCGACGGGCCGCTGGCGCATTCATAATTGCTTGCGCTGCGCATCGGCCGCGATGCGGCGCAATTTGTCCGCAACGTCTGCTTTGTTGCCGCCGGGGGCGCCCCCAAGCCCCGGAGTCCAAAAGCCATCCGGCAGACGGGCGCAACAGGATAGTGCGGCCGTCTCATCGCCCAATCGTGCGTGAGCGTCTGCCTGGTAAAGCAGCGTAATTGCCGCGTCCTGCCACTCTTTCGGATTCATCGCCTCCCCACGGCGAAAGTCCGCTAGCGCATTCTCATACTCGCCGAGATCCCGATAAATCGCACCGCGCGCACAAAACGCTGCGGGCGTGGGGGCGAGTTCGACGACCTTGTTCAGATCGTCCAGAGCTCGCCGCGGCTCGCCCATGTCTGCCCACGCAAAATGCCGCCTGAAATACGGGCGAAAATTTCGTGGGTCTTCCCGCAGCCATTCGTCCACGATCTCAAAAAAACGCTGTGGATCCTCGCGGCGGAGTTTGTGGAGCGCAAATACTTCCTCAGGGGAGTTTGGTTCCTGCATCGATACGTCTCTCTGGTTCTAATAACCGATTACGCGTCTAATCTATTGCCGCCACAGTCTTCCGAAACGCGGCCCATAATGCATTCGTGGAGAGTTTTCCCCATTCCTCGATAGTCATCCGTTCCCAACTGGCCATCCGCCCACAAGTCTAAACAGTCTTGGGTCGCCTCAGCCCACTCCTTCACGCACTTTGGACGCCCCGGATAAGGATTTCTCGGAATGGTGAGCGGATTGATATTCGGTGGAAGAACCGGCGGAGGCAAGATCTCTGACGGAAGTGGAATTCCGCCCGGCACTTCGAACGGGACCGGAATTGTGAGTTGCGCTGGCGTCAGCGGCAAACTGAATGCTCCAGCCGTTGAATCGCCCGTCGCACTCTCGCTTGGAGCGAATTCTCCACCAATGCTGCCGGGGCTTCCAGCGGGCCAGCGCGGGTGCTTCGCCGGGTCCCAGTCTGCCTTGAGGAGACCGCTTGATTGTAGTCGGCGCGCCAGATCAAGGACGTCACTCGTGGTCTGTGGTTCTTTCGACAATGGAGGCGGATCGGGAATCTGCAAATGCAGGGTCGCGATCTGGGCATGTAACAGATCGCCGCGGTCGAGCGCTCGGGCGATCGCTGCGAGACCGGCGACCTTCGCAGCGAATTCGATGGGCAGGTCGTAGCGCTTGCTGAGATCGCGATTGACGTCGGCCACCCGACGCGGCTGCCATTGTCCAGAGCCGTTCTGACCGCGTGGGCGTTCCAACAGAGGCACTTCGCCCACGAATGCGCCGTCCTTGCCGCAGGATATCCCGCTTCCGGGCATCTCTGACAAGCCAAATCGTCGTCCCAGTTGGGTCATTGATACCTTCCTGAAATGAGGTGAGACTGTTCGTTCTCGCGGCGCGCCTCGGCGCCCGAGGTTTGCTTCACGCCACGCTCAAGACTTCTCCCCCCAACCACCATAAGCGGGGGTGTGGCGCCGGGAGGCGCCGGGGTCGTGGCCGCGCCACGCAAGCGAGCGTTACCGCTCGCTTGCGCTTCGGGCGCGGCGCGCGCCACAGGACAATTCCCTTACGAGAACCGCCTGCTTCGGGCGCGCTGCGCCTCCCGGCGCAACACCGCGGTTTCTTCGCCCCGGCGGCCGGCCCGCCGCGGCTCTAAAAACCGCACTCGCTCCATCCGCCGGCTTAAGCCTGCCGGCGGTGTCCTTCCGAGCGAGATTTTGATTCGCAGCCGTATGTAACTGAAGAAGGGACCTTTGTCAAGGGGTATGTCACTCAATAGGGGACGCTATCGGAGGGCGGAAACGCGCCGCTTCGCCGCAGCGGCGCGTGATTCGACCACGCTCGGTTTGTCGCGCCGAAACTGGTAAGAGTCGCGCCGCCAACCCGAGCCTCGCTATGAACGATCGCGCCCGCTGGACGTCCATTCGCAGGTGGATCAACGCGTATAAACCGCGCTGGCGCTTTTGCGTGCGCATGACGACGGCGGGACTTGCCGCCTTCGCGGTGGCGCGCTCGCTCGACATTCCGCTGCAGGGCCTGTGGGTCATTATCACCGCCATCGTGGTGACGCAGATGAGCGCCGGCGGCTCGCTGCGGGCGACGCTCGAATATATCGCCGGCACCGTCGGCGGCGCCATTTACGCCGCCATCCTCGGGACCTTCGTGCCGCATGACACGGTGCTGTCTCAGGCCGGCATTTTGGTGCTGGCGATCGCGCCCCTGGCGCTGCTCGCCGCCTTCAATCCCAATTTCCGCGTCGCACCGTTCTCCGCCGTGCTGGTGATCCTGATCTCGGGACAGTTCGGCGAGGGACCGGTCGAGTCCGCGATTACCCGCTCGTCGGAAGTGGCGCTTGGCGGCGTGATCGCGGTCATCGTCTCGCTCCTGGTGTTTCCCGAACGCGCCCACAATGTCCGCCTGAAGGCGGCGGCGCGGTTGCTGCGGCAATTCGCCAATGCCCTGCCGGAACTGTTGACCGGCTTTACCCAGGGCCTCAATCCGGCGGCAAACAGCCGCATCCAGAACGACATCGGCGCCGCCGTCGCGGGCTTCCAGCAGATCACCACCGAGGCCGAGCATGAACTGATGCTGACGCTCGCGGCGCAGCCGGATCCCGGACCGCTGTCGCGCACCATCCTGCGCCTGCGGCACGATCTGGTGATCATCGGCCGCGCCGGGGTCAAACCGCTGCCGGACGCGCTGCGCGGGCGGCTCGCCCCGCTTCTCACGCGCGTCGGCGCCGCGGCGCACGAATTTCTCGACGCCGCGGCGGCGGCGCTCGATGCGCGCAACGGGCCGCCGTCGGTCGAGGGCTTCGAGGCGGCGCTTGCCGCCTATATCGCGGAAGTCGAGGCGATGCGCGGCGAAGGCCTGACGCTGCCCTTGACCAGCAACGAGGTCGAGCCGGTTTTCGCGCTCGGCTTCGCGCTCGAACAGCTGCGGCAGAACTTCATCGACCTGCGCCGCTGCGTGCGCAGCTACGCGCGGCGGACCGCGCGACAGCGGCGCGCCTGATTATTTATTGCGCGCGGCCGCGTCGATCGCCACGTGCACCGCCTTGTTCAAGTCGGGCTTATCTTTCGACAGCGTATCGCCGATATCGGAGATTTTCTGCAAAAACGCGGCCTGCTCGTCGGCCGGCAAGCTCGACAACTGGCCGCCGTGATCGTCCCAGGCCTTGCGCTGCGCGGCATAGAAGTCGTTGACGAAAGGCACGATCTCCTTGTCCATCGCGGCGGCGTCGTCACGCACGATCTTTTGCAGGTCGGCCGGCAATGCCTCCAGCCACTTCTTGTTCATCACCGCGATGGTGTTGACGTAAGGCTGGCCGATTTCGCTGACATATTTGGCGGCGTCGATGTAGTGCAGCGGACCGAACACCGGCACGGTGCCGAGCGCGCCGTCGATCGCGCCCTGCTGCAGCGCCGGCAGCACGTCGCCGAGCGACATCGCCACCGGCGAGGCGTCCATGCGCTTGATCATTTCAAGCTGGAACGGCGAAGCCAGCACGCGGATCTTCATGCCCTTGAAATCGGCGAGATGATGCACCGGCTTGACGGTGACAATGGCCGACGGCGACAGCGGGAACAGCCCGATGCCGACGAGACCTTTGTTGGCGCCGAGGCCGAGCATCATGCTGCGCACCGCCGGATCGGCGATCACGCGGATGTCCTGCGCTTCGCTCGAAAACAGGCCGGGCGCGCTCAGCGCCTCGTAGCGCTCGTCGACGCCGACCAGGAATTCCGGCGGCCCGATCCAGGCTTGGATGGCGCCGAATTGCGTGCCTTCGATCTGGCGCGGGATCGAGCCAAGCTGGCTTGCCGGGAAGACTTCGCCCTTGATCCGGCCGCCCGAATCCTTCTCGACGGCGGCGGCGAAGCGTTTCATCCATTCGTGCTGGGTGTCGTTGAGCGTGGCGGTGCTCAACTTCATCACGTAAGTCTTGGTGTCCTGGGCGCGCGCCGGCGGCTGTACGGCGAGCGCGACAGCGAGTGCGGCGGCGAAAGCGGCGATCCGGGCGGAGCCCGTCCCGATACCTGTATTGCTCATTCCCATGTTCTTGCCCACGTCCTTGGTTGGTGCGGCTAGTCCCGCAGCAGGGCGAGGTCGACCGCGCCTGCAAAAAAGCTCCCGAGCGTGTCGAGCGTAGCGGCAGCGCGGTCATCGCTCCAGCCACCATGACGCGCATTGAGCAAAAACTTGTCCTCGACGTCTTGGCGGGTCAGCGGTTCCTGCGCACCGCCGCGCATATAGGGCTGGCGTTCCTCGACCACCGAACCGTCGCGCAGCGTGGCGCGGATATGGCCGGTGAAATTCTTCGGATACGGATTTTGCGGATCGATCCGGTAATGGACCTTTCCCGCCAGCGCCAGCACCGCGGCATCGCGTACCGCCGCGTCGGAGAAGTCGTCCAAGCCGACATTGCCGCGAATAAACCCCGCGGCGATGCAATAGGGCGTGGAGAATTTGCCGGCATAGCCGTTCGCCGGCTTTTGCTTGGCCGGCAGCGGCTCCCACAGCCGGTGCACGGTGCCTTCGCCGACGTCGCACGACGATCTCGGCGATGTCGTCTGCTTTGATGCGGCTGGGCCAAGCCGCCGGGCACAGTCGATATACGGGTGCGTCATGGTCCCGCACGGATATGGCTTGAAGGCCAATGTTTCGGTTACCCAATGCGAACCGAAGTCGCGGGTGATGATGTCGTAGTCGCCTTTGGTGGTGTTGGCGAAGCCGTGAAAGAACCCGTGCACGCCTTCGAACACCGTGCGGGGCCCGAGAAAGCCGGCACGGCCAAGCAGCGCGGCGCGCAGGCCAGACTGCGCCGCCCAGCCGGCGTGCAGCCGTTTGGTCCAGGCGCCCTCGGCGAGATACTCGATGATGCCCGAGGCTAACGAGCCGGCAGTGCCGAGCGCGTCGACCGTCTGGCGCGGCGACAGTTTGAGCGCGGCGCCGACGCCCGCCGCAGCGCCCATGGCGCCGAACACGGCGGTCGGATGAAAGCCCGCCTTGTGGGTGAGCGTCGGCGCGACGAGCGACAGCCGGCACATCGTCTCGACGCCGACCGCGATGCCAAGAAGCGCCGCGCGCCCGTCGAGGCCGTGGCGCTCGCAGGCCGCCAGCACTGCCGGCACGATCACCGCGCCGGCGTGCACCGGGCCGCCCTCGAAAGTGTCGTCGAAATCCTCGCCGTGGATGGCGGTGCCGTTGACCAGGGCCGCCGCGGCGGCGGACAAAGTGCGCGCATGCCCGATGGCCGTGCACGGCCCGTCATCGTCGCAGGCCGCGAGCGCCGATTTGACGTAATCCTCGTTGCGTGCGGTGACGGCGAGCCCAACGACGTCGATCAACAACTCTTCGCATTTGTCGCGCAAGGCGCGGGGCAGCGAGGCCGCGTCGAGCGTGCCGATCTTCTGTGCCAAAAGCTCGGCAACGGCGACTTTGGGCAACGCGTCGGAAACCATGCGGGCGTCTCGCTTCGGCTTGTCGCAGGCATGGCATGTCACCGGAATTTCCAGTCCCGTCAAGTGCTTGTGATCCGGTCGACATTTCCTGCCAACGTCAGAACCCGGCCGGCGCCGGCGGCGACTAAACGGCGGCGGCCGGACGGGCCGCGCATTGCCGTTGCCGGTCGGGTGTCTCTATGCGCCACGCTTTTTCCATCGTTGCCGCCTGCCTGCTCGGCCTGTCGGCCGCGCCCGCCGCGCAGGCCGAAACCAGCCCCAATACCGATATCTGCGCCAGTGCCGACGACTCCGCCTATTCGCCGCAGCAGCGCATCGCTGCCTGCGCCGCGCTGATCGACGCGTTGAAAAGCGAGCCACAGGCGCAGGCCGCCGCACTGGTCAATCGCGGGGCCATTTATTGGTACATCGACAAGACCGACCTTGCGCTCGCCGATTTCAATCGCGCCATCGCGCTCGATCCGAACAACGAACGGGCATTCCGCGAGCGCTCCAATGCGTATCGCAGCATCGGCAAGCTCGATCAGGCGCTTGTCGACGCCAACAAGGCGGTCGCGCTCGATCCCGACGATCCAGCCGCATTCGACAACCGCGCCAACGTCTTCAACAACAATGGCCAATACGATCGCGCCATCGCCGATTATAACGAGGCGCTGCGGCTCAAGCCGGATGACTCGCAGACCTTCATGGATCGCGGCGTCGCCTATTATTTCAAAGAAGACTATCAGTCCGCGATCAAGGATTATGACCAGGCGATCAAGCTCGATCCGAAGAAGTCGCGCGCCTATACCAATCGCGGCGCCGCTTACAAAAAGATCGGCCGGTTCGACCAAGCCATCGCCGACGAGAGCGAGGCGATCCGGCTCGATCCGCTCGAGCCGGAATATTTCGACAATCGCGGCCTGGATTATGCCGCGAACGGCGACTACGACCGCGCGCTCATCGACTTCAACGAGGCCATCCGGCTGCAGCCGCAGGCGAATTTCCTGACCAATCGCGGCGACGCCTACAATCACCAGCGCAACTACGACCGCGCCATCGCCGATTACGAGCGCAGCTCCGCCACGACCAGCGCGGCTTTCTCATCCAGCGCAACCGGTCGTTCGGCAGCCCGCAATATAACCTCAAGCGCGAGATGGAATTGCGCCTCGCGACACTGCGCGGCATGAGCGCGAAGGCGCTGCCGTAGGTTTACATTTCCCGGGCGCAGCGCAGCACGCAGTGGTGCGCTGCTGACCCGGGATCGTTACGCACACAGCCGAGCTTGTGAAGACCCCGGATCTGCGGTGCACAGCTTTGCGCTGCACCGCGTCCGGGGAACGGCGCCACGTTTTCAATACTTCGCCGAGATCGGCAGTTCCTCCGCCGGGAACAGCGAGATCAGGCGGCAGCCTTTGTCGGTGACCACGACCTCTTCCTCGATGCGGGCGGCGGAGTAGCCGTCGGTCGCCGGGCAATAGGTTTCGATCGCGAACACCATGCCTTCGACGATCTCGGTCGGGTGATCCATCGACACCACGCGCGAGATGATCGGCCGCTCGTGCAGGTTCAGCCCGAGGCCGTGGGCGAATTGCAGGCCGAAGGCCGCCATCTCGTCGGGGAAGCCGAACTCCGGCGCCTTGGGGAAGACCTCGCAGATATGCGCGGTCGAGGCGCCGGGCTTGATGCGCTCGATGGCGTTGTCGAGCCACTCGCGCGCCATCCGGTAGGCGTCGTGCTGCGCCGGGGTGGCGCGCACGACATTAAAGGTGCGGTAGTAGCAGGTGCGATAGCCCATGAAGCTCTGCAGAATATCGAAGAACGCCTGATCGCCGGGGCGGATCATGCGGTCGGTGAAATTATGCGGATGCGGACTGCAGCGCTCGCCGGAGATGGCGTTGACCGCTTCGACGTCGTCGGAGCCGTGGGTGTAGAGGAACTTGTTGACCTCGGCGACGATGTCGTTCTCGCGGATGCCGGGCCGCAGCATTTCGTTGACCACGTCATAGGCGCCGTCGACCATGGCCGCGGCGCGGTTCAATAGCGCGATCTCGTCGGCCGATTTCACCTCGCGGGCGCTGAGCATCACCTGCTGGCCGTCCTTGATCTTCAGCCCGGCTTTTTCCAGCTCGAACATCATCGGCGGCTCGATGATGTCGACGCCGATCGGCATCTTGGCGACGCCGGCGTCGCGCAGGATCGAGGCCATTTCCTCGGCGTGGCGCTTCATCAAGCCGAAGGCCGGATCGACGGTGCCGCGCAGGCCGACGAGACCGGCTTTGCAGTTCTCCGGCTTGAGCCACGGCGAATAGAGCTTGTGGTGGACGGCGGCCGAGCCGAAGTCCCACAAAATGGGGTCGCCGCCGCGCACCAGGAGCGCCCAGCGCGAAAGCTTGTCGCGGGCCCACTCGCCGATCTTGGTCGAGGTGACGTAGCGGATGTTGTTGTCGTCGAACAGCAGCAGCGCGCCGAGGTCGGAGGCTTCGAGCGCCGCCTGAGCGCGGGCGAGCCGGTAGCGGTGCATGCGCCGGTAGTCGACGCGCTCCTCGAAATCGACCCCCATGGTGCCGAGCACCGGCAGGTGCCGTCCCCAGTTATAGCGCGGGTTGATGTCCTCGGCGGTGATCTTGATCGGATCGCGTCTGCTGATGTCGTCCATGGCGTAACTCCCTTCGCCTCTCCCGTCATCCTGAGGTGCCCGCCGCAGGCGGGCCTCGAAGGATGTACGGCCACTGTGATTGTCGTTCGTATTCTAGCTAATCTAAATGCTTGGGGACACGGGTTCTGTAGGGGTGGGTTTTAACCCCGCCCCTACCATCCGTTATGTCACGGCATCGGCACTTCGCCGACGTCCTTCGGTACTTTGTAGCCCTTCTGGGTCGCCGGCCGCTTGGCGATCGACACATACCAGCGCTTGACGTTGGGATACGCGTTGAGATCGACGGTCTGCCATTCATAGCGCGACACCCAGGGCCAGATGGCGATGTCGGCGATCGAAAAGGCGTCGGCGACATATTCGTGGTCGGCCAGCCGCTTGTCGAGCACGCCGTAGAGCCGGTGTGCTTCCTTCAGATAGCGCTCCTCCGCATAGGCCGATTTGCCCTTGTTGTATTTCACGAAGTGATGGACCTGCCCGAACATCGGCCCCGGACCGCCCATCTGCCACATCAGCCATTCGATGACTTTGTAGCGGCCGTCGCCGGATGTCGGCATCAGCTTGCCGGTCTTGTCGGCGAGATAGATCAGGATGGCGCCGGATTCCATCAGGCTGAGATTGTTGTCGCGGTCGACGATGGCCGGGATGCGGTTGTTGGGGCTGATCTTGAGAAATTCCGGCTTGAACTGCTCGTCCTTGCCGATGTCGACGGCATGCACGGTGTAAGGCAGGCCGAATTCCTCAAGCGCGATGGAAATCTTGCGGCCGTTGGGCGTGGTCCAGGTGTAAAGGTCGATCACGGTCTTGGTCCTGTTGGTGGTTGAAGGAATTCATCTCCTCATTGTCATGCCCGCGAAAGCGGGTATCCAGTAGTCCCTGCGAGGCTTATCGCCACGTCGGCGAATACTGGATCATCCGCCTGCGCGGATGATGACAATGCCGGTTTAAGCCGCGGTCCTTTTACCCCAAATCCGGGCGGAAGCGATATCGGCGCCTTGGCGGATGGCCTTGAGCTTGAGCCAGACCACCGGCTCGATCACCCATTCGCGCCGGGTGAAGGTGCCGAAGCCGCAATCGCTGCCGGCGACGACCCGCTCGCGGTCGCCGACGGTGGCCACCGCCTCCTCGATGCGGCGCGCCACCACTTCCGGGTGCTCGACGAAATTCGACGTGGTCTCGACCACGCCGGGGATGAGGATCATGTCTTTCGGGAACGGCACGCGCTTGAGCGCCGCATATTCATGGGCATGCCGCGGATTGGAGAACTCGATCGACAGCGCGCCGACCTTGGCCTGATAGAGCGCCGGCAGGATCTTCTCGAGCGCGATATCGTGGATGTGCGGGCCTTCCCAATTGCCGTAGCAGATGTGCAGCCGCACGCGGTCGCGCGGAATGCCTTCGATGCCTTTGTTGATCGCCGCGACGTGGCGCTCGCAGCGCTTGACGAAGTCGGCGTCGGACAGATCGCGGTACATCATCGTCCTGTCCATCGCGAGATCGGGGGCGTCGATCTGCAGAACCAGGCCGGCTTTGTGGATCGCCTGGTATTCGTTCTTCATTTCGCGGGCGATGGCGTCCAGATAATCGTCATGCGAGGGGTAATAGGCATTGAGCATGGTGGTCGAAATGATGCCGGGCGACGCCGCGGTCATGAACCGCTCGGAGAACGCGTGCAGCTCGTCGGCGATCTTCTTGAAGCCCGCGATTTCGTCGCCGATCGGTTTGAGATCGCGATATTTGAGCTCGGCTTGCGCCTCCGGCGCGCCATGCTGGCTCTTCGGCGGGTTGGGAAAGCGCCGCATCAGATAGCTGATCAGCTCGGGGAATTCCTCGAACTCGCGGCCGCGGCGGCGCTTCGACACGCCGGCAAAGCCCGCCATGCGCTGCGGCACATAGGTCTGAAAGCCGATGCGGCGCTGCTCGCCGTCATTGCCGACGTCGATGCCGGCTTCCATCTGCTTGGCGACCACGTGGCGGACGGCCTTGTCCATTTCATCCGCCAGCGTCGCCGGATCGAAGGTGGCGCCTTCCTCCTGCTGGATGAGCAGGTCGCTCAGTTTTTCGTTGCGCGGCAGGCTGCCGACATGGGTGGTGAGAATGCGGTCGCGGCTGAAAATCATTGCGGTACTCCGGCTGTGGCCGGGGCTGTCTTAGCGCAATTTCGCGGCCATGACAGCACCGGCGGTTTCGCCGTTGCAGCCGAATTCGCGCGTCGGCATAATGCCTTGCCGTGGGCAAGCGGGTGGGCAAATTCCCCTCCGAATGCCCCCACAATGAAACGAAAACAAAACGCGTTGAGGAAACGCCGCGATGACGAGCGCTTCGCCGAAAACGCTGCCGAATTTGGCGCCGCAGCCTGCGCCGGTGCCCGGACTTGCCGCGATCCCGCGCGATTACAATTTCGCCGCCGACATCCTCAAGCGCAATCTCGATGCCGGCCGCGGCGATAAGACGGCCTTCATCGACCCCGACGGCGCCTACAGCTACGCCGCGCTTGCCGGCCGTGTCGATTGCTTTGTCCGCCTGCTGCGCTCGCTCGGCGTCCGCCGCGAGGAGCGCATTTTGATGTGTCTCCTCGACACCATCGACTGGCCGACCGCGTTTCTCGGCGCAATCAAGGCCGGCGTGGTGGCGGTGCCGGTCAACACGCTGATGACCGAGGACGACTACCGCTTCATGCTGCGCGATTCGCGCGCCCGCGTGCTGGTGGTGTCGGAG
>CAWHBC010000020.1:0-77760 GCA_963827465.1 uncultured Alphaproteobacteria bacterium
TCATCATAAGAGAGCCCCTTCTCGGCTCGTCATGGCATTTCCCTACATTTCTTGTGAGGTGAGCGGCATCAAGTCTGCATCAGTCTGATCTCCTACGTACTATGATTAGACCCTGGTCAAGCGTGTTGCTGCACAGCGCCATCACAGGGAGGCCTCTCAATGTATTTGAACAGGTCAGCCAATGGCTGGCTTCTGAGCCTGAGCTGCAACCAATTTAAACCGATTTCTTGCTCTGCCTGCGGGCCTGGCCCCTGGAGGGCGCCTTGATGCAGCATTAACAGTCATACACCAGCTCTATGCCTGGGGGGTTATAATCCTGGGCATGACAGAGCTGCTGCCAATATTGCTCAGCCAGTGGCCAGCTTCTGAGCCTGTGTTGCAACTGGCTCAGTTGACTTCTTGCTCTGCCTGCGCGCTCTGGCCCAGGAGGGCGCCTGCTCGATGGAGTAGCAGTAGTCATACGTCAGCTCCGTGCCTGGAGAGATGTCTTTGCGTGCGAAGATGCCCACGCGGTGGTTGCCGTCAACCATCAGGATCTTGGCCATGCAGTTGGGGTCAGTGCTGCACAAACAAGATGCCCATCAGCCCCGTGCACCTCTCATGTCATTGCAGGGAATTCCCTCCCATACATTACCAGGCTGTAGATGACATCTGTAAGGGGATCTTTCATGGTGCATTCTGGCACAGCAAGAACTTGCAGAGATGTGCCTTGCAGATGCGAGCCAATCAGGCAGCTCCTGAGCGCATGACATGGCACTGGCTAGAGGCTCGATGGGTGACAGTTGCCCCTCTCTAGGTACTGAAAACCAGCACCTGTGATTGGCAAAGCGTAATTTGTTGCCGCGGCGCCTGGCGTCAATGACCCAGTCCTCGTTCAGGTTGAACAAGTAGGAGTTGTCATCTCTGTCGTAGGCCTTGCCCCTTCTGTCGGCCTCCTGCTGGTTCACCAGCTCCCCGGTGTACTCGCCCAGCAGGTCGCCCTTATATGCCTGCTCCTGCAAAGGGGACACAAGAATTTTGGCACACAGTCAGGCACTCGCCTTGGACTAGCATGATGTCAGGGCCAGCTCAAGGATCCCAGGAAGAAACTGCAAATTGTCGCATGCACTGGACCCAGGATGCGCCCAAGGTGGGCCCTACATGAGATGCAGGGTGCTGTTCTTGCCATCTCCAGGCTCTGCATAAACTTGTTCTATGCAGATCAAATGCAGGCACCTTGAGAGCAAGACCGGCAAGCTCTTCACCAGCAAGAAGGAGCCCCAGCCGGCCACATCAGAAAGGCCCATGGCGACGCGCTTGTGCTGGCGGAAGCGCAGCCGCATGTTGCAGCACTTGGCGCCCGCGGCCTCCGCCACTCCCAGCAGTGACTTGGTGCACCCCTTGCACAGGTCCGTGTCGCACTCATGCCCTGCGCAATCTAGCTACAGCTCAGCTCGTCCTCCTGCCCAAGCACGCGCATCAAGAGGCCAGGAGTGGAAATTTCCCTCTCAGGATTGGGTGATAGCTGCGCCATGTGCCTCACTCTTGCCACATGTGTCACAATACGGCAAAAAATCATCCAAAAAGTGGCGATACAATCGGCCAGGGGAGGCACGCACCTGCAGCGAAGCAGGGGCAGGTCTTGGAGCGGCAGCCAGACTTGCAGTCGCAGCCCACAAAGCGGATGCCGCACTTGACCGGGGAGCAGCCACAGAACTTCTCGCAGAAGTTCTTGCTGGCCAGGCAGGGGCAGCTGCTGTCGCAGCCGCCCACGCAGGAGCAGGGCGTGTACGCCGGCCAGGGCTTCCCAGAGTCATGCTTGGCCCGCTTGTGCACCACCTGTGCTTGCACAGCAAAGCGCTCATGTCATGTCTCACCCGGCGCCTTCATCTGATTTCTAGGAGGGCCACTGCTCTCTCAGGTTTTTCTGGCAGACAACTCTCTTGGTTCCCGCCTCCTTACATCCTCCGGCAAAGACCACAGTCCTTAGCCGCCGTAGCGTTCGGCGAGATCGGCAAGCCCCGCGAACTGCGCCGCCTTGACGATGCCGTTCGGAATGCGCAGCCGGCACATATACGAGTTCTGATTGGGCGCGACGTAGAACAGGCCGAAAAAGCGCCAGCGGAAATTGTCCGGCGGCTTCGGATATTCGTCTTTGGCAGCGTGTTCCTTAAGCCGCTCGTAGGTATCGAACGGATGCTGCTCGCGCTTGAATTTTTCCGGATCGGAAAGCTTGCCGCCGGATGCAAGCACCCGGTTTTGCGCCCGCAAGCCGGCGGCATCGGGTCCGATCGGTTCGGGCGCCGCGATGCCCGCATTGCCGGGGGCCGCGCCGGCAACGCCTTTCGCCGCCCTGGCGATCTGCGCGCCTGCTACAAACCCTTCCAGGTAGCGTTTCTGTTCCGGGCTGAAATCCCCGGCTTCGCCGGCAGCAGGGGCTTTGAGCTCGGTCTCTGTCATTCAGCCGGAACTTGCGTGGGCGCCGTCAGGGGCGCCGGAGCCAGGCCGCCGGGCCGATGCGTGATGTAGAGCGCGAGCCCGGTGAAGACGAAGCCGCCGACGAGGTTGCCGAGCGTCACCGGAATTTGATTCCAAAGCCACCACTGCGCGACCGTAACTTTGGCGCCCATCATCATGCCGGTGGGGATGATGAACATGTTCACCACCGAGTGCTCGAAGCCTTGAGCGAAGAAGATGAAGATGGGCATGTAGGCGCAGGCGATCTTGCCGATGGTCGAAGACGTCGTCATCGCCGCGACAATGGCAAGGCAGACCATCCAATTGCACAGCATCGCTTTGACGAAGACCGTGATCAGGCCGGCCAAGCCGATTGCTTGGTAACCGACCGTCTTGGCCTCGGCGACGGCGATGATTTTGGCGGCAACGCCGGCCGGCGCCGCAGTGCCGAAATTGGTCAGCGCAATCGCCAACAGACCGCCATAGACGACGCTGCCGATCAAATTGCCGAGGAAGACCCAGCCCCAGTTGGCGAGCATGGTTTTGGCGTCGGTGTCGCTCTCGATCCACGGCAGCGGCAACAATCCGAAGCTGCCGGTGACAAGGTCGAGGCCGAGCAGCACGATGAGGATCAATCCGACCGGGAAAATCAGCGCGCCCACCAGCGGCTGGTTGGTTTGCACCATGCCGGTGAAGGCGAGGCTCGTTGCGGCGGCGAGGATCGCGCCGGCAAGGCCGCCACGGATGACGAGATCGAGCGGCGACAGCGCAAGCTTGCTCCGCCCGGTATTGAGCATCGCAGCGGCTACATCGGCCGGTTTGACATAATCCATTTCGGGCTCCTGCGTTGTGCTGAACCGGTAGTCCGGCAACCGCCGGAACAGCCTATTTTGTTGCAAAGCAGCAAAGCTCATGCCACGGCGAGGCATTTGATTTTATGGGGGTTTCAAGACTCGCCGGGGGCCAGTGCCAAGCGTTACGGCAACGTGCGCTGAAATCTTCGGCAGGCCCAAAATGAGGGCATTTGGCGGGCGCCCGGCGGCGATTTCGCCAGGCGCCCTTAGTCCGATGTCAGCCAGCCTGTAAGCCGGGTTCTGGGGGGCCTGCGAACCAGGTTCGCAGACGTGACGGCCATTCTTCTGGGACGCCGGTTACCCGGCGCCTCAAGCAACCTACCCGAACGGCAGGATCTGGACTTGATCCCGAAGCTTTCGCTCCGCGCCGTTCCTATTCGGTCTTGCTCCCGGTGGGGTTTACCATGCCGCCGGCGTTGCCGCCGGCGCGGTGCGCTCTTACCGCACCGTTTCACCCTTACCGCGACAAAACGCTACGCGCCGCGGCGGTCTGTTCTCTGTGGCACTGTCCCTGGGCTCGCACCCGCCGGACGTTATCCGGCACCGTTTGTCCATGGAGCCCGGACTTTCCTCCCCGGCAACCTTTCGGTTTCGCCGGAGCGGCCGTCCGGCCGACTGACGAGACAGGGATGGGGACGAATGCGCTGGCCGTCAAGAGGCCGCGTTGCGGGCGGTTAAGACCCGGCCGACGTCGCGGTGCAAGCGCGCCGCGATCGTGCGGACGCGGCCGCGGCTGGCGAGAAGCTCTTGCAGCGTGCTGCGCGTCGAGGGATCGGCAGTGCCGTCGACGCGTTCAGGCCGGAAGTGGCGCTGAAAGGCGACCACCACCTCGCGAGTGGCAGAATCGTACTCGCCGCTGGCTTCGACGCCATAGCCATAGTCGGCGAGCGACTTTTGCAGGGCGGCGACGGCATCGCCGCGACTGCCGGGCGATAGGGATTGGCCGAAACTCATGATCGGCGCGGGCTTTACCCAGTGGCCGACGCCGGACTCGTACAACGTACGCCAGGGAAATTTCTCGCCGGGGTCCTGCTTGCGCGACGGCGCCACGTCGGAGTGGGCCAAGACCCTCGCCGGCGCGATGGTGTTGCGGGTCAAAATGCCCCGGCATAGCGCAGTGACGGCCGCGATCTGCCGCTTGGGAAAATCCGGATAGCCGTGGTCGTGACCCGGATTGGCGATCTCAATTCCGATCGAGCACGAATTGATGTCGGTCTCGCCGGTCCAAAAGGATTTGCCTGCGTGCCAGGCGCGCCGGCTTTCGGGCACCATCTGGATGATGCGGCCATCCTCGAATACGAAATAATGGGACGAGACGTCGCTGCCGCGGGCCCGCAGGAGTTCAAGCGCGGCCTCGGCGTCCTGCATGCCGGTGTAATGCAGAATGATCATATCGGGCCGTTGGCCTTCCCGGCGCTCGTTATGGTTAGGCGAGGCCACGACTTCGGCAACGACACTGGAGTCTGGCGCAAACGGGGGACGCGTCATAAGCGGTCTCTACTTCTCCTCGGCAGAGGATAGCGCAAAAAGCAGCGCTGCAGTGCTTTCGTTATCCGCGGCCGGCCGCGTGTGACCCCGGCCACGCCGGGGGTTCCGCTGGTCAAAATGGGAACGTCGGCCCGCCTTTCAACCATTTCTTAAGCTTACCGTTCGCTAATCGAAACTGAGCGGTTTTGCCCAGTAGACGCCCGGCAGTCCGTTGACGCCCATATAGTCCCATGATAGCCCAGCCTTTCCCAAAGACGATTTTTCGATGCGGGGCTTGCGGGAAGGACCCCGCGGGCGACGGGCGAAATGGACCGCTTTGTGTCCCATTACCTGCTGCGCCTCGACGCCAAGGGACGCGTCTCGGTGCCGGCATTATTTCGCGCGGTGCTGGCGCGCGACGGCTTCGACGGGCTTTATTGCTACCCCGCGCTCGATCGGCCGGCGCTCGACGCTGGCGGCAATGCGTTGCTTGCGGAAATCCAGTCCCTGATTGCCGGCTTCTCGCCGTTTTCCGAAGAGCGCGAACAATTTTCCCTGTCGCTTTATGGGACGAGCGAAACGCTGAAGATCGATGGCGAAGGCCGTGTGACCCTGACCGAGACGCTCAAGGCGCATGCCGGCATTACCGACGCGGTGATGTTCGTCGGTCTCGGCCACAAATTTCGAATCTGGGAGCCCGGCCGCTTTCGCGCGGAACTCGCGGAGGCCACCGAGAAGGTCCGCGCTTTCAAACAAGAGCTGAGCGCCCGGATGGCAGCGGTGAACCCGCTCGGAGCACGGGAATGATGGCGGGCAGCGACAGCGCAGCTGTCGCTGGCGGACTGGCCCGTCACATTCCCGTGCTCGCCCGCCGCGTCGGCGACTGGCTCGCGGTGCGCAGCGGCGGTCTTTATGTCGACGCGACGTTCGGAGCCGGCGGCTATACGCGCGCCATCCTGCAAACCTCGGGTGCGCGGGTCATTGGCATCGACCGTGACCGTGCGGCCATTGCCGCGGGCGTTACTCTCGCCGAGCAATCTGGTGGCCGGCTTAGGCTCGTCGAAGATCGCTTCTCCAATCTAGCGGCCATTGCCGGTGGCGAAGCCGCCGCCGACGGCATCGTCTTCGACCTCGGCGTTTCCTCGATGCAGATCGACCAAGCCGAGCGCGGATTTTCGTTTCGGTTCGACGGGCCGCTCGATATGCGCATGGGGCGCGACGGCCCGACTGCGGCCGACATCGTCGCTCGTGCCGGCGAACGCGACCTCGCTGCGATTATTGCGATCTTGGGAGAAGAACGCCACGCCCGCCGCATCGCGCGGGCCATCGTCAACGCCCGGAGTACCGACCCGATTGTATCGACGCGGGCGCTCGCCGACATCGTTGCACGTGTCGCGTTCAATCGGGATTCCGCGATCCATCCGGCGACGCGGACCTTCCAGGCGCTGCGGATTTTCGTCAATGACGAGCTTGGCGAATTGGCGCGCGGCCTTGCCGCCGCCGAGCAGGCCTTAAGGCCATCCGGTCGGCTGGTCGTCGTCGCCTTCCACTCACTCGAGGATCGGATCGTCAAGACGTTTCTCGCCGAGCGCAGCCGCACGCCGGCACCTTCGCGCCACCATCCCGTTGTCGCGGCGCCGCCGCCCACCTTTGAGGTACTGACGCGGCGGCCGGAAATACCCGACGACGCCGAGATCGCCGCTAATCCCCGCGCGCGCTCGGCCAAGCTCCGCGCCGCCGGACGCACCGGGGCGCCGCCGCGCCAGGCGGCGGTGGAAGAGCTTCTGCCGCGGTTGCCCGCGCTCGCCGACATCATGCGGGGGCGGCCGTGATTCTGCGGATTCTCAATTTCGTAGTGATCGGCGTGCTGGTGCTTGCGGCGGCCTGGGTTTACCGCATCAAGTTCGACGCCACCGTCCAGGCGGAGCATCTTGCCAAACTGCGCAGCGAGGTGCGGCATGAGCGCGACGAGATCGCTTCCTTGCGCGCCGAATGGGGCCAGCTTGACGATCCGGCGCGCATTGAAGCGCTGGCCAAGCATTTCTTACAGCTCAAGCCCATCGCCCCGACGCAATTCGACAACTTCGATCATTTGCCCGATCGGCCTTCACCTGATTTCACCGCTTCCACCGATCCGATCGGCGGTTTGATCGAGAATTTCGAAGAACCGAAGACATTCGGAGCGACCGGAAGCATTCCGGCCGCGCCGACACCGGGTGCCGGCGCCGCCGCCCATCCGCCCGCTTTCGCCCGCAACCGAGCCGCCGCCGCAATGAGCGTCACCGTCGATACGTTCGACCTGCAAGCCGACCTGCCATCGGCCCCGCCGCGCCGGCCCGAGCTGCATTGGCGGCAATGGCTCATTCGCAAGGCTCTCTACGGCAAGGATCTCGACCGCAACGCCAAAGCGCGGGCGCGTATCGGCCTCGCTATTCTCGCCTTCGCCGCCGTCTACATCATCATCGCTTCGCGGCTGGTGTTGTTCGCCATCCAGTCCGACGAGCACATCGTGCATCGCGTCGTCTCCAGCGATGCGGTGGCCACGGCGCGGCCCGACATCCTGGATCGCAACGGCGAGATCTTGGCGACCGATGTGCGCGTACCCTCGCTGTATGCCGAACCGCGCCGGCTCATCGACGTCGACGAAGCGGTCGAGCTTCTGACCGCCGACCTGCCCGATCTCGACCCCAAGGAACTGCGCGAGCGGCTGTCATCCAAACGCGGCTTCGTCTGGCTCAAGCGCGACATCACGCCGGAGCAGCAGCGCGCGATTTACCGCCAGGGACTGCCCGGCATCGGTTTTCTCAACGAGAACAAGCGCGACTACCCGAACGGCGACGAGATTTCGCATCTCATCGGCCACGTCAATATCGACAATCAGGGTATCGCCGGAATGGAGAAGTGGCTCGACGGCCAAGGGCTTGCCGCTTTGCACATGGCCGGCCTTGCCACCGACCGGCTGCAAACTCCGGTGCAACTCGCCGTCGATCTTCGCGTGCAGCATGCGCTGCGTGACGAACTGGTCGCAGCGAAGGCGAAATTCAGCGCGATTGCCGCCGCCGGCCTCGTTCTCAACGTCCGCACGGGTGAAGTCGTGGCGCTGGTGTCGGAGCCGGACTACGACCCGAACAATCCGCGCGAGGCGCTCGATCCATCACGCATCAACCGGTTGACCACCGGCGTCTACGAGATGGGGTCGACGTTCAAGGCGTTCACCGTGGCAATGGCGCTCGATTCCGGCAAGGTTACGCTGAATTCGAAGTTCGACGCCCGCATGCCGCTGCAGATGGGCCGGTTCACCATCCACGATTTCGACGCCCAACGCCGCATCCTGTCGGTGCCGGAGATTTTCACCTACTCGTCGAATATCGGCGCGGCGCGCATGGCGCTGTCGCTCGGCAGCGACGCGCAGCGCGCGTTCCTGAAAAAGCTCGGTCAGCTCGACCGCCTGCGCACCGAATTGCCGGAGAGCGCCGATCCGATCCTGCCCAGACGCTGGAGCGATCTGACCACAGCCACCATCGCCTTCGGTCACGGGCTGTCGGTTGCGCCACTGCAGGCGGCGATGGGCGTCGCCGCGATCATGAACGGCGGCATTCTCATTCCGCCGACCTTCCTCAAGCGATCCGAAGCCGAGGCGGCAAAGCTCGGCCGGCGCGTCATCAAGCCGGAAACCTCGACGATGATGCGTTACCTGATGCGGCTCAATGTCGAGAAAGGCACCGCCGAGAAAGCCGATGTCCCCGGCTATTACATCGGCGGCAAGACCGGAACGGCGGACAAGGTGGTCAACGGCCGCTATTCCAAGACCAAGGTGCTGACCGATTTCATGGCGATCCTGCCGGCCGATCAGCCGCGTTATCTCGTCCTCATTATGCTCGACGAGCCGCACGCGACGCCGGAGACCCACGGTTTCACGACGTCAGGCTGGAACGCCGTGCCGACCGGGGGTGCCCTGGTCTCCCGTATCGCGCCCCTTCTCGACATCGCGCCGCGCATGGATGTGCCGCCGGCGGATCAGCAGATACTGGCCTCGTTGCACGAAAGCAGGTAAGGGCTTGGCCGCGCTGCCAGCCATTGGCCGCTCGATCTTCGGAACTTCAAAGTCGCCCGGTTAAGCTTGGCTGCGCGACAATCGACTGGACCATGAAGCTTCGCGAGATTTTGCCTCCCGACGCGGAATGCGATGAACGCCATGCCGGGCTCGACATCGCCGGCGTGACGGCGGACAGCCGCGCGGTGAAACGCGGCGATGCCTTCGTCGCCATCGCGGGCGGCAAAGCTGACGGTCTGCAGTTCCTGCCCGCAGCGATCGCCGCCGGAGCGGTGGCGATTGTCGCCGAGCGGCGGCCGCCGTCGCCGTTGCCCGGCAACGTCGCTTTCGTCCACGTCGATCATGCGCGGCGCGCGCTGTCGCTGATGGCTGCGAAAATCTATCCGCGCCAGCCGCGCGTCATCGCCGCCGTCACCGGCACCAGCGGCAAGACTTCGGTCGCCGCTTTCACGCGCCAGATCTGGAGCGCGCTCGGCCGCCGCGCCGCGAGCATCGGCACCATCGGCATGGTGTCGCCGAGCGGCGAGACCTATGGCACGCTGACGACACCCGACCCGGTGGCGCTGCACCGCTCGCTCGATGCGCTGGCCGGCGAGGGCGTCACCCACCTGGCGATCGAGGCGTCGTCGCATGGGCTCGACCAGCACCGGCTTGACGGTTTGAGGATTGCGGCAGGCGGTTTCACCAACATCACGCGCGATCATCTCGATTATCATCCGACCTTCGAGGCCTATCTTGCCGCCAAGCTGCGGCTGTTCGAAGTTCTGCTTGAACCGGGTGCCGCGGCGGTAATCGATGTCGATCATGAACACGCCGATGCGGTGGTCGCAGCGGCCGCGGCCCGCGGCCTTTCGGTGATGAGCGTCGGCTGGAAGGGCACTGGAATCCGTCTCGTACACTGCGCGGTCGATGGCTTCGCGCAACGGCTGCGGCTGCAATACCAAGACGCGCATTTTGACGTGCGGTTGCCGCTGGTTGGCGCTTTTCAGGTCGACAATGCGCTGGTCGCGGCCGGCCTCGCGCTTGCGACCGGAGAAACCGCCGGGCTGGTCTTTGCCGCGCTCGAACAACTCTCCGGCGCCAAGGGCCGGCTCGAGCGCGTCGGCGCGAGCCGGGGCGCGCAAATTTTCGTCGATTACGCCCACAAGCCGGACGCGCTGGCCAAGGCGCTTGAGGCCTTGCGGCCCTATGCGAAGGGCCGGCTGGTCGTCGTATTCGGCGCCGGCGGCGATCGCGATCGCGGCAAACGGCCGTTGATGGGCGCGGTTGCCGCTGCGAAGGCCGACCGGGTCATCGTCACCGACGACAATCCGCGCAGCGAAGACGCCGCCGCCATCCGCGCCGCGATCATGGCGGCGGCGCACGGCGCCGCAGAAATCGGCGACCGTGGCGAAGCGATCCGGCACGCGATCGAAAATTTGCAGCCGGGCGACGTTCTCTTGATCGCCGGCAAGGGTCATGAAACCGGCCAAATCATCGGCGACCGGGTCGTGCCGTTCAGCGATCACGAGGCGGTCGCCACGGCTCTCAAGGAACTTGCCGCATGAGCGCGCCCGCGCTGTGGACCACGAATGCGATGGCCGAGGCGATGGCGGCGCAGCGCCAAGGCCCGCTGCCTGACGCCGTGCCCGGGCTTGTCCATCGACACCCGCAGCCTTGCGCCCGGCGAGGCGTTCTTCGCCATTGCCGGCGAAAATCGCGACGGTCATGACTTTGTTGCCGCGGCGCTCGCCGCCAAGGCCGGCCTTGCGGTCGTCGCCGCCGACCGGCGCGAGCAATTCCCCGGCGACGCGCCGCTGCTCGCGGTGCCGAACGTTCTCGCCGGCTTGCGCAATCTCGCCGCGGCGGCGCGGGCGCGGACAACCGCCAAGGTAATCGGCGTCACCGGCTCGGTCGGCAAGACCGGGACCAAGGAAGCGCTGCGGCTCGCGCTGTCCAAGGACGGCGAGACCCACGCTTCGGTCGCCTCGTACAACAACCAATGGGGGGTGCCGCTGTCGCTCGCCCGCTGTCCTGCCAGCGCCCGTTACGCGGTCCTGGAAATGGGCATGAACCACGAAGGCGAGATCGAGCCGCTGTCCCGGCTGGTTCGTCCGCACGTGGCGATCATCACCACGATCGCGCCGGTGCACCTGGAATTCTTAGGCACGCTCGCCAAAATCGCCGACGCCAAGGCCGAGATATTTCTCGGTCTTGAGCCGGACGGCGCCGCCGTCATCAATCGCGACATCGCGCAATTCGCCCAGCTCAAGCGCCGCGCCAAGGAGGCCGGCGTGGCGCGCGTCATTTCCTTCGGCGAGCACGAGGATGCCGACGCGCGGCTCATCAAGTGCGTATTGCATCCCGGCTGTTCCACGGTGCAGGCGCGCATCCTCGGTACCGAACTGACCTATAAAATCGGCGCACCGGGCCGGCATGTGGTCATCAATTCGCTCGCGGTGCTCGCGGCAGCCGATCTGGTCGGCGCCGACCTCGCTCTCGCGGCCCTGGCGCTCGCCGATTTCGCTCCGGTGTCCGGCCGCGGCGCGCCAATCGAAATTGGGCTCTCCGGCGGCACGGCGCTCGTTCTCGATGAGAGCTATAACGCCAATCCGGCGTCCATGGCGGCAGCGCTTGAGGTGCTCGGCCGCGCGCCGATCGGCCCGCTGGGCCGCCGCATCGCCGTGCTCGGCGACATGCTGGAACTCGGACCGAAGGGCCGCGCGCTGCATCGCGGATTGCTCGATGCGGTGCTCGCCAACGGGATCGATCTGGTATTCTGCTGCGGTCCGCTGATGCAGGTTTTGTGGCAAGCTCTGCCGGCGAGTCGGCGCGGCGGCTACGCAGAGAACGCCACCGCGCTCGAAACGCAGGTGCTGCCGGCGATCCGCGCCGGCGACGCCATCATGGTCAAAGGCTCGCTCGGCTCGCGTATGGCGCCCATCGTCAAGGCGCTGCAGCGGGCTTACCCGCGCCACGAAACGGCCGAAGACGCCCTCGAAGGCGCACAAGGTTGAAGCGATGCTGTATTGGCTGGTCGAACTCTCGGACAGGCTCTCTGTCCTCAACGTCTTCCGCTACATAACCTTCCGCACCGGCGGCGCCATCATCACCGCGTTGCTGTTCGTTTTCCTGTTCGGTCAATCGATCATCGACCGGTTGCGGCTGTTGCAGGGCAAGGGCCAGCCGATCCGCGCCGACGGGCCGAAATCACATATCATTTCCAAGGCCGGCACGCCGACCATGGGCGGCCTGATGATCCTGTCGGGAATGCTGGTTTCGACGCTGCTCTGGGCCAATCCGGCCAACCCTTATGTCTGGGTGGTGCTGTGGGTGACGCTCGGTTTCGGCCTGGTCGGCTTCTACGACGACTATCTCAAGGTCACCAAGCAGCAGGCCAGCAACGGGTTCGCCGGCCGCACGCGACTGGGCGTCGAAGCGGTCATCGCCGGACTGGCCTGCATCGCGCTCGTCGAGCTGGGACAGGCGCCGTTCTCGACCTCGCTGGTGTTTCCGTTCTTCAAGGAGCTGGTGCTCAATCTCGGCTGGTTCTTCGTGCTGTTCGCGATGTTCATCATCGTCGGCGCCGGCAACGCGGTGAATTTGACCGACGGCCTCGACGGCCTCGCCATCGTTCCGGTCATGGTCGCGGCCGCAAGCTTCGGCATGATCTCGTACCTCTCCGGCAACGCCGTGTTCGCGGATTATCTGCAAATCCATTACGTCGCCGGCACCGGCGAATTGGCGGTGCTGTGCGGCGCGGTGCTCGGCGCCGGGCTTGGCTTTCTCTGGTTCAATGCGCCGCCGGCTTCCATCTTCATGGGCGACACCGGTTCGCTGGCGCTCGGCGGCATGATCGGTGCCGTGGCGGTGGCGACCAAGCACGAGATCGTGCTTGCGGTCATCGGCGGCCTGTTCGTGCTCGAAGCGGTTTCGGTCATCGTGCAGGTCGTCTCTTTCAAGCTGACCGGCAAGCGCGTTTTCAAGATGGCGCCGATCCATCATCATTTCGAGCAACTGGGCTGGACCGAGCCGCAGATCGTCATTCGCTTCTGGATCGTCGCGGTCGTGCTGGCGCTGCTCGGACTTTCGACGTTGAAGCTGAGGTAGCTGTGTCGTGATTGCGGTCACGACCTTTGCCGGCAAGAAGGTCGCGGTGTTCGGACTGGGCGGCTCGGGGCTGGTCAGTGCGTCTGCGCTCCTGGCCGGCGGCGCCGACGTCGTCGGCTTCGACGACAACGTGGACAGCGTTGCGAAAGCCAACGCCGCAGGAATTCCCACTGCGGATCTGCGGGGCCTGGATTGGAGCGCCATCGCGGCGCTGGTGCTGGCGCCCGGCGTGCCGCTCACCCATCCGGCGCCGCATTGGAGCGTGGCGCTGGCGAAGCAAAACGATGTCGAAGTCATCGGCGACATCGAACTGTTCTGCCGCGAACGGCGGCGGCGCGCTCCGGGCGCGCCATTCGTCGCCATCACCGGCACCAACGGCAAATCGACGACCACGGCGCTCATCGCCCATCTCGCTGGCGCCGCGGGCATGGATGCGCAACTCGGCGGCAATATCGGCACCGCGATCCTGTTGCTGGAGCCGCCGGCCGACGGCGGCGCTCAACGCCGCGTGCATGTGATCGAATGCTCGTCCTATCAGATCGATCTGGCGCCTTCGCTCGATCCGTCGATCGGCATTTTGATCAATCTCTCGGAAGATCATCTCGACCGCCATGGCACGATGGAGAATTATGCCGCGGTGAAGGAACGGCTGGTCGCCGGCGTGCCGCAGGACGGCACCGCGATCGTCGGCATCGACGATACGTGGTGCCGTGCGATCGCCGATCGCCTCGCTCGCGCCGGCAAGCACCCGGTGCGCATCTCGGTGCGGGAAGAACTCACCGACGGATTATTTGCCGACGGTCAGAACATCATGCGTGCCGGCGCGGGCGGCACGGAGCGCGTCGCCGAACTCGGCGGCATCGGCTCGTTGCGCGGGCTGCACAATGCGCAAAACGCCGCCTGTGCGACCGCAGCGGCGCTCGCCCTCGGATTGACCCCGGCCGCGATCCAAGCCGGCTTGCGCTCGTTCCCCGGCTTGGCGCACCGCATGGAGGAGGTCGGCAGGCTCGGCCGCGTTCTCTTCGTCAACGATTCGAAGGCAACCAATGCCGATTCCGCGGCGCAGGCGCTGGCCTGCTTCGACGATATTTTCTGGATTGCCGGCGGCAAGCCGAAGACCGGCGGCATCGAATCCTTGCGCCGCTTCTTTCCGCGCATCCGCAAGGCCTATCTGATCGGCGAGGCGGCCGAGGAATTCGCCGCCACGCTCGGCGGCGACGTGCCCCATGACATCGTCGGCACGCTCGACAAGGCGGTCGCCGCCGCGGCCCGCGATGCTGCGGGCTGGGCCACCGGCGAGCCGGTGGTGCTGCTCTCTCCGGCCTGCGCGTCCTTCGACCAGTACCGCAATTTCGAGGTGCGCGGTGACGCGTTCCGGGAACTCGTGCGGGCGCTGCCGGGGCTGAAATGACGCGTCGGGCGTCATTTTAATCCCTTGGAAACCATCCCGGTGTCACCACTAGCGCGGGACCAGTCTCGGGGAAGGCCTTGGCTTCGCGCGCGAAACCTACACCGTTTTCCGAATGGTGGTGGACGGTCGACCGGCTGACTTTGGCGGCGCTGGTGGCGCTGATGCTTGGCGGCATCGTGCTGTGCCTGGCGGCAAGTCCGCCGGTCGCGACCCGCATCGGGCTCGATCCGTTTCACTTCGTCAATCGCCAGGTGCTGTTCCTCATCCCGGCCAGCGCCGTCTTGATCGGCACCTCGTTTCTCTCCCCGCGCGATATTCGCAAAGTGGCGCTGATCGTATTTATCGTCAGCCTGGTGCTGACCGCCGCGACGCCATTTTTCGGTGCCGAGATCAAGGGCGCCCGGCGCTGGCTGGTCATTCTCGGCGTCAATATTCAGCCGTCGGAATTCCTCAAGCCGGCGTTTGTGATCCTGATCGCCTGGCTGTTCGGCGAAACCGCAAAGCGCCCGGAAATGCCGGCCAACTCGATCGCGCTCGCCCTGCTCATCGTCGTCGTGACGCTGCTCGTGCTGCAGCCGGACTTCGGCCAGACCATGCTGATCTCGCTGGTTTGGGGCGCCTTGTTCTATATGGCGGGCATGCGCGTGATCTGGGTGATGGGTCTCGCCGGCGCGGCCGGTGTCGGCCTGATGACGGCCTTCTTCACCGTCCCGCATGTCGCGCAGCGCATCAACCGCTTCCTCAATCCGTCATCGGGCGACAGCTACAACATCGACATTGCGACCGAATCGTTTCTGCGCGGCGGCTGGTTCGGCCGCGGGCCCGGCGAAGGCACCATCAAGCGCATCCTGCCCGAGGGGCACACCGACTTCATTTTTGCCGTCGCGGCTGAGGAATTCGGGGTCGTGCTCTGCCTTATTCTGGTCGCGCTGTTCGCTTTCATCGTCATTCGCGCGCTGGTCAAGGCGATGCGGACCGACGATCCGTTCATCCGCTTTGCTTCGGCCGGTCTGGCGATCCTGTTCGGCCTGCAATCGGCCATCAACATGGCGGTCAATCTGCACCTGATGCCGGCCAAGGGCATGACCTTGCCCTTCGTCTCCTATGGCGGTTCGTCGCTGATTTCGCTCGCCTACGGCATGGGCATGCTGCTGGCGCTGACGCGCGAGCGGCCCCGCGCCAAGCTCGCCGGCGAGATCATGCTCGCCGCGAGCCCGGCGTGATATTCGAATTAAGCCGCGCGCCGGTGCTTGTGACCGCCGGCGGTACCGGCGGCCATCTGTTTCCGGCCGAGGCGCTGGCTTCGGTTCTGGTCCAGCGTGGGGTGGCCGTTCATCTCGCCACCGACGCCCGCGCCGCGCGGTTCGGCGGCGCCTTTGCCGAAGACTCGATTCACGTGGTGTCGAGCGCGACATTGCGCGCCCGCAATCCGCTCGCCTTGACGCGCACCGCCGCCGGGCTTGGCGCGGGCTTGCTGCAAGCCTGGCGGTTGATCGGCCGGATCAAACCGGCCGCCGTCGTCGGCTTCGGCGGCTATCCGACCGTTCCGCCGGTCATGGCGGCAACCTGGCGCGGCGTGCCGACCGTGATTCATGACGCCAACGCGGTGATCGGCCGGGCCAATCGTCTGTTGGCGCCGCGCGTCACCGCGATTGCCACTACGTTTCCCGATGTCTTTCGCGATCAGCCGCTGCTGTCGCTCAAGGCCACGCTGACCGGCAATCCGCTCCGCAGCGCCGTGGTGGCCGCCGCGGCGACGCCCTATCCGGCAGTTAGCGATCCAATCCGCATCCTGATCTTCGGCGGCAGCCAGGGCGCGCGTGTCATGGCCGACATCGTGCCCGCCGCGATCCGCCGCCTTGATGCCGGCTTGCGCTCGCGCCTGAGTCTCGTTCAGCAGGCGCGCGACGAGGACATCCAGCGCGTGCGCGAAACTTATGCCGGCGCCGCGGTCGCTGCCGAAGTGGCGCCGTTCTTCACCGATTTGCCGATGCGCATGGCCGCGAGCCATCTCGTTATCGCGCGTTCGGGCGCTTCGACCGTTGCCGAGCTCGCCGCTGTCGGTCGCCCTTCGATTCTGGTGCCGCTGCCGCACGCCATCGATCAGGACCAATTGGCCAATGCCGGCGTACTGGAGCAGGCCGGCGGTGCGCTCCGCATCGTGCAGGACGATTTCACCGCGGAGCGGCTGGCCGCCGAGCTCACAAAACTTGCGGCGGCGCCGCGCCGGCTCGCCGCGATGGCGGCGGCCGCCAAGTCCTTGGGCCGCCTCGATGCCGCCGACCGCCTGGCCGACTTGGTGCTGCGGGTGGCGGGAATGGCCGGCAGCCGCTAATTTCAGGGGTCTTTTTCGGTCTGGGCCGGACTTGTTCCGGCCATCTATGTTTTGTGTAAGGACGCCAGCGGGCAACGCCGTGTGAAGGCGGACTGACGACAGGGGAGTTTCAATGAAATTGCCGCGCGACATCGGCCCGGTGCATTTCATCGGCATCGGCGGCATCGGCATGAGCGGCATTGCCGAGGTGCTGGTGAATCTCGGCCATACCGTGCAGGGCTCGGATCAAACCGACAGCGCCAACGTCAAGCGGCTGCGCGACAAGGGCGTCAAGATCGCCATCGGGCACAACGCGGCAAATCTCGCCGATGCCCGCGTCGTCGTCATCTCCTCGGCGATCAAGTCCGACAATCCGGAGCTCGTCGCGGCGCGCGCGCAGCGTTTGCCGGTGGTGCGGCGCGCCGAAATGCTCGCCGAGCTGATGCGCCTGAAGAGCTGCGTCGCCATTGCCGGCACTCACGGCAAGACCACGACGACGTCGCTGGTCGCGGCGCTGCTCGACGCCGGCGGCTTCGATCCGACCGTGATCAACGGCGGCATCATCAATGCCTATGGCACCAATGCGCGGCTCGGCGCCGGCGACTGGATGGTGGTCGAGGCCGACGAATCCGACGGCACCTTCCTGAAGCTTCCGGCCGACATCGCCATCGTCACCAATATCGATCCGGAGCATCTCGATTATTTCAAGACTTTCGACGCCGTGCAGGAGGCGTTCCGCGCTTTTGTCGAGAACGTGCCTTTCTACGGCTTCTCGATCATGTGCACCGATCATCCGATCGTGCAGAGCCTGGTCGGCCGTATCGAGGATCATCGCATCGTGACCTACGGCGAGAACCCGCAAGCCGACGTGCGGCTCGTCGATGTTTCGCATGCCGGCGGCGCGTCGCTGTTTACAATTCAATTGCGCGATCGCGGCGGCGAGACGCCGCACGAGATCAGGAATCTCACGCTGCCGATGCCGGGACGGCACAATGCGCTCAACGCCACCGCCGCGGTCGCAGTGGCGCATGAGCTCGGTGTGGCCGACGACGTGATCCGCAACGCGCTTGGCAAATTCGGCGGCGTGCGGCGGCGCTTCACCAAGACGGGGACCTGGAACGGCGTCACCATCATCGACGACTACGGCCACCACCCGATCGAGATTGCGGCCGTGCTGCGCGCGGCGCGCGAATCGACCAAGGGACAGGTCATCGCCGTGGTACAGCCGCATCGCTACACGCGGCTCGCGGCGCTGTTCGAGCAGTTCTGCACCTGCTTCAACGATGCCGACGCCGTGATCGTCGCTAATGTCTATGCAGCCGGCGAGACGCCGATCCCGGGCGTCGACCGCGACGCGCTGGTGCAGGGCCTGCGCACGCACGGCCACCGCCACGTCGTCGCGCTCGACGGACCGGAGAAGCTCGCGCCGCTGATCGCGGCCTTGGCGCAGCCGGGCGATTATGTCGCCTGCCTCGGTGCGGGTTCGATCACGCAGTGGGCCTATGCGCTGCCGGACGAATTGGCGGCGGTGGCGGCCGGCACCGCTTGATGTCCGCCGCCGACCTCACGGCAGCGGTCAAAAAGGCCATGCCTGATTTGCGCGGCCGGCTGTTGGGGAATCAGCCGCTTGCGGAACTGACCTGGTTTCGCGTCGGCGGTCCGGCGGAGCTCTTGTTCATGCCCGAGGACGAAGCCGATCTGTCCTATTTTCTGGCCAATCTCGCCTCCGACATTGCCGTCACCGTTGTCGGCCTGGGCTCCAACCTGATTGTGCGCGACGGCGGCGTGCCCGGGGCCGTTATCCGGCTGGGCCGCGGTTTCGGCGATATTGCCATTGAGGGAACGAGGCTCACCGCCGGCGCCGCCGTACCCGACGTCAAAGTCGCGCGCGCGGCGGCCGACGCGGGCATCGCCGGCTTGTCGTTTCTGCGCGGCATTCCGGGCGGCATCGGCGGCGCGCTGCGCATGAATGGCGGCGCCTATGGCCGGGAAACCAAGGACGCGCTGATCGAAGCGCGTGCCGTCGACCGGGCAGGGCGCATACACGTCTTGAGCAATGCCGACATGCATTACACCTATCGGCACTGCGGCGCGCCGGACGATTATATTTTCACGCAAGTTTCGTTCGCCGGCACTCGCGGCGATCCGGCAAGCATCGCCGCCGAGATGGACAAGATCACCGAATCCCGCGAGGCGACCCAGCCGATCAAGAGTTGCACCGGTGGCTCGACGTTCAAGAATCCGCCGGGTCACAAGGCCTGGCAGTTGATCGACGCCGCCGGCTGCCGCGGGCTGCGCCAGGGCGGCGCACAGGTGTCGGACATGCACTGCAATTTTCTGATCAATACCGGCAACGCCACGGCCGCCGAGATCGAGACTCTGGGCGAAATTGTCCGGCAGCGGGTGAAGGCCAGTTCCGGTATTGATCTCGAATGGGAGATCAAGCGCATCGGCGTGATGGGCTAGCGTGGCGGCACATGCTTTAGGGCTCGGGGATCCGGTCCTCGCCGATCAAATTCCGCTCTTTCAGCCACGGATCGATCGCCAGCGCGCGCTTGAGCGCCACCTGCGCTTCCGCCACCTTGCCCTGCTGCATGAGGATGATGCCTCTGCCGGCAAGCGCGGCGTAGTGCATCGGCTCAAGCGCCAGCACGCGGTCGATGGCGGAGAGCGAGTTGTCATAACGGCCGGCAAGGAAATAAACGTAAGCGAGCTGATTCCAGCCTTCGGCGAATTGCGGCGCGTGCTTGACCAATTCCTTCTGGTAGAGGAGGGCTTCGTCGTAATCGAAACGCAGTTGCGCCTGGCGCGATTCTGTCGAGCAGCTCTTTCGACTCATCGTCGGCGAAGCTTCGCCAGAACGTCCAGATGCGATCCTCGATGCCGCGCGCCTCCGCATCGCTTTTTGCGGCGGCGAGTTCCGCGAATAGTGCGGCACGTGCTGCGGCTTGAGAATCGCTCAGGTTCGCAGCCGGCGGCAGCGATGGGGGCGATTGACCCCATGCAGCCGTCGCAGCCAGCATCAACAAGGCCGCAGCCAGAAAAATCCCGGTTCTTATGGCGCCCGGATGCTGGATTTTGGCCGAATCAGCCATGAGACTTCTGATTTTTCGCCAATAGTCGATTTTATCGCTCAGCCATGCGAATCATCGGCACCGGCTGAGCATGGTCAAGCATGTCGCCGTCCTCATGGGGGGCTGGTCGGCCGAACGCGAGGTCTCGCTTCGGTCCGGCAAGGCCTGTGCCGATGCGCTGATGCGGCGCGGCTACCGGGTCACTCCGGTCGATGTCGGCCGCGACGTCGCCGACGTGCTGAAGGCCGCCAAGCCGGCCGCTGCCCTCAATGTCCTGCATGGCCGGCCCGGCGAAGACGGCACGCTGCAGGGCCTCTTGGAGATCCTCGATATTCCGTACAGCCATTCCGGGGTGCTCGCCTCGGCGCTGGCGATGCAAAAACACTACGCCAAAGCCCTGTTTCGGGCCGCTGACGTACCGGTCGCCGAGGATCGGGTGGTTTCGCGGTTCGAAGCGGCGAAAAGCCATGTCATGGCCCCGCCTTATGTCATCAAGCCCGTCGCGGAGGGCTCAAGTGTCGGGGTTTTCATCGTCACCGAGGCGCACGCCAATCCCCCGCAGGAGCTGTTCCGCGAGGATTGGGCGTTCGGCGAGACGGTCATGGTCGAGCGCTACATCCCCGGCAAGGAACTGACCTGTGCGGTTGTCGGCGACCGGGCGCTTGACGTCATCGAGATCGTGCCGGCGACCCGGTTTTACGACTACGAGGCGAAATACGCCGCCGGTGGCTCGAGGCATCTGCTTCCGGCGCCGATTTTACCGAATGTTTACCAGGAAGTCCGCAGATTGAGCCTTGCTGCCCATAGCGCACTGGGCTGTCGCGGCGTGAGCCGGGCGGACTTTCGCTATGACGATCGGGGGACGGGAAAGCTGATCTGTCTTGAGGTCAATACACAACCGGGGATGACCGAGACCTCGCTCGTACCCGAGCTTGCCGCCTACGCAGGCATCACGTTCGATGAGCTGGTCCAATGGATGGTGGAGGACGCCTCGACCAACCGCTGAAGCGGTCGAGGCAATCAGCTGCAAGGCAGACCGGCGCGCCGCATGACGGGCCGGGCCGCGGCTATGCGCCTGGCGAGATCGTCGCCGGCTACCGCCGCCTAACCGCGCGCATGTCGGCCAGGATCGCGCAACTGCCGCGCGGCACCGGCGTCGCCGGCTCGATTTTTCTCATTGCCGGCACGCTCGCCTATGGCGCCGTCGCCGGACAGCATGTCCCGGCCGTCATGGATTGGGTCAAGAATGCGCGCGATGTCACCGCCAATACTTTCGGCTTTCGCATCGCCGCCATCGCACTCTCGGGCGAAAAGGAAGTCAGCCGCGAGGAAGTTCTCACCACCGCCGGCGTGACCGGACGGGCCTCGCTGTTGTTCCTCGACGCCGACGCGGCGCGCGCCAAACTTTTGCAAAATCCGTGGATCGCCGACGCCGCGGTGCTGAAGCTTTATCCCGACCGCCTGCAGATCACGATCACCGAGCGTCACGCTTTCGCGCTGTGGCAGAAGGACGGCCGCGTCAGCGTCATCGCCGCCGACGGCACGGTGCTCGAGCCGTTCGTGGAAAAGCGCTATCCTTGGCCTGCCGCTGGTGGTGGGCCGCGACGCCGAACGGCAGGCCAAGGATTTTCTCACGCTGCTCGACCGTTATCCGGAGCTTCGCTCCGCGATGCGCGCGTCGATCCTGGTGGCGGACCGGCGCTGGGATCTACGGCTAATCAACGGCATTAACGTACAGTTGCCCGAAGCCGACGTCGAAGACGCGCTGCACCGGCTTGTCCGGCTCGACCGCGACAAGAAGCTGCTGACGCGCGACATTACGGTCGTCGATTTGCGACTACCCGATCGGGTGACGGTGCGCCTGTCCGATGCCGCGGCGCAGGCGCGCGACGACGCGCTCAAGGCCACCATGAAAAAGAAGAAGGGGGCGACGCGTGAACGCCCTCCGCTACGGCCTTACCCCGAAGATGAAGCCGATTTCACCGCGGCGCAGCGCGCTGGTCGCTGCGCTCGATGTCGGATCGAGCAAAGTCGTCTGCCTGATTGCACGCTTGCGGCCGCACGGCCCGCAGCAGGTCTTGACGCGCCGCAGCCACGCCATCGAAGTCGTCGGCTTCGGTCATACCAATGCGCGCGGCATGAAGGCCGGCACCGTCGTCAATCTCGCCCAGGCCGAGGACGCCATTCGCCAGGCGGTCGATGCCGCCGAACGCCTAGCCGGCGCCGAAATCGAGTCGGTCGTGCTGGCGCTGTCCTCCGGCCGGCTCGCCAGCGAATTGTTCGCCGCCGATGTCGACATTGTCGGTTCCGCCGTATCCGACGGCGACATCGCGCGCGTGCTGGCCGCCGGCAGCCGCCATTCGCTGCGGGACGGCCGCGCCGTGCTGCACTCGCTTCCGGTCGCCTATTCGATCGACGGCGTCGACGGCGTGCGCGATCCGCGCGGCATGCTCGGCGCGCGCTTCGGCGTTCATATGCACGTCGCCACGACCGACGTTACCGCCGCGCGCAATCTGATGCTCGCGGTCGAGCGCGGCCATCTCGAGGTCGAAGCCATGGTCGCCTTGCCCTACGTCGCCGGGCTCGCCGTTCTGGCCGACGACGAGGCCGACCTCGGCGCGGCGGTGGTCGATATGGGCGCCGGCACCACGACGATGGCGATCTTCCTGGGCGGCCGCTGCGTTCACCTGGAAGGCTTTGCGCTCGGCGGTCACCACGTCACCATGGACCTCGCCCGCGGATTGAACGCCCGCGTCGCCGACGCCGAGCGAATCAAGACGCTTTATGGCAGTGTGCTCTCCGGGGGATCGGATGAGCGCGACATGGTCACTGTGCCGCCGCTGAGCGAAGACGAGCGCGAACAGGCGCAATTCGTTCCTCGCGCGGCGCTGGTGAACATCATCAAGCCGCGCGTTGAGGAAATACTTGAAATGGTTCGCGACCGGCTCGCCGCCACCTCGATCGCAGCGGAGCGGCGCGGACATGTCGTCCTCACCGGCGGCGCATGCCAGCTCGCCGGGCTGCCCGATCTCGCCTCGCGCATTCTCGGCCGTCCGGTACGCATCGGGCGGCCCCTCGGCATTGCCGGCGCTCCGGAAGCGGCCAAAGGGCCGGCTTTCGCGGTTGCCGCCGGCCTTCTGGTTTATCCGCAAGCGGCGCATCTCGAGCACTTCGAATTGCGGCGCAAGCGGCAAGTGATGATGGGTACGGGCGGCGGCTATTTCGCCCGAGTCGGACGATGGCTTCGCGAGAGCTTCTGATGGCCCCCAGATGCGAAGTTGGAAAATCCCAGCGGCCGGTGGCGGACCGGACGGGGCCGGGCGTGAACCACGCCCGCGCTACGAACAAGAGGCAATCATGACGATCAATCTGAATATTCCCGATATTCGCGAACTCAAGCCGCGCATAACCGTTTTCGGCGTTGGCGGCGCAGGCGGTAACGCCGTCAACAATATGATCACGGCGGGCCTGCAAGGCGTCGACTTCGTCGTCGCCAACACCGATGCCCAGGCGCTCACGATGTCCAAAGCCGAGCGCGTCATCCAGATGGGCGTGCAGGTCACCGAGGGGCTGGGCGCCGGATCGCAACCCGACGTCGGGCGTGCCGCCGCCGAGGAAGTCATCGATGAAATCCGCGACCATCTGTCCGGAGCGCATATGTGCTTCGTGACCGCGGGCATGGGCGGCGGCACCGGAACCGGCGCCGCACCGGTGATCGCCAAGACCGCACGCGATCTCGGCATTCTTACTGTCGGCGTCGTGACCAAGCCGTTCCATTTCGAAGGCCAGCGCCGCATGCGCATCGCCGACGGCGGCATCAGCGAATTGCAGAAATGCGTCGACACGCTGCTCATCATTCCCAACCAGAATCTGTTTCGGGTGGCGAACGAGAAAACGACCTTCGCCGACGCCTTCGCGCTGGCGGATCAGGTGCTCTATTCCGGCGTCGCCTGCATCACCGACCTGATGGTCAAGGAAGGGCTCATCAACCTCGACTTTGCCGACGTCCGCGCCGTGATGCGCGAGATGGGCAAAGCGATGATGGGAACCGGCGAGGCCGAAGGCGACAAGCGGGCGCTGACTGCCGCGGAAGCCGCGATCGCCAATCCGCTGATCGACGATGCTTCCATGAAGGGCGCTCGCGGCCTTTTGATCTCCATCACCGGCGGCCGCGATCTCACGCTTTACGAGGTCGATGAGGCGGCGACGCGCATCCGCGAGGAGGTCGATCAGGACGCCAATATCATCGTCGGCGCGACTTTCGACGAAAGCCTCGACGGCATGATCCGGGTGTCGGTGGTCGCCACCGGCATCGATCAGGCCATGTCGCAGCGGCCGACACTGCCGGCGCTGGAGCCGCGCATGACGGAGGTCGCCCAGCGCATCCGCGCCGAGAACCAGCGGAGCGTCGAGCGCAGCGAGCAGCCGCGGCCGGCGGCTACCGCGCCAGGGGCGCCCGCGGTTACGGCCGCACCCGCCGTTGCGGCGGCCGCTCCCGCTGCAGCCACCGCCGTGAACGCTTCGATCGAAACCGCCGCCAAGGCCGCGATCGCCGCGGCGGTCGAAGACGTAGCGATCCGGCCGCTGGCGCCGAAACCGTCCTTGTTCCTCGATCCGACGCCGCAGAGCGAACCGCGGCTGCAGCGGCCGGAGATGCCCGAACCGGCTGCGTTTATCCCGCCACAGCCGGAGCGGGCGCCAGTGCGCGCGCCGCGCATGCCGCGTCTCGACGAGCTGCCGGTGCCGGCGCAAAACGAAATTCGTGCGCGCCGCGGTGAGACCCGCGACGACGATCATCCGGAAAAACGCCGCATGTCGCTTTTGCAGCGGTTAGCATCGGTCGGGCTTGGTCGCCGCGATCAGGACGACCAGGAATTGAGTCTTCCCGTTGCCCCGGTCAGCGCCGCGGTGAGTGGCCCGGTGTCGCCCGACCGGATGGTTGGCCGTCCGATGGCGCGGTCGGCCGAACCGCGGCATGAGTTACGACAAGACCAGTCGCGACAGGAACTGCCTGTATCCGAATACGCCCGTCGGCCGGCGCCGCAGGGTCTTGACCAGCACGGCCGGCAGAGCCCTGTGCATAACTCGAGTGATGAGGATCAGCTGGATATTCCGGCATTCCTGCGCCGGCAGGCGAAGTGACGACCGGCGCGGCGGCGGTCGCGCATGGCGGCTCGCCAAAGACGTAAGTATCTGATAAAGCTATGTTTTATGTCAGACAACCAATCCGTCCCGCCGCGCGCGGGACGGATTTTTTTATGGTCCAGTGCGCGCCGAGGTTTTGCGGCAGCGAGCGGACAAGACTGCGGCGGGAAAATGGTAACAGTCGGTAAGAAAGCGTGAGTTGGCCGGATTCCACCACCCCGGTAAGCTTCGTGGCGTTAGAGGGGATGTTTGGGGGATCGAGGATCTGGCGCAGGTTTCGGCCAGCCCCTGCTTGTAAGACATGCGTTCCCCTCACATTGAGGCGGCCGTCGCCTCGCGCAACCGTGTTGCGTGGTGTGGCCCAAAGGTGTGGGACGAGAGCATGATCAGGGGCGCAACCGCCGGCAAGCAGACCACCCTGCGGGATCATATCTCTGTCGGCGGCATCGGCGTTCACTCCGGCTCACCTGTCACTCTGACCTTACATCCGGCGGAAGCCGGCACTGGCATCGTGTTTTTACGCTCCGGGATCGGCGGTCAGCCGGACCGTGAATTGCGTGCTCATTTTCGTTCGGTGACGGCGACCGAATTCGCCACCGTGCTCGGCGACCATAACGGCCCGGCGGTCTCGACCACCGAGCACGTGCTGGCGGCGTTGCACGGTCTCGGCGTCGACAACGCCTTGGTCGAGGTCGACGGACCGGAAGTGCCGATCATGGACGGCAGCGCCGAGCCTTTCGTCGCCGCCATCGATCAAGTCGGCATCGTCGCTTTGCCGGCCGCGCGGCGCTGCGTCCAGGTGCTCAAGCCGGTGCGGGTCGCGAAAGGCGACAGCTTCGGCGAGTTGCGGCCGCATGGACGCGGCCTGCGCATCGAGACCGAAATTGAATTCGATCATCCCTTGATCGGCTGCCAGAGCTTTGCCCTCGACGTCGAACCGGATGTATTTCGCCGTGAACTGGCGCGCGCGCGAACTTTCGGTTTCATGCGCGACGTTTCGAAGCTGTGGAGTGCCGGCTATGCACTCGGCGCCTCGTTCGAGAACACTGTCGTCATCGCCGAAAATCGCATTCTCAACCCTGAGGGCGTCCGCTTCGCCGACGAGTTCGTGCGGCACAAGGCGGTCGACGCCATCGGCGACCTGGCGCTGGCGGGGGCGCCGCTGATCGGCGCTTATCGTTCGGTGCGCGGCGGCCACAAGCTCAATCATGCGGTGCTGACCGCGCTGATGGCCGATCCGAGCGCCTGGACCTATGTCGAAATGCCGGAAAGCCGCCGCCCTCGTGGCCACGCCGATCTCCCGGCGGGCCTGGCGAGCCCCGCCTATGGGCCGGACGTCTCTTAACCTCCTTGATCTTTTGCGCCTTATTCCCGGCCGATTGTCGGCCATAATTGCTGTATTGTCATAGGGCTGCGGTGCACGGCGCTTCGGGGGCGCGGAATCGGGCACCGACGGGGACGGGACTTAATCGAAGCTCATGCTGTCGCGATTACGAGTATCGCCGCGTTCGGTGCGCGCCAGCCGCACGCTGCGCGCTATGGCGAACTGCGTGATGCTGGCGCTCGTGGCCGTGTCGCTGATGAGCTGCAGCTTCTTCAAGCAGAACGACGATTACGTGCCCGACGATCCGCCCGACCGGCTCTATAACGAAGGGCTTTTCCTGCTCAACAACAAGGGCGACTACAAGGGTGCGGCCAAGAAGTTCGACGAGGTCGACCGCCAAGACCCCTACTCGGACTGGGCGCGCAAATCGCTGTTGATGTCGGCTTATGCCTATTACCAGGCCGAAGAATATGACGAGTGCGTCAATTCGGCGAAGCGCTACATTACGTTGCATCCCGCCAGTCCCGACGCCGCTTACGCCCAATACCTGATCGGGGAATCGTATTACGATCAGATTCTCGATGTCTCCCGCGATCAGGAACGCGCCACCAAGGCGATCGACGCGCTGCAGGAAGTGGTCCGTAAATATCCGCGGAGCGAATACGCGATCGCCGCGCAGAAAAAGATCGACATGGCGCGCGACCAGCTCGCCGGCAAGGAAATGGAAATCGGCCGCTTCTACGAGGACAAGCGCGATTTCGTCGGTGCCATCAACCGCTTCAAGGTCGTGGTGACGCAATATCAGACCACCCGCCACGTCGAGGAGGCGCTCGAGCGCTTGAGCGAATGCTACGTCGCGCTCGGCATCATGGATGAGGCGCAAACCGCCGCCGCGGTGCTGGGCCATAATTTTCCGGACAGCCCCTGGTACAAGGACGCCTATAATCTGGTGAAGAACGCCGGCGGCGAACCGACCACGGAAAACAAAGGGTCGTGGATCAGCCGCGCCTTCCAGAAAATCGGCCTCGCCAGCGCTCCGCAAAGCGGCTGACCCGGCGTCTACGGCAGAGGACAGACGTAAGAATCACGCATAATATCCGTGGTCCGTCGTCTCTGGTTGTCTGGGTCCGATGCTGGCTCGTCTTTCAATCCGCGATATTGTCCTCATCGACCGGCTGGATATCGATTTCGGCAGCGGTCTTGCCGCGCTGACCGGCGAAACCGGCGCCGGCAAATCAATTCTGCTCGACGCTTTCGCGCTCGCGCTCGGCGCGCGCGGCGAGGCCGCTCTGGTGCGCGAGGGCGCCGAGCACGGCCAGGTCATCGCCGCTTTTGACATCGGCAAGGACCATCCGGCGCGGCGTCTGCTCGCCGACAACGAGCTCGACAGCGAGTCAGGCGAGGACGAACTCATTGTCCGGCGCGTGCAATTCGCCGACGGCCGCACCCGCGCCTTCGTCAACGATCAGCCGGTCAGCGTCCAGGTTCTGCGCGGCCTCGGCACGGCCCTGGTGGAGATTCATGGCCAGCACGATGATCGTGCTTTCGTCGATGCCGCAACGCACCGCGCGCTGCTCGACGCCTATGGCGGCAACGAGAAAGCCGCCGCCGACGTGGAGCGGCTGTGGACCGAGCGGCGCGCCTGCGACATCGCCGTCGAGCGGCACCGCGACGACGTCGAACGCGCCAAGCGGGAAGCCGAATGGCTGCGCCATGCCGTCGACGAGCTTGGCCGGCTCAATCCGCAGGCCGGCGAGGAAGCCGCGCTGGCCGACCGCCGCGCCGTCATGATGCAGGCGGAGAAAGTCGCAGAGGATTTGCACGCGACCTACGACAGCCTTAGCGGCCCGAACTCTCCGGTGCCGCCGCTCGCCACCGCGGCGCGGCGTCTTGAGCGGCGCGCGGCGCAGGCGCCGGCGCTGATCGAGCCGGCGATCAAGGCGATCGACATCGCACTCAATGCGCTCGACGATGCGCGCGCCAAGCTCGAACAGGCGCTGCGGGTCGCCGAATACGATCCGGCGGAGCTGGAGCGCAACGAGGAACGCCTGTTCGCGCTGCGCGCCGCGGCGCGAAAATACAATGTGCCGGCCGACGAGCTTGCCGCGCTGGCGCGCCGCTATGACGGCGATCTGGCGTTGATCGACGCCGGCGCCGAACGGCTTGCGGTACTGGAGCGCGAAGCGGCGGAAGCCTTGGCGCGCTACCGCGCCGCGGCGCAGGCGCTTTCCGCCGCGCGCCGCCGCGCCGCGCAAAAGCTCGACAAGGCGGTCAATGCCGAATTGAAGCCCTTGAAGCTCGAGCGGGCCGAGTTTTCCACCCAGATCGAGAGCGAGAGCGAAGGCCCGCACGGCCTCGACCGCATCGAATTCTGGGTTCGCACCAATCCCGGCACGCGCCCGGGGCCGTTGATGAAAGTCGCCTCCGGCGGCGAATTGGCGCGCTTCCTGCTCGCGCTCAAAGTCGTGCTCGCCGACCGCGGCTCGGCGCCGACTTTGGTGTTCGACGAGATCGACACCGGCGTCGGCGGCGCGGTCGCCGACGCTATCGGCGTGCGGCTGGCGCGGCTTGCCTCCGGCGTGCAGGTGATCGCGGTGACGCATGCGCCGCAGGTGGCGGCACGGGCCGACCGGCACTATCTCATCGCTAAGGATGCGCTCGCCAAGGGCAAGCGGGTCGCCACCCGCGTCGCCGAGCTCGCCGGCGAGCGCCGCCGCGAGGAAATCGCGCGCATGCTCGCCGGCGCCGAGATCACCGCCGAAGCCCGCGCCGCCGCCGAGCGCCTGATCCGCGCTGCAAGCTGACGTCCATGGCCCGCCGCGAAAAGTCCGAGACGCCGGTCGACGTTCTCACTGAAAAGCAGGCCAAGGCCGAGCACGCCCGCCTCGGCGCCGAAATCGCCGAGCATGACCGCCGCTATTACGCGGAAGATGCGCCCACCGTTTCGGACGCAGTCTACGACGCATTGCGGCAGCGCTATGCGGCGATCGAAGCGCGCTTCCCGCAATTGCGCACGCTCGACAGCCTGACGCAGCGGGTCGGCACGGCGCCGTCGGCGCGCTTTGCCAAGGTCCGGCACGCCGTGCCGATGCTGTCGCTGGACAACGCCTTCGCCGAGCAGGACGTGGCCGATTTCGTCGCCCGCATCCGCCGCTTCCTGCGGCTTTCGGACGACGAAGCGATCGCGTTTTCCGCCGAGCCGAAGATCGACGGCCTGTCGATGTCGCTCCGCTATGAGGACGGCGCGCTTGTCACCGGCGCGACGCGCGGCGACGGCGCCGAAGGCGAAGACGTGACCGCCAACATCAAGACACTGGAGGACGTGCCGAAGCGCCTCAAAGGCAAAGGTGTACCGAAAATCTGCGAGGTGCGCGGCGAGGTCTACATGACCAAAGCGGCGTTTCTCGAGCTTAACCGCAAGCAGGCCGAGGCCGGCAAGCCGCTCTATGTCAATCCGCGCAACACCGCGGCCGGCTCGTTGCGTCAGCTCGACCCGGCGATCACCGCGTCACGCCCGCTCGGCTTCTTCGCCTATGCCTGGGGCGAGATGAGCGAGATGCCGGCCGACACGCAGTCCGGCATGATCAAATGGTTCGAGCACATCGGCTTCAAGACCAACCCGCTGACCAAGATTTGCAATTCGGTCGAGGCGCTGCTGCAATTCCACCGCGACATCGAGGAGCGGCGCGCCGGGCTCGATTACGACATCGACGGTGTCGTTTACAAAGTCGACCGTCTCGACTGGCAGGAACGGCTTGGTTTCGTGTCGCGTTCGCCGCGCTGGGCGATCGCACACAAGTTTCCGGCGGAGAAAGCCTTTACCGTCATCAAGGACATCGAGATTCAGGTCGGCCGTACCGGCTTTCTCACGCCGGTCGCCAAGCTCGAACCGGTGACGGTCGGCGGCGTCGTGGTGCAAAACGCGACGCTGCACAATGCCGGCGAGATCGCACGGCTCGACGTGCGCAAGGGCGACACCGTGCAAATCCAGCGTGCCGGCGACGTCATTCCGCAAGTGCTCGGCGTCGTGGAGGACAAGCGTCCGCGTGGCACCAAGCCTTATGAATTTCCGCAAAAGTGCCCGTGTCCGCTCCACACCGACGTGGTGCGCGAGGTCATCGCCGGCGGCGCCGAAGGCGCGCGCGTTCACTGCACCGGCGAATTCGCCTGTCCCTATCAGGCGGTCGGGCATCTCGAGCACTTCGTCTCGCGCCGCGCCTTCGACATCGACGGGCTCGGCGAAAAGCAGATCGAGTTTTTCTACGAGAACGGCTGGGTCGAGCAGCCGGCGGACATTTTCACGCTGGCCGAGCGGAACGGCAAGCTCACGCTTCGCGACACCGGCAAGAAGACCCGCCTCGAGGACATCGAAGGCTACGGGGAGACTTCGGTGGGCAATCTGTTCGCTTCCATCGAGGCGCGGCGCGACATTTCGCTGGAGCGCTTCATCTATGCGCTCGGCATCCGTCATGTCGGCGAGACCACCGCGGTGGCGCTGGCGCGGGGCTACGGCTCCTGGAGCGCGTTTCACGATGCTTGCCTCAAGCTCGCCAAGGACGACGCCGAGACCAAAGAGGAAATGGATGCGCTCGATCAGATCGGCGATACGGTAATCGAGAGTCTGCGCGATTATTTCGGCGAGCCGCATAATCGCCGGCGCGTCGAGCGGCTCGCCGCGCAAGTGCGCATTCGCGACGCCGAAAAGCCGCGCGGTGATTCGGTCATCGCCGGCAAGACCGTGGTGTTCACCGGCAGCTTGGAAAAAATGACCCGCGACGAGGCCAAGGCCTCGGCGGAACGGCTCGGCGCCAAGGTTTCGGGCTCGGTGTCGAAAAAGACCGATTACGTCGTCGCCGGGCCCGGCGCCGGCTCAAAGCTCGCCGAGGCGACCAAGCTCGGTGTCAAGGTGCTCACTGAAGACGAATGGGCGAAGCTCATCCGCTGAGGAGGCACCTCGCTGAAGGAGCCAACGGGCTCGCGCAATCGCGCGAACCGCTGACAGGGTCCGCTCGCAATGACAGCGTCGACTATATTCGTCCGACGAGCGCCAAGCACAATCACAATAACAAGAATGAGGCCAAGGCCGCCGCCGGGATAATAGCCCCAGCCGCTGCTGTACGGCCAAGTCGGCAGCGCCCCGATCAAAAGCAGAACCAGGACGATGATCAGAATGGTGGAAAGCATGGGCGTTTTCCTCGCTTAACCCAAACCCAGCGAAAAAACGTCGCACCCACGCGAAAGTTCCATGGCGGAACTTGCGGAGACTTTATGCCGGAGAAAGCCACGTCGTTGCCGCGTTCAGCCATTCACGCGTCGGCGCATCGACAAGCGGCGTCAGCGCCGCGCGGACGCGCGCATGATAGGCGGCAAGCCAGGCGATTTCGTCGGGTGTAAGAAATTTCTCTTCGACCAGCCGCAGATCGATCGGCGCCAGCGTCAATGTCTCGAAGGCGTTAAGCGGCTTTTCGGCGCCGGCGACCGGTCCGGCCTCCGCGACTAGAACCAGATTTTCGATGCGGATGCCGTACGCACCGGTGCGGTAGTAGCCCGGTTCGTCGGACAGGATCATGCCGCGCTTCAATGCGGCGTTGCCGAGCTTTGAAATGCGCGCCGGCCCTTCATGCACCGACAAATAGCTGCCGACGCCGTGGCCGGTGCCGTGATCGAAATCGAGCCCGGCGCGCCACAGGAATTGCCGCGCCAGCGTGTCGAGCTGCGCACCGGTGGTGCCATCCGGAAACACCGCTCGGGCGATGGCGATGTGGCCCTTCAGCACCAGCGTAAAATTCCGCCGCATCTCCTCGCTCGGCGGGCCGACCGCGATCGTGCGGGTGATGTCGGTCGTGCCGTCCTCGTATTGACCGCCGGAATCGATCAGAAACAACTCGCCCGGCACGATGCGTCGATTGCTCCGGCGGGTGACGCGGTAGTGCACGATGGCGCCGTCGGCGCCGGCGCCGGCAATGGTCGGAAACGAGACGTCCTTGAGGAGGCCGGTGTCGCGGCGGAAGCTTTCCAGCGCTTCGACCGCGTCGATCTCGCTCAACTCGCCGCGCGGCGCCTCGCGGTCGAACCAGGCCAGAAATCGCGTCACCGCGGCGCCGTCGCGCAATTGCGCGGCGCGCGCGCCGGCAATCTCGGTCGCGTTCTTGACCGCCTTCATCGGCGCGATCGGATCGTTTCCGCGCAGCACCCTGCCGCCATTGTCGGCAATGAGCCGTGCGATCGCCTCCGGACAGGCGGCTGGATCGAGCCGCACCGCGCTGTTCGCCTCACCCAGCGCGGCGAGCGCGCGCTCGAAATCGTCCGGCGTCCGCACCTCGGCAAGCTCCTCCAGCCGATGCCGAACGTCGTTGCCAAGCTTGCGGTGATCGATATAGAGCGCCGCCCGCCCCTCTTGCGGCACTGTCGCAAAGGCGAGCGCCACCGGCGTATGCGGCACGTCGCTGCCGCGGATATTGAGCAGCCAGCAGACCGCATGCGGATCGGAAACGATCAAGACATCGGCACCGAGCTTTTGCAGTTCGGCGCGCAGCCGTGAGAGCTTGGCCGAAGCCTCCTCGCCGGCGTAGCGCAGATCGTGCAGCGCGACGGCACCGAGCGGCGGCCCCGGCCGGGCGCTCCAGCAGGCGTCGATCGGATTGTCGGCGACCGCGACGAGGTTCGCGCCCGCCGCTTGGCAGGCCTTGGCGAGTCGCTCCGCGCCATCGACGGTGTGCAGCCAGGGCGAATAGCCGAGCTTGGCGCCTTTCGGCAGGTGCTGTTCGATCCACGCGGTCGGCGGATTCTCGACCAGATGCTCGATGGCAAACAGCGCCGTGTCGACTTCATCGCCCGCCTGCACCGTGTAGCGGCCGTCGACAAACAGCGCGGCACGATCGTCAAGCACGATGGCGGCGCCGGCCGAGCCGGTGAAGCCGGTGAGCCAGGCGAGCCGCTCGGCGCAGGGCGGCACATATTCGTTCTGATAGCGGTCCGAGCGCGGCACCACGAAACCGTCGAGGCCGCGCCGCTTCAATTCGACCCGCAGCCCGGCGAGCCGCGGCGCGCTGCTGGCGCGCTCGCCGCGATCGTCGAACGATTGATAAAGCGCCTCGAACATGCCGGGCAATCTATGGATCGCCGTGGCGGCGGGCAATGCTGGCCCGCGCTGGGCGTTGCAAAACCAGCGTCGCCCAGCCGTCGAGCGTGAGCCGCCGCTCCAGCCGGAACGCGCCATAGGCGGCAAGCGCGGCATTGGCCTGGCCCGCCAACAGCCCGGACAATACGATGCGGCCGCGCGGCGCGACGATCTTCGCCAACGGCGCGGCCAGCCGCTGCAGCGGTCCGAGCAGGATGTTGGCGAAGACCAGATCGAACGGCGCACGGCTGCCCATGCCGGGCGCGGCAACGCCATCGGCCTTCACCACTTCGACCAAACCGCCGGCATGGTTGCGCCGGGCGTTGTCGCGTGCGGCGCGCACGGCGGCTGCATCGATGTCGGTTGCCAGCACCCGGGTGTGCAAGGAACGCGCGGCGGCAATGGCGAGCACGCCCGAGCCGGTGCCGAGATCGAGAATGCGCGGCGCTGCGCTTCCACTAGGCAGCGATTTGCACAATTGATCCAGGGCCAAGAGGCAGCCGCGCGTGGTGCCGTGATGCCCGGTGCCGAAGGCGAGCGCCGCCTCGATCTCGATGCCGATGCAACTGGGCGGAACGGCGCCGCGATCATGCGCGCCGTGAACGACAAAGCGTCCGGCGGCGACCGGCTTCAATCCGGCGAGGCTTAAGCCGACCCAATCCGTTTCGGCGAGCCGCGCGAAGGTGAGGGCTTGGGCCATGGCTTCGCCGCCGGCGACCGCGGCCAGTTCGCGGATGATCCGGGTATCGGCGCCGGCGCGGCAATACACGTTGACGCGCCACGCGCCGGAGCCGCGGCGCTGCGGGCTGCGGCCTTGTCCGGCAAACGGACCGTTGCCCACAAGGCTGACGGCGACTTCGTCGGCGGCGACGCTCTCGCTCACGAGATCGGCCAAACGCCGCGCCGATTGTTCATCGGTTTCGAGGCTGGCGACGAGCGTTTTGCGCGCCGTGGACTGTGACGAAGTCATTGATCGCATGGGGCTTGCGCGCTCATCCCGTTATTCACAGCCGAAACGGTCCATGCGGCCGTCGCTTGCCGAGCAAAACATATCCACCGCGTTATCCCGAATTATTCCACCGGCTTTCCACAATATTTGCCGGGGACTTTCACAGCTTTGTCAACCGGCGCGGGGCGCTTTGGCGATACCATGCTCCCCAATAACGCGCGCTAAAATTATTTTGCCGGGAGAGATCGATGAAACATCTGTCGTTAGGAAAATTGGCCGCAGCGGCGGCCGCAATCTTTGCGGTCAGCGGCGGCGGCTTGCCGTCGTCAAGCGCACAGGCGCAGATGGCACGGCAACCGGATTACGCGGCGCTGATGGCCGCGCCGGACCGCAGCGAGGCCGACAAGGCCGCCGACAAGCGCCGCGATCCAGTGCCGTTTCTGCAATTCGCCGGGCCGCGGCCCGGCATGAAGGTGCTCGATATGGCGGCCGGCGGCGGCTATTCCACCGAACTCATGGCGCGCGCGGTGGCGCCCAACGGTGTTGTCTATGCGCAGAACCCGCCCGATCTCGGCGACAAGCCCAAGGCGGCGTTCGAGGCGCGGCTGAAGACGCCGGCGATGAAGGACGTTGTCGCCGACAGCCGCCAATTCGACGATCCGATCCCGCCCGGCGTGCACGATCTCGATATGATCACCTTCCTGTTTTTTTACCACGACACCAGCTACATGAACGTCGATCGCGCCGCGATGGACAAGAAAATGTTCGACGCGCTCAAGCCCGGCGGCTTTCTCGTGATCGCCGACCATTCGGCGCTGGCCGGCCAAGGCATCTCGGTCAACAAGACGCTGCATCGCATCGAGGAAGCGACGCTGCAGAAGGAGATCGAGGCGGCCGGGTTCAAACAGGTCGGCGAAGGCAATTTCTGGCGCAATCCGGCCGACACCCATGACTTTCCGAGCTACAAGCCGAACATGCCGGTAGACAATTTCGTGCTGAAGTTTGAGAAGCCGAATTAACCAACAAGATCACTGCAGTTGATCCTTTACCTTCGCCATGGCGGCGTTGACGCAATCGTCGTCGAAGCCAGGCGAACCGGACGCGCCGATGCCGCCGACCACTTCGTTGCCGACCTTGATCGGCTGACCGCCGGGGATGGCGATGACGTTGGGCAGCGTCACCTGCTGATGGGCGACCGAATTGGGATCTTGCAATTTCTTGGCATATTCGGCCGTCGGCTGGCGAAACGTCATCGCCGTGTAGGCCTTGCGTCGGGCATTCTCGACGGTATGCGGCGAGGCATTGTCGCCGCGCATCTCAACGACGGTTTCGCCGTCGCGATCGACGACGACGGCGGACTCCGCCCAGCCCTTCGCCGCGCAAGCGGCCACCGCCTCTTCGGCCAGCGTCTTGGCGACGGCAAGCGTCAGATCCTTATGTACGATCAGCGCGGCGCCGGCCGGCACGGCAGCGAGGCTGGCTGCGGCGGCCGCCGCGACGAGCAAGCCCAAACGACAAAGCGGTGACATAGACGTCCCTCCCGATGCGATAGCGTCGTCGATGGAGGGAAACGCTATTCCATTTTTCGGTAAAGCGGGGCCGCGATGCGAGCGTCAGCGCTCAACAGCGCGTGATTAGCCGAGCGCTCACCACTGCCGATAGACCGGCGCGCCATAGCCGGGCTGTGCGTAATAGCCTTGGCCGTAACCTTGGCCGCCGTCATAGGGCTGGCTGTAATAGCGCTGGCCATAGCCCGGCTGGCCGTAGGGCTGCGGCTGCGGCGGGAACAGCGATTGGCGCTGTGCGTATTGCTGATCCTGATATTGCGGCGCTTGCTGAGAGGAATATTGCGGCGCCTGTTGCTGCTGATAGCCGCGCTGCTGGTATTGCGGCGCGATCGGCATGGGCTGGGCATTAATGGGCTGCTCATTATTCGTCTGCAGGCCGTAGCCCTGAGGATTGTAGACCGTCTCGTTCTGCGGCAGGCGCGAAGCCACCACCGGCGCGTTGTTGCTGCCGGGAGTACGGCCGCCGATGCTGACCGACGTATTGGCCATGCCTTCCGTCTTCACCAGGTCGAACAAGGTGGCGGCGTGGTCTGGAGACAGCCGGACGCAGCCGTGCGACACCGCCAGACCGAGATGCTTGACGTCGGAGAAGCCGTGAATGGCGTGCCCATGCAGGTCGAAAAACATCGAATGCGGCATCGGCGCATTGTCCCATTCCTGCGAGAAATGGTCGGCGTCCATGCGGTTGATCTTGAACGTGCCGCTCGGCGTGTCGTAACCCGCCCGCCCGGTCGACACCGGCCATACATAGCGCTGCTGGCCGTCGACCGCGACCGACATGCGCTGGGTGCTCTTATCGACGGAAATGGCGATGTTGGCATGAGCTGCGGCAGCGAATGGCAACGCCATCGCCGCGGCCAGAAGCGAAGCGGAAACCAGGAGAGCGGGACGCATAATGTTTTACCTGAAGCGGACGGTCGCCCAACACTTAGAAGTCTTTCGCCTGTCTTTGGTTCAAATCAAGAGCGTAATTTCACCAACGGGCGGAATGGTGAACGGATTGGGGCGGGATTGGTGAGTTCCTGGGCCGAACCGTTCTCATTTCCGCCACTGAGCCGATGCCACGCTCAATGCCGTTTGAAATATTGCACGTCCCGCTCATGCTTCTCGGCGGCGGCGCGCGAGTTGAAAGTGCCGAGATTGCGGCGCTTGCCCGTCTTCGGATTCACTTTCCGCGAATAGAGCCGATATTTGCCCGACGAAAGCTTGCGGATCATGGTGCACCTTCTCCGGGTGGTCACCGCACTGGCGGCGCCGGTATTGTCAGCAAGAACTCGGTGCCGGGGGCGTGACGGCGGACCTGCAGATCGGCGTGCACTTGCGCGGAGAGCGCGTTGATGAGCCGCATGCCCAGTCGCTTGCCGGAGTGAATATCGAAATCCGCCGGCAGTCCGATGCCCCGGTCGCGCACAGCGATGGAAATCGCGCCGTCGGACCGCGAGACGTCGAGCCACACCTCGCAGTCGCCGTCGGGATAGGCGTATTTGGCGCTGTTGGTGATCAGTTCGTTGACGACGAGCGCCACCGGAATGGCGGTGTCGGCGGCGCATTGCAAGCCGGGCGCGGCCGTGACGTGAAGCGTGCAGTTCGGCATCGCCTTGCCGAGATCGTTGCAGATATCGGTCAGATAAGCGCCAAGATCAACCGCGCCGATATGATCGCTGCCGTAAAGCCGCTGATGGGCGCGTGCGATGGCGGCGATGCGGCTCGAGGCGTCGCGCAGCGCGTGGCGGACTTCCTCGCTCGGCGTGGTCGTGGTCTGCAGATGCAGCATGCTGGCGACGATCTGCAGGCTGTTGTTGATCCGATGATTGACTTCTTTGGCCAGGATTTGATGGCGTTCCAGCGCGGCCGTCAGATTGCGCTCGGCGCGCTGACGATAAATGGCCATGCCAAGAATGTTGGCGGCGCCCTGCAAAAATGAAATATCGTTGGCGGAGAACTCGCCATCGGAGCGGCTGTCGACTTCCAGAACGCCATAAGGCTCGCCGTCGCCCTGCAAGATCACATTCATGGCGCGGCGGATGCCGTGCTCCAGCAGCAACTCGGGCGTGCGGAAACGCTCCTCGTTTTCCAGATGGTTGGAGATGACGGCCTTGCCGGTGCGTAACGCGTAGCCGGCGGGCGACGCTACATCGGCGCCGATGGTTGCCGCGCCGACGACGCCGGGCTCCCAGCCGACCCCGGCGCGCACCAGAAAACGGCCTTCCGCCGGCATGAATTCCAGGACCTTGGCGAAATCGGCCGCCAAGCCTTCGGCGGTGAGCCGGGCGGTCAGGTCGAGGAGTTCTGGAAACGGAGTGCCCTGGAGCGCGCGCACGCCGAGCTCCGCCAAAATCTCCTGCTGACGGACCCGCAGGCGAAGCGCTTCGGCCGTCAGGTCGGAAGGCGGCTTGCCCTCCGGCTGTTCGGCAACGAACTCGGACGTTTTCTGGTGAAACTTGATAACGCCGGGCATGTTTCCGTTTCGATCAGAGGGCGATTCGATCAATGTGCGCTCTTAAACAAGGCCACGCCGCCGCGCCGGCAAACTCAGGCCAAGTCTTGGTAGGGCAAGCCTAAGTCGTCGTGCAACTCGGGTCTTCGGACGTCCGTATTAAAGCGGTGGAACTAAGGGGAATTGACGGCGCTCCCGAAACGGCGAGCGGCATTTTTCTTTCGTGAGAGTACTTCCTCACGTTCGACTCCGAACCCGGGTCAAAGTTCCATCCGTGGGGCGCGTCACAGCGCCCAGGCGCGCAATGTGTCTTTTATTGCCCCCGGATCGTACGGCTTGGCGAAGAAACGGCCGCCAGCCGGCAGATCGCGCGGTCCGACCCTGTCGCGTCCCGACGTCACGATGATCTTGATCGGCGGCCAGCGGTCGCGCACGGCATGCGCGAGCTTCAGCCCATCCATCGATCCCGGCATGTGAATATCGGTAATGACCACCCGGATGTCGCGGCGGCGCTCCAGGATTGCGATGGCTTCATCGGCGTTTCCAGCCTCGATGACCGTGAAACCCGCTTCTTCCACGGTTTGCACCGCGCAGAGCCGAACCAGAGGTTCATCCTCCACAATGAGAACGGCGGTCGGCTTTGGAGGGCTTGTCATTCCGGCCTCTAAGACGCTGAACACACCTCCAATAGAGGCACCCCCGCTAACGTGCTGGGCACGCGGGACGTTCCAAGAATAAGGCAGGCGGCTCACTCCACCGGGGCTAGGACGCATGCCCAAGCCCGGCAATGAGCGCGCTTAAGCCGCTCCAGGCGATCTGGATGCCGATGCAGATCAGAATAAACGCCGACAGCCGGACCAACACGTTGATGCCGGCCTTGCCGAGAAAGCGTGCCATCGGCGCCGCGAACCGATACGACAGGTAGATCGTCACCGCCACGGCGAAGAGGCCGGTGAGCGCTGCCGCGATGACCAATATCGTTTGCGACAGGGGCTCGCCCTCCGGGCGGCGGGTGCCGATGGTCAGCGCCACCGAGATCGATCCCGGCCCGACCGTCAGCGGCAAAGTCAGCGGATAGAAGCTATCGCCGATGGTCGTCGAGCGTGTTTCGTTTTTTACATCCTGGCGTTCCGGCGGCTCATTGCCTTCGTTGAGCAGCTTCCAGCCGATCGCGGCGACCAGGAGGCCGCCGGCGACGCGCACCACCGGCACGGTGAGGCCGAAGAACTCCAGAATCTCCGAGCCGAACAGCAGCGAGCCGAGCAGCAGAAAGAAGCCGTTGATCGCCACGCCTAACGCAAGACGGTCGCGCTCTCGCGCCGTGCGGCCGGCGGTCAGGCTGAGAAAGATCGGCGCCGAGCCGAGCGGGTTCACAACCGGAAACAGCGCGGCAAACACCAGGACGAACGCGCTGACGATCTCGCTCACGTCGTTCGCTCCCGTTTGCGGCGTGTTCGATGAGGCACCGGCCGAGCATACTGATGCTCTGCGCCTCGCGATAGCGGGGAGCGGGACCGCACGATGTGCGGCGGGCGGGGCGCGGGCCTCGACGATTTTCCTGGGATCAAAACAAACGCAGACCGGATGGCGCGTCAGCGAAATCCGGGAATGACCTCCAGGCTGGCCCCGGATGTCGTTTCGCTTCATCCGGACTACGCCCGTTGCGTGTTCACGAGGCGAAATACGATGCTACTTCGCCGGCAGCTTCGGCTTGGGCTTGGCCTTGAAGAACGTACTCTTGAGATTGTCCCACAACTGAATTTTGGCGCCGTGGCGGTGCATGATGATGCTTTGCTGCGCCACCGAGAGCGAGTTGTTCCAGGCCCAGTAGATCACGAGGCCGGCCGGGAATTTCGCCAGCATGAAGGTGAAGATCAGCGGCATCCAGTTGAAGATCATCTGCTGGGTCGGGTCCGGCGGCGCCGGATTGAGCTTCATCTGCACCCACATGGTCACGCCCATGATCGCCGGCCAGAAGCCGAGATGCAGGAAGCCGCCGATCACCGGAATGATGGTCGGATCGAACGGGATGAGGCCGCCGAGCGTGAAAATGTTGGTCGGGTCGGGCGCCGAGAGATCGTGGATCCAGCCGTAGAACGGCGCGTGGCGCATTTCGATGGTGATGAACAGCACCTTGTAGAGCGAGAAAAACACCGGAATCTGGATAGCGATCGGCAGGCAGCCGGCAATGGGATTGATCTGCTCCTTCTTGTAGAGCTCCATCATCTCCTGCTGCTGCTTCATCTTGTCGTTGGCGAAGCGCTCCTTGATCATCGCCATCTGCGGCTGCACGGCCTTCATCTTCGCCATCGAGGCGTAGGACTTGTTGGCGAGCGGGAAGAACAACAGCTTGACGCAGACCGTGACGATCAAAATGGCGATGCCGAAATTGCCGACCAGATGGAAGAAATAGTCGATGGCAAGGAACATCGGCTTGGTGATGAAATAGAACCAGCCCCAATCGATCAACAGATCGAAATGGTTGAGGTGCAGCGCCTTGTTATAGCCGCCGGGGCCGAGCGGAAAATTGATGCCGACAACGGAGACTTCCTTGGCGCCGGCGAACAGCCGCGATGTGGTCGACGCGGTGGCGCCGGGCGCCACGGTCTGCGGCTGCGCCAGATAGTCGGTCTGGTAGATTTCCTTGCCGTTGATGTCGGTGCGCCGAAAAACGGGTCTTCACCTTGGCGTCGGTGTCGGGAAGCAGCACCGCGGCAAAATATTTGTCGGTGAAGCCGAGCCAGGCGTCGGTGACGTCCCAGCTTTCGCTCTTGATTTCGGCGATCTTCTTGTAGCTCTCTTCCTTCTCGCCGTCGGCGCCCATCACGCCGATCGGGCCTTCGTGGAGAATGTAATAGCCGAGCACCGGCGGCGTGCCGTGGCGCGAGATCAGCCCATAAGGGAAACAGCGTGACCGGCGCGCCGCCTTTGTTCGCCACCTGGTCCTTGACGGTGAAGAGATAATGGTCGTCGACCGCGATGGTGCGGGTGAAGACGAGGCCATGGCCGTTATCGTAGGTCAGCGTCACCGGATGATCGACGCCGAGCGCGCCGGAGCCGTCCTGTTTCCACAGCGTGTCGGGACCCGGCAGCGTGGCGGTGGTGCCGGTCGCCGGCACCCAGCCGAATTCGGCGTAATAGGCGTCCGGAGCGCCCGACGGCGAGAACAATACGATCGGCGGCGACTTCGGATCGACGTCCTCGCGGTATTGCATCAGCGACAGATCGTCGATGCGGCCGCCTTTGAGATCGATGCTGCCGGAAAGCCGCGGGGTGTCGATGGCGACATGCGGGGTCGCGGCGATGACTTGCTCGCGGGTTCTGCCGGGCGGTTCGGCCGGCGGCGCATTCGGCGCGCCGGGTCCGGTGGCGGACTCGCGGGCTGACTGTTGTTGGTTTGATTGGCGGCGGACTGGTTCGCGGCGGACTGATTGGCGCCGGGCTGGACTTGCGACTGCTCCTGCTCCTTAAGCTGCGCCTGCTGTTCCTGGCGCTGCATCTGCGGATAGCCGACGAAATATTGCCAGCCGACGACGACGATCAGCGACAGCACGATGGCAATGATGGTGTTCTTATGATCGCCCATGACCTGCTCTTAATTCTCGTCCTTGCGCTGGTCTCGGAAGCTTGCGTGTTCGGCGCGCGAACCGCGCCCGCTTCGGGCGAACCCGCCCTATGTAGGGGGGCGTCCGCTGCCGCCACTAGGTTGCGGCCGCCGGTGGCGTTCTTGCCCGCTTCCCGGCTTGGCGTGAACCCGCCGCAGTGCCGCATCGAATTGCCGGGCCATGTCGGCGAAGACGGTCGCGAGCGCGGTGCGGCGGCCGATCAGCACATAATCGTGACCGGGCCGGAGCGCCTCGGCCGGGGTGAGCCGCACCATTTCGCGTAGCCGCCGCCGGACGCGGTTGCGCTCGACCGCATTGCCGACCTGGCGCGAAACCGTAAAGCCGACGCGGGCCGGATCCGATGCGCTTCGCACGTGTGCGCTGCCGCGCTTGCAGGACAAAGGCGCCGGTCGGCGCCTTTTGGGCCTGGGCGGCAGCCTTGAAGTCCGTGCGGCGTTTCAACCGTTCCATTGTTGGCTTTGGCGACTTTGCCTTGACACTGCGGGCTCGACTCGAAATCGGCGTGCGCAACGAAATCCAAACCGCGCGCCCAACGAGCGTATTAAGCACTCAGCTGCTTGCGCCCGTTGCGCGCGCCGCCACGACAAACCTTGCGGCCGCCCTTGGTCGCCATGCGGGCGCGAAAGCCGTGGCGGCGTTTGCGCACCAATTTGCTCGGCTGGTAGGTCCGTTTCACCAGGATCTCCTAGACCCGCGTTTTGCGCGATTTGGCGCGGCTTATACGCAAGCCCTCCCGGCTCGTCAAACGCGCCCGATCGGGCTTGTTTCACACGGTTTACAGGGGGCCGATCTTGGGTTTGATGAGCGCATGAGCCAAACCGAGCGGCAAGACGCCACGCAAGAGACCAGGCAGGAAATCAAACCGGACATTTGCGTCATCGGCGCCGGCGCGGGCGGACTGGCGTCGGCCGCCGCGGCGGCCGCCTTCGGCGTCAATGTGGTGCTGATCGAACCTGGCCCCAAAGCCGACGAGGATGGAAGCGGCGGGCTTGGCGATGCGGCGCCTTGGCGTCCAAGGCGTTGCTGGCCGCGGCCGCGCGCGCCCACCTGATGCGGCAAGGCTTGTTGCATCAAGGACTATTGCGCGACGACGCGGGCTTCACCGTCAATTTCGCCGGCGGTACGCGATTATGTGCGCGAAGTCGTCGCCGCGGCGGCGCCGGAAATTCGCGCGAACGCTTCAATGGCCTCGGCGTGCGCGTCTTGCCAGGGCGAGTGCCGTTTCACCGATCCGCACACCGTCGCCGTGGACGGTTACGACGTGAGAGCGCGGCGCTTCATCGTCGCGACCGGCTCCTCGCCGGCGCTGCCGGAGATTCCCGGTCTCGCCGATGTGCCATATCTGACCACCGAGACGATATTCGATCTCGAAGGTTTGCCCGCGTCACCTCATCGTCATCGGAGCGCAGCCGATCGGTCTCGAACTGGCGCAGGCCTTTGCCCGGTTCGGCGCTTCGGTCACCGTGCTCGAAGCCGGCGACGCCGCTTCAGGAGCCGACTCGGAGTGCGCGGCGGTCGTGCTCGACGCGCTGGCGCGCGATGGCGTCGCCGTGCGCGCCGGGATCGAGATTGCGCGCGTGCGCGGTGAGGGGGCGCTATCGCCGCCGATATCGCGGCCGATGGCGGCGAAAAACGCAGACGATCGAAGGCAGTCATATTTTGGTCGCTGCTGGACAGCGGCCCAATGTCGAGGCGCTCGGTCTCGATGCCGCCGGCATCCGCCACGATGCCGAGCGGCATCGCGGTCGATCGGGGGCTCCGCACCAGCAACCGGCAAGTCTATGCCATCGGCGACGTTACCGGCGCGGCGGCCCTCAACCATCTCGCGCGCCATCAAGCCGGACTTGTCGTGCGCAACGCCTTGTTCCGCACCCCCGTGATGAACGACAGCAATGCGGTGCCCCGCGTCATTTATACCGATCCGGAATTGGCCCAGGTCGGCCAGACCGAAGATCAGGCGCGGGCGGCAGGTCGGCCGCATTCGCGTCTTGCGCTCGCGCCTATGGCGAGAACGACCGCGCCCGAGCCTCCGGAACCACCGCCGGTCACGTCAAGATCGTCACCAACCGCAAGGGTGCCATCCTCGGCGCGACCATCGTCGGCGCCGGTGCCGCCGAGACCATCGCCGCCTGGACGCTTGCCATACTCGCAAAGCCTGAATATCGAGGCCATGGCCGGTGTTATCGTGCCGTATCCGAGCTATGCCGAGGTAGGCAAACGGGCCGCGATGACCTATTTCACACGTGGTTTGACGAGCCCGCTGGTGCGGCGCATCATAGTTTGGCTGCGTCGGTTTGGCTGATCAGCGCCAGCGGCAACAGCATGGCACGTCATGACGGATGAAACAGCCGCGCGGCCGGAGGCTCGTCCGGACGCCGCGTTTCGGCCTTTCGGGCAAGCTCCTCGTCCTCACGATCCTGTTCGTGATGATCGCGGAAGTGCTGATCTATGTGCCGTCGGTCGCCAATTTCCGCGTCAACTGGCTGCGCGATCGGCTGGAAGCCGCCAATACCGCGGCGCTGGTGCTTGAGGCTGCGCCCAACGGCATGGTGCCCGATCCGCTGGCCAAGAAGATTCTCGATTCGCATCGGTGCGCGCGCCGTCGCCATGAAGATGGGCGACACCCATCACATGCTGGCAGCCGAGCGACTTCGCCCTGCCGGCGATCGCCGCCATCTACGACATGCGCACAGTCTGCACCTTCGACGCCATCGTCGACGCCTTCGAGACCATGCTCAACAGCCACAATAACAACGAGTGATGCGCGTGGTCGGCGATGCGCCGATGGGCGGCGAATATATCGATCTGGTGATGGACGAGCGGCCGCTGCGCAGCGCCATGCTGCGCTATTCGGCCGACATTCTTTTGATCTCGCTGTTGATCTCCGGCATCACCGCGGCGCTGGTTTATCTGGCGCTGCATTATCTGTTCGTGCGGCCGATGCGCCGCATCACCGCGAACATGATCGCGTTTCGCGCCGATCCGGAAAACAGCCGACCGCGTCATCGCGCCGTCGGCCCGCGCCGACGAGATCGGCACCGCGGAGCGCGAACTCGCCACCATGCAGATCGAGCTCACCTCGATGCTGCATCAGAAGAACCGGCTGGCGTAGCCTCGGTCTCGCGGTGTCCAAGATCAATCACGATTTGCGCAATCTGCTGGCCTCGGCGCAGCTGTTCTCCGACCGGCTGGCCAAAATCCCCGATCCCGGCGTGCAGCGCTTCGCGCCGAAATTGGTGCATGCGCTGGAGCGCGCCATCGCGTTCTGCCAGTCGACATTGTCCTACGGCCGGCTGCAGGAGCCGCCGCCGGAGCGCCGGCCGATCTTGCTCGAGCCGCTGGTCGAGGAGGTGCACGAGAAGCTCGGTCTCGGCGCCGACGGGCCGATCCGCTGGTTCAGCGCCATCGAGCGCGGGCTCGTGGTCGAGGCCGATTACGACCAGTTGTTCCGCATCCTGCTCAATCTGTCGCGCAACGCGGTGCAGGCGCATGGAAAGCAACGCGAGACGCGCGAAAGCGGCCGCGACCAGATCCGCATCACCGGACGCCGCGAGGGCGCGGTGGTGGTGATCGAAGTGTCCGATACCGGGCCCGGCTTTTCCGAAAAAGCGCGCGCGCATTTGTTCGAGGCGTTCCAGGGCTCGACCCGCACCGGCGGCACGGGCTTAGGCCTCGCCATCGCCGCCGAACTCGTCCGCGCCCATGGCGGCGACATCCGTCTGGTCGAGGGCACCATCGGTGCTACGTTGCGGCTGACGATTCCCGACCGCGCCGTCGAGCTTGCCGCCCATCGCGGCGCGCGCGCGCACGGCTGATCCTTATCGCCGCCGCTGCTCGAGCCAATGACAACGATCACCTACGACGACTTCGCCGCGCGCGAGCCATGGCCGGGCGGCAAGTGGTATCAGCATAAAGTGCCGGACGCCGATTTGTGGGACGCGGCCGCGCAGGTCGCCTGCACGGGCACGCTTCTCATCGAAGCGCGGCGCTTCACGCTCACGCGGCGCAATCCGCACGACAACGTCAAGGCGCTGGTCTATTCCACCGCCGCGTTTTCGCCCGGCCCGCGCGGCATCGTGGCCGTCGAAGCGGCGATGCGGGTCGAGACATTCGGCACCGAGGCTAATCCTTACGGCGCCGAGCCCGGCGACGTGCGGCTCGGCTGCGGCGCGTTCAACACTATCGACTTCAGGACCAGCATGGTGTTCGATTTTTTCGTCAGCGCCACGCAGATTGTGCCGCTCTATGAGCGCCTGCCGTTTACCGTGAGCGAGGACAACCAGTATCCGCTGTTTAGCGAACTGATCCCTATCGGCGTGCCGACCGCGGCTGGGCAATGGCACCGCTACGGGATCGGTTACGATCGCGCCAACGACCGCGTCGAGTGGCGCGTCGACGGCGCGCTGGTGGCGGAGCGCACGAACGTCGGCGCGCCGCCCGGGGAACGCGGCCCGATCGTCAAGATCGAGGCGATGACAATAGGCGGCGGCTTATTCACGATGCTGGGCGATTTGAACAGCGATCGCGTGCGCACCGGCGATGGCGAAAAGATTCCCGGACTCGATCCGCGCTACGAGCGGACCCTGTTCGGGCAAGGGGCACGGGTCGAATTTGGTGCCTTTCGCGTCGACTGCGAATAGGCGCGCGGCTATAATCAACTGAAACGGAGCGAGTGCATGGTGCGTGCGTCGCGGACGATCAAGGTGAACGCCGATGCGGGCGAGCCGGCGCTGACCCGCAGCTTGGTGTGGCGCGGATTGTTGATGAAGGCGGAGAATCCGCTGCCGTTCGTGCCGGTTATCACCAGCTGCAAGATCGTCGAGCGTCACCAGGACGGCTTGACGCGGGAAATCGTCGACCGCGGCGATCCGATCACCGAGCGCGTGACGTTTCATCCGGAGCGCATGGTGCAGTTCGAGCGGCTATCGGGGCGCATTCTCGGCACCATCCTCAACGAGATCGTCGAGGATGACGACGGCGAACTGGCGTTGCGGTTTACTTTCACGCTGTCGGTCGCCGGCGCCCCCGCGGGCAGCGCGGAGGAGAGCGCGGTCGCCGCCGATATGGAGCGCGGCTATCTGATGGCCGTCGCCACGACCTTGAAGGCAGTACGAAACTTGATCGGCGACAAGGCTTTAACCAGAGCTAGTTCGACGGCCTAGCGTCGGCGCTTGCCATCGCGCGCCGGAGGCTATAGCTACGACGCGCCGCGCCCGTAGCTCAGCTGGATAGAGCACCAGACTACGAATCTGGGGGTCAGGAGTTCGAAATCTCTTCGGGCGCGCCAGCACTCCAGCATCATCCGCCAAACCAGCGTCCCCGAATGAGGGGCTGCGGCTGTCCAATATCTCGTCGCCCGCCTGTCTGATACCGACCTGACACCAACGGTGCGCCGCACCTCAAGAATATAACGGTGGTGTCCGCGCTTGCTGCCTAGATTTATTGCGGCTGTGACGACCGTTGTTCACACGATGCGCTACAGCGGCCACCCTCGGCATTGCAGGCGGCGGCAACCACGCATTCGCGGCCAGGGTATCCGAACTGACAGCTGCAGGAGGGGTAAGACGCCTGTTCCTGCACCGTCGCGTTCCGGGCAGCAGCGGGGCTAAACGTCAGACCGGTCAACGTCAGCGCGATAGCCACCGAAGCCATAAGTGAATAACGCATACCTGGTACTCCTACGTCGACGAACATATCAACTTAACCAAAATTAACGCGTGCTGACCTCCGCGGTTCCGTCATCCGGGCAAGACTGCCGAAGCCCTGCTGACGGCTGGGCTTCGAGGAGCGCGCTGCCTTAAGCGGCAGACGATCAATCTCAGCCAGAGGTCTCCTTTTCACCGAGACCGCGCTAGGCGGAGACCAGTGATGGACTAACGCAACTCCGTCCCGCGTGCCGAGCCAATCATTAAATCCATTCTGTTTTTGGTTGGGTTCGTTCTGCCAGAAATGGTGTTCGGTGGGTCAACGCCTCGACCTCCTAACGCAGCACGTCCCGTTGGGTCGGTCCCGTCATTGAATCCATTCGGCTTTTGGTTGGGTTCGTTTTGCCAAAACTGCATTCGGGTTGGTGCGGCCCGTTCACGGTGGCCGCACCGGCGTTGCGACGATGGATAAGCTGACCCTCCCCGTGGGCTGTCCGATGCGCCTGACCATTCATTGAGTTGATTGGCTTGGCTTTTTGGTTGGGTTCGTTCTGCTAAAAATCGCGTTCGGGTTGGTCTGCTTTGGGACGATCCGATCGGCTGCGCTTGTTGTATTGGGCAAGGGCTTGAGTGCGTGCGGAAATTCACCGGGCGGGTCGGGTGCGGCTCGCTCATCGCGTCGCTCCGCTGGATGGTTCAGTTTTTCGATGCAGCGGGACGAGACAGGAAGCATCGAGGACACCTGCCGAAGCAGGCCTTGCGGAACAGTCGTGGGGAAGGTCGCTGGTAACGATATATTGATTAAGAGTGATCATCGCGCATAAGACTTTGAGTCGGCGTACTTTTTTTCTTATAAGGACTACAATCTTAAATTGTTTTATCATTATTTGCCGATTAAAAATAGAAAAAAGGTGCCTCATCAAGTGTAGAACTGCGACTGCTTTTTCTTATTCGGCCACCGCAGCGCCATCGCCGATTTCCGGCAGCCGGGCGGCCGATGAGGAATCGAAAAATGACCGACGAATTGAGCAAAGTCGACGAACAAACGGCTCGTTCTGCAGCAACGCCCGAACAGCCAGCCGCTGCATCCCAACCGGCGAAGGACCCGGGCGCCGACATCTCGAAGTCGACCGGCGAACACGACCCGGTGCGGGCATCCGTTGGCACGGATAAAAGCGCCGACGCGCCCCCTGACGTGCGCTCCGGACTCCTGATCGGCCCAGCGCCGACCATCGCCGGCGAGGACCCGAGAGAATTTAACGAAATTATCGAAGCACTCCGGGCGGATTATGCCGATCCCGGCGAGGGAGGGATCCTGCGCGAATGGTTAGTGGAAATGGCAGCGTGGAAAATGTACACGATCCGTCGCGGTGTGCGAGCGGAGCGCGGCACCTGGGACGCGGCAACGGCGTACGCCCAGTCGCGCGGGGCTTTGGATTTCCCGTCGTTATATCTCGGTCTCGCGAACATCGACCGCGTGGTGCGACCGGCGCAGGCCGATGCCGACGCTGTCTTTCGGCAGCTGGAAAAAAGCAAAAAACGCGGCAAGAAAAAATGGAAAGACATCCAAACAGCTGCCCAGCCAACAGCGACCGACGTACTCGACCTCGCCCCACGCCCGCAGGCCAGCGTGTGCGAGCACGCGGAAACATTAAGAAACGCCCCCACCGTCATCTCGCCGAAGCCAGCCGACGATGCTGACGGAGACGCTCAATGACGTCGGCAGCACGAGTGGCGGCCAATCGCCGCAACGCAGGCCGGAGTAGCGGCCCACGCACGATCCGCGGCAAGGCGCGCGCGGCGCGCAACGCGCTGCGGCACGGTCTAGCGATGCCGCAATCGCACGACGGCGATTTTGTTCGCAGACTTGAGGCCCTCACCCAGGCGGTGAGGGCCGCCACCGGCGCGCCACGGCCCATCGCCGCTGCGATCGCCGAAGCGCGTCTCGAACTCCTCCGCGCGCGACAGGCGACGGTCGAAATGCTGAAGGCGGCGCTTCGCGAACAATCAACAAGTGAAGCGGGCCTTGACCCAGACACACGCATCGGCCTCGCATTCGCGGCGAAGGCGCCGCAACTGGCGCGGCTCGCGCGCTATGATCGACGTGCTTGGTCGCGATTAAAAACACTTTGCGCTCTTCTGGAAAAGAGCGGCGATGCCCAGGCGTCGATCTCGACAGCACCCGGATCTGCAAACAAGGCTAATCGATTGGCTGCAGCCCCCGGAGGGGGAACTGGAGCAAAGCGGTTGCGACCGCAGGATTTGGCAGGCGCCGACATCGTAATTTCCGCGTTCGAGCCCGGGGATCAATCCGAGACGCCTGCTTCTACCGGAGCTTCCGCCAATGAGGCGAAGAACAGCAGGGACCGCGCTCCGGCAGCCTCCGGGCCAGCACACAGGTCCCCTAAGCCTGCGCCTTCCGCGGCGCGGGAATTAACTGCGCCAAAATCAACGGGCGCAAAGCCGTTCGGCTGGACGGATTTGAAAATCCCGCTGATCGGATCGAGCAGTAGCGCGATCGAAGTCAAACTGCGACGAGGGGCTTTGCGTTGGCGGCTCGATTATGTCCGTCAACTTGGGAACCCGGAGCTGAGCCGGTGCTACGAGATGGGTCTGGCGGGACACATCTGGCAACTGACGGAAATCGCCCGGAAACTGATTCGCCATGGACATGTCAATGTGGCGATCAGTGAGCTTGATGCCGGGCTGATGATATTTCCGCGCTCTGCGCTACTTAATGCGTTGCGCGCCTGCGCGGGGATGATTGCAAACCGCCCTTCGGGGCCGAAGATTTTTCAGCGCTATCGCGGCAAGAGCGTGAACGGCATGCGATGGGAGGAACTCGTCTTCGATCAGCTGCATCGAGTGCGAAGAGCACCCGGTGCGGGGATCAAATTAATCGGCGACGTGGAGACGATCCTCGGCTGCGCGCAACCCTCTGCTCGTGAACGGCGCAAAGTCCGGATATCAATTCTCCACGCCGCCCCGGGAATGTTTCAAACAAGCATAGACGACAAGGCCGAGGAGGCGCGACAGCAAAGTTCTATCGCCGCTCCTAGCGTGGCCTCGCACCCGCCGATCGCAGCTTCCGGATTTCTGATCGCCAACAGTTTTAGAAATTCCGGCGATTACCATCGGGCGCTCCGCTTTTATTTCCTGCGGCTTGACCGGTGTTTGATTCCGCCTCTGCCGAGATTGAAAGAGGCCTGCGACGAATTGAGTAACAGCAAGGCCTATGCGCTCTGTTGCATTTCGCAGGTCGCCTGGCGGCTTCTCAATCGCGGTGACTTTGAGCCAGTTCTCAGTGCCGCGGATCGAGCGCTTATGATCTTTCCCGACTCTGGGAAATCTTCATGCCTGCCGGGCCGCGGCGCTGATGTTCTTAGACCGGCCGGATGAAGCGGTGGCAATCTACCATCGGCTGCTGGCCGCCGGGCCGGACGGCACGCTGATCGTCCAAGCAACGTTCGATGCGCTTGGTGCCGGAGGGTACTCCCATCCTGCCATGGAACAGCTGATGGTTCAGTTGGCGAGCGCCGGAGCGAAGAAGGAGTGATCGACTGGGCGCCGCTGTCCCAGCCCGTCTGCGCGACAATCGGCGCTCCCACCAGCAATTCGCGATCCGATGCGGCATTCCGAAGTGCCGCGAAAAAATAGTATGACTTAAATCCGCTTATCCCCACGCGGGCCCAAGCGTCCACGACCAGTCCATCCGACCGCGGAGACTACTGCGCCCATGCCGCTTCAAGAAAACTGATCACGAACGGTGGCATCCGCGAATCGAGCTGCGCTCGACCGCGCACAATATAAATATCCGATAATTCGGGCTGACGTTCGGTTGCGAGATGGCGCAATATTCGGTGGCGAAGCTCGTCGGCGTTTTGACGCGCCGTAAGCAGCTTCATAAAGGCCATAAAGCCGCGATCTTGAACCAAGGTCCAGCCCGGTTCAGCGGTAAGGTCCTCAATGTCGAGGCCGGTCTCCTCATGCAATTCCCGGCGTAGATTTTCTTGCAGGTCCAGTTGCGCACGATCGTTAGTATCGAGAGGCTCGGGTGTGCCGCACGGGAAGTAGAGCTGGTGCGCACTCGCCGTATGCTGGCCCATCTCACCGACCAGATACGCTCCGTCAGCACCGCGCAGCGCCGCTGCGGCGAAAATATTGTGGACGGATGGGTCCGGGAACCCCCAATCGCGCCACGCAATCAAGCTGGCGTAGTCGGTTTCGAAGCAGGTGCCGCGAAAGACTCCATCGTGGATTTGGTACCGGTTGAGGAGGACCACACGTCCATTCCATACTGCCGGCCGTTGTCGCTGCAACTCGGCAAAATGACGATCGATCGCCCCGCGGTGAGTGACCGCGAATTGCCATAGCCAGGGTTCAATCGCCACCTCAATGCGTTCTGCCACCAAAGTCACGCGATTTACCATCATGATCAGTAGCCTGGCCGGTGCGGCGGATGTCCTTTACAGTACCCAGATTGATGATTTATTGGCCATCCATGTGGGGGATAATCGAATTGATAGTGTCCGACGGAAACGGTCAAAGCGAAGGCGGGGGCCATGACTCGGCTCGAAAACCGCAGGACATCAAAAGATTCTGACTGATATGCTAGGGTGACGGCGGCCAGATGGCGGAATGGTTACGCGGAGGCCATGCAAGGCCTTTTATCCTGGTTCGAGCCCAGGTCTGGCCTCCAACTTTTAACCGCATGGCTGAGATACCCAGCGACCGACATCTGATTCCGATCCGAGATCCTTTTGAATAGCGAAACATCGCCCGTCTGTGCACTATTCCTTGATGGTGCCACCGAGTGAGACCGGGCAATAGCACAAGGCCGCATCGCACGCGATCGGGTAGACGACCCAGGCTGCCTCTCTTCTTCTACGATCTCAATATGTTCCACAAGAATTCGATTGCTGGTACGAAAGCTACGCCGGCTGTGATGGCTACGGCGTCAACAATGAAGTCGCTCAGGCGGGCATGTCGCCCTGGTGCGAGCAACTGCGCGATCTCTACGACACCCGAAAAAACCACGAGCGCAAGCGAGAGTGAAATGTATTTCGGACCATAACCAAATCCGAAGGCTAATCCAGTAACCATGAAGATCGTGAAATGCTCCAAGAACTGTCCAGCGCCGGTGACGGGTCGCAGGTCGGGTGGAACAAGGGAAAGGATCACGATCGCTATCGCCAAGGACCAGGCTGCTGCCCGAGCGGTCCTTGAGAAATGGATTGGGATTTTACTATGAATTTGCAAAGTGGCCCAGGCGTTATCGTTTAAGGAAGCCGACTGTTGCACAGCGCGGGCTTTGTAGCCTTCTCTCCAATGCCGGTCGAGGTCGAGGAGTGCGTGTCGAGGCGACGAGTGCCGGCTCGGCAAGTAGCGGGACCGCGACCGCGAGGTGCACTCACAGAAACCTCATCTAGTCGCCCTCCCTCCCGTCGCCAAGGCTTAAGAGGCACGGAACCGGTTGTCAAAAGACTTAACGAGGACGCTTAGTCGAAAGGGTTAAACGGCTTCGGTGCGAGATCCGCATCCTCGGCTTGCCTTAATCGGGTGACCTCTACGAACCCGCGGGAGAAGGTACGCGTTGAGCCGAGCCGATGCGCCCGGAAGCGGAAGCCTGGCGGGCTGGTGCGCTGTGGTGGGAATTAATACTAGGGCAGGAGTGCGGTTGACTTTGGCGCGGTATTGATGAGATTCAGCATGTCAATGGCGGGCCTTCGCGAGCCACTTTTGTAGCTTGGTATGTTGGTAATGGTGGCCTGAAGATGCTTCAAGACAATCGCGCTATCTCTTCCGAGCGGGCGAGTTCGACGTCGCGGGAATTTTCCTCGCCGGCCGAGCTTCTGGACTTCTTTGTCCATTTTCTGCGTCAGCAATACCTTGTCATATTGTTCACCTCGCTTTTTATAATCTCGCTTGGTGCGCTCTACCTCATTGTCGCAAAACCGAGTTACACGGCTGTTGCGACGATGTTGATCGATGCGCGCAAAACTCAATTTCTACAACAGCAGCCTCAATTCAGCGACGCTCAAGCAGATTCCGCGGTTGTCGACAGTCAAGTACGTGTGTTGAATTCGGACAATGTTGCGCTTGCCGTCATCAAGAACCTTCAGCTAACCGACGATCCGGAATTCACCAAATCGAGCGCTAACAATTCGACTTCTTCAGCATACGATCGGATGCGAAGTGCGCTTACGGTATTCAAGTCGAGACTGAATGTGGCGCGAGAAGGAACGTCATATGTCATCGAAGTGAGCTTCCGTTCCTATGATCCTGAAAAAGCGGCACATATCGCCAATGCGGTGGTTGACGCATACATTGTTGACCAGTTGGATTCCCAGTACCAATCGACTTTGCGGGCGAGCGACTGGCTGCAAGGCCGGATTCGAGATTTGCGTGATCAGGCCTCTGCGGCGGAGCAGGCCGTAGTCGATTATCAGCAGAGCCACAATATCGTTGATACAGCCGGCAAAACGACCAACGAACAGCAGGTCGCAGAATTGAATTCCCAATTGCTTGTAGCCAAAACTCAAATGGCTGAAGCGCGAGCAAAGCTAGATCAGATCCAGGCAGTTCTGACTTCAGATTCCGGGGGCGCGGTCGACGCCACGGTCGCAGACACTTTGAAAAATGACGTAGTAACGAGACTACGCAGTCAGTACCTGGATCTGGCCAGCAAGGAACGGGACTGGGCCGCAAGATATGGCTACGACCATCTTGCCGTGGTCAACCTGCGTAATCAGATGGCGGAAATCAGCGCCTCCATAATAGATGAGCTGAAACAGATTGCCGAGACCTATAAAAGTGATTTTGTAATTGCGAAACAGCATGTCGATGACGTGCAGAAGGAATACGACCAGTCCGTGGCGCAATTCCAGCAGAACAATCAGGCGAAGGTTATCCTCAATGACCTGAAAAGTAAGGCCAAGACCTACCGCGAACTCTACGAGAATTTCTTGCAGCGCTATATGGAATCAGTTCAGCAGCAGTCTTTTCCAATTACGCAGGCACGGATTATCTCACCGGCCTTGCGTCCACTGCAGCGGAGTAACCCAAAAATTATTCTCACTATGGCAATCTCAGCCTGCGCCGGCCTATTGCTAGGCATGGGCGCTGGGGTGATCAGGGATCTGTGGGATCGGGTTTTTCGCACCTCTGATCAGGTCGAGACAATATTGCATGTGCCTTGCATTAGCCTGGTTCCGTCCCTGAGGCGAAAAAGTTCGGCAGCACTGCCAAATAAAACCCGTGGCGGTGAACTCAGCCATCAGCCGAGATCGCCGAATCCGCCAATCGCCCAACAAGAGCCGGTCGCGTCGGCTGATAGCGCGGCGAATGCGCAAATTGCATTAGTGGACAAAACTAGTTCCGTGCCGGAGACGGAACTTGAACCGAGAACCCTGGTTCACGGCGACAATGTACTTTGGACCGTCGCCGACGAGCCGTTTTCGCGCTTTGCCGAGTCGCTGCGGCTGATCAAAGTGGCTGCCGACCTCAGTGGAATTGGCAAATCGAGCAAGATTATCGGGTTTACCTCCGCATTGCCGAATGAAGGCAAATCGACGCTGGCTGCCAGCTTGGGACTGCTTATAGCCCAATCGGGGGGCCGCGCCATATTGGTCGATGGCGATCTCCGCAACCCTTCCCTTACCAGACTGTTGGCGCCCGATGCGAAAGCAGGGTTCATCGAATTGTTATCCGAGAAAGCACGGATTGAGGATGTACTTTGGTGGTCCGCTGGAAAAACGCATCTGGCATTTCTCCCTGCCGTGTTAGAATTGCGGGTGGCGCACACGAACGAAATCCTGGCTTCAGCTGCGGCAAAGAACTTGTTCGATGAATTACGCGATCGGTACGAATACATCATAGTGGACTTGTCGCCACTGGCGCCTGTCGTGGACGTTCGAACGACGGCACATTTCATCAACTCTTACGTATGCGTCGTTGAGTGGGGTCATACTAAAATTGAGATCATCAAAAGGGCTTTGACCGACGTGCCAAGCGTATATGAAAATCTGCTTGGCGTCGTACTCAATAAGGCGGAATACAGCAAGCTAGGTCGTTACGATGTTCATCGTGGAGATTATTATTACAATAAGCATTATGGCCGTTACGGCTACGGCGAATAGAACGGAGCGGGTCTTCGGCGGGCCTTGGAAGATAATAATAAATAACTGCAATGCCTGGAATTGAAGCAAAAAGTGTCACGAAGGTCGCCTTGTCAAACAATCGCGGCACGCGTTAGCCATGTCGGACTCTCATATCTCCCGAAGCGAGCAATTCGATTGCTCGATTCAGAGTGGCGGGCGTGCCGGTCAGTTTGCTCAACATGCAAATCGCCTGCGCCGCGGTGCAGCTTCGTTGTGACACGCACGAAGGCGGCTATTGTATATTTCGCGATATAAATGGAATCGTCGGTGCAAACGATGATCCGTTGTTACTTCGCGCACATCAGAATGCGTTTATGGTCGCGCCGGACGGCATGCCGCTCGTATGGCTTGCCCGGTTTATGGGATTTAAATGGGTACGACGCGTTTACGGTCCCGACTTCATGCTGGAGTTCTGCCGAATTTCGGAACACTCGGGACTTCGGCATTATTTGTATGGCAGCACAGAAGCCGTGGTCGAGAAATTGGCCAAGCGAGCTGCATGATTGTATTTCCGGACCTGGTGATTTGCGGCGCCTATTCGCCACCTATTCGAGCTATCAAGGATGCGGGCAATCTGGAAGACGTTGAGAGAATCCGGGCGCTGGCGCCGACATCGTGTGGGTTGGACTTGGCACTCCAAAGCAGGAACTTTGGATGCAGGCCAATGCGCCGCATCTGGGGCATTGCATTCTTATGGGTGTCGGTGCGGCGTTCGATTTCCATGCCAAAGTCAAACGTCAAGCGCCGCGTTGGATGCAGCGCTGTGGTCTTGAGTGGAGCTTTCGTTTGGTGAGCGAGCCTAAACGTCTCGGTAAGCGCTATTGCTCGGCATTCCGCGTCTTTTTGTCTTGTTGGCTAAATATGGTTGCGAACCATCATAAAGAATAAAAGTGCGATCGGAATGCCCAACAAAGTGTGGACCCGGGAAGCGGACAACGCCGGCTCGCCTTGGTAGTGCTGTTTCGGCACTAACAGGTAAGCTGGCCGGCCGAGCTGGAAAAATGATTGCTTTGCGGACACCGCTATTACGAAGGACATCCCGGCGGGCAAAGCTTCCCGATGGGGTGAGGATCTATGCGATAGGCGATATCCATGGCTGTGCGGATTTACTTGACGCTGTTATCGAGCGAATTGAGAGCCATCTCGCCGAAAATCCAGTGAGGCATCACATCGAGGTGTTTCTAGGGGATTACATCGATCGTGGCCCGGCGTCGAACCGAGTGCTTGAGCGTCTAGTCACGCGCGACCTCTGCGCCCGGAACAGATGGTTTGTCTCAAGGGCAACCATGAGACCTATGTGAGCGAGTTTTTCAAGAGCCCTTCGATTTTACAAAGTTGGCGGACGCTCGGAGGCCTTGAAACTCTCATGTCATATGGGATGAAACCTACTCTCAACGCGAATGCTGCCGTGCAAATTCAGCTTGCTGAGGAATTCAAGAGAAGGTTTGCCAGCCCGCACCGCCAGTTTTTGGACCGATTGAGATTACATTTTCCTGCGGCGACTTTCTTCTTCGCTCACGCAGGAATACGTCCCGGCATTTCCCTGGATAAGCAGCGCGAAGAGGACATGCTATGGATCCGCGAGGATTTTCTTCATTGCGAGGATGATTTCGGCAAGATCGTGGTCCATGGACATACACCGGTGTTGGAGCCGGAGATTCACGCCAATCGAATCAATATCGATACTGGCGCCTATGCGACCGGCCGTCTTACCTGTCTCATTTTGGAAGGCGACCTGATCGATTTTCTTTAGCAAGCTCCACGAACTCAAGCGCGAATATATTATAAAAACAACTACCTGATAAGCGGCTATGGAGGCCACTCGGCGGAGAGTGTTGCGCTCCGAGCCGCTGGTAGATCTGAAGGTCCAGCTTAGCATTGTAGAGAATAACCGTGTGGGCGGACCCGGCAAAAATGCCACACGGCTGAATTTAATGGGCCTTATCAGGGGTTTCCAACGAGCCATCACACAACTGCCAATTTCTTAGGCAAGATTGCCGTGGGGCGGACCACCCGAAATCATCAAACGCCATACAAAAGGGCGGATGGTAAGACGACACCGCGGAGGCGCTGATAACCACGAAAAACTGTGATGGATATCAATGCCCGTACGGCTCGGATTAGGGAATGGTGAATGTGCTGGCCGCGGTATGATCCTTGCACCAATCAGCTGCAGGCCCGTTTTGTAGAGTTCGGTGTGTCATGTCGACGGTCACGAGTACCAATCGACCCGATGGGACAGGGCGTGTAGGGCTCGCAAGTGGCTGCGCCCGAAAACGGCTCGGCGCCGTCCTTTACCGGATTGTGGGGGCATAGAGTTCGCCACAATCTTTATCGCAGCCTTTCTGGCGATGGGGGTTTACTACTGGAGCGTTTTGCACGCCTACATCCCGCTCTTATACGTCCTCAGCGCATTTTTCATTGCCGCCCTCATCGTTCTCATATCGGTCGGCTTTCGTCATTACGTCAGGATCCAGTCTCATCGAAAACGTTGGTACGTCAGTGTTGGAATTGGGGCCGCAGGTCTTGCGTTCTCGCTATTCCTAACCTTGCTATTTCTATTCAAATTCGCCGACGAATATTCGCGTGGTGCCTTCTTATTTCAGTTGATGGTTGTGACCGTCTCAACAATTGCGGTCCGAGCTGTGGCACACAACAAACTACGCGCCTCGATAAGGAACAAAGAGATCGAAGCCCGCAGGGTCGTCCTACTTGGTCGAACCCGCCATTGCGAAAACCTTACGCGCGACGCTCGCAAAATCCGGACTGAGGCTGCAGGCGATCATCCCATTCCATCCCGATGAAGCATGCGATGGGTCAGCTCCCGTCGACTTTCGTCAAATCGTTCGGCAATGCCGGCCACTGAGTCCCGGACGACATTCTCATCGTGGCTAACGAAAGCGATTTGCCCGATGTGGAAAGGCTTACAAGCGCGCTGTCCGAGTTGCCGGCCTCAATTCATATGATGCCTATCGGCTTGGAAAATATCCTGGCATCGTCCAAGTTTTCCGAAGTCGGTCTTGTGCCTACAATCCAATTATTGCAGCAGCCGCTATCATTGACTGATAGATTATTAAACGCACGTTCGATCTGGCGGTGGCCCTAATTGGTCTTCTTCTCCTGTGCCCCCTATTTCTTCTCGTCGCGGCGGTCATCAAGCTTGAGTCTCGCGGGCCGGCAATTTTTCGTCAGGCGCGTCATGGCTTTAACAATGAGACCATCCGCGTCTTCAAATTTCGTACTATGCGCACGATCGATACTGACACTGCGTTCCGGCAAGCAATTAAAAACGATCCCCGGATCACCGCATTTGGTAATATTCTCCGTCGAACCAACATCGATGAACTGCCGCAGCTGGTAAATGTCTTGTTTGGTGAAATGTCACTGGTCGGCCCGCGGCCTCATCCCATTGCGCTAAATCTGAAATTTGAAGACAAGTTGGCTCCGCTGTTTCGTCGGCATAATGTCAAAGCCGGGAATTACCGGATGGGCGCAGGTCAATGGCTGCCGAGGCGAGACTGATACGCTGGAAAAAATGCAAAATCGATTGCGCTCACGATTTATATTATATCGACCACTGGTCCTTCCTCTTGGACCTGCAGATCATCCTGATGACGTTGGTTTCAAAAAAAGCCTATAGCAATGCCTATTGAACCACCAAAAGTCTTGAGGTCACATCTGGTGAATGCCGAATGATTTCCGTTATTGTGCCTACTGCGCGCCGGCCGCAACTTTTGATGCGCGCAGTAAACAGCGTGCTAATACAATCAATTTCCGACTTTGAATTGTGGTTGTCGTCGACGGAGACGATCCGGAAAGTATGGCGGCGCTCGGCAAAATCGCCGATAAGCGGTTGCGGGTCATTCAAAATGCCGAGCGCTTGGGAAGCGCTCAGGCGCGGAACGTCGGAATTGCGTCCGCGCTGGGCGAATGGGTCGCCTTTCTTGATGATGATGACGAATGGGTCTCCAATAAACTAGAATTGCAGTTAGCGGCGGCGCAGAGGCGCATGATCGGCACGTCATCGTCTCGTGTTTGAATTATGTCGTCACGTCGCTGGGTCGTTACGTCTGGCCTAGTCGCCCTTATGACAACGCCACTGCGTTGGACGATTATCTGTTCGACCGCCGGTCTTGGTTTCGTGGCGACGTCATGCTGCAATGTTCGTCTCTGTTCATGCCGCGGAGCCTTTGTTCGGAACTTATGTTCTACCCCGAGCACGATGATTGGGATTTGCTGTTGCGTGCCGTGAAGCAAAAGGGCGCCAAAATCGTCACGGTGCCAGAGCCGCTCGTCATGCACTACACGGAGGACGGTCGGGACACCTTAGGTGCGAGTTTCGATTGGAAGAAATCGCTGAGGTGGGCGGATTCGAACCGCTCACTGATCGGACGGCGCGCCTATGCGGGCTTTTGCTTGACGGTTATTGCCCCTCAAGCGGCGAAAGCGAGCGACTATTCGGCATTTTGGACGCTGTTGTGGCGTGCCTGTCGCATGGGGCGGCCACGGCCAATCCACGTCGCGCTTTATCTTGCAATGTGGCTCATTCCCATCAGGCGGCGGCAGGAGCTGCGGCGACAATGGTACAATTTACGCGATCGCATGCGATCTGAACGGGGCACGGGCGGAGCTCGCGCCGTTCGGTAATTTAGCCCATTACCCCGTAGCGTTTCGCTGTTCCGGCTTGCCCTGCGACAAGTGACAAGTCAACCGGCGCTGGTCAGTCTAATTGACGAGTTGCGGATCCAACATTGTCAGGCCGGCTTGCCTATGCCCCCGTGGACGGGGGCGGATGGCCTTCCCCGGCCCGCTGAACTTTCCTCAGGTTTCGGGCAGGCACTTCCCCTATCGTGTCTGAGCTGTGTGGCAAGTGGCTCGGTGGCCCATATCTACGTGGAACTCGATCGGCCTTGCGATTACACCGGTTCCAAGCCGGGACTAACAAGCTTTGCCATCCGCCGATAGGTGCCCTTAACAATGTCAGGCGCGGCGACGAGAGCAAACGGCAGATAGCTCAATGCCCCGATCAAGATTAAGGCAGGCGCTGTGAGCAATTGCGGGTGGATGTTTTGGACCAGGGGTGTGATCCACACGACAATGAGTGCCATGATCGAAGCGGCTGTTAGGATTGGCAGTTGTGACCAGATCACGATCAGGGGTGAAATCCCGGTAACTCGGCGTAACATCAAAAGCGGAGCCGGCATCATCGCGATGCGCTGGACCAGCATTGCGATGCAGGCGGCGTAAAGCCCATGTGAGGCCGCCAGCAGCACTGCAATCGCCGTCGTCGAATTGGTCGCGACGGCAATTTGTGAATCCAAGTGCGGCTGTCTAGCGGCAAGCACGGCAGCGGTGAAGGAGTAATAAAAGGTTGCGGGTATCCCCGTCAAAATTAAATTTGTGCCGCGGGGATGCCGCCCTGCCATTGTTGACTTAGAAAGTTGATCGAAAATGACCGGCATAATGGCTGCCAAACCACAGCAGACGGGGAAAGATAGGATCGCGATTTGACGTATGAGCAACTGAAACGCCTGAGCGAAACCACTCGGCTCGTCGGCGAACCGCCGTAAGGCCACGCGGGCGACCCAAGCCTGCGGCACAATGAATATTTGGATCACGCAGTCAACGATTCGGGCAGCAAGTGCGAACAACCCAAGATCAGTAGGGCCAAGATACCAGCCCAAAACAATCCGAGGTATTTGGCTCCCAAACCATGCCATACTTTTGGATACCCCGACGCTGATTGTATAACCGCGCATTTCGCGAAAATGGGGTTGCGACCAAGCGAAGCTACACCGCGTGTGAGCCGACGCCCACAAAATTGCCAATTCCATGCAGCGCTGGACGAGTATCTGTGCAACGAGAGCCCAAACGCCGGCGCCGTACCAGGCGAGAGCCACCCCAACGATGCCGCCTGCGAGCAAACCAAATATCGAACGTATGGCAAGCGCCCGAAATCTCATGGCTCGCGTTAAGATCGCGATGGGAGTTGCGGTTAAGGCCGATATCACAGGTAAGATCGCTAATGTTCGAAAAATTTGTTCGAGCTCAGGAGAATCAAAGAACTTTGCGAGCAACGGTGCCAAGGCAAACGCAGCAACAGCGGAAACAGTGGCGACGACCAGAGTCAGAAGGTTGGCGGTACGCAAATGACCGTCGACTGCGTCCGGAACGGTGACTAAGGCTTCGACGGTTGCCCCGACGATGACAACCTCGCAAAAGCCGATGAAGGCCATAGCGATCGTGAATAGACCGTAGGGTTTAGGACCCAGAATTCGTGCAAGCACCACAAACAACAGCAACCAGATCGCCTGCTGTGTCAGCTTCTCCACCGTCAACCAGATCGTTGGATTTGCTCCGAATGCTCGCCACAAACTCATGACGTCAGCCTGTTACCGAGCAGCATGGGCACCCCTTGAATAAGGGAAATCGCTCCTCAAGGCCGTGACGGCGCATGGTTGACGCATCGTACATGAGGTCTCTGCGTGATCTTACGGAGAACCCAGAGCGCTGCATAAATCTAGTTCACAACGTCAGGAGCGTTCTTGGCATCGAGCAGGGAAGGGCTGGGCGCTGCGACATGGGTTGTTTGAGTCTCCCCTCCCAGCCATCGCTCAAAGGCGTAAAGGTATCGACGTCCCGCTTGCGCCGGCTTTTCCACCAAATGCCAGGATAGCGCTGCGAAAACAAACGTGATCGGCACCGCCAGCAAAATGTTTATCCACCAAATGCGCCCACCCGGCACAACGGCAACCAGCATTTGCTGGATCGGAAAACTGTAGAGATATAGTGGATACGAATAATCCCCGGAACGGATTATCGCGCCGCGCCGCGGGTTAAATAGCCCAATCCAAACCGTCAGATAGGCGATGGGAAAGGCCGCCAATATCATCCAAGCATTGTATTGGCTAAGGAGGATGATCATCGTCGCAAATGACAGCGCCGCGATGAGTGGACTCCAGGGTAACTTGTCTCGATACAAAAACGCGCAGACTCCCAATAGGAAGCTCGGTATCAATAGCTGCCAAGCATCGTAGATCCCTACCGGATGATAGGTCACATAGATCATCGTGAGTAACACCGCGATGCAAGTCGCCAGGAATAAGAGAAACCGGCGGCGGTGCAGTCCGATGACCGCCATAGCAGTCAGTACGGCATAGCATTTTAGCTCGTAAGGAATGGTCCAAAGCTGGGAGTTGACAGCTTGGCTAGGATTGTGGGTGAAGACGCCAGGCAGGTTGTAATGGATATCGCCAAGGATATTCAGGAAATATCTAAAAAACTCATGCGACCTGAAATACTCCTTGAGCGGCAAATCAGTCAGCAGGGCACCAAGGACCAGGGCACAGAACAAGGTGTCCACGGTCAGCGCGGGCACTATGCGCAGAACCCTCAAACCGACAAAGGTAACCAGGCGACGGCTGCGCACGAGACTACTGGCGACGAGAAACCCCGAGAGCGCAAAAAAGAGCGGCACCAGAGACAATGCAAAAGGCCGCGTCACGCCTTCGAACAACCTGGTCTGCATGTCGTTGCCAAAGCAAACCACTGCAGTGTGATCTGCCAGGATCAAGAGCGCGAGGTTTATGCGAAGATAATCGAAACCTGACGGATGGTTCTTGGTGATGGCGAGCCGGTCGTCGATCGAAGGCGATTTATGCGGGATGCCGGCTGGACCCCCGCCTTCGCTATAGCTAGCCTGTGATTTAAGGTCCGCTGCCATGATCAATCGATGTCGCCTGTGAGCGCTGCGGTTTCGGCTTGTTGTTCGGGAGCCGGGGAGCCGCTCCAAAGGGCGGAAACCAGCTTTTTCAGAGAAAATCCGGAATATGTTTGAGCGCGCAGAAACTCGTACCCCTGCGACAGTTGCTCTGCCGCAAAACCAGGAGCGACTTCTATCCCGTCTTCATAGACGATTTCTATGGGGTTCCAGCGCGTTTTTGACCTATCGTTCCCAGTAGACAGATTCAGGAACCCGACGTTCTCGCTAATCGCCCATTTCATGATCTCCGCCAGCAGCGTCGTCATGATGCTGTATTTATCCCAGGCGGGATCGTTGCCTGCGTGGTACAGGTAAAGCTCGTCGCCGAAGGCAAAGCCGAGACGGGTGGCTACAACGGTGTCATCAAATGCGAGCTGAAAGATCCTCAACTGGTCGCGACTAGCCATTGCGACCGCATACTCGCTAAAAAATGCTCGTGCCGCCGGACTGGAGAAAACATCGAAGTAGCGCACTTGGGTGCGCGATTTATGCAGATTGAAAAAAGTGTCAACCGCTGAGGGTGCATCCTCGGGACGGTGTTTTACGCGGAAATCAATGATGTGATTGTCATTCGCCAACAATCTGTAGCAAGACCGCAATTTCTTCCGAACACGCCGGCTAAACTGCCGTTCAAACGCTGGCCAATCAGACGGCAATTTAAGGACATAATCCGGAACGGCACGCGTCCAGCGAAACCTCGTGTTGCTTTCTAGAGCATCGCGAACGTCCGGCAAATCACGCCTGACACCCTGCCAACGAATCCAGTGCCACAGACCATCGACGCTGCCGAAATATTTCTTTAGCGTGTGCACGACTTCGGCCTGATCTGCGGGCCGGCAGATCGGGCCACGCAGTTCCGTCATGTTCGGATCTGCACCGAAAAACTGGACTTCGCGCAACTGTATCGGACCGAAAGAAGGTCGCCTAGTCCGCATCATGGGCGCTACGGCGGCCAGATGCCCTTCGCTATCGCGCAACGCCAGCACCAAGAACTCGTCCCGCGCCAGCAGCGAGTTGCGTTGGAAGTGATTCCACCAGAGCTCGTGCCACAAAGGCGAAGTAAACGGGGTTCGCGGCGAAAGCGATTGATCGAGCGTCATCCACTCACTTCGCAGTTCCGCCAACTCGCCGGCGTGAGACAATCTTTGAACCGTGAACATCACACCAACCGTAACAACGTGCGCGTGAGAATTTTTGTTGCAAGATAGTCGAAGAGGCCTCGTTCGCTGCGATACCGTGCGTGAATTGTGCGATAGCAATCGCGTACCAAGGTGGGATCAAGTGAAGGTGTATGCATCAATGAGGTGGTCCAAATACGATACCGAAGGGTAACACGGTCAATAAAGCTGGCGCCAAATTGCCGGATTGCGCGAGCGTAAAAATCAACGTCTTCCGCCACGCGCAGCCGAGTATCGAAGCCTCCGACCGCGTCGATGCACGATCGTCGGACCATGGCCGCGCCACAAACAAGAAGCGAGTTGCTGAAAAACAGACGGGAAGAGAAGGCCCATTTGCTGCCGAACCGCTGCGATGCGGCCGCGCGTCTCGCCGCGGAATCGAACACGCGTTGCTCATGCTCAAGCGCCTTTGGATCATCGCCAAATGGCTCGACGCGACCGAATATCACTCCGACATTCGAGTTCGTTTGGAACGCCATTTTCATGGCGGCATAATGGCCAAGCGGCGCCAGATCGTCGTCATCGAGAAAGTGAACTAATTCCCCTGTAGCAAGGGCCGCGCCGTGGTTACGCACAGCGCTCACCCAACCACCGCTCGGGACGGGGTTCGGCTCGTAACGGACGCGGCGATCGCCGACGCCAGCTACAACATCGTAAGCTGAGCGCTCCGGCAAGTCATCGACAACAATCACTTCGAGCCGGCTGCCCTCTTGTGAGAGCACGCTCTGCAGCGCCTGTTTGAGTTCCGCCGGTCTGCGAAAGGTCGGAATGATGACCGAAACGTCCGCAGGCATGGAAACTCCGAAACGCGCAAGCGGCTGGTTAGGCCAGAAAAAACTATGGGAAAGTTGGTACTCGCGCAACAAAAACATGTCCGAACGGCGGCTTAACCTTAAGAGGCGTCGATCCCAGTCGCATTAGGGCCAGAAAGCTGAATACGCCGCCACGTCGTAGATTGAGCGCCGCCCACAGCGCATGCCTGCCTTTTTCAAATGGCCAATTCAGTGACGAAGGATGGCTTAAGCAAGACCGCTGTTGATTATGATCGAGGCCAACAGCGACATGGCGTGGTCATGGCATCTTCAACCGCTAGAATGGATGCGCGGCGGACAGACGCCGAACCAAGTCCGCTCCTTGCTCGATCAAAAGTAACCGAGCGACCGTCCTGTTTGGCGCTAGGCGGAGCCCGGTGCGAGCGATGCGCGGGTCGAAGGGGTGTATCTGCTTGGAGATCGCTTTCGCGAAATCTCCCTGGCGCAGCTGAAGCTCAGCACATTGAAGATTACCCAGCTAATTGTCTGGTTCTGGGCCAGCGTCGCTTCGGTGGCGCCAGCGATCAGCGCGCCGAGGAAAAATGTAAGGGAAAACACGCCAAGCCGATATCGTCCGGCAACGATGCACCGCAGCGATCCCCACAACGACATGGCAACAAAGGCCAGCACCGTCAAAAGCCCGACGATGCCAAGCTCCAAGGCCACTTCGAGTAACGCGTTGTGTGCTTGTGGTACCTCCCAGCCTACGGCGTTTGATACCGCGCGGGTAATGGTGTCGTCAGGTAACCACACCGCGGAATAGCCATAGCCGAGTACCGGCTTTTGCCAAATCAGCGAGGCTACCTGGGCCCACAATTCGGTTCTCCCGGTTAGCGTGGGATCGCTACCGAGCGCCCGCAAAACCATATCCGGATAGGCTAGGAAGATTGTAAGTGTAGTCAGCAGCAGAACGACAGCTGCGCACAAGGCGACCCCAAAGTATTGCTGGGCACGCTGCAGCACCAGGAAAATCACTGCTCCCGATAGATATACCAGGGTTAGAACCGATGCTGTCGATGACCGGGCAAAGCCAAGAAGGGCAAAACAGCAGCACAACAAAATAAAATGCCAGAATGCGTGTCGATCGGTCGTGGTTAATATATACAACTCGGCAAAGATGCCGACGGCCATGATGCCGCCAAGCACGTTCTTGTGGGCGAACGCCCCTTTCCAGGACCCGGCGATGTCTTCCATACCTGGGCCATGCCAGGGCGATGCCTGGTGGATCGCGTCGTGCGGAAAGGCGCCGACAAATAAAAAAGAAAACACGACAGAGATTGCTATCGAACAGGACAAAATTCTCATGATCTCGTCGCTGTCAAAAAGCGCGGCGAGATACCATGCCGTCAATAGCGTCGACAAATAATTTACGGAACGACGCATAGTCACTTCGGGATGGATCGACCATAGCACCGAAACGACTATCAGTACGAACAACGCAAGTGCGGCTTTGTTGCCATAAATGACGGCCATTAGGCGGCGATAATAAAGCAGGCAAAGCGGCGCAAGGACCACGATATTGAGGGCGACGGCCGCGGTGTTGAAGATGTTGGCATCAGAACTGGCCGAACCAAGCGTCGTCTGGACATGGCTCAAGGCCGGTGAAGAAATTATAGTTCCCTCCTGGACGAGGAGCGCGAATACACCGGCGCGCCACGCCAAGGCGGCGGGCGAACCCGCCCTGCCCATGGAGAACATCAAATTCGGTCGTTTAAAGACGGGCCTCGAGGCCGGAGCAAGCGTTTTCGGCCAGGATGTTTCACTTACCATTGTCGCAGTCTCGACCGCCGGCCCGCCCAGAGACAAAGGACGCCAAAAAAAGCTCCAACCAGCGCCTGCTTGCCTATAGCACATACCGCGGGATCAGGCACCCGATATCCTGATGCGGGCTTTCTAGTTAATGCTGCCGGGGCTTGGTAGTTAACGCTGCGGCTACGTTGTCGTTGCTTGTCACGCGCAATGTGGCAAATCAGCGGAGCCCCGGGAAAGCCAAGGAAACCGAGGCGACAGGCTGCGAACGCCCGGGTTGGCGGGGCTGAAGCGGCATCCCGGCGATGGCCTTATTCCTGCATATAAGGAAATCGAGATCGGTCACGGTTCGATGCGGCTAGGACGGGACAGGAACGGTGAAACGCATATCACCTCATACGTCGAACTTGCTCGATTTGACGCGCGCTATAGCCGCCGGTCTCGTGGTTCTGTTTCACGCCAGGATTTACGTTCTTGGTGGTACGCTTCCGTCGGGCGGCCTCTTAAGCATCGTTTACAGTCTCACCAACTGCGGTACCCAAGCCGTATTTTGGTTTTTCGTCATAAGCGGCTACCTCGTGGGGGGCGCCGTTTTGGAAGACATCGAAACTGGACAATTCAGCTTTGGCAAATATTGGATCAATCGTGCCACCAGGCTCTATGTTGTTCTGCTGCCGGCTCTTCTTATCGGGGGGCTGTTAGACGAAACACGAGTTTCATCGCTTGGCTTAAACGCCCATGCCGGCCTCGAAACTGCCGCCTCGCTGGCGTCGGCGACATTTATCGGCAACTTGGCGTTCCTTCAGACCATCTTTGTGCCGACCTTCGGCAGCAACTACGTCCTTTGGAGCTTGGCCAACGAGTTCTGGTACTACTTGCTATTTCCGTTGTTTCTGGCGCCGCTCTATACCTCGATGGGCCGGGTGTGGAGATTTACGATCTTTGCTGGCGGAATAGCCATATACCTCGTCTTGATGAGACAAAATGGAAGTCTCGCATGGCTGTTTGTGATTTGGTGCATAGGAGTGGGGGCCCGCTGGCTGTCTGTGCCCCTCATTAGATCCGAAACCATAGCGTGGCTGGCCGCACTTGCGGCAATGTTCGGCTTTCCCCTGATGCATCCGATTCTCGGTCCTGTGGCGACGTTATTAGTCGCGGTGACTTTCGCCTGCGCAATCAATGCGAGTCACGGCAAAATGTGGCAGTGGAAATACGCAAGCGTGGTTAAAGTATTTGCTGCGTTCTCATACAGTCTTTATCTAGTGCACCTTCCAATGCAGCACTACCTCTTGACAATGACTCGCGGCAATGCAGATCCCTTCCTATCTCTGCGGCCGGATGCTGCCAAAGCGTTCCTAGTCATTGGTGGATTATTTGCGGCATCTTACGCCTTTGCATATGCATTTGCGTTTCTCACCGAACGAAATACGGCTTGGGTTCGCCGGCGTATGCTTCAATTGTTCACCAGGGGCAGCACGGCAAAATTAGTGATGACAGATGACCAGTGAGCCGGTGATGTTGGGCGTGGGCGTCGCCGGCGCCGATGAAAAAATCGCCAAGCTCTCGGTCGCCGTACCAGAGGACTGTGGGGCGCCATGCCCGCTCCCAAAATCCTGCGCAATGTACCAAATGCGGAAGTTTTGGCGCGACGGCAGGCAGGTGCTGGACCTTACGCAATGTTCCGTTTGATGGCGCTTGACGATGTAAATCATATGGTTAGGCCTGCGAACACCGATACGGGGGCCGGTCCAAAGGTTTTTCGCTTCAGCTGGCGGCCGGTCGTCATGACCCTTGTCGGGGTGTTGGTTTTTTCTCTCGCCGGATACGGCCGCGCAATCGCGGCGACCTATTACGTCAGTGCGCAATCCGGCATTGACAGTAATCCGGGAACGGCATCGGCTCCCCTTCGCAGTTTTTCGCGTGCGACGGCAATGCTGGCCCCAGGGGATACTCTGATCGTTTTCGGCGGCAACTATTCGGAGCCGCTAATCGTCGCGAAGTCGGGAACCGCTCAGAAGCCGATAGCCGTTGTTGGAAAAGATCGACCGCTGATTGAGGCTCCAGGTGATGCAATTCAGATTTCGGGTAACTATGTCGAAGTGTCCGGCTTTGCAGCCCACGCGCTTGGTGAAGGCTCTGCAATTTCAGTCGGCCAGCGAAATCAACATGTCGTCGTAAGGAACAATGTCGTGAGAGATTCCGGGTGCGCCGGAGTGGCGCTGATAGGAACAGACTACGTCACTATCGAGGACAACAGAGTATTTGGCAATGCGCGACGCTCGCCGTGGCAATGCAGCGGGGTCTCGATTTACCAACCGATAAATTCTGATCGCGGTGGCGGCATTCACAATGTCATCCGGCGCAACATGGTTTATGACAACATGAATGTCGTCGTGGATAATCAGATAAGCCATTCGAACGGCAAGACAACCGACGGCAACGGCATCATTGTTGACGATACCCGGCATACCGAGAGCAAGCTCGCTGGACCACCATACGTCGGCATGACGCTCATCGAAAATAACATCGTGTTCGACAACGGTGGCCGGTGCATCAATGTGTTCCTCAGCGATGACGTGATCGCGAGAAACAACACATGCTATCACGATCTCAAAGACCCAAATCTTGCATCGCGGCTAGCTCAGGGAGAATTGGCAGCGGCGTACACCAGTGACGTGAAATTCATAAATAATATCGCCGTGCCGCGTGCTGCTGCCTTCCCTGGCTTCAGCGGTTTTGACATTAAAGACGTGTCTTGGGATTACAACCTCAGCGACGGTGGGATAAGTCCCGAGCCGACGGCGGCGCTGCCGGGCTGGGGAGCCCACAACATCGTCGAAACAGCCGGCGTCAATTTTGTCGCGGCATCGGTCGATCCGAACGTGGCAGACTTTCGCTTGAGGCCCGACAGTCGCGCGATCGGTGCAGGCAGCGTTGCCGACGCGCCCGGCCAAGATTTTCTTGGGGCACTTCGACCTCGCTCGGGTCCAATTGATCTAGGTGCTCTGCAGTCTAGCAGCACTCCGGACCCGCCGAAGCCGACGAAAGAGTGAGGTGAGTGGGTCGTCACCCGAGCGGCGTGGTGCGACCAGGTAAGTCCATTGCGGACCGGCAAATAGCAACGCATTGGAGGAGGCGCAGAACGTGCCGGCAGAGTGTCCAGGCGTTCGCGGGTTAGAAATGGAATATGCAGTGAAAGCCGACGGACCAATGGCGCCGCATGTTGCCTCTCCCGTTATGCCGGCTGTGGTCTTGCATGTGACCCCGGGCGGCCTTGAGCATGGCGGCGGCATCGGTCGGATGATCGGCTATATGATCGACGCTTGGCGCCAGATGCCAGATCGCCCGCAGATGCGGGTCCTTGATACGCGGGGTTCCGGGCATATTCTTTATTCGCCTTGGCATCTGGCTCGCTGCCTGCTGGCCATTGCTGCGGCTTCTCGAGCGCGGCCGCTCCTTCATGTTCACGTTGCCGGACGCGGCAGCACCCTTCGCAAGATAGTCCTGGTGCATTTTGCGCGGCTGCTGCGCTTGCCCGTGGTACTCCATTTGCATGATTACGATTATCGCGATTCTCTGCAACGGTTTCCAAGAATGATTCAAATCGCTGCGGCGTCGATGTTCAAAAGATCCAATCAAGTCGTAGTGCTTGGGCCCGGTGATCGTGAACTCGTCAGAACCGAACTGGGAGTTTGTGCCGACCGAATAACCGTCATACCCAATGCCGTGCCAGCCCCCGTCCAACGGCGGCAGGGAGCCGAATCTCCTCGTCCAGTTCAGCTTTTATTTTTAGGCAATCCAAGCCGCCGTAAGGGCATGCACGACTTGATCGCAGCTCTGGCCACCGAACCTCTGCGCGGCATGGATTGGCGTTTGATCGTTGCCGGAGGCGGTAACGAGATCGATACTTTTAGCGCGAAGGCTCGCGCTGCCGGACTGGACGACCGAGTGAGTTTTCTCGGCTGGGTGGATCGTCCGCGTACAACCAGCCTTTTGAATTCGACGGATATTCTTGCTCTTCCTTCCTACGCGGAAGGCATGGCGATGTCGGTGTTGGAGGGAATGGCCTACGGCTTGTGTATCGTTTGCACTCCGGTCGGCAGTCTCAGAGATGTGATCGATGATGAGATCACGGGCCTGCTGGTCAAGCCTGGCGATACAGTGGCCCTTGCGACGGCCCTAACTCGTGCCGTGAATGATGCCCCACTGCGGAGCCGACTAGGGTCAAAAGCGGCGCAGGTGTTTGCTGGCAAGTTTGACGCTGCGGATTATCCGAGCCGCATAAGACCGGTCTACGCTGCAGCTGTTGGCGAATCGTTCAAGCGCTTTTGAATGAGGGTGGATTGTCGAATGCAGCGCTTCTGAATTCCGTCCAACGAGGAGCGGGTGAGTGAAGTTCTGAAGTTCAGCCGACGCAATAACCTGTCCGCCTGGAGGCAGAGTAAACCTAATCAGTTCCTGTGGTCTCCGACCCCAGCGCAAGCTTATGCAAGGCCGTGGCGCTCGGCTTGAGGACCGTTTGCCGCGTCAGCGCACCACATAAATAGCCAATCTGAAGGCTGCCTGAAGCCAACATGGTCGCGACCATGGTCGCAGCCAGGCTATCGCCGCGGGCCAAGCCGCCGGCAAAGACGATGACAAGGACAGAACCAACTGCGGGAACGAGGATAAGGATTTTATACCTCAGGCCGAAGGCGGCACCGGCCAATAGCGGCACGGTTATAAGGGCCGGTATCATGAGGAATTCTCCTGCCAAGGCATGCTGCGACGGCACGAGTAAACAAATAACTAACGCAGCTTCTCAGAACCAATTCTGGGCTTAAGCCAGCGGAGCCCAATTCAGAGAGGGCTCCTGTCACCCCGGGGAGAGAATGGTGGGGCCGTCAAAGTGCCATCTATTGGCGTCAGCCTTGGGTGACGACGGTAATCTGAAGGCGAACATGCACGACAACAATAGCATCAGCCCGTTCGCGCTGCATTTCAACGCAGCCTGGCGAAGTCGGATTGGAGCGGATAGGGTGGGCCGTATTGATGGCCGAAAGATACCGAGCCGGGCCTGGAGCCGTTGGAATCCGCCTCATCAACATTTTGTAAAGTTGTGATTGGGGAGCTTTCGTGTGGGAACTTTGTCGAGACTTAGGCGTTTCCAGTTGAGCCCTGGTTTTTCCTTATCTTGTGCAAGATTTCCAATTTCATGTTGCTTTATTGCCTCGAATCACCCCTACCGTGGCAAACGAACATGAGCAGCGCGCGGGTCTGGGGAGAGATAGATGCAGCTGTTTCTAATCGGAATTTTGGTCACTCTTACACCATCAGCGCTGATAATGGCTTGGCTACTTTGGCAAGCTGAAGATGGAGAGTTTGACTTTCATCGGCCTAGCTCTTTTCATCGACCTAGCTCAAGGCTCGATCTCCGTAGCTCGCGGGATCACTAGGTTTTAGACGAAGTGCAGCAGCCGCAGCGGCAGCCAGAGTAGCAGGCCGAGCCAGCCGAGCGTCAGCCCGAGCCCGAGCACGACGATAGCGATCGGCCAAATCATCGAGATTTTCGGCGAATGTGGACCTAGGTCCTTTAACAAACGAGTTTCGTTTTTTGTGAAGAAAAACATGTGACCTCTTCATAAGCTTCGAAGAGGGATGTTTTTCCCGAGACGCTTTGCTGTCAAACAGAGTTCTAATAAACTATTAAAATAAATCCTGAAGATTAACTGCTGTCCCTTGAGAGTACCTCCTAGCATTCAATGTTAGACGAGCTGCGGTGATACTTTCGAACCATTATGATTTCGAGTCATGGATGTTTCCGGCTGACCCTTTGGGTGACCGCGGAATGCATGGCCTCTGCGGGACCATTGGGACCGCTCTGGAACTTTTCTGACCCGGGCAATTCACTGAAATGGAATAACCGCGCCAGGGATTGCTGTCGTCGTTAACCATGATAAAGTGGACTTGGCGTCCACTTCGCTCCGGCGCTTGAAATTGCCACTCCGCAAGCCCTTTCGCTACGGCTCGCGGCCTGAGATTTTGAGGACGTATTGGCCAAGGCGTTGAGCAGGCGAGTAGCATCAGTCCTCGCGCACGCGCCACCGGCGCTTTTGGCATTTCTCCTAACGGCGATAGCTGTGCCAGGGGAAAGTTTTCACAGTGTCAGGCGCCTCGTCATACTATGGCAAAAGCATCATAGAGACGACTTTCACCGGTCTGATCACTAAAGCTCCTAGCGCGATAGCGCTCTTGCGTCTAATCGTGCACTTGCCGGAGCGCTCCGTCGCGGCGCATGGCCCGCAGATCGGCGTCAACCATCTCCCGCACCAAATCACTAAAACTAACTTTATGATGCCAACCGAGACGTTGCCGAGCTTTGCTTGGATCCCCAAGCAAGGAATCGGTTTCGGTCGGGCGAAAATAGCGCGCATCGATCTCAATCAGCACGCGCCCGTCACTTACGTCGATGCCTTTTTCATCCAAGCCAGAGCCACGCCATTCGATCGTCCGGCCGATATGGGCAAATGCGGCTTCCACGAATTCCCGAACCGAATGATCTTCGCCGGTTGCCAGGACGTAATCGTCTGGCTGCGGTTGCTGCAAAATCAACCACATACCTTCCACGTAATCTCGCGCGTGGCCCCAGTCGCGCCTAGCGGAGAGATTGCCGAGAAATAACGTGCGTTGTAAGCCGAGGTCGGGCGTTCCGACCGCGTTCTGGCGCAGCGTCGGGCCGTCGCACAATGTCTTCGTGACCGAAAGCTTCATCGACGAACTGGCGGCGGCGGCGAAGCAGGACCCGGTCGCCTATCGGCGGGCGCTGCTCGAGCAGTCGCCGCGGGCCAGGGCGGTTCTCGATCTCGCCGCGGAGAAGGCGGGCTGGGGCGAGCCGTCGCCCGAGAGGGTCGGCCGCGGCGTTTCCCTCCAGACCACGTTCGGAACCTTTATGGCGCAGGTCGCGGAAGTCGAAGTGGGAAAGGACGGGGCCGTGCGCGTGCGCCGGGTCGTGTGCGCGCTCGACGCCGGGGCGGTGGTCAATCCCGACACGGTTCAGGCGCAGGTCGAGGGCGCCGTCATCTTCGGCGTCACCGCCGCGCTCTATGGCGAGATCACCATCAGCAACGGACGGGTCGAGCAAACCAACTTCGACACCTACCAGATGCTTCGCATCAACGAGGCGCCGGCGATCGAGGTCCATATCGTGGCGAGCGCCGAATCGCCGGGCGGAATGGGCGAGCCGGGGACCTCGGCCATCGTGCCTGCGGTCGCCAACGCGATCTTCGCCGCGACCGGCAAACGGCTGAGAAAGATGCCGGTCGACGTCGCCGCGCTCAAGCGGCAGACGTGAGCAGGCGAAGCGACAAACCTCTTGCGATAGTTTAGATAACAGACGCAAATAATTGATATAATCTGTATCCCAGCCAGCGCATCCTTCACGGCAGCACCGGCCGAAATCCTATCCGAGTTGCAGAAAAATGCACTTAAACCTTTGAAATCGCTTCGCCGCGACCAGAACCGAACACCGACACGCCCTGGACAATAAGCCGCGCCTCGCGCGCACCCTCCGCCCGGTTGGCGGGCGGTTTGGCGCGCAGTGTGATCTGCGTCACACCGTCTTATGGTGAGTTATGATTTAACCCGATGACAAGATGAACCCGCCGCGGGGGCAGAGAAGACGGCGGGCATTGGAGATGCGGTGATGTTGCAAAATCTTTGGAGCTCCGGGCTCTACGACGAGAGCGCGATCGACGACCGCAATGCGCGACCGCTTACGATCGCGTTCGCGACCATCGTCGTGGTGTGGGCGCTGGCGTTTGGGATTGTGTCGGTATCCGCTCACCTCGGCTTCCGCCCCCATCATATGGCGCAAAGCTCGGCGTCGATCGCCTCCCCGATCGAGAAGTGACAGGGGGATGCGGCCGGCGTCGCGCGCCGGCCGTTCGGGTTTCTCGACCCGCGGCGGTGTGACGCGCCGCGAGGCGCCGTTCAGGTTCCGGCGCCGAGCGCGGGCCGCCGACTTCGCCTCCCCGCAGGCGCTTGCGTCCCTGCCCTCTTTCGCGTAAACGACCTCGGATTGAAAACCGCCCGGCGACAAGGGCTGCCGTGGCGGTTTTTTTGCTCGTTCCGATGCGAACGGGGCTCATGGCCCCGGCAAATTCAAAAGGGCGTCAAGCCTTGAAGGAGAGCCAAATGCCCAAGTTGAAGACCAAATCGGGCGCGAAGAAGCGCTTCAAACTCACCGGGACCGGCAAGGTCGTCTACGCCCAGCGCGGCAAGCAGCACGGCATGATCAAGCGCACGCCAAAGCAGATCCGCGATCTGCGCGGCACGTCGGTTCTGTTCAAGACCGACGGCGACAAGGTCAAGAAGTACTTCCTGCCGAACGGCTGACCCTTTTCCCCGGAGAGAATGAACCATGTCGCGCGTCAAACGGGGCGTCACCGCCCACGCCAAGCACAAGAAGGTGCTCAAAGCCGCCAAGGGCTTCTTCGGCCGGCGCAAGAACACCATCCGCGCCGCCAAGGCCGCGGTCGACAAGTCGATGCAATACGCCTACCGCGACCGCAAGAACCGCAAGCGCGAGTTTCGGGCGCTGTGGATTCAGCGCATCAACGCGGCCGTGCGCGAGCACGGGCTGACCTACAGCCGGTTTATTTCCGGTCTCGCGTCGGCGGGGATCGAAGTCGATCGCAAGGTCCTGTCAGACCTCGCCATTTCCGAACCGGCCGCGTTCGCTGCGATCGTCGAGCAGGCGAAGGGCGCGCTGCCGAAGGCCGCCTGAGGCCGGCGTATCGGCCCTCCCCGTTTGCGAATCGCGAGGGAGGGCCATCAGCGAGGCCGGAACTCTTCCCCGCCGGGGCGCGGGAGCGAAGAGTGCGGGCGGTCCCGCCGGGAGTCCATGAGCATGTCGGACCTTGCCGTCCTTGAACGGGAGACCCTCGCCGCGATCGAGAGCGCGTCGGACGAGAGCGCGCTCGAAGCCGCGCGGGTCGCCGCGCTCGGCAAGAAGGGATCGATTTCGGCGCTGCTCGCCACGCTCGGCAAGCTCGCGCCGGACGAGCGCAAGGAGCGCGGCGCGGCGATCAACGCGCTGAAGGATCAGGTCACGGAAGCGCTCGGCGCGCGGCGCGCCTTGCTCAAGCGGGCCGCGCTCGAGGATAAGCTCAAGCGCGAGGCGGTCGACGTCACGCTGCCGGTTCCGTTGAGCGGCGTCGAGACCGGGCGCATCCATCCGATCAGCCAGGTGATGGACGAGATCGTCGCCATTTTCGCCGACATGGGCTTTTCCGTCGCCGAAGGCCCGGACATCGAGAGCGACGATTACAATTTCACCAAGCTCAACTTCCCCCCCGGACATCCCGCGCGCGACATGCACGACACGTTCTTTCTCGCGCCCGATGAGAAGGGCGAGCGGAAGGTCCTGCGCACCCACACGAGCCCGGTGCAGGTGCGCACGATGCTCAGCCAAAAGCCGCCGATCCGGGTGATCTGCCCCGGCCGCACCTATCGGCGCGACGCCGACCAGACCCATACGCCGATGTTCCACCAGATCGAGGGCCTGGTCGTCGACGAGCGCGCGACGCTCGCCAATCTCAAGTGGGTTCTGGAGGAATTCTGCAAGGCGTTCTTCGAAGTCGCGCATGTCAACATGCGCTTCCGCCCGAGCTTTTTCCCCTTCACTTCGCCCTCGCTCGAGGTCGACATCCAGTGCCGCCGTTCGGGCGGGGAGATCCGCTTCGGCGAAGGCGAGGATTGGCTCGAAATCCTCGGCTGCGGCATGGTCCATCCGAACGTGCTCTCGAATTGCGGCGTCGACCCGGAGGTCTACCAGGGCTTCGCCTGGGGCATCGGCCTCGATCGCCTCGCGATGCTCAAATACGGCCTGCCGGATTTGCGCGACTTCTTCGACGCCGACCTGCGCTGGATCAATCATTACGGCTTCAAGCCGCTCGACGTCCCGACGCTTGCGGGGGGACTGAGCGGATGAGCGCGCTTCGCTCATTCATGGAATAATGAATATGGCCTGGATTAGAAGCTTTGAGCGACGCGAAGGGCGCGGTCGTGTGCAGCCTTCGCAGGTCATCGGTTTTGTTAAGATCTTTGATCTTCCCGACGGCGGGCCGGTTATTCAAATTGATACGGAGGGATCGACCGATCGAGCGAATCCGGGAAAGCAAAGTCAAACTATTCAGATAGGTCGAGAGGCCGCGCAAGAGCTCTTCGAAATTCTCAAGCGCACCTATGGTTTGAGTTAGTGTCAAAGACCGTCGCGATTTTTCCCGAGGCTTGAAGTGACCACAGCCCAGATCGAGGTTGAAGATGCGGGGCCCGTCGCCGCCGAGTGCGACGGTCGTCACCTCAGCGTGACCCTGGCCAACGGGCGCGTCCTCCAGACGCCGCTTTGGTGGTATCCGCGGCTGCTGGCGGCGACGGCCGAACAGAGGTCGCAACTCGAACTTTCGCCGCTCGGAATCCATTGGCCCGAGATCGACGAGGACATCAGCGTCGCGAGCATGCGCCCCGGCGCCAAGGCGCCGGGCGCTAAGGGCCCCCGGTCCCTGACGTAGCTTTGCACGCGACACCCACCCTGACCCTCCGCAGACT
>CAWHBC010000021.1:0-3478 GCA_963827465.1 uncultured Alphaproteobacteria bacterium
TGGAAAACCGCATCTGGACGCTTTGGTTCCGGTTCCAGCGCGCGCAACCGGTGTCATGAGCGCCGCCAGCCACGCTGACTTCTCGGAAGCCGAGACCGAAGCCGGACGCCGGCTGTTTGCCGCACAATGGAGTTTCGTGGCGGCAGGACCGTCACTCGCCGCCCTGCCGCCGATGACCGGCCCGGAGATCGCATTTGCCGGCCGCTCCAATGTCGGCAAGTCCTCCCTCATCAATGCGCTGACCGGCCGGCGGGCGCTGGCGCGGACCTCCAACACGCCCGGCCGTACCCAGGAACTGATCTTTTTCAGCGGCCCGGACCGGCTGATGCTGGTCGACATGCCGGGCTACGGCTATGCCGCAACGGCCAAGAGCAAGATCGCGGCTTGGACCAAGCTCATTGCCGGCTACCTGCATGGCCGCGGCACGCTGGCGCGTGTCTATGTGCTGGTCGACGCCCGCCATGGGCTGAAAGCCGCGGATAACGGCATTCTCGACACGCTCAGCCGCGCCGCCGTCAGTCACGAGATCGTCTTGACCAAGTGCGATCAGGTCGGCGCGGCGGAGCTCGCGGAACGAACGGCGGCAATCAAGGAGGTCATGAGGAAAAGGCCGGCGGCGTTTCCCGACCTGATCGCGACATCGGCCAAGAGCGGCACCGGCATGGCGCAATTGCGCGCCGCCATCGCGCGGCTCGTCGCCGAGCGCGGCTGAAGCGTGCCGCGGCCAATTGACCTTTCCCTGTCCGGCTGCTGCGGCTAAATAGCGGCCGTCGAAGGAGTTCCCAATGGACGTGTCGCCGTTCGAGCAGGCCCGCATCCTGGCCGAAGCGCTGCCCTATATGCAGCGCTACGACGAAGAAATCGTCGTGGTGAAATACGGCGGCCACGCCATGGGCGCGGAGAATCTCGCCCGCGAATTCGCCCGGGATATCGTCCTATTGGAGCAGACCGCGATCAATCCGGTGGTCGTGCACGGCGGCGGCCCGCAGATCGAAGCCATGCTCAAGAAAGTCGGCGTTCAGTCGCAATATGCGGCCGGGCTGCGCATTACCGACGCAGCGACGCTTGAGATCGTCGAAATGGTGCTCGCTGGATCCATCAATAAGCAGATGGTCGGCTACATCAACGCCGCCGGCGGCAAAGCCGTCGGGCTGTGCGGCAAGGACGGCAACATGGTGGTGGCGCGCAAGCTGACGCGCACGGTCGTCGATCCCGATTTCGAGATCGAGAAAGTGGTCGACCTCGGCTATGTCGGCGAGCCGGACAAAGTCGACACCACCGTGCTCAATCAGATCCTGGGCCGCGAACTCATTCCGGTGCTGGCGCCGGTCGCGGCCGCCGCCAACGGCGGCACCTTCAACGTCAATGCCGATACTTTTGCCGGCGCCATTGCCGGCGCGCTCAAGGCCAAGCGCCTCTTGCTGTTGACCGACGTGCCGGGCGTGCTCGACAAATCCAAGCAGCTCATCAAGGAGCTGTCCGTCGAGGATGCGCGCCGGCTGATCGCCGACGGCACCATCTCGGGCGGCATGATCCCCAAGGTCGAGACCTGCATCGATGCGCTCGAACGCGGCGTCGAAGGCGTGGTCATCCTTGACGGCAAGGTTCCGCATGCGGTGCTGCTCGAATTGTTTACCGAGCTCGGTGCCGGTACGCTGATCCGCGCCTGAGTCGCTGCCGGCGCAAATTCGGCAGAAACTCCAGACAATACGTTCCCGACAACAAGAATAATCATGCTCAAGGAGAATGCCGCAGCCGATCGTGCCGCCGGGACCGGCCGGCCGGCGGCTGCGCTGTCGCACAGCATTTTTCGGCTGTCGCCCGGCATCGCCGCAGGTGCCTCGCTCGGCATATCCGACGTGCTGGCGAAGCTCGTCTTGGCGACCGGCTGCGATGTCCTCACCATGCTGTCGTTTCGCAGCGTCGTCGGGCTTGCCTTCGTCGCCAGTTGGCTGCATTTCGGCCGCCGGCCATCGGCCGACGCGCGGGTGCGCTGGGTGTCGATGGGCATCGGCGTCATATTTGCCGGTTTGATTTTCTGCCTGTTCAAGGCCATTGCCGCGATCGACGTGCCGACCGCCATCCTGTCCTATTTCACCTATCCGCTGCTGACCGGCCTTGCGGCGTCGTTCGCCGGGCTCGAGCCCTTCCGCTTCAAAGGCGTACTGTGCGCGGTGGCGGCTTTCTGCGGGCTCGCGATCATGATCGGAGCGCATCCCGCGGGGCTCGCCTTCGCCGGAGTGGCCTATGCGCTGGGCGCCGCCTGCTGCCGCACCGCCGTGCTGCTGGCAACCCGCGCCTATCTGGTTGGCGCCGACGCGCGACTGACAACCTGGTATTCGATGCTGTCGTCGACCGCGATCTTCGTGGCAGTTTCGCTCGCTACGCAAACCTGGCATCCGCCCCAAACCGACTTCGGCTGGACGTGGCTCGTGGCGCTCAGCCTCGCCACAACCGCGGGAATCTTGTTTGTCTTCGTCTCCACCATGCGTATCGGGCCGTTTCGTACGGCGCTGATCATGCATCTCGAGCCGCTGACGGCGATGATCCTCAGCGCGCTCGTGCTGGGCGAAGCGATCACCCCGATCCAAGGCTTGGGCAGCGGCATCATGCTCGCCGCGCTGATCGCCTTTCAGTTGTGGCGATGACGCTTTCCGATTCGCCGATGTCGCGCATCGCGTGCGGCTGATGTAGAATAAACGGCAAAACACGCCGGGAGGAAAACATGACCGTACAGAACGGCGCGGCTGCGCCGCGCCGCGAATCATCGCCGCTGCACCGCTTCGGTTTTGGCTGTGCCTGTCATGCCTCAAGGCGGCAGTTTCTAGCCGGGGCGGCGGCATTCGGAGCGGTGGCAACGCTTCCGCCCGGTAAAGCCGAGGCGCAGCCGGCGGCGCCAAAACTGGTCGACACGCACCATCATTTTTATCCGCCGGCCTATCAGAAGGCTTGGACCGATTGGGAGGATCAGCGCAAAATTCCTCATTTCAACTCCCAGCTCGCTTGGACCAAAGAGAGCGACCTCGAAGGGATGGACAAGAACAATATCACCACCAGCGTGTTGTCGCTGGCATCCACCCCCGGAGTCTGGTTCGACGCCGGCGCCGATAAAGCCCATGACATGGCGCGCTTGTGCTGCGATTTCGCCGCTGAAATGGTGCGCGACCGCCCGGGCCGCTACGCCTTGTTCGCACCGCTTTCCATGCTCGATATCGACGCCTCGCTCAAGGAAATCGAATATGCCTTCGACACGCTGAAGGCGGACGGCATCAATCTGCAGACCAACTACGGCGACAAATGGCTGGGCGATCCGGCGTATCAGCCCGTCCTGGCCGAACTCAATCGGCGCAAGGCAAGCGTATTCGTTCATCCGCTGGTCGCAAGTTGCTGCGGCCGGCTGAGCGTCGGTGCGTATCCCGCGGTCATCGAGGTGCCGCACGATACGACCCGCACGGTGGCCGAGGCCAATACTGACGCG
>CAWHBC010000022.1:0-33097 GCA_963827465.1 uncultured Alphaproteobacteria bacterium
CGGCTTTGCCCGGCGATGCATAGGAATATGCGCCGAGCGCGAAAGGGTCGCTGCCCCAGCGATGCACCTTGATCGGTTTGAGCCGGCGGGCGAAATCGCCGCCGAACACGCCAGAGAGCTCGGACGCGGCAAAATCGAAAAACGCGGCCTGACCGCCCTTTTCCAGCTCCGCCGCGCAACTGCCGCCAAAATAGCATTCGATGATCGGCCAGCCGAACGGCCGCAAGATGATAGCCCGCGGTCGCCACCCGATCGGTGTGCCCGTAATACCCGAACGCTTGTTTCGAATTCTTCCGCGCCGTCGAGCGCAATGAAAAGCTTGTCGTCGACGCCCAAGGGCAGGCCGCGCGCGGCCTCGATCTTTTCCGGCAGCGCCGGCGCGAAGCCGAATGCGCTCGGCCGCGAGCACCGCGCTCGGCACCGTCACGATGACCTGATCGGCCGCGATGGCGCCTTTGCTCGTTTCGATGCGCAGCCGCTTGCCGCCGTGATCGATGGCGGTGACCGGACAATCGAGCATTTGCGGCACATCCGCGCCATAGCCGCTGATCAGCGTGCCATAGCCTTCGACGACGCGCCAATTGACGTCGGTCGAGTCGTAGCGATCCAGATCCTTCAGCGAAATCCGGTCGAGCTCGGCGCCGCTGATATAGGTGCTCGTCGCATTGATGAGCGGATTCCAGCGCGACGCCGGATCGAGCAGCGTCGAAGCCGGCGCATCGCCTTCGCGCTCGCGCCGCTTCGTGCAGGCGCTCGTAGAATTCGCCGAAGGCCTTGCGAAAATCGGCAGCTCGGCGCGCGGAAAGCTGCGCTCAAGCGGCCGGTTCATCCATGGCGGCGGCGTCTTGTCGATCGACAGGCCTTCAGCCTGCGCAACGCCGACCCAGGGATTGCGGTCGGCCGAATGCAGCCAGCCGCAGCCGAGATCGAGCGCGTGGCCGCTCTCGTCATGGACGGTCCATGCCCGGCCGCCGAGCCGCGGCCGCGCTTCGACGAGGAGGCAGCGGATCGAGCTTGGTGAAGCCGCTTAGCGGCGGCAACGCCGGCCGCGCCACCGCCGATTACGACAACTTCGACATCACTGCTCGGCATCTCTCACCTGCATCGGCGCAGAAATAACGAGCTAATAATCCACCCGCACCAGATAAAGCCCGTGCGGCGGCGCGACCTGGCCGCACCGCGTGCGGTCGCGGGCGGCGAGCGCCGCCGCCAGATCGTCGGCGCTCCACTTGCCTTCGCCGACATGAACCAGCGAGCCGACCATCGACCGCACCTGATGCTGCAGGAAGGACCGCGCCACAGCGATAACGCGCACCTCGTCGCCGTCGCGCGTCGACATCGAGCCGGTCGAGCGTCTTCACCGGCGATTTGGCCTGGCATTCGGTCGAGCGGAAGGTGGTGAAGTCGTGCTTGCCGATCAGCCGCTGCGCGGCGGCGTGCATGGCGTCGCCGTCGAGCGGGCGCGGCACGCGCCAGGCGCGGTTCGAGATCGAGCGTCAGATCGGCGCGGCGGTTGACGATCCGATAGAGATAATGGCGCTTGATCGCCGAGAAGCGCGCATCGAAATCGGCCGCCACCTTTTCCGCCGCGAGCACGGCGACCGGCTGCGGCCGCAGATGGAAATTGATCGCGTCGCGCACATTATCGGTGTCCCAATCCTTGGCAAGATCGATATGGGCGACCTGGCCGAGCGCATGCACGCCGGTATCGGTGCGCCCGGCGCCGAACACGGTGACGCGTTCGCCGGCAAAAGCCGCGACCGCTTCGGTCAGCACGCCCTGCACCGAGACGCCGTTGTCCTGTGCCTGCCAGCCGACAAACGGCGTGCCGTCATATTCGATGGTGAGCTTGTAGCGGGGCATGGCAATTTTGCAGCGCATCTTCCGAAAGCTCCGCGTCAGCATGCAACGTGCTGCCGGGCGCGACCGGCGTGCCGCGCAGAAATTCCTCCGCCGGCATCGGCTTGCCGCCGGCGCGCTGCAGTTCGACCATCCGCAGCGCGCCGCTCGCCGCAGGCGACCGTCAAACTGCTCGTCGAGCACGCGGCCCGGCTCGCCCGCGCCGCTCGCCTCTGGTCGTGCGCAACACCTTGACGCGGCCGACGCCGGCAAGCTCGAACCAGGCGCCGGGAAACGGCGACAGCCCGCGGCAATGGTCATGCACCGTCTGTTCCACGGCTGTGCGCCAATCGATGCGCGTTTCGTTCTTATCGATCTTGTCGGCGTAGGTCGCGCCGTCGGCGGCTTGCGGCGTCACGATCAACGATCCGCGCTCGAGCGCGCCCAGCGCGACCAGCATCAGCTTGCGCGCCGAGCCGCGCCAACTCGTCATGCATGTCGCCGGTCGTTGCATCCGGCGCCGATCGGCGACGCGCTCCGCCATGGCGATGGCGCCGGTGTCGAGGCCTTCGTCCATCTTCATCACCATCACGCCGGTCTCGCTTGTCGCCGGCCATGATGGCGCGATGGATCGGCGCCGCGCCGCGCCAGCGCGGCAGCAACGAGGCATGCAGGTTGAAACAGCCGAGCGGAAAGGCATCGAGAATCGGCTTCGGCAGGATGAGCCCGTAGGCGACGACGACCGCGGCATCCGCGCCATGCGCGCGCATCGCCGCCGCGGCATCGGCTCTCCTTGAAGGATCGCGGCGTGAGAACCGGCAGCGCGAATCGTTCGGCTTCGCGCGCGACCGGCGCTTGGCGTCAGCGCCAAGCCGCGCCGGCCTGCCGGTTTTGGCGCGCGGGTATAGACGGCGGCGACGTCATGTCCGCCGCCGACAAGCTCCACGAGCGTGGGCACGGCAAAGTCCGGCGTGCCCATGAAGACGAGGCGAAGCGCCAATCACGCCTCCACCTTCTTGGCGGCTTTGGCGAACTTCTTGATGACGCGGTCGCGCTTGAGCTTGGACAGATGATCGATGAACAGATACGCCGTTGATGTGGTCGATCTCGTGCTGCAGGCAGGTCGCGAACAGGCCCTTGGCCTCGATCTCGTGCGGCTTGCCGTCGCGGTCGAGATATTTGACTTTGACCTGCGAGGGCCGCTCGACCTCCTCGTAATATTCCGGGATCGACAGGCAGCCTTCCTCGTATTTGGCGGTCTCGTCGGAGGTCCACACGATTTCCGGATTGATGAAAACCTGCGGCTCGTGATCGTCCTCTTTCTTCGACAGATCCATGGTGATGACGCGCTTGGCGACGCCGATCTGAATCGCCGCCAGCCCGATGCCCGGCGCCTCATACATGGTCTCGAACATGTCATCGATCAGCTTCCTGATGCCGGCGTCGACATGTTTGACCGGCTCGGAGACAAGCCGCAGCCGCTTGTCCGGCAAGTATGATGATTTCGCGCACCATGCCGATAGACTGGCGCGATTTAAGGGCTGAGCAAAGCGGGGTCAATCGGCGCTTCGGTCGGATCGAACGTTGATCGCCGGCCGCATGACCGGCTATGACCGTTCGCTCTTCGTTCCGGGCGCGAATCGCCTTCGCCGCCGGACGCGACGAAAACGGCCAGAGGAAGCGATGCCCGATAGTCTAGCCGATGCTCGCGGCGATTTTTGCGGCCTGCGCTGCGGTGGCCGTCGTCTTGGCCGCTTTGGGCGTGATGCTGTGGCGTGGCCGCCGGGCCGCCCATCCCGATGCCGCGGTGATGGCGGAGCTGAGCCGGGCGCAAAGCGATACCGCGGCACGGCTCGAAGCCATGATCGGCATGCTGGCCAAGGGCCAGATCCAGCTTGCCGCACGCCGTCAACGAGCGGCTCGATTCGGTCTCGCACCGGCTCGGCGATTCGCTGGAAAAAACCAAGCAGAGCACGGTCGAGAACCTGCAAAAGCTCAACGAGCGGCTGGCCGTCATCGACAGCGCCCAGAAGAACATCACCGAACTCGCCACCCAGGTGACGTCGCTGCAAAGCGTGCTCGCCAACAAGCAGTCGCGCGGCGCCTTCGGCCAGGGCCGCATGGAGATCATCGTCCGCGACGGACTGCCGAAGGACTGTTACGAATTCCAACACACGCTGTCCAACCGGCTGCGTCCCGATTGCGTGATCTTTCATGCCGGACAATCGTCCGCTCGTCGTCGATTCCAAATTTCCGCTCGAAGCCGTCACCGCCTACCGTGACGCCAAGAGCGACGACGAGCGCAAGCTTGCGGCCGCGCGCGTCCGGCAAGACGTCATCAAGCATGTCGGCGACATCGCGCAGAAATATCTTATTCCCGGGCGAGACGCAGGACATGGCCTTCATGTTCGTGCCGTCGGAATCGGTCTATGCCGAGTTGCACGAGGAATTCGACGACCTGGTGCAGAAGGCATTTCGCGCCAAGATCGTCATCGTCTCACCCTCGCTGCTTATGCTGGCGATTCAACTGGTGCGGCAAAGCCAGAGAGATGCCCGCATGCGCGAGGCCGCCGACCAGATCCGCGACGAGGTCGGCCGACTGATCAAGGACGTCGGTCTGTTGGGCGACCGCGTGCGCAAACTGCAGGGCCATTTCAGCCAGTCGACCGAAGATATCCGGCTTTCGGTCATTTCGATCGAAAAGATCGAGAGCCGCGGCGAGCGTATTACTCAGGTCGAGCTGCAAGGCGAATTGCAAAGCGAATTGAACGGTATCACCTCGGCCGCGTCGAACGTGATTGCCGCGCCGATCGCGCGCAAACTGGAAGCGGGCGAGTAGCGGCGCATGGCGGTCCCGAGCGCCGCAGGCGCACCCCTCGGTGTCCTTGAGGAACGCTCGCCGTCTATCTCAAGCGGCGCGTGCTGATCGTCCTGTTCCTCGGGTTTTCGTCCGGTCTGCCGCTCGCTTTGTCGGGCTCGACGCTGCTGGTCTGGATGACGGAGGCGAGCGTCGATCTCGCGCACCATCGGCCTGTTCGCGCTGGTCGGCACGCCCTACACCATCAAGTTCCTCTGGGCGCCGCTGATCGATGCGCTCGATGTGCCGCTGTTGTCGCGGCGCTTCGGCCGCCGCCGCGGCTGGCTGCTGCTGTCGCAGCTTCTGCTGATCGCGGCGATCGTTTTTCTCGGCGCGTGCGATCCGTCGGTGTCGCCGTTCCTGGTCGCGCATCGGCGCGCTTCTCGTCGCCGCCGCCTCGGCGACGCAGGACATCATCATCGACGCGTTCCGGGTGGAAAGCCTGGACGAGAGCGAGCAAGCGGCCGGCATGGCGTCCTATGTCGCCGCCTATCGCATCGGCATGCTGGTCTCGACCGCCGGCGCTTTGTTCCTGGTCAGCGGCTTTCAGCACCTCGGCTTGCAACACCAGGCCGGCCTGGAGCGCGGGCTATGTCGCCATGGCCGCGCTGGTCGTCATCGGCATCATCACCACGCTTGCCGCCGACGGAGCCGGAACGATCCGTCGGCGCCGAAGCGGAACATGAGGGAGAGATTGCCGCCGGCGCCAGCCCGCTCACGCGCGTTGTCACGCGGCATTCGGCGCCTTCGCGGAATTTCTGTCCCGCGACCTGGCCTTCGCCGTGCTGGCTTTCGTCGTGCTGTTCAAATTTACCGACGCGCTGTCCGGCGCATTGACCGCGCCATTCGTGATCGATCTCGGATTTTCGCGCAACGAATACGCCGCCATCATCAAAGGCGTAGGACTGGCGGCGACGCTGATCGGCGGCTTCGCCGGCGGCTTTCTGGCCCGCGCGCTTTCGCTGCCGGCAAGCCTGTGGCTCGGCGGCGTGCTGCAAGGGCTCGCCAATCTCGCGTTCTCCTGGCAGGCGATCGTCGGGCATGAACGCCGCCTGGCTGACTTTCGCCATCGTCGCCGAGAATTTCACCAGCGCCATCGGCACGGTGATCTTTCGTCGCTTATCTGTCGGCGCTGTGCCGCAATCCGCTGCATACCGCGACACAATACGCGCTCCTCACCGCGCTCGCGGCCTTCGGCCGCACTTATCTATCGTCGGGGGCCGGTTTTATCGCCGCCGCGACCGGCTGGCCCTGGTTCTTTGCCATCTGCGCGGTGTCCGGCGTACCGGCGCTGCTCCTGCTCGCCTGGCTGCAACACCGCGGCCATTTCGACACGCTGCTCGCCATCCAAGCCTTGAATTGAGCGTGGCAGGGAACAGGCGGCGCGGTCCATCGCTGCGCGGCCTCCGATCTCCCGCTGCGAGGCGTTGCGAAGGCGTTCGCGCCCGCAAAAAAGTCTTTTTGTAAGGATCAGATCGCTATAATCGCGTTGTCACCGTTGCGTTCCTCGAACCCGGCCGTTCCGCCGTCCCAGCGCAGTCCATATGGACACCATCCTCGTCAAGCTTTTTGCGGCGGCGCTCGCGTTGAGCGAAGTCACGACCGCGCCGCAGGCGGTCAAGACGCATTTCGACCCGGTGCAGGATCAAGCCGCGGTGGTGCAAATCCTGCGCAACGGCTGCGATCACATGAAGCAGGCGTTCGACATCGAATCCATCAATCTCGACGACCTCATCTCGACCGCGCTCAACGATCCCAAGGCGGCCGGCGCCAATATTCCGGCGTTCCACGGGTTGAATTTCGGCGATCTCAACACCGCCTATCATCAGTTCTGCAAGAACGAGCCGATCACCACTCCCGTGGTCGATCTCGGCCAGGTCATCGATTTCTTCAACAACGCGGCGGCCGACCTGCCGGACCCGACGACGCTCAAGGGCCGCAAACTGCCGAGCCTCAGCATGGTGCTCGACGGCAACGGCAAGAATTTCGCCGACGTGTTCCAGCCCGGCAATCGGCGCATCTGGGTTCCGCTCGATAACGTTCCGGATCAAGTGCAGAAGGCCTTCATCGCCGCCGAGGATCGCCGCTTCTATCAGCACCACGGCGTCGACGAGCGCGGCATCATCCGCGCCTTCATCGGCGATCTGGCCGAGCCCGGCCGGCCGCAAGGCGGCTCCACCATCACGCAGCAGGTCGTGAAAAATCTCCTGGTCGGCGAAGACGTCACCTACGAGCGCAAGATCCGCGAAATGATCGTGGCGTCGCGGCTCGAAAATACGCTCAGCAAAAACCAGATCCTCGAGCTGTATCGTGAATTCCGCTTATTTCGGCCGCGCCTCCTGGGGCATCGAGATGGCAGCGCGCAGCTATTTCGGCAAATCGGCGAAAGACCTGACGCTCGGCGAAGGCGCGATGCTGGCGGGCCTGCTGAAAGGTCCGAACTATTATAATCCCGACCGCCATCCCGACCGCGCCAGGGACCGCCTCACTTATGTGCTCGAGCGCATGCAGGAGGACGGCGTCATCACCGCGGAGCAGAAAAACCAGGCGCTGGCGTCGCCGCCGAAGCTGATCGCATTCTGCGCTTCCGCACCGCGACAGCGGCTTCCACTTCGTCGATTTCCTCGGCCGCGAAGCCAAGGCCGACGGCGTCACCAGCCTGACCGCCGAGCCCTACACCGTGCACTCCACCATCAATGCGCAATTGCAGCACGACACCGAGGCGGCCTTGCAGGAGGGCTTGGCGCATTATGAAATGTCGACCGGCCGCGCCCAGTTTCGCGGGCCCGAGGCGAATATCGCCGACGCGGTCGCAGAAACTCGAAGTCGACAACAAGGCCGCGCTGCCGGCATGGCAGCAGGCGCTGCAAGCGGTGCACCTGCCGCTCTACGACGTGCATTGGACGCCGGCCGTGGTGCTGGAGAAGGGCGGCAAAACCGGCGATGGCGCGATCCGGGTCGGGCTGCCCGACGGCCGCATCGTGCCGCTGGCGGCCTGGTCGGCCGCCGATCAAGCGCGAGCCTCAGTCTCTATGACGTCGTCTACGTCAATGTCGTCGAGCCGAGACACGTCGCAGCCAAGATCGAAAACGGCAAGGACGGCAAGACAATTAAGAGCCGCGATCTGCCCGGCGGCGCGCTGGCGCAGTTGCGCGTGCGCGCCGACCGTGCAGGGCGCCGCGCTGGTGCTGGAGAACAAGACCGGCCGCATCCTTGCCATGGCCGGCAGCTTTTCCTATCCGCTGAGCCAGCTCAATCGCACCGCGCAGACGCAGCGCCAGCCCGGTTCGGCGATGAAGCCGGTGACCTATCTGACGGCGCTGCAGCACGGCCTGCAGCCGAACACGCTGGTACCCAACGATCCGATCACGTTTCCGCCGATCGGCGCTGCCGCCAATGGGCGCGACGTCATCAGCCGCGAATTCGGCGACAACGCGCGCGAAGAGGACTATTGGTCGCCGCGCAATGACGATTACAGCGAAGGCGGCGTCCTGACGCTGCGGCGCGGCCTGGAATATTCCGTCAACGTCGTCACCGCGCACCTGCTCGATGGCGGCATCGACGCGCAGCCGGAAAAAAGCCTCGACGACATTTGCGCCACCGCCGTCGCGGCGAAAATCTATTCGGAATGCGTCCGCTATTATCCGTTCATTCTCGGCGCCCAGCCGGTGAAGATGATCGATCTCGCGGCGTTCTATGCGGCCATCGCCAACGAAGGCGCGCTGCCGCAGCCGCACGGTATCGATTCCATCGCGCTCGACGGCCGCACCGTCTATCAATACCCGGATGCGCCGCTGCCGCGCATCGGGGCGGCCGACCCGGCGGCGTTCTATCAGCTCAAGACCATATTGCAGGGTGTGGTCGCGCGCGGCACGGCCCGGGCGATGGCATCGCTGTCGCCTTATGTCGCCGGCAAGACCGGCACCACCGAAGACGCCGTCGACGGCTGGTTCATCGGCTTCACCAACGACGTCACCGTGGCGGTGTGGGTCGGCTACGACAACGCCAACGGCAAGCGCCGCTCGCTCGGACCGAGCGAGGACGGCGCCCGGGTCGCACTGCCGATTTTCGAGCCGATCATCCAGGCGGTCTGGGCGGACGGCGTCGCGCCAAAAACGCCGCTGGCCGGCCCGTCGCCGGCGGCCCGCCGCGACCTCGTCGATATTCCGATCGACTACGCGTCCGGCAATCGCATGAACGGCGGCAATTTCATCGAGCACTTCCGGCGCAGCGCTGACGGGCAGGTTGCCGACACGCAATATCAGCTGGTGTCGCAGGAAGACGCCTATGCCGATCAAGGCGGCGAATCCAACCCGTTCTGGGGCGGCGCCTCCGACAATAGCGGGCGATCCTACTACCCCAATCAAGGTTGGCAGCAATTGCCGCCGCAACCGCAGCCGCAGCAGCCCTCCCGCGGCTTGTTCGGCCTGTTCCGGCCATGGAGCGACCAGCCGCCGAGCCGCAATTTCTTCTGGGGCGGCCGCTGAATGGCCGGGGCATGTTCGGCGGAAGCGGCAGGCCGGTTTGGGACACGCCAAGGGATTTGCCAAGGACGTGCTACGACGACCCGGTCAAGCGGTTTTGGCGATTCGGCTCATTGAGAGACAGCGGCACAAAGCAATTGGAAATGTCGACGCGGAACGCTATCGCGCTTTTGTTGCTGCTTGCCTGGCCCATCACGGTTGTCATGGCCGGCTTGAGCTGCGCCTCGCCGGCCGCGGCGCAGGATTTTCAGATCGCGGAGGTGAAGGCCGCACGTGACACGCCCGTCGCCGACATCAAATCCGGCGTCATCGATTTCAGCGACCATACCAGTCCGGGAGCCGTCGATAGCGAGACCGCATTGAGCCGTTTCAGCGATTGGGCGGAGAAACACCCCAACGAGAAGAAATTTTTGGCACTGTTTCCCGGCTATACCGAACCGACCGTCAGTAAGACGACCAGCAGCGGCGACACGGAAAAAAACGCCAAGGTCACCGAGAAGCTTTACATGTACGTGGCGCAGGCGCGCTTCGTTCTCGATCGGGCGCCGGCCTCGATCGACCTGTCGCACTACGTCACTTTGGCCTTTCTGGACAGGATCGATCCGTCTATCCAGCACAAGCTGATCGGTCCCGGCGACGTGAGCCCCTTGAATGATGAAGCCGGCACCGGCAACGACAATCCCGACCGCAAATGGTGCTCCGGTCAAACGGCCGCGATCTGCATCCAGTCGAGCTACAAGTTCGAAGGCAAGATCCCGATGGGCATCATGCTGGTCAACAAGCTGCGCGACAGTGTCAAAAAAGTCGCCGCTCACATCGATTTCCAGAGCGAGCTTGTCGCGCTCGCCCCGGCCGATGTCGATCAAGCGGGTTTGCAGCAGCTGACCAAGCTCGACACGCCGGTTACCGGCGCCCTCGAGCAGAATATCTTCTACGTCAACGAGATCATGAAGTTCGGCAAGTTTTTTGCCGTGTTCCAGGCGCATCCCACCGATCCCGATAAAACCGTCGTCACCGCCTTCATGGCGCTGGCGATCAAGGCGAGGGTGCTCGACGAGAAGCGCGGCTTCGAGAATGTGCCGGTGCTGCGCAACCTGGTGCCGGCGCAGGTCCTGATGGGCCAGTCGTCGTTCAATTCCGGGACATCGATCAGCGCCGGCCTGCCCAAATATGCGCGCAACGAGATCAAGACCGTCGCCGGCCTGCTGGCCCAGGACAAAGCGCCGAATTAGCGCGGATTGATCCTCGCCGCCGCGCGAGGCATTGTGGCCGGCGATGGGCAATACCGCACAGAAAGCCGCTCTCCTCACCGGCGCGGCGCGAGGCATCGGCCTCGCGACCGCAAAGCGATTCCTTGCCGACGGCTGGCGCGTGGCGTTGCTCGATATCGACAGGGCGACGCTCGATCGCACTTATGGCGCGCTCGCCGCAGCGAACGGCGCCGAGGCCGTCATCGCCCTGTGCTGCGATGTTGCCGACGCGGCGGGTGTCGCCGGCGCCGTTGGCACGGTGGCGCAAAAGTTCGGCCGGCTGGATGCGCTGGTCAACAATGCCGGCATCGCGATCTTCAAGCCGATCCTGGACGTCACCTTTGACGATTGGTCGCGGGTGCTGGCGGTCAATCTTACCGGCCCGTTTTTGTGCACGCAGGCCGCCGCGCCGCTGATGCGCGACAGCGGCGGCGGCGCCATCGTCAACATCACCTCGATCTCAGGCTTGCGCGCCTCGACGCTGCGCACCGCCTACGGCACCAGCAAAGCGGGCCTGGCGCATCTGACCCAGCAGCAGGCGATCGAACTCGCGTCGCTCGGTATCCGGGTCAATGCCGTGGCGCCGGGACCGGTCGATACCGCAATGGCCAAGGCCGTGCATACCCCGGAAATCCGCGCCGCCTATCACGACGCCATTCCGCTCAACCGTTACGGCCTTGAGCAGGAGCTCGCCGAAGCGATCTTTTTTCTGTGCAGCGATCGCGCGAGCTACATTACCGGCCAGACGCTCGCCGTCGACGGCGGCTTCGAAGCGACCGGCATCGGCCTGCCGGCAATGCGCGAAAGTGGACGCAATAGCTGACGAAGTTCAGGCGGCGGCGCGGGCCTTGTCGCCGCGGCCGAGCGAAGCGATCGCCTCATCGGTCGACTGCACATCGCCGAACAGGCCGTAAAAGATCGACAACGCCGCGTTATGCTCCTCGTCATTGTGAGTGGCGGTGCCGTCCGAGACCATCACCACCTTGAAATTGAGCATCATGGCGTCGCGCGCGGTGCTTTCGCAGCAGACATTGGTGGCCGTGCCGGTGACCAGGATGGTGTCGATACCGCGGTCGCGCAACAGGCGTTCGATATCGGACGAGCCCTGGATGAAGGCGCTGTAGCGCGTCTTCGTCACCTGCGCGTCCTCGGGCCGGATATCGTTGGCATGCCAATAGGCGTAGCCGTCACCGTCGACATCCATGGCCGCATAGCGGCGCTCGGCACGATCCGGCGTGTGCAGGTATTCGTGATAATTCGACCAGCTGTCCCGGGTGTCGCGGGTGCCGTTGCGGACCCAGACGACGAGGCCGCCGCGGCGGCGCAGCTCGGCGGCAAGCCGATTGATATTCGGCACGATGTCCCGCGATGCCGGGACCTCGCCTTGGTGGCCGGGTTTGCAGAAATAGTTCTGCATGTCGATCACCACCAGGGCGGCTTTGCGCGGATCGATCTCATCGAACGGGTGGGCTTTGCCGGTGCGGCCGGTCATGCGCGCTCGGGCGGCGTCGGAAAGGACGATCTTGTGCATCGCTCGGACCCCAGGCTGAAGCGGTTCTTCCCCAAGTCTGGCACAGGATCGCCATGGCTTGAAGCCTGCCGCCATCGGGTGCCGGCCTGCCCGGCGCTTGGTTGTGCAATCGCGTTTTTTGGAGAAGTTCGATAAGCTCGAATTATCACCGACGGTGGGACATGGTCGATTTCAAAGCTCTCGAAACCTTGGTCTGGGTGGCCACTCTGCGCAGCTTTCGCCGCGCCGCGGACAAGCTCCACGCGACGCAGCCGGCGGTTTCGATGCGGATTGCGCAACTCGAAGAGCTTCTCGGCGTCCGGCTGTTCGAACGCGACCGCCGCGCCGTCGCGCCGACGCCGAAGGGACTGCAGGTCCTGGATTATGCCGAGCGCCTCATTCGCCTGCGAGCCGACATGATAGAGGCGGTTGGCGAGGGCGCCGCGATGCGCGGCATCGTCCGCCTGGGCGTGTCGGAGACGATTGTTCATACTTGGCTGCCGGCGCTGATCGAGCGGGTCAATGCCGCCTATCCAAATCTGGAGCTTGAGATCGAGGTGGACAATTCGGCCAACCTCAACGAGCGGCTGGTGAGCAAGGATCTGGATTTGGCCTTTCTGCTCGCGCCAACCGAAAATCCCGGCGTTCGCAACCGCCCGCTATGCAGCTTTCCGGTCGCGTTCGTCGCCAGCGCCAAGATGAAATTGCCGCAACGCGCAATTGAGCTTGAGGACATTGCGCGCCTGCCGATCGTGACCTTCTCGCGCAATACCCAGCCTTACATCGCTCTGCGCGAGTTGTTCGCCCACAAGGGATTGCGGCCGACAATCCACGCCAGCGCCTCGCTGGCGACGGCGGTGCGCATGACGCTTGACGGCATCGGCATTGCCTTCATCCCTCCGGCAATTCTTCGCAACGTGGCGGCAAAGGGCCGCTTGCGGGTCCTGCGCGCACCAATCGAGCTGCCGCAACTCAATTTCGCCGTTGCCTGGCCGGGGACGCCGAACAATCCGGCGGCGCAGAAAGTGGCGGAAATCGCCATCGGCATTGCCGCAAAGGGCCTCAGGGCGGCGGCTTGATAAAATTGTCTTATCACCCTTTATTGCAAATCGCGATTGGACGGAGCGGCGCAACTTGTATTTGCTCCCGACGCTGAATTGAAGGAGCAAATGCCGTGGCGAACGCAGCGGGAGGGTGGGAGTTCTGGATCGATCGCGGCGGCACGTTCACCGACGTGATCGGCAAGGCGGCCGGACGGCACGCTGGTCACCCAAAAGCTTCTATCGGAAAATCCCGAAGCCTATCGCGACGCGGCGGTTGCGGGGATTCGTCAGCTCCTCGGGCTTGCCGCCGATGCGGCCATCCCCAGCGAGCGGATCGCGGCCGTGAAAATGGGCACCACGGTCGCCACCAACGCGCTGCTGGAGCGCAAGGGCGAGCGCACGCTTCTGCTCATCACCAAGGGATTCCGCGACGCCCTGCGCATCGGCTACCAGGCGCGGCCGAAAATCTTCGCCAAGCACATTATCAAGCCGGACATGCTGTATGAGCGCGTCGTCGAGGTCGACGAGCGGGTGCGGGCCGACGGCACCGTGGAGCGGCCGCTCGATCTTGCCGGGGTGCGCGCCGCGCTCGAGCGCGCGCTGGCGGACGGCATCGGCGCGGTCGCCGTCGTGCTGGTGCACGCCTACCGCCATAGCGACCACGAAAAGCAGGTCGTAGCGCTGGCGCGCGAACTCGGCTTTCCGCAGGTGTCCGCCAGCCACGAGGTTTCGCCGCTGATCAAGCTCGTCGGCCGCGGCGATACCACGGTGGTCGACAGCTATCTGTCGCCGATCCTGCAGCGTTACGTAAATCAGGTCGCCGGCGATCTGCATTCCGGTCCCTCCCCACAAGCGGAAGGGGACAAAACCCGGCTGATGTTCATGATGTCATCCGGCGGACTGACCGCGGCCGAGCTGTTCCGCGGCAAGGACGCCATCCTGTCCGGCCCCGCCGGCGGCGTCGTCGGCATGGCCGAAACCGGACGCTCCGCCGGCTTCAAGGAATTGATCGGTTTCGACATGGGCGGCACGTCCACCGACGTCTCGCATTTTGCCGGCGCTTACGAGCGGGCCTTCGAGACGGAGGTCGCCGGCGTGCGCATGCGCGCGCCGATGATGCTGATCCATACCGTGGCGGCCGGCGGCGGCTCGATCCTGCATTTCGACGGAGCGCGCTTTCGCGTCGGTCCGGATTCCGCCGGCGCCAACCCCGGGCCGAAATGCTACCGCCGCGGCGGTCCGCTTGCGGTCACCGACGCCAATGTCATGGCCGGCAAGCTCATCCCCGATTTTTTTCCAAAGATTTTCGGTCCCTCACAGAATTCGCCGCTCGATGCGGACGCCGTGCGCTCGGCCTTTGCCGCCATGGCCAAAGAAATCGGCGACGGGCGGTCCGCCGAACAGGTCGCCGACGGTTTCATCAAGATCGCGGTCGAGAACATGGCCAATGCGATCAAGAAAATCTCGGTGCAGCGCGGCTATGACGTGACCCGCTACGCGCTCAATTGCTTCGGCGGCGCCGGCGGCCAGCACGCCTGCCTCGTTGCCGACGCGCTCGGCATGGAGAGCGTGCTGATCCATCCGTTGTCTTCGCTGTTGTCCGCCTATGGCATGGGGCTCGCCGATATCCGCAGCGTGCGCCAGCAGGCGATCGAGGAGCCGTTCGGGACCAAAGCGCACGCGACGCTCAGACGTGTTGCCCGGCGTCTGGCGCGCGAGACCAGGGACGAAGTCGTCGGCCAAGGTGTTCCTGCCGCCGAAGTCGCCGCTCACATGCGCGCGCACATTCGTTACGCCGGTACCGACACGCCGCTGATCGTCGAGGCCGGCACCGACAAGGCGCCGGCATCGCTCGCCAAACTGCAATCCGCCTTTGAACGCGCGCACAAGGGCCAATTCGGTTTCATCGACCGCAAGAAGGGCCTCGTCATCGAGGCGGTGTCGGTCGAAGCGGTCGGCGGCGGCGCGGCGTTTGCGGAAAAAAGCCGCAAGACCACGCGCGGCAAGCTGCCGGCCCCGGCGCGCCGCACGCGGTTCTTTTCCGGCGGCAAGTGGCATTCGGCATCGGTTTACACCCGTGACCAGCTCCTGCCCGGCCACAAGGTCAAAGGACCGGCAATCGTCATCGAGCCGCACCAGACCGTCGTCATCGAGCACGGCTGGCAGGCTGAGCTGACGGCGAAAAATCATCTGGTGCTGCGGCGGGTGCAGAAACTCGTGCGCGCCCGCGCTATCGGCACCAAGGCCGACCCGGTGATGCTCGAAGTGTTCAACAACCTGTTCATGTCGATCGCCGAGCAGATGGGCGTCGCTTTGCAGAACACCGCCTATTCCGTGAACATCAAGGAACGGCTCGATTTCTCCTGCGCGGTGTTCGACGGCACCGGCTCGCTGGTCGCCAATGCGCCGCATATGCCGGTGCATCTCGGCTCGATGGACCGCGCGGTCGAGACCGTGATCCGCGAAAACAAGGGCAAGGTTCGTCCGGGCGACGTCTACGCCATCAACGCGCCCTATAACGGCGGCACGCATCTGCCGGACATCACCGTCTGCACGCCGGTGTTCGACGGCAAGAAAATCCTGTTCTGGGTCGCTTCGCGCGGACACCACGCCGATGTCGGCGGCATTTCGCCGGGCTCGATGTCGCCGAACGCCACCACCATCGAGGAGGAAGGCGTCTATATCGACAATTTCAAGCTGGTCGAACGCGGCCGATTCCGCGAAAAGGAAACCTACGCGCTCCTCGAAGGCGCCAAATATCCGGCGCGCAATCCGCTGCAGAACGTCAACGACATCAAGGCGCAGATCGCCGCCAACGAGATGGGTGTGCATGAGCTGCGCAAGATGGTGCGCTATTTCACCCTGCCGGTGGTGCGCGCCTATATGCGGCACGTGCAGGACAATGCCGCGGAGAGCGTGCGCCGCGTGATCGACCGGCTGCATGACAGCAGCTTTGCCATCGAGACCGATCAAGGCAATACGATCAAAGTGCGCATCAGCGTCGACAAGAAAAAGCGCGAGGCGACGGTCGACTTTACCGGGACGAGTCCGCAGCAGCCGTCGAATTTCAACGCGCCGGAGCCGGTGACCCGCGCGGCGGTGCTGTATGTCTTTCGCGTCATGGTCGACGACGATATTCCGATGAATGCCGGCTGCCTGCGGCCGATCAATATCGTCATTCCGAAAAAATCGATGTTGTCGCCGGAATACCCGGCCGCGGTGGTCGCCGGCAATGTCGAGACCTCGCAGGAGGTGACCAATTGCCTGTTCGGCGCGCTCGGCGCCATGGCGGCCGCGCAAGGCACCATGAACAATCTCAACTTCGGCAATGCGCGCTACCAGTATTACGAGACGATCTGCTCCGGCTCGCCGGCCGGCCCCGGCTTTCCCGGCACCGATGCCGTGCACACCCACATGACCAATACCCGTCTGACCGATCCGGAAATCCTCGAATTCCGTTATCCGGTGCTGCTGGAGGATTTCCACATCCGCAAAGGCTCGGGCGGCCGCGGCGAGTGGAACGCCGGCGACGGCATTCGCCGCACCATCCGCTTTCTGGAAAAGATGGAATGCACGATCCTGTCCGGGCATCGCCGCGTGCCGCCGTTCGGGCTTGCCGGCGGCGGCGACGGAGAGGTCGGCGAGAACTGGGCGCGGCGCAAGGACGGCCGCATGGAGCCATTGCAGGGCTGCGACTCGACCGTGATCGATGCCGGCGAGGCCGTCATCATCCAGACGCCGACCGCGGGCGGCTACGGCAAGCCGTCCACTTAAGACGGCTTCGGTCCGTCCGGCTTCACCGCGTGGGCGCGTCGCGTTGCCGCCTCGATAATCTCGAAGAAGCCGAAGGCCAGAAGGCCGAGGGCGGCAATGCCGAGCAGAATCCCGCCATGGGCTTGATGCTGCATGGCGCGCAACACGCCGGCCAGGCTGACCGCCTCGAAGGAGTCTGCGTTATAGGCGGCAATGCCGAGGAAAAATCCGACCAGGAGAAAGACGAAGGCGCGGGTCATGATGCCGAACGAGCCGAGGACGACCGCAAAGGCGCGCTGTTCCCGCGTCGCATCGAGCGCGTCGCGATAAGGCGCGCGGCACGCCTTGACCGCGAGCCCGACGGCGACGCCGACGAAACCCGCAGCGATGAAGCCGATCACAAGCCGCCCGAGCGGTTGCGCCATCACCCATCCGGTCCATTCCCGGGCGGACTGGTCTTCATCGACACGCCGGTGGACGAGCGTAATGCGGACCGTCGCCGCGGCGAGTGCGACGTAGAACAGCCCGCTGCCGGCGAGTACGCCGCGGCGCATCAGGCCGTAGAGGCTATTGCCATGCAGATCGACATCGAAGAGCGATTGCAGGAAACGCCAGCCGGCAAAACATAAAAGTCCCGCCGCGAGGGTCCATAAGACATAGCTGCCGAGCGGCCGCTGAAATATCAGCTCCAGCGCGTCGCGGGCGCCTTCCGGATGTGCGCCCAGGCCGCCGGCGGCGAGCAAGGCAAAGCCGCCGATAATCAGAAAGACGATGCCACGGGCGACATAGCCGATGCGCACCATCCACGGCAGCGGGCCCGCGGTTAAGTGTTTGAGATTGATGAGGGTATTGGCGCTTTGGTCCACGCGCTGACAAGTGGTTCGGCGTCACTAAGTTCCATGCGCGGTATGGCCGCGCATTCACGACTTTTTGCGCGCAACCGAATACCTCATATGCGCCGTGCCGCCGCCCCAATAAAATGTGAAATCCGTGGCGACACTGCCGCCGCCAGCCAAGGGCAGGTCGGCACTGCAGACGACCTGATCTTTGGTCGACGACACCGTCTTGATCGGATCGTAGCGCGTGGGTTCCAGCCCCAACTGCTTGAGAACATCGGCGAGCGAGTGCTTGGCGCGGCCGGAATCGCATTCCGGCAGGACAAAGCGATCGCGCAAGCCACGATAGAGCAGCACGCCGGCGACGGCCGCTGCCGGAATGCCGATGAGCCGCATTGCCATGCGATAGGGCCGCGGGCGCTGCGGCGTCGTAGCCCGCCCGGACCAGCGCCGGGCGCGAATGGGCTTGGGCGGATTTGGCGAAGAGTTGTCGGTCATCGGACCGGGGGTTTTACAACGCCTTGACGATCTCTTCCGTCATTTTCTTGGCGTCGCCCAAGAGCATCATGGTGTTGTCGCGATAGAACAGCGGATTGTCGATGCCGGCATAGCCCGATGCCAGCGAGCGCTTGTTGAACATCACCGTGCCGGCCTTCCACACCTGCAGGACCGGCATGCCGTAGATCGGCGACTTCGGATCGTCTTCGGCCGCCGGATTGGTGACGTCATTGGCGCCGATGACATAAGCGACGTCGGCCTGGGCAAATTCCGAGTTGATATTTTCCAATTCGAACACGTCGTCGTAAGGCACGTTGGCTTCGGCGAGGAGCACGTTCATGTGGCCCGGCATGCGGCCGGCCACCGGGTGGATGGCGTATTTGACCTCGACGCCCTCGGCCTTGAGCTTGTTGCCCATTTCACGCAGCGCATGCTGCGCCTGCGCAACCGCCATGCCGTAGCCGGGCACGATGATGACCTTTGAGGAATTTTTGAGGATGAAGGCGGCATCTTCCGCCGAGCCGATCTTCACCGGCCGGTCGCCCGCCGCGGCCGCGGGGCCCGCCACTTCGCCGCCGAAGCCGCCGAGGATGACCGAGATGAACGACCGGTTCATGCCCTTGCACATGATGTAGGACAGGATCGCGCCCGAGGAGCCGACCAGCGCGCCGGTGATGATCAGCGCCGTGTTCTCGAGCGTGAAGCCGATGCCGGCCGCGGCCCAGCCGGAATAGGAATTGAGCATTGAGATGACGACCGGCATATCGGCGCCGCCGATCGGAACGATGATCAAGATGCCGAGCAGGAACGAGATCGCGGCGATCAGCCAGAAGGTGAGATGTTGCTGCGCTTCGAAGAACCAGACGATCAGCGCGATCAAAGCGACAGCGAGCGCGATATTGATGACGTGCCGGGCAGGCAGGATAATCGGCTTGCCGCTCATGCGGCCGGAAAGCTTGAGGAACGCAATCACCGATCCGGTGAAGGTGACGGCGCCGATGGCGACGCCCAGCGACATTTCGATCAGGCTCTGGGCGTGGATCGCGCCCTCAACGCCGATGCCGAAGGCGGACGGCGCGTACAACGCGCCGGCGGCGACCAGCACCGCGGCCATGCCGACCAGCGAGTGGAAAGCGGCCACCAGTTCCGGCATCGAGGTCATCGGCACCCGGTGCGCGATCACGGCACCGATGCCGCCGCCGAGCGCCATGCCGAGAACGACCAGTCCCCATGCGGCCGCGTCCGCCGGCGGGTGCGCCGCCAGCGTCGTGACGATCGCGATCGTCATGCCGATCATGCCGAACAGATTGCCGCGCCGTGACGTCTCCGGGCTCGACAGTCCGCGCAGCGCCAGGATGAACAGCGCGCCGGCGACCAGATAGCAAAGCGCAGCGAGATCGGCGCTCATCGGCTGTTTCCTTCGCTCACTTCTGTCTTCTCTGGAACATCGCCAGCATGCGCTTGGTCACGAGAAAGCCGCCGAAGATATTGATCGAGGCGAAAACCAGCGCCACGAAGCCGAGCGCGCGCGCCCACACCGGGCCGGCATCGTTGCCGACAAGCGCGACGCCGACCGCCAGTAGGGCGCCGACTACGATCACCGATGAGATGGCGTTGGTGACCGACATCAGCGGCGTATGCAGCGCCGGGGTGACCGACCAGACGACGTAATAGCCGACGAAGACCGCCAGCACGAAGATCGACAGCCGGAACACGAAAGGATTGACCATGTCGCTCGCCGCCGCGGCTACGCCGGAATGGGTGTTGGCGAGAAGATCGAGCTGGCCAAGGATCGAGAGCGTCACCATGGTTCTGCTGCCTCCTGTGCCGCCGGCTCTTAAGCAGCGGTTTTGGGCTTGAAATTCGGATGCACGATCGCGCCGTCGCGCGTGAGCGCCGTCGCCTTGACGATCTCGTCATCCCAATTGACGGCCAGCGCCTTGGTTTTCTTGTCGATCAGGACGTCGAGGAAAGCGAGAAGATTTTTGGCGTAAAGACTCGATGCCGTGGCGGCGAGCCGGCCCGGCACGTTGCCGTAGCCGACGATCTTGACGCCGCCGACGTCGGCGACCGCGTCGGGTTTGACGCCTTCGATGTTGCCGCCGCGCTCGACCGCCAGATCGATCAGCACCGATCCCGGACGCATCGATGCCACCATTTCTTTTGAAATGAGCCGCGGTGCCGGACGGCCGGGAATGAGCGCGGTGGTGATGACGATATCCTGCTTCTTGATGTGATCGGCGACCAGCGCGGCCTGCTTGGTCTGATAGTCCTTCGACATTTCCTTGGCGTAGCCGCCGGCGGTCTCTGCGGCTTTGAATTCCTCGTCTTCGACGGCAACGAATTTGGCGCCTAGGCTCTCGACCTGCTCCTTGGCGGCGGGGCGCACGTCGGTCGCGGTCACGATGGCGCCGAGGCGCCGCGCGGTGGCGATCGCCTGCAGGCCGGCGACGCCGGCCCCCATGATGAAAACCTTGGCGGCCGGCACGGTGCCGGCGGCGGTCATCATCATCGGCAGGGCCCGGCCGAATTCGGCCGCGGCGTCGACGACCGCCCGGTAGCCGGCGAGATTGGCTTGGCTCGACAGCACGTCCATGCCCTGCGCACGGGTGATCCGCGGCAGAAGCTCCATGGCGAAGGCGGTTATCCCGGCATCGGCCATGGCGCGCAGCGCCTCCTCGTGGCCGTAGGGGTCCATGATCGCGATGACGATCGCGCCTTTTTTCAACGGCACGAGCTCGGCGGCGTTCGGCCGCCGGACTTGGAGAACGATATCCGCGTTGGTAGCGGCATCGCCGGCGAGCGAGGCGCCGGCGGCAACGTAGTCCGCATCCAGAATGCCGGATTTGATGCCGGCGCCGGGCATGACGGCGACAGTGGCGCCGAGCCCGATCAGCTTCTTGACGGTTTCCGGGGTCGCGGCGACGCGCGGCTCGCTCGCATCGGTTTCGGCAATAACCGCGACTTTCATGAAACCTCCGACGGGGCGACGGCCGGGATAAAAGCCGAGGTCGGGATTGGCGTTCAGATCATGTCAGGAAGTACGCCATCCCGATTACGATGATGACGACAATGGTCATCGTCACCTTCACCATCGTAATGAAATTGCGATACGTCTGTTCGTGAGCGGGGTAATCGTTGCCCGTCGCAAGGGCGTATTCGACCTCACCGTGATCGGCCATTACCATCTCTCCAAAGGGCAGTCCGGCTAACGGCGGACTTAGCGTAATTGCGTTTACAGAGCAACCGGACGGCGCTGCGGCGGTGGGCAATTTCGCCGGGCTGTCATGTCAACGACCTCGGCCGTCGCTTGCTCCGGCGAAACCGAATCCCTACTCTTGTGGCATCCCCGCTGGCGACCGCCGATCATGCTGAGAAAAGAACAAAACGAGCTTTTGACCCGAACCGGCCCCGGAACGCCGATGGGCCGGATGTTCCGCTGTTACTGGATGCCGGCGCTCCTTGCCGAAGAACTGCCGGAGAACGATTGCCCGCCGGTGCGGGTGAAACTGCTCTCCGAGCGGCTGATCGCGTTTCGCGATTCCGAGGGCAGATACGGACTGATCGACGAGTTCTGTGCCCATCGCGGGGTGTCGCTGTGGTTCGGCCGCAACGAGGAGAACGGCCTGCGTTGCCCGTATCACGGCTGGAAATATGACGTGACCGGCCAATGCATCGACGTGCCGTCCGAGCCGGCGGCAAGCGGCTTTTGCGGCAAGATCAAGCTCGCCGGCTATCCGCTGGTGAAAATCGGCGATGTGCTGTGGACCTATATGGGGCCGGCCGACAAGACGCCGCCGTTGCCGGAATGGGAATTCGCGCTGGTGCCGGCCGAGCAGAGCTACACCTCGAAGCGCTGGCAGGAGTGCAACTGGCTGCAAGCCATGGAAGGCGGCATCGATTCCAGCCACGTGTCGTTCCTGCATCGCGGCGATCTTTCCAACGATCCGCTGTTCAAGGGCGCCAAGGGCAATCAATACAATCTCGCCGACATGCAGCCTTATTTCGAGGTCGTCGAGCAGCCCGGCGGGCTGTTCATCGGTGCGCGGCGCAATGCCGAGAACGGCAAATATTACTGGCGCATCACGCCGTGGGTGATGCCGTGTTTCACCATGATCCCGCCGCGCGGCGACCATCCGATCCACGGTCACTTCTGGGTGCCGATCGACGACGAGAGCTGCTGGGCCTGGTCCTACGATTTCCATCCTGTTCGGGCGCTGACCGGTACGGAAGTCGAGGCGATGAAAAACGGTGCCGGCGTGCACTCCAAGGTCGACGCCGCGTACCGGCCGCTCGCCAATAAGGACAACGACTATCTGATCGACCGCGCCGCGCAGAAGGCGGGACGGACCTTCAGCGGCGTCGCCGGCATCGCCATGCAGGATGCCTCGCTGCAGGAGAGCATGGGCCCGATCTGCGACCGCACGAAAGAGAACCTCGTCTCCACCGACAACGGCATCATCATGGCGCGGCACCGCCTGCTGCGCGCGGCCAAGGCGCTCGCCGACAAAGGCGCGATCCCGCCCGGCGTCGACCCGATTCACCACCGCGTGCGGTCCTGCGCGGTCGTTCTGCCGCCCGACGTGGCGTTCAAGGACGGCGCCAAGGAAGCGCTCAATGCACAACGCGGCGTGGCGCAGACGACGGTCTAGCCAAGGCCAAGGTCCTTAATGAGCGGTTCACCTCTGCGAGCGGCCGCGGTCGTGCTGCTGCATTTATGTGCGGTCGCGGCGGCGCCGGCCATGGCATCGCCGGATCTGCCGGCGAGTTTCGATCACGCCGCGACCGATCGTAAGATCGTCGCCCTGACCTTCGACGCCGACATGACGCCCGGCATGCTGCGCGAGCTCAAGAGCGGCCGCGTTGCCTCATGGTACAATCAGAAAGTCGTCGACGTGCTTCGCCACGAGCAGGTGCCGGCGACATTGTTCCTCACCGGCCTTTGGATCGAGGCCTACAGTGCCGTGGTCAAAGACCTGTCCGCCGATCCGCTGTTCGAGCTTGCCAATCACAGCTACTCGCATGGCGCATTTCATTCGCCGTGCTATGGACTTTTCCCGATACCGCAATCGAAGCAGGCCGAGGAAGTGGCGAAGACCGACGCGCTGCTGACACACTACGCGGCGTCCCATAAGAAATATTTCCGCTTTCCCGGTTTGTGCTCCGACGCTCAGGCGATGAAGACGGTCGAGAGCCAGGGCTACACCGTCATCGGCGGCGATGTCGATGGCGCCGACGCCTTCGAAAAAAGCCCCAAATGGGTTGCCAACGACGCGGTTGCGCATGTCCGTCCCGGCAGCATTGTCGTACTGCACATGAACGGCGGGCGCGATGCGCCGGCGACCGGTGCCGCGTTGCCCGACATCATCGCCAGGCTTCGCGCCGAGGGATACAGCTTCGTCAAAGTATCGGACCTGCTGAAGCTGCCGCCGGGCGAGCCGATCCGGCATCCGGTGCCGGCGCGCCTTTCGGCGGCATCGTCCGGCGCCGCCGCGCCGGTGGCTTCGCCGTGGCTGCCGTTCTTTCACTGGTCGAAAAAGTGACGGACGCTTCCATCGATCCGCGGCGAGCGCGACAAGGCGGACCTCACGCACCGACGATGAGCGTCGCCGCCGTCACCTCGCCGTCGGTGATGTAGTGGTTGACCTGCGCGGTGGGCAGCCGCTGACCGGCGCGATAGGCCTTCACGTCGTCGACTAATTTCTTGGCGGCAAGTTCCTCGATGATGAAGTCACGTTCGATATTGGTGTCGGAATCGGTGGCGTGGGTGATCTGAAACGTCAGACGCGTCAGCGAGAACCCCGTGTCCTTGGTGCCGGCGCCGATCCACAGCACCCTGGCGTTGGCCGGCGGCCGCCCGATGCTTCGCCAAAAGCTGGCTTCCCCGAGGGTGGCTTCGCGCGCCAATGGCGCGGCCCAAAATCGGACGTGATGACGTTTCCGTGGGCTGTCGCCAATCTGCTTCTGAAAGCCGAAATCCTGGCCGCGGCCGAACAGGTAGAGGGCGCTGAACGGTGCCGTGGGATAGGGCGAGTTGAACACGAAGGCGCGGGCCATGCGCCAGGCGCTGGCAACGCTCAACGGGTCGGCCAGTGACCATCCGGCCTGGGCAAAGGCGGCGTGCAATTGCTGCGTCGTGCCCACCAGGATCAGATTGACCGGATCGCCGGGCAGGCCGTCCCCGGTCAGAGTGTAGCTCGGCACCCGCTTGCGATGCAGAAGTTTCAGGCTGATCAGCACGGTGTACGGCAAGACGACATAGGCGGCGACCGCATAGCTCAGGGCGACCGCGACAATCGAAGGCACCCCGCGATCGACCAGCCTGAAGACGAAAACAATCAGCCAGACGCTGAGAACTCCCAGCGCCAGAACGAGCAGGCGCCGCAAGAAGCGAATGAGCATTCTCATCATCGGGATATCGTCCGCTCCAAATATGCGGCCGTGGACGCCTAGCCCGCGTCGTTTTGCGCCGCGGCGTTTCGCCCGGCAATGAGCCCCTGACAGATTGCGCGTGGCAGGCCGTGCATGGAAAAGCCGCCGGCGGATTCGCCGCCGCAATAAAGCCCAGGGATGACTTCGCCGTTCATGTCGATCACCTGGCAGCGTGCGTTGATGCGGAGCCCGGCGCGCGTGTCGTGAATGACCGGCGTCGCCCAGGCGGCATAGAACGGCGGTTTGGCGATCTTGTAGAGCGGTTTCGGCTTGCCGAAGTCGGCGTCCTTGCCGGCGTCGACGAATGAATTATAGCGGGCGACCGTCGCGGCGAGATTTTGCGGCGGCATCGGCACGCGCTGGTATTTCATTTCGATCTTGGCGGCCAGTTCTGCGATCGTTTCGGCGCTGAAGAAGAAGCCGGCGGTGCTATCGACATAGGGCGGCGCGGGCGTCCATTGCTCGCGGACGACGGCGTCGGCATCGAAAATCGCCCAGATCGGTCCGCCGCCGTTGTGGCCGTCGCCGATCCCGGCGAGCGCCGCATTGATGAAATTGCTCGGATCGTATTTTTTGTTCTTGGCGTTGAGATACGAATATGGCTCGTAGGGGTTGGTGCTTTGATAGCTGTTGTAATTGAAGTGACCGGCGGTCTCGTCATAGAAGCGCTTGCCCAGCATGTTGACCAGGATGGCGTCCTGCCAATCTTTCACCGGCAGGCCGATCGCGCGCGCCTTGTCGAAAACCTCGCTCGTCGGATACCAGCGCACATTGACATAGCCGTACTGACAACCGATGGCGCCGGGCTTGGTGATGCCCGAGCCGAATTCACCGGTGTAATTGAACAATCCCCATAACGACGCCCCCACGGCCATGGCTGAGATTTCGCCGCTGGCATCCTGGTCCGACCAGGGCATGCCGGCGAGTCCGCAATATTCCTCGGTGAGCCGGGGATCGAACATGCGGCGGAAATTGACGTTGCCGGTCGAGCCGCCGGTGGCGACGATGACCGCTTTACGGGCGCGGATGTGGCGCGTCGCCCCCTTATTGTCGACGGCGATGCCGAGCACGCGGCCGGAATTCGCACCCTCGCGGTGGATCGCGGTCATGCGGTGCTCGAGCAGGATGTCGACGCCGGCTTTACGCGCGGCGGCCTCCAGCGGCCGGATCAGTCCGGCGCCGGCCCTGATCTCGTCATCGTCGGGATTGGCCGGGCCGCCGGTGTGCACCATCGGCCAGTCGCAGACATCGATCTGCATGGTGCGCAGCGCCGAGACGCCGATCTCATGCCCGATCTTGTTTGGCGGCCGGTCGATGACCTTGACGCCATGCGCCAACAGCCACTCGAAGGCCGGCACGCTGTTGTCGGCGAAGGCGCGGATGATCTCGCGGTCGTTATAGCGGTAGGGCGGAAAGCCGTTGGTCTCGACTACCGACCAGTCGGTCAGGTCGTGAAAGAACAGATCGGGCAAGTCCTCGATGCCGTATTTCTTCTGGTAGCTGGTACCGCCGCCAAGCGGCAGGTTGCCGCCCGACGTGATGGCGTGGCCGCCGACATGCGGCTGTGCCTCGGCGACGATCACCGAAGCACCGGCTTCGCGCGCCGCGACGGCCGCCGGCATCCCCGTCGCGCCCGACCCGATCACCACAATGTCGGTTTCGCGATCCCACCGGATCGGCAAATTTCCTGTGCTCACGCTCGCAAACCCTTATCCTGCCCTCGACCGGGGCGGACACTAACAGCATTGCCGTTTTTGTGTCATGGGGTGCGGTCCCGCGACCGTGGAGTCCTGCCATGCCCGATTTCGTTCCCAGCCATAGGCTCACTCATGAAGCCAGCCTGAAAATGCTGACGGCCGGGGTGACCAAGGCCGACGCGCTCGGCTGCAAGGTTTCGCTGGCGGTGGTCGATGCCAGCTGCCGGCTGATCGGCTTTTTGATGATGGACGGTGCGCGGCACTTCTCGATCATCACCACGCAGCGCAAGGCCATCACCGCGGCGTCGCAGCGGCTGCCGACCGGCTATGCTCCGGAGGAGAACGCGCTGTCGATGGCGGTGCGCATGGGCGACTTCACCAATGTGCCGGGCGGCTTTCCGATCGAGGTCGATGGCGACGTTATCGGCGCGGTCGCCGCCGGCGGCGCCAAGATCGAGCAGGACGTCGAAGTGGCGAAAGCGGCGCTGGCGGCACTCACACCGCTATGATGCCATATAATGGTCTGGTAATATTGCCATATGACCGAGCCGAGCTTCGAGTGGGATGCCGCGAAGAACCGGGCGAACCTCGTCAAGCACGGAGTTTCCTTCGCGCACGCGCAACGGGCCTTCTTCGATCCGTATCGTCTGATTGCTGAAGACCTCGACCATAGCGGCGCCGAGCATCGCTATTTCTGCTTCGGCCAAGTTGACGGTGGGGTGATGACAGTTCGCTTTACCTATCGCCAAGGACGCATTCGCATCTTCGGCGCCGGTTACTGGCGGAAAGGAAAGAAAATTTATGAGCAAATCCGTTAAATACACGACCGGGGAAATCGGCCACGTGAGGATCGTCGAAGACTTTCTGCCGTCGCCAGTCGAGCTTGTACCGCGCGAGGACAACGTGAAGGTTACCCTCTCGCTGTCGCGGCGCAGCCTCGATTTCTTTAAGCGCAAATCGAAGAAGCGCCGAGTGCCCTATCAGCGTATGATCCGTGCGGTCGTAGACTACTATGCCGAAAAGCAATCAGGCGGTCGCCGCGGTGGCTAGCTGGCGCCGCATCTGATCGCGCGCCGCTTTCACCGCCTTGATGATGTTCTGATAGCCGGTGCAGCGGCACAGGTTCGAGGCCAGCACGTCGATCAGGTCGTCGTCGCCGATCTGCGGGTTTTTCTCCAGCACATTGGTGGCGAGCATCAGGAAGCCCGGCGTGCAATAGCCGCATTGCAGGCCATGATTGTCGATGAAGGCCTGCTGCAGCACCGAAAGCTTGTCGCCATCGGCAAGACCCTCGACGGTGCGGATGTTCTTGCCTTGCGCCTGGATGGCGAACATCAGGCACGAGCGCACCGCCTCGTCGCCGACGATCACGGTACAGGTGCCGCAAACGCCATGCTCGCAGCCGATATGGGTGCCGGTCTGGCCGCAATCGTCGCGGATGGCGTCGACCAGCGTTTTGCGCGGCTCGACGCGGATCGGATAATCGCGGCCGTTGATGGTGAGCGTGATGTCGAATTTTTCGTTCATAAGGGATGCGTCCACGCAGCTTTATAATGCGGCTGCGCGGTGCCGTCACCCTCAAGCGTGATCCGGAAAAGTGGATACCGGCTTTCCGAAAAGGTCATCGATTCAACCTGAAACGATTGTGCTTCAGCACCTACATGTCGAGCACCAGCCGCTCGGACTTGCAGCCGCAGCAGCAGATCATGACCTTCTCGTTGGTCGCTTGCTCTTCCTCGCTCAACACCGCGTCATGGTGCACGGGTTCGCCGGAAATGACGCGGGTTTCGCAGGCGCCGCAGATGCCGAGTTCGCAGGAATAGTCGACGTCGACGCCGGAATCGAACAGCACCTCGAGCACTTTCTTGCCGGGCGGGATGAAATATTCCTCCCCGGAACGGGCGAGCTCGACCCAGAAGCCGCCAAGTTCGTCGGCTTTGGCCTCTTCCTTGGCGGTGAAATATTCGACGTGGACATTGCCGCTCGGCCGGCTCGCCGCCGCCGCCTCGAAGGCCTTGAGCATCGGATTGGGGCCGCAGCAATAGAAATGCGCGTTGGCGGGAGCCGCCGCGACCGCGGCGGCGAGATCGAGGAGCTTGCCGCCGGCCTCATCGTCGAAATGCAAATGTACCGATTGCGGATCGAGCGTCTTCAGCGTCTCCAGAAACGCCATATCCTGGCGAGACTGACAGGCGTAGTGCAGGGTCCACGGCCGCTTCAACGCCATGAGTTGCTGCGCCATGCACCAGATCGGCGTGACGCCGATGCCGCCGGCGATCAGCACCACATGCTCGGCGTCTTCGACCAGCGGAAAATTATTGCGCGGCGCGCTGATCTTGATGGTATCGCCGACCTTCATCTCGTCGATGATGTAACGCGAGCCGCCGCGGCTGGCCGCATCCTTCTTGACGCCGACGACATAACTCTCGGGATCCGTATTCGGCACCACCAGCGAAAACTGGCGCAACAGGCCATTGGGCAGGTGCAAATCGATATGGGCGCCGGGCTTGTAGGCCGGCAACGCGCCACCCTCGACGCGCTGAAAGGTGTAGAGCTTGGTGTCGCGCGCGACATCCTCGATCTTGGTCAGGCGCGCCTCGATCAGATGAGCATGCGGCTCAGGCAGATGCGGGCGATCGGTGGCGGTGACGGTATCCATGCAGGCATAGATAGGCGGGCAGGCCGGGGCTCCGCAACCCGTTCTTTGCTCACAGGCTCTATTGCTGATTGGTCGCGAGAATAAGGGCTTTTGGCGCCGATTCGGCCTCGGCCCGTTGCCCCGCCGCGCCTATCCCCGGGACAACCTCGACCGCGATGCCGGCGCTGCGGCAGGCGGCGATTTCGGCATTGGTTTCGCCCGCCGCCGCCGGATTGCCGCCTTTGAGCCGGACGACGCGGCGCCCGGCTTTGGCGAGCGCGATCAGCCCACCAATCTCGTCGTCCCGGGGTTCACCGCCGGTCGCAGCAAGCAGCATTTTCTTCGCTTCGCGGCGGGCGAAATCGAGAACCTCAGGGGCGACACCGGCGTCGAACACGATCACATCGGCCGATTGCAGCGCGCGCACGGCGCGCAGCGTCAGCAATTCGGGATCGCCGGGACCGGCGCCGACGATGACGACGGAGCCCGCGCCGTCGCCGGGGGCGAGTCAATGCATCGAACTCGCCGTCGTCGGGCGCGCGATCGGGAGCGGCCATCGCCCGCACGGCGAACCGCTCCCAGAAATCGCGGCGGCTGCGAAACGGCAGCGCCAGTGCTTTGACGCGCGGCCGCCAGGCCGCCGCAGCCGAAGCCCAGCGCGCAAATCCGCGTGGAATGAGCCCTTCGATCTTGGCGCGGATGGCTTGGCCGAACACCGGCGAAGCGCCGTCGGTGGAAATGCCGATGACAAGCGGCGAACGATTGACGATGGCGCCGAAGGCGAAATCGGAGAACGCCGGGCGGTCGACGATATTGACCGGCACGCCGGCCGCGCGTGCGGCGGCGGCGAACGCCGCGGCCTCCACCTCGTCTTCGCAATCGGCGACGGCAATCGTGGCGCCGGCTAAATCGCCGGCGGTGCAGTTCCGCTGGTGCAGCACGATGGAGCCGGGCAACGGCGCGCTTGCAGCCAGCGCCAGCATTTCCTCCGCCGGTGACGGCGCGTAAACGTCGACTTCTGCGCCGGCGGCCGCGAGCAGTTCCGCCTTCCAGGCGGCGGCCGGCGTGCCGCCCGCGACGATGCCGCGCTTGCCCGCGAGTGCAAAGAACACCGGCAGCCGCGACAGCGCCGCCATGCGTGCCGGTTCGATTTCGGCGGGGTTATGGTGCACGGTCACGATTGCGGCTCCTGGTAACCTGGCTTCTAGTAAACGTCGGTCTGATAACGATCGCTCGCCCTCAACTCCGCCAGCAACTTGATTGCGTCGCCGGGCGAGCGGCCGCCGTGCTCCGATATGATATCGACCAGCGCCGCCTCGACGTCTTTGGCCATGCGCTGGGCATCGCCGCAGACATAGACATGAGCGCCATCGCCGAGCCACGACCAGACCTCGCGGCCTTCCTCGCGCAGCCGGTGCTGGACGTAGACTTTCTCGTTGCTGTCGCGCGACCAGGCGAGCGAGAGCCGCGTCAGGACTCCGCCCGCGCGCAGAGCGGCGAGCTCTTCCTCATAGAAGAAATCATGGCTGCTGCGCTGATGGCCGAAGAACAGCCAATTGCGTCCAGGGGCGCCGATGGCTTGCCGCTCGTGGAGGAAGGCGCGGAACGGCGCAATCCCGGTCCCGGGCCCGATCATGATGATCGGCTTGCCTGGATCGTCGGGCAACGCGAAATGCTGCGCCTTCTGAACGTAGACTTTGACTTTGTCGCCGGGCGCGATGCGGCCGCCGAGAAACGTCGAGCAGACGCCGTGGCGCATGCGCTTGTCGATGTCATAGCGAACCGCGTCCACCGTGAGCGAGACGCATCCCGGAACGGATTTCGGCGACGACGAAATGGAATAAAGCCGCGGCTGCAGCGGATCGAGCGCTTCGATAAAGGCTTCCGGGTCGGGCCGCACGCCGTGGAAATTTGTGCAAGGCGGCAAGCACGTCCAGCACCGCGGCGTCGCCGTCGGGATCCTTGCCGGCGGCGAGGTCTCTGGCCTTTTGCTTCCGCTCGCCGCCGGTCATGTGCGAGATGAGTTCGAACAGCATGTCCGGCGCGGGCGAGAGCGAGGTGCCCCAGGTCAGCTCGTCACGCAGGGTGCGATTGCCGATAGGGAAATCCGGCGGCGCGTCGATCGCTGCTATCACCGCCTCGACCAGTTCGGAATCGTTGGCGGGAAAAATTCCGAACGAATCGCCGACCGTGTAGTCGAGTTCGCTGCCGGCGAGATCGATGTCGATATGCCAGGTTTCCTTCTGTGAGCCGGGCTTGTTCAGACGCCGCCGCGCCAAAAAGGTGGCCGGCACGGGATTGTCACGCGATCGGCCCGGTGGCGCGACGACGGCGGGCACGGGTCGCGCCGGTGAAGCGGGCGCCGCCGGCGTTGCGGCCGGCGTGCTTTCGATCTCCTGATGAAGCGCTTTGAGCATGCGGGAGGTTTCTTTGCCGCCCGGCACGCACAGGTTCAGCCGCTTCTCGGACTGGGTCATCAGTGCGTTCGAGTAGTCGTGACAGTTATAGCCACACTGCCCGCAGTCCTGCTGCGCCATCGCCGCCATCAGTCGCCGCTGCAGCGGCCGCCCCTCGGCAAGCTTCATGCGGTCGGCGAGCGGCATCGCCGGATCGTGCCAAGGCGCGCCGTCATCGGCCTCCGCGCCATCATTGCCCGCGGGAGGCGAGGGCGCCTCGCCTAGAAGCCCGGGCAAAAGCTTGGCGGCGTCGGTGGCGGAGAGCGGCGTGACGCCCTCCTGCAGTCCGAACAGCCCGGCAAACAGGCCGTTGAGCCAGGTGCGCTGCTCCGGCGTGAACGGCGCCGATTCGGGAACGAGCGAAGGCATCGGTGGCCGCGGCGCGATGCTCATGCGACGGCCTCCGCTTCGGTCATGGATTTCAGCGCTGCTAGGTCGTGCCGCCGCGCGAAAGCGAGGAAAGTCTCATCGGGCGTTGCACGGTGCGCGAGATAGGCCTTGAGAATACGCTCCACCGTCCGCGGCGTCGCTTCGGCCGTCACATCGCGAAACAGCTCGCGCCCGAGCGCGGCGTCGGGACCAAAGCCGCCGCCGATGAGGATGTGATAGCCTTCGATCGGATCGTCGTCCTCATTGACCTGAACTTTGCAGGCGAGGAGTTCGATCTCCGAGATGAAATGCTGCGCGCACGAGTGATGACAGCCGGTCAAATGGATGTTGACCGGGGTATCGAGCGTTACGCGCGTTTCGCACCAGCGCGCGATGTCCTCGGCGTGGCGCTTGGTGTCGGAGGCGGCGAATTTGCAGCCGGTATTGCCGGTGCAGGCCACCAGGCCGGAGCGGATGGCGTTGGCCGTGACGGCAAGCCCGAGCGCCTCAATACGCTCTTGCGCGGCGCCGAGCTGTTGGGTCGGCACCCCGGAGATGAGCAGGTTTTGCCAGACGGTAAGCCGCAAATCGCCGTCACCGAGATCGCGGGCAATCCCGGCAAGTCCGTGCATTTGCGCGACCGACATCCGGCCGACCGGCAACACCACGCCGATCCAGTTCAGTCCTTCCTGCTTCTGCGCATGAACGCCGATATGCGCGGTGCGATCGAAGGCCGGGCGCGGCGCCACGGCCCCCGGCACGGCACGATCGAAGGTGCGGCCGAGTTTTTCTTCCAGCAGCGCGACGAATTTCTCGACGCCGACCGCATCGAGCACATATTTCAAGCGCGCCTTGGTGCGATCGGTGCGGTCGCCGCGCTCGATGAAAAGCCGCACCACGGCATCGGCCACCATGCAGGCATCGCGCGGCCGCACCAGAACGCCGGTATCGCGGGCGAAATCATGGTGGCCGGTGATGCCGCCAAGACAGAGCCGGAACCAAATCCCCGGTTCCAGGCCGAGTGCCCGCCTCAGAGCGACAATTCGGGCGCACCGTGTGCGGGCCGCGATTACTGTGGCTCCAGAGGCGGGCAGATCGACTCCCGTGTTGAGCCGCGACCTGCGCAACAGGTCAGTTCTTGCCCGCATTCAGCTTGGCGACGTCGATCAGTCCCGGAAGTCCTCGGTCTGGAAAGACTGATTCTCCGCAGACAGCGCGTAGTCGATGGTGGCCAAAACGGCGCGTTCGAGATGCACGTTCAGGACGCGTTTGGTGCTTTCAACGGCTTGCTGCGGAAGTTCCAGGATTTTCTGGCGGCCTTCATCGCCGCCTCGACCGGATCGGCCACCGCATGGTTGGCCAGAGCCGAGTTCGACCGCCCGCGCGGCCGAGATGCGCGCACCGGTCAGCGCGTGGCAGAGGTGCGATAGCTTCG
>CAWHBC010000023.1:0-33984 GCA_963827465.1 uncultured Alphaproteobacteria bacterium
AGCCAGCGGCCGATGATTGATTGGACAGCGCCCGCTCCCGGCGATATCCATGCGGCATCCCCACGCGACACACGAGATCCCGACATGACCGATACTCTCGAATACACGCCGCCGGACGTTTGGGTCTGGGAGAAGCAAGACACTCCCAATTGGCGCTATGGCCATCTCAATCGCCCGATCGCGGGCGCGACACACGAGAAGGCATTGCCGCGCGGCAAGCATCCGCTGCAGCTCTATTCATTGGCGACGCCGAACGGCGTCAAGGTGACGGTCATGCTGGAGGAATTGCTGGCCTCCGGTCACAGCGGCGCCGAATACGACGCCTGGCTGATCCGGATCGGCGAGGGCGACCAGTTCGGCAGCGGATTTGTCGGGGTCAACCCGAACTCCAAAATCCCGGCGCTCATGGACTATAGCGCACAGCCGCCGCAGCGCGTTTTCGAATCCGGCGCGATCCTGCTCTACCTGGCGGACAAATTCGGCGCCTTCCTGCCCAAGGATCGGGGCAAGCGCACCGAGGCGCTGAACTGGCTGTTCTGGCAGATGGGCTCGACGCCCTATCTCGGCGGCGGCTTCGGCCATTTCTATGCCTATGCGCCGGTGAAGATCAAATACGCCATCGACCGCTTTTCGATGGAGCTCAAGCGCCAGCTCGACGTGCTCGACCGGCAGCTTGCAAACAATCAATTTATCGCCGGCGACGAATATACCATCGCCGACATGGCGATCTGGCCGTGGTACGGCAACGGCGTGCTCAACGGCACGTCCTACAACGACCCGCGCAAATTCCTGCAGACGCACGAATACAAAAACCTGACGCGCTGGACGAAAGAAATCGGCGAGCGGCCGGCCGTCAAGCGCGGCCGGATGGTCAACCGCGCCACCGGCCCGCTGGAAGACCAATTGCGCGAACGCCACGACGCCGGCGATTTCGCAACCAAGACGCAGGACAAGATCGAGGGACGCGGGTAAGCAGACGCATCGCGACAGCGGCGAGGCAAAAGCGAATATCCGCTATCGGTGCAGGGCGATTACATGCGGCCGCAATCGCTCGGCGCGGGATTCGCCGCGAAGCGACCGGCCAGCCAATCCACGGCTTCGGCCTTGCTCTTATAGGCGGCGAGACCGTGACCGACGCCGGGCAGAACGACATAACGCACCTTGTCACCCATCCTGCATAGGCGCTGCATATAGTCCTGCGTCACCTGCGGACGGATGACCTCGTCGGCCGTTCCTTGCGCGAGAAAGACCGGAATCTGGGGTGGCAGGGGGCCGGGCGAGTTGCGGGCCAACAGCGAGCGCCATGGCTCGACGGCGGTCGGGCTGCTGACCGACAAAAAGTTTTGCTCGAGCGGTTTCTCGGTGTTGCGGCGCTCGCGGAGATCGACCATCGACTCGATGCATTCCTTGGCCAATCGGTCGATCACCGGCATGGCGGCAGGCACGACGACATTGTCGATGGGCGCGCCGTAAACGCGCGCCCACGACCACAAGGTCATGGCGGCGATGTTCTTGCCGCCGGGGGTGTCCAAATCATCATTGATAAGAGCCGCGAGATCGCTTGCCGGCGCGGCGGCAGCGACACCGACGAGGTTCAGCTCAGGAGCATAGGATTTGGCGATCAGTCCGGAAAACAACGCGGCCTGGCCGCCCTGCGAATGTCCCCAGACGGCGAAGCTGCGCGAGTCTCCAACCCCCGGCATCGTGCGCGTCACACGCACCGAATCGAGCACGGCGCGTGCCTCGCTCTCTCCGACCAAATAAGGATGCGGCCCGGGCGTGCCGAGACCGGGATAGTCGGTCGCCGCGACGGCGTAACCGCGTTGCACCATTTCCCGCAAGCCCTGCATCTGCTGAAACGCGAAGATCGCCAGCGACGGCGCGCAGCGTGAAACGATTCCCGAGGTGGGATGCGCCCAGGCGACGATGGGACGACCGCCGGACGGCGGCGGGCCCGGCGGGACCACGACCACGCCTGAGACCGCGATCGGCTCGTTGTGAAGGCCGGTCGAGCGGTACAATACGCGGTAAGCGCTGCCGCCGAGAAACGGCATCGGCTCCTGCCTTATGAGAGTACCGGCTGGGCCGGCGATCTGTTGTTCGGTCGCCTGATAGAATGCCGACTGCGCCATCGCGCTTGCGCCAGTCATTGCAAGCCCGGCGATGCTGGCCAGGAGTACCAAAGGAAGGGTGACGCGGTTGCGCAAGCTTTGCCCGGTGTGACGTGAACCCCGACGCCGTGCGCGGTACACGCTTGGTCGTCGCAGTTTGCCACATATTTCAAGACGGCGCTTCACGTATCATTCCCGCGCGTTACGACGTAACCCTCGACGCGTGACGACCTCTCGATTGAGAGCGGGCCTGTGCAGCATGCAGGCGCATTGACGAAAGCGTGCAGCATTTCCACAATGTGGCGATGCAGATCACGGCCGCCGTCGTCGGCGAAAAATCGGCCCCGTTCGTCATCGACACGCTCGAGCTCACCGCGCCGCGGCCGGATGAGCTGATTGTCCGCGTCGTGGCGAGCGGCATGTGCCAGACCGACCTGCACGGCCGCGACGGCTATTTCGGCAGTCCTTACCCGGCCGTGTACGGCCACGAAGGCGCCGGCGTGGTTCATGCGATCGGCGCCGCGGTGCGCGACTTCGCGCCGGGCGACCATGTGGTGATGTCCTATCCGTGGTGCGGCGACTGCGCCAATTGCCGCGACGGCCAGACCAATCATTGCCTCCACGGCCGCAAGCTGAAAATGTTCGGCACCCGGCTCGACGACACGACGCTCCTGTCGAAGAACAACGCGCCGGTCTACAGCGCATTCTTCCAGCAATCCTCGTTCGGCACGTTCGCGCTGACGCAAGCGCGCTGGGCGGTGAAGGTGCGCAAGGACGCCCCGCTCGAGCAGCTCGGCCCGCTCGCCTGCTCGGGGCAGACCGGAGCCGGCGCCGTGCTCAATGTCATGGCGCCGAAACCGGGCGACGCCATCGCCATCTTCGGCGTCGGCGCGGTTGGGCTTTCCGCGCTGATGGCGGCGAAGATCGCCGGCTGCGATCCGATCGTCGCGGTTGACGTGCATCCGCATCGCCTGGCGCTGGCGCGCGAGCTCGGCGCCACGCATGCGATCGATTACCGCTCCTGCGGCGATGTCGTCGGCGAAATCCGCAAAATCACCGGCAATGGCGTGCGCTATGCGGCGGAGACCTCGGCGCTGCCGGCGGTGCTGCGCCAGGCCATCGAAGCGCTGATGCCGGGCGGCCTATGCACGCTTCTCGGCAGCGCGCCAAAGGGCACCGACGCCTCGTTCGAAATGCCGTTCCTGCAGCAGGGCCGCTCGGTGCGCGGCGTCGTTCAAGGCGACAGCGTGCCGAAAGAATTTATTCCGAGGCTCGTCGATCTCGTCGTCGCCGGCAAATTCCCGATCGACAAGATGATCACCTTCTACGCGCTCGCCGACATCAACCGGGCGGCCGCGGAATCCTCGAGCGGCAAGACCATCAAGCCGGTGCTGCGCATGCCGCACTAAAGCGGAACGTTGGCTTCTCCCCGGTGGGCAAAGGCCGCCAAAGTTGCGACAGCGCGATCTAGACGAGCACCGCCTTGGGAAATTCAGCCGCTAAATGCTCGACGAAGGCACGTACTGACGGCAGTAAGCCCTGCCGATACGGCATCAGTGCCGTCAGCGTCGAATCACCCGCGATCCAATCAGGCAGCACTCGCCGCAACACGCCTAATTTCACATCATCACGACAAACGTAACCAGGGAGCGCCACGACGCCGAGGCCGGCAATCGCGGCCTGCTTGAGCGATAGCATGTCGTCGATAAGGAGCCGCGGCGCGAGAGGCAGCACTATCTCCTCTCCGAGCCGAGCCGTGCGGCGAAGCCGCCATATCGGCTTTATCCCTGTCCGCATCATAAACAGCGATGGGTGCTTCGCCAGTTGGCGCGGCGTATCCAGAGGTCCCTCGGCGTCAAGATAAGCGGCGCCCGCGAAAAGGAACCATGGAGCTGGCGTGAGCGTTCGCTGCACGAGATTCGAATTCAGAAGCGGGTCTGAATGGGCGCGGATTGCGACATCGTAACTCTCACTCACAATATCGACATACTGGTCCGTCGCATGGGCGACGAGGTTGACCTTGGGATAGCGGTTGAGAAAATCTGCCACGATATCGCGCATCGCAAACTGCATCGTTGCGATCGCGGCGGTGCAGCGGACGGTGCCGACGGGTTTACTCAGACGATGCCGAATGGCGGTCTCAGCCAGTTCGGCCTCACGCAACATCAGCACCGCGTGGTGGTAGAATTCGTCGCCGGCATCGGTCACCCCGAATTGACGCGACGTGCGATTGAGCAGCCGGACCCCGAGATTGATCTCAAGCTGCTGAATGCGATGGCTCAAAGTCGACTTCGGAATTCGTAACGTCCGGCCCGCAGCCGTAAACCCGCCGCGGTCAACAACCTGCACGAAGTATAAGAAGTCGTTCAAATCCAGCACGGCCTATCTCATCGTCCAATACATTGAACGTTGAGTTGCGATTTTGACGACTTATCGGCCGGTGGTCCAGCAGCTAGCTCTGGCAACGAAACCACGTTTCGAAGCGCCTGTACTTACGATTTCTTCAATCCACAGTGCTTGGGCGCGGGGGTGACTATGTTCGGCGTCGCGCCGGCTGCCGCAGCCACACCTTTTCCGGAGGAGAATGCCATGCCGCGCCCATCCCTACCTTACGAGCCGCTCACATCCGAAAACGCCGCACTTGTCCTTGTTGATCACCAGGTCGGCCTGATGAGCGGAGTGCGCGATTACTCGATCGCGGAGCTCAAGCATAACGTTGTCGGCCTCGCGAAGGCCGCGAAGGCACTGAACCTTCCAATCGTTGTGACCACGACGGCTCGAGACAGCATGTGGGGACCGACGTTTCCTGAACTGGTCGAAGCTTTGCCCGGGATGCAGATCATGGACCGTTCGTCGGTCAATGTTTACGACGATCAACGCGTTGCGAGCGCGATCGAAGCGGCCGGCCGGAAGAAGCTGATTTTTGCGGGTCTTTCGCTTGAAGTCTGCGCGGCATTACCCGCGATGACCGCCGTCAGCAAGGGCCTCGATGCGTACGTCGCCGTAGATGCGTGCGGCACGTTTAGTGAGACCAAACGTCAGGTAGGGCTGCTGCGGATGCTGCAGGCAGGCGTCATCCTATCGGACTACGCGACGCTGATGGTCGAAATTCTCAAAGACAACGGTCGCCCCGAGGCCGGCGTAGTCTATGAAGCGATGGATATGGATTGGGCGAAGCTTGTTGGCCAGATGGCGCAAGCCCACGCTAAGTAACGGTGCGGGTCGGTCAAATCTCGCTTGCGAAGGCGCGTGCCGACGCGATCAGTCTTGCCAGGCACCGCATGCGGCAGCAGTCCTTGCCGGGCGCGCCCCGTGGAAATAGATCGCCCTCAGTCGATCAAATAGATCGGGCTCGACCAGGCCTGATGGCCGTCCGCCTGGGTGACGCGCACATAGACCGGCAGATCGCTGCCGCCCTTGAAAGTAACATCGTGCGTCAGCGTCAGCCGCGGCGTCCAGTCGGTCTCCGGCAAGCGATAGACGCTGAGCTTGCGGCCAAGGCCGCCGCCGTCAAACGTGACGGTGTTGTCGGCAAGACTTTGCAGATCGACCTCGCCCGACACGATATTGGTATCGACGCGCAGCGAGCCGGCCTGCGCGGTGTTCGAGCCAGAGATCGACGCCGGCAAGGTTTCCGGTTGTCACCGACGTCCAGGCCAGCGCCGTGCCGGCAGCGGTCTCCTGCAATTTGCGCTCGGGGTTGAGAAAATTCACCGGCGCGAAACGCACGATGCGATTGCCCGACACCGCGAGCTTGCCTTGCCATATGGTCTCGCGCCCGCGCCCGCGATATTCGGCGCCCTGCCATAGCACGCGGACGCGGCGGCCGAGGTCGTTCGCCGCAAACGGCCGCGCCGACTGAACGACCTCCTTGCCATGCAGAACGTCGATGCGCTCGAGCGGCGCCGTCCCGATCGCCTCGACGGCAAGCTGCATCGGAACGCCGTTCGGCCGGATGATGTCGCCCATCATGGCTTCGCGCACCATGATTTGTTGCGACGGGCCGATTTGCGGATCCTCGGCAAACCCGACAACGTCGCGCGCGAAATCTGCCGCGCACGTCGAGGAACAATCGCGTGCCCGTGGTGCCATAATGATGACGGCGGCGCAGCGCTTCAAACAGCGCGTCGCGCGTCAATTCCGGCATGAAATAACACGACAGCCCGCCGATAGCGCCGAACGTCGAGGCGCCGGGCATGGTTGCGCCGGGGCGGCCTTTGTGATCGTCGCTATGGCACACCACGCCGACGCGAAAGCCTTTATCGAAGGCGTCGTGCAGCAGCCATTCGAACGTGCCCCAGGTCGAGTGAACCTCGACCGTGCGCTCGATGCGGGGATCGTGCGCGTATTTGATGTCGGCATAGCGTCCGCCGACATGGGCGATGACCCGGCAGTCTTCCTCCGCCAGAAACTCGAACAGCTTGTCTGCGGTGTAAATGGCCTCGGTCGAGGTCGCGCCCTCCACCAGAATATGCGATGAGCGGCGAATGGGCCGCCCTTCGCGGCGGTAGAAGATGTTGCGGTCGCCGCCCATGCCGGTGTTGCCCGACCATTCGTAGCCGGGCAGGCAGACGAATGTGCCGGGCGCGGTCGAATTTCGCGGTCAGTTCGTTGAGCTCTTTCCAGAATCGCATCGGTGATCTGGAAATCGTTGCCCTGGTGGCCGACCATGTCGACGAAGGCCTTGTCGCGGGCATAGCTGAAATAATCTTCCGCCGTTCCCATGCCGATGGTCTCGCCGCTCTGGCCGTGCAGGTCGGCCCAATAGCCGCCGCAGCGGCGCCGCATTCACGACGCGCAGCGGATTGGCTTTCGCCACCGGCCGGCCGTCTGCCGTCATGGCGATGGCGAGGTCGCCGGCCTCCGTAGCGACAAGGTTCTCGATCACCCGCGGACCGTCGCCTTTAGCCACGGCGATGCTCTCGGGCAGTCCGCGCAACGGACTGCGAAGACGTGAGCTTGAGAGTGCCGGCGGCATCCTCGGTCGGGTTGCCCCACATGTCTTCGGCGACGATGGCGAGCCGGAACGGCTCGCCCACAACCGCAAGCGACGGCGCAATCGCCTTCCATTTGACCGCCGGCCCCGGCACCAGATCGATCATCGGCTGCTCGGGCAAGAGGCAGAATTCATAGGTGGCGAACGCATCGACCGAGGTTTGCAGCAGCACGTTGCGCTCGACGTTGGTCTGCAGGCGCCAGCCCGGCGAGCCTTGCCGGCGGTCGCCGAACCGGATGGTCAGCGTGTCGCCCGCGCGCAGATAGCCGCGGCCGACGCGAATGAGCAGCGTATTGGCGTAAGGGCGGATATTGAGCCGGTCGAACCACACCTCGAGCTTGGCGCCGTTGCTGGCCTCGACCGTCGCGAAGTTCGCGGCGTCGGGTTTGCTGAACTGCGGCTTGCTCAAATCCGACGTGGTCCGCCACGACACCTTCACCATGCCGGTGTCGTCGATGCCGAAGGTGCCGGCGGTATAGACCAGCACGAGCTCGGCATGGGAGCCGGCGACAAACGGTCCCGGCGTCACGAGCGCGATGGAGCCCATGTGCTCGGGAAGATACTTGGAGAATGGCATGTCGGTTGCTTGATCCTGAGAGCCGCAAAGGAATTCTTGCAAAGCGGTGGGGAAACAGCCGATACCATATCCTTCGCCGGACGGGAAAGCTGAGAGGCAATGGGGATGCTGAAGATACGTTTGGTTGTCGGCGCGCTCGCTCTCGCGCTTTCGGTGACGGCGGCAAGGGCGGCGGATTGGCCGGCGCGGCCCATTCATTTCATCGTGCCGTTTCCGCCCGGCGGCTCGACCGACGTCGCCGCCCGCGTCGTCGGCGATTTCGTGTCGCACGCTCTCGGCCAGCAGGTGATCGTGGAGAACAAGTCCGGCGCCAACGGCAATATCGGCATGGAATACGTGGCGAAAAGCGCGGCGGATGGCTACACGGTGCTGATCGGCACCGACGCGGTCAGCCGGCAATCCGCTACATCTATCAAATGGACTTCGATCCGCTGCGCGACCTGGTGCCGGTGGTCGAACTGTCGACGCAGCCGATCGCGCTTGGCGGCGCATCCGTCGCTCGGCGTCACGACGCTCGCCGCATTGACCGCGAAAGTGAAACAACAGCCGGGCATGCGCTTTGCGACCGGCAGCGGCGTCGGCTCGCAGCAGGCGATCGTCGGGCTTTGGTACGCGCAAGCTCGCCGGCATCAATCTCGTGCAGGTGCCGTATCGCGGCGGCGGCGAGGCGATCCACGATCTCATCGCCGGCACCGTCCAGCTCGGCTCGCTCGGCACGACCCCGCTCATTCCCTACTACAAGGCCGGGACGCTCAAGCTCTTGGCGCAATCGACCGCTTCACGTTCGCCGGCTCTGCCGGACGTGCCGACATTCCAGGAAGCGGGCCTGAAAGGTCTTGTGCTCGATCAGTGGACCGGCGTGTTCGTTCCCGCCGGGACCGCGCCTGACATCGTCAAGCGGCTGAACACCGCGGTGAACGCGGCGCTCGCCGACGCCAAGGTCCGCAAAAGCTTTCTCGACGCAGCGCCCAGGACGCCGGCCGGCGGCGCGGCCGAGCAATACGCGCAGACCGTCCGTGCGAGGACTTCCGACAAGCTCGCGCGGCTGGTCAAAGAGCTAATATCTCGATCCCGTAACGCGGCTTACTGGTCGTCCGCTCGGCGAAGGCGGCGATGACGGGCACGATCAATCGTCGCCCGGCACCGCGTCGGGCATCGAGTGTCGTCTTCGCCGCTATCGTCGCGCGGCGATTTGTGTGCCGCGATCGAGCCGGTGAAGCGCGGCTCGCCGTAATGGCGCGCGGCAAATTGCGAGCGCGCCCGCGCCGCGGCGACGTCGCCCGGTATCGCGCTTGGCTCGCAGATCACGGGACGGTAGGCGCGCCGCATCAGATCCACGTGCATGTGATTGTAATGATAGACGTTGGCGCCCGGCGCCAGCACCGTGTTGAAGTCCTGGCATGCGGCGCTTTGCACGTCGTGCAGGAAGCCCTGCTCCTCCGGCGAGCCGTGCCAGCCGTATTGCAAAGTGATCTTGTGGCCGTCGGCGAGATCGAATTCGGCGATATCGAGCGCATTGCCGAAGGCGTGCTCGGAAATATGCGAGTTCGGATTGCCGTTCATGCCGCGGCAGGAATAGGCGGAGATTTGCTTGATCTCGACCACCGGCTGGCGAAACCATTTCGATCGCCGCCGGCTGCACCGCTGTCGCTGATCCAGCGATCGAGCACCGAGATGATCGGGCAGGCGAGCGTTGCCGGCGGCTGCACTTGCACCGGCTCGGCCGCGGCGGCGACCGCCGGCTCGAATTCGGGCCGAGCGGCGGCGCTGAGCTTGTGGCGGCTGCACCTGACGGCCTCGAACGTTGCTGATCCGCCGGCGGCGCATAAACCGGCGCGCTCGGGCTCGCCGTAATAAGGATGCGGCGGGCCGCCCGGGATGGTGTCGAGATCGTCGTCGTCGGCTGGCGAGGGCTCCTGCGGCCCGAGCGACAGCGGCGCGCCGGCTTGCGCGGACTGCGGCGGATAGGACTGCGCCGGGTAAGACTGCGGCGGCGCATAAGGCTGCTGCGCCGGGTAAGTCTGCGCCATAGGGATAAGATGTGCGCCCGACGGCGGCGGCGGCAGCGCGCTCGACGAACGGCAGGCGGCGCGCCCGGCCAGTGCCGCGGCATCGCGCTGTAATTGGGGTTGGCGCCGTTGCCGCCGTTCGGGATCGAGCCCGGCGGCGGCGGCGGCTCGTCGTCGTAGGACAGCGGCGTCGCCGCCGCCGGCTTTCGCCCAGCGCCGAGACCCGCAGCGGAAAATCGATGCCGCAGGCGCCGGGACCTTCGATCGCGGCGATGCGCACGCGTCCGGCGGTGTCGTTGACCGCGCCGGAATTCAGGCAAGCGACTTCGGCCTCGTGCCGCCACGGCTCGCGCTCGGCGAGCAGATAATGGCTGTGCAGCCGGCAAGCGACGGCTAGCGCGACGAGGACGGAGGAGCTGACGAGATACCAACGAACTCCGCGCGTCATGCGCCGGACAATGCGAGGAATTCCGTTAAGGACTGTTCAATGATAACGGCCCGTGCGGCGGCAGGATTTGGTTAACCAAGGCCGCTCCGAAATGACCCCTTGATCCGCGCGCGGCTTTCGGGCCACATCGCGGCAGCAAAAGAGGGGATGGAAATGCTTTCAGCGCTGGATCTGGCCCGCCGCATCGAGCGCCGGCGAACTGAAACCCCGCGACGCGGTCGAGCTTTGCGCTCGAGCCATCGCCGCGCGCGAGAACGAGGTCGGCGCTTTCGTCGCGCTCGATCTCGACGCGGCGCGCCGCGCCGCCGACGCGCCGGGCCTCGCGGCGTTGCCGCTACGCGGCCTGCCGGTGGCGTTCAAGGACATTTTCGACACCGCCGATCTGCCGACGCAATACGGCTCGCCGATCTATGCCGGCTAGCGGCCGCCGGCCGACGCCGCCGTCGGTGGCGCTGACCCGCCGCGCCGGCGGCGTGATGATCGGCAAGACGGTGACGACGCAATTCGCCTCGCTCGTGCCGTCGGCAACGCGCAATCCGCATAATCTCGCGCATACGCCGGGCGGCTCGTCGGCGGGCTCCGCCGCCGCGGTCGCCGCCGGCTTGGTGCCGATCACGTTCGGCACACAGACCGCGGGCTCGGTGATCCGGCCGGCCGCGTTCTGCGGCGTCGCCGGCTTCAAGCCGTCTTACCGGCTGATCCCGATGGTCGGCGTCAAAGACGTGTCCTGGCATCTCGACACCGCCGGCCTGTTCGGCGCAGGCGTCGCCGATGTCGCCTTCGCCGCGGCCGCGGTGCTGGACCGCGATCTGCGCGTCGATCGCGCCGCGCCGGCTCAGCCCGCGCATCGCGCTCGCCCGCACCCATCTGTGGCCGCAGGCGAGCGCGGCGATGCAGAAGCGCCGTCGAGACCGCGGCGCGCATCGCGGCGGCGGCCGGCGCCAAAGTGACGGAACTCGACGCTGCCGCCGATCATGGAAGACGCCTATCGACGCGCAATACACCATCCAGGATTACGAGAACGCTCCGCGCGCTCGCCTTCGAATACGACCGCCACCGCGACATGATCGATCCGCTGCTGCGCGACCAGCTCGACCGCCGCGCTGGCAAGATCACCGCCGACGAGTACGACGCCGCGCGCCGCACCGCGAGCCGCGGCGCGGCAGGAGCTGGCCGACGCCATGGCGGACTTCGACGTGATCCTCACGCCGTCGGCGCCCGGCGCCGCGCCGCATGGCTTCGGCGCCACCGGCAATCCGATGTTCAACCGGCTGTGGACGCTGATGGGCGCGCCTTGCGTCAACGTGCCGGGCTTGAGCGAGAACGGCCTGCCGCTCGGCATGCAGATCGTCGGCCGCTTCGGCCGCGACAAAGCCGCGCTCGAAGCGGCGCTGTTTTTCGAGCAGGCGATCGCGGCGGAAGCTGAGCCCGTGATGGAGCGCAGCGAAATCCGGGACTGACGCTCGACAGCATCACGATCGTTCCCGGATTGCTACGCCGCTATCAATGTCGTGGCGCAAATCCGGGACTGACCGCGACAGCATCACGATCGATCCCGGATTGCGCTGCGCTCCATCCGGGCTACGCCGTCACCGCTGCACGATGACCGTCGCGCCCACCCTGGCGCGGTTATACAGGTCGACGATGTCGTCGTTCGACATGCGGATGCAGCCGGACGACACGCCGCCGCCGAGCTTCCACGGCTCGTTGGTGCCGTGGATGCGGTAGAGCGTGCTGCCGAGATAAAGCGCGCGCGCGCCGAGCGGATTATCCGGGCCGCCGGCCATGTGCGGCGGCAGCGTCGGAAACCGCTGGCGTTCGCCCGGCGTCGGCGTCCAGTCCGGCCATTCGCGTTTGGCGGAAATCGTGTTGACGCCCGCCCAGCCATAGCCCTCCATGCCGACGGCGATGGCGTAGCGCATGGCCTTGCCGCCGCCGAGCACATAATAAAGCCGCCGCTGGCTGGTGTTGACGACGATGGTTCCCGGGGCGTGCGCCGTCGGGTAATCCACTTCGGCGCGCGGAATGATGCCGTAAAGAATGCCGAAGGGCGTCTGCAGCGACCACACCTGGCCGGGGGAATCCGCCCGCGCCGCGGTCGCGCCGCAGAGGCCGGCCAAGGCGGCGATCAATAAAAACGACAGGCCAATTTTTCGCACCACGCTTCGCTCCGCGTCTGTTCGGCAAGGCTCAAGGAAACCGCGCGGATCATAGCAGGCGGCCGCCGCCGCCACTGTCACCGCTGCGCCACAGTGCCGGAAAACTGGGGATAAATGGAACTCGTTGGGCGACCCCGCAGGTCCGCCGGGGCCGCGAAAGGGCCGGTTATCGGGCGCCCTGAGCCGCCTTGAGAAACGCCGCCGCGCCTGCCCCGATGAGCCGCGGCAAGTGGGTGTAGATATACCGCACGCCGAGGCCCGCCAATTCCGCGACATTGTCCGTGGTGGCCGGCATGCCGAGGATCTTTTGCGCGGCGATGATCTGTTTTTGCGCCTGCGCGATGGCGGCGGCGACCGGCGGCGCCTTCGGCTCGCCGGGATATCCCATCGACTGTGAAAGATCGGAAGGCCCGATAAAGAACACGTCGATGCCTTCGACCTGCAGAATCTCCGCGACATTCGCAATCGCCGTTTCGTGTTCGATCTGCACGCAGATCAGCGATTGCTCGTTCGCCGCGGCGGTAAAATCCGCCATCTTGGCGCCAAGGCCCCAATTGTCCGGCCGGGTGCCGGCGGCGAGGCCGCGGCCGGCGCCCGGACCGAACTTGACCGCCGCGACGGCGCGCCGCGCGTCCGCGGCGGTGTTGACGTGTGGAATTTGCACGCCCATGACGCCGCGATCCATCGCGCCTTGAATATCGGCATTGGCATTGGTGCGCGGTCTGGCAATGGCGGTGATGCCGACGGCGTCCGCCGCCATCGCCATCACCTCGACATCGGCCGGCGCCAGCGAGCCGTGCTCGCAATCGAGCAGCACCCAGTCGAAACCGGCATGGCCGAGCATCTCGACGATTTGCGGCGAGGGAAACATCACCGAGCAGCCGAGCGCGGCCGCTCCGGACTGCAATTTCGCCTTCATGCGGTTCGGCTTCATTGGACCGTCGGTACTGATGTCGGTGGGAGTGCGCAAAACCGCGACGCTGCCGTTGGGGGTAGAGACCATAGCGGCGCCGGCCGTTCGCAACCACCCCGGCAAAGGGGGCCGGGCGTCACCGCTTGTCTCTTTCCCCTTGACATTGGTCCCTTGCGTAGTTACGTGGCAAATCAGCCTGCCCAGGTCAGGGACGTCAACCGGTGACGCCGGCTGATGGGGCGGGTGCGGTTCCCGGGGGCGGGGGTTCGTCGCCTTGTCCCGGGCGGCCTGGGCATCGAACCCTCCGGCGCGTGATCGGAGTGCGAGGTGCTCGCTGCACTGGCGCCGGGGAGGGTCCTCCCGTTTGCACCCGGCGATTCCAGGAAGCGCGGCCCGGGCCGAGTCGAGAGGTTACACTCTCGGCGCATGACCGCGGTGGGCGCCGTAAGGCGAGGGCGCCACCGTTTCGATCCGCGCTGTGCGGCAAGAAACGATGGTGCTCGCCGGCCTCGCAGCAGGCTTTAGTCCGACTGCGGCGAGGACGGATCCCCGGGGCGCGCCAAGCGGCGCCCGCCTCCCTTCTTTTTTTGAAGGGAGGCGAATGGAAGGGCTTTCTTAAAGCGTGAAGCAAACCTCGGATGCCAAGGCGCATCGCGAGAACGGGGAAGGCTTGATTTCACCTCTCCCCGCGCGCGGGGAGAAGGAGCACGAACTTCGTTGCCTTTACAGAAAGAGCTCGGACATCAGCATGCAACAACGAATCTTGCGGTGCGTTGCGGCCCGCCCCTCCACCATCCTGCTGCGCAGGATGGTCCCCCATCCCCACTTGCGTGGGGCAGGAAGAAAAAGGCTCGCCCTTTGATATCGCGAATCAAGCGTCGCTTACGCGTCCGCGTTCTCGAACATTAGGAAATCGACCCCGCCGGTGGCGAGCCTCTGGGCGTCGGCGGCGGCGGCTTGGCCTTCCGGGCTGGCGAAGGCCTTTCCGATCGCCGCCATATCGTCGAAGTGCAGGATCGCGACCAGATGATAGGCCGACGGCCCGCCCGGCGTCGCCACCGGGCCCTTGCTCGTCTCGAATTTTCGCACGCCGGGAATTTTCTTGGCCTGCGGCACGTGCCGTTCGGCGTAATGCTTGTCGAACGCCGCCGTATCGCGCGGCGTTTTGTACATGACCAGAAGCCGGGCCATCGCTACCTCCCTGTTGTTTCGGAACAAGACAAACGTTCAAGCCGGGGGCTCGTCGAACGGTTCCGCCTTCCGCTATTCCGCCGCGGTCTGCGCGCCGGCCAGCGGATCGTAATTGAGGATCGGCGCGAGCCAGCGTTCGGCCTCGGGGAGCGACAAGCCTTTGCGCTTGGCGTAATCGGCGACCTGGTCGCGCTCGATCTTGCCGACGCCGAAGTAATAGCTCTCGGGATGACTGAAATAGAGCCCGCACACCGAGGCGCCCGGCCACATGGCGAAGCTTTCGGTGAGCTTCACGCCGATGGCGCGTTCGCCGTCGAGCAGCTTGAAACAGCGTTTCCTTCTCGGTGTGATCGGGCTGCGCCGGATAGCCCGGCGCCGGCCGGATGCCCCGATAGTTTTCCGCGATCAATTCGCCGCTGCGCGAGCGTTTCGTCGGGCGCGTAGGCCCAGAATTCGCGGCGCACGCGCTGATGCATGCGCTCGGCGAGCGCTTCGGCGAGGCGATCGGCCAGCGCTTTGGCCATGATCGCGGAGTAATCGTCATTGGCGTGCTTGAAGCGCTCGGCGACCGCGTCTTCGCCGAAGCCGGCGGTCACCGCGAAGGCGCCGATATAATCGGCAAGCCCGCTGGCGCGCGGCGCGACAAAATCGGCCAGCGCGACATTGGCGCGGCCTTCGCGGCGCGCCAGTTGCTGGCGCAGCGTGTGCAGCGTCGCGATCGGCTTGCTGCCGCGCTTCGTCGGCGAACACCAGCACATCGTCGCCGTCGCCGTTGGCCGGCCAGAAGCCGACGACGGCGCCGGCGCGGAACCATTGCTCGGCGGCCATGCTTGCGCAGCATGTCTTGCGCATCGGCGAACAGGCTGCGCGCCGCCTCGCCGACTTGCGTCATCGTCGAGGATCGCCGGATATTTGCCGGTAAGCTCCCAGGTGGCGAAGAACGGCGACCAGTCGATGTAGTCGACGAGCTCGGCAAGCGGAATGTCGGCGAACTTGCGCGTGCCGAGAAACTGCGGCGCCGGCGGCGCGTAACGGCCGGACCAGTCGAGCTTGAGCGCATTGGCGCGCGCGTCGGCGAGCGACAGCCGCTGCTTGTTCTCTTCGCCGCGCGCGTGCGCCGCCGCGATCCGGGCATATTCGGCGCGCACGTCGCCGACGGTGCGGGCGCGCGTCTCGCGCGACAGCAGCGCCGACACCACGCCGACGGCGCGGCTCGCGTCGTTGACATAGACCGCCTGGCCGCGCCGGTAGTTCGGATGAATCTTCACCGCGGTATGCACGCGGCTCGTGGTGGCGCCGCCGATCAGGAGCGGCACGTCGAAGCCCTGCCGCTCCATCTCGGCGGCGACGTGGCACATTTCGTCGAGCGACGGCGTGATCAGGCCGGACAGCCCGATAATGTCGGCCCGCTCTTCCTTCGCGGCCTGCAGAATCTTCTCCGCCGGCACCATGACGCCGAGATCGACGACGTCGTAATTGTTGCACTGAAGCACGACGCCGACGATGTTCTTGCCGATGTCGTGCACGTCGCCCTTGACCGTGGCCATCACGATCTTGCCGTTCGCCGAGACATGGGCGCGGCCGTCCTTGTCCTGCTCCATGTAGGGCAGCAGATAGGCGACGGCCTGCTTCATCACCCGCGCCGACTTGACCACCTGCGGCAAAAACATCCGCCCCGAGCCGAACAGGTCGCCGACGATATTCATGCCGTCCATCAGCGGGCCTTCGATCACCGCGAGCGGACGCGGCGCCTTGAGCCGCGCTTCCTCGACGTCGGCTTCGATGAAATCGGTGATGCCGTGGACGAGCGCATGCGACAGCCGCTTCTCCACCGGCCATTCGCGCCAGGCGAGATCGGCTTCCTTCTTTTCCTTGCCGTGGCCGCGATGGCGCTCGGCCAGCGCCAGCAGCCGCTCGGCGGCATCGGCGCGGCGGTTGAGCACGACGTCCTCGCAGGCCTCGCGCAGTTCGGGATCGAGATCGTCATAGACCGCCATCTGGCCGGCATTGACGATGCCCATATCCATGCCGGCCTTGATGGCGTGATAGAGGAACACCGAATGCATCGCCTCGCGCACCGCTTCGTTGCCGCGGAACGAGAACGACAGGTTCGATACGCCGCCGGAAATATGCGTGTGCGGCAGGTTTTGCCGGATCCAGCGCGCCGCCTCGATGAAGGCGACGCCATAGCCGTTGTGCTCCTCCATGCCGGTGGCGATGGCAAAGATGTTGGGATCGAAAATGATGTCCTGCGGCGGGAAGCCGACGCGATTGACCAGAATGTCGTAGGCGCGGGCGCAGATCTTCTGCTTCTTTTCCAGCGTGTCGGCCTGGCCGGCTTCGTCGAAGGCCATGACCACGACGGCGGCGCCGTAGCGGCGCACCAGTTCGGCGTGGTGGATGAACGCGTCCTCGCCCTCCTTGAGCGAGATCGAATTGACCACGGCCTTGCCCTGCACGCATTTGAGCCCGGCTTCGATCACCGAGAATTTCGACGAATCGATCATCACCGGCACGCGGGCGATATCGGGCTCGGCGGCGATCAGATTGAGGAACGTGACCATCGCCTTTTCGGAATCGAGCAAGCCCTCGTCCATATTGATGTCGATGATCTGCGCGCCGTTCTCGACCTGATCGCGCGCCACCGCGAGCGCCGCCGGATAATCGCCGGCGGTGACGAGCTTGCGGAAGCGCGCCGAGCCGGTGACGTTGGTGCGCTCGCCGACATTGACGAAGGGAATTTCCGGCGTCAGCGTGAAGGCCTCGAGGCCGGAGAGCCGCAGCCGCGGCGCGATTTCGGGAATGGCGCGCGGCGCCTTGCCGGCGACGGCGCGGGCGATGGCGCGGATGTGCTCGGGCGTGGTGCCGCAGCAGCCGCCGACGATGTTGACCAGGCCCGGCCGCGGCGAATTCGCCGATCAGCTCCGCCATCACGTCGGGCCCTTCGTCATAGCCGCCGAATTCGTTGGGCAGGCCGGCATTGGGATAGGCGCAGATCAGCGTGTCGGCGACGCGGGACAGTTCGGCGATATGCGCGCGCATTTCCTTGGCGCCGAGCGCGCAATTGAGCCCGAGCGACAGCGGCGCGGCATGCGCGATCGAATTCCAGAACGCTTCCGGCGTCTGGCCGGAGAGCAAGCGGCCGGAGCGGTCGGTGATGGTGCCGGAAATCATCACCGGCACGGCGATGCCGCGCGCATTTGAGCTCATCGGCGATGGCGAAAATCGCGGCCTTGGCGTTGAGCGTGTCGAAGATGGTCTCGATCAAGAGCGCATCGACGCCGCCGGCGATAAGCCCGCGCACCTGCTCGGCATAAGCAAGCCGCAGCGCGTCGAAGGTGATGGCGCGAAAGCCCGGATTGGAGACGTCGGGCGAGATCGAGGCGGTGCGGTTGGTCGGACCGAGCGCGCCGGCGACGAAGCGCTCGCGGCCGTCCTCGTCCTGCGCGAGCCGCGCCGCTTCGCGGGCGAGCCGCGCGCCTTCGGCGTTGAGTTCATAGGCGATCTCGGCCATGCCGTAGTCGGCCTGCGCGATGCGGGTCGAGGAAAACGTGTTGGTCGAGACGATGTCGGCGCCGGCGCGGAAATATGCGAGGTGGATGGCGCGCACCGCGTCCGGCCGGCTGAGATTGAGAAGATCGTTGTTGCCGCGTACTTCGCGGTTCCAGGCGTCGAAGCGCGCGCCGCGAAAGCCTTCCTCGTCGAGCCCGAGCGCCTGGATCATCGTGCCCATGGCGCCGTCGAGCACGAGAATGCGCTCGGCGGCGAGACGGCGCAGCGCGGCTTCGGCTTTGGAGCGCGGTACGGAGCTAGCTCATCGCCTACGACGCGCTCCTTCTCCACCTGCGAATTGCGTCGATCGCCGTTGCACGCCGGAAGCATCCGGCCGCAGGCCGAGCAGATGGCAGATCGCATAAACCAGATCGGCGCGGTTCATGGTGTAGAAGTGAAAGTCGGTCACGCCGTGATCGACGAGATCGATCACCTGTTCGGCGGCGACCGCGGCGGCGATCAGTTTGCGCGTCGCCGGATCGTCGTCGAGACCGTCGAAACGCTCGGCAAGCCAGGCCGGGATCGACGCGCCGGTGCGCGCGGCGAAATTCTTCATCTGCTTGAAATTCTGCACCGGCAGGATGCCGGGAACGATCGGGATCGCGATGCCCGCCGCGCGCACGCGGTCGAGATAGCGGAAATAAAGGCTGTTCTCGAAAAAGAACTGCGTCATCGCGCGCGTCGCGCCGGCATCGACCTTGGCCTTGAGCATGTCGATATCGGCGGCGACCGAGGGGCTGTCCGGATGCTTTTCCGGATAGGCGGACACCGAGACTTCGAGGTCGGCGATACGCTTGATGCCGGCGACGAGATCGGCGGCGTTGCGGTAGCCGCCCGGATGCGGCGCATAGCGCTCGCCGATGCCGCCGACCGGATCGCCGCGCAGCGCCACGATGTGGCGCACGCCGGCTTGCGCATAGGCTTCGATCACCGCGTCGATGTCGTCGCGCGTGGCGGCGACGCAGGTCAGATGCGCCGCCGGGGTCAGCATGCGTTTCGGCGAGGATGCGCTTGACCGTCGCGTGGGTGCGCTCGCGCGTCGAGCCGCCGGCGCCGTAGGTCACCGAGACGAAATTCGGATTCAGCGGCGCGAGCCGCCCGATCGATTCCCACAGCGACTGTTCCATCTCCGCGGTCTTCGGCGGAAAGAATTCGAACGAGACATGCAGGCGGCGGCCGGATTCGGCCTTGCCGTCGGTTTCGGTGAAACGGCTCAGGCGCGGCACATTCATCAGGCCACCTCGCGCGTCGGCGGGTTGCGCCAGCACGATGCGCGGGTCGCGGGCGAGCCACAGCGACACCGCGATCTTGCCTTCCGGGCCGGGCGGCAATGGTTTGCTGCCGCGACGACGTCGAGACCGGCGCCTTCCAGCCATTGCGTCATCGTCTCCGCGGCAAAGCCCAGGCGGCGATGGGCGTGCTCCTCGCGCAGGAATTCGAGATCGTGCGGTGCGAAATCGACGACCAGGAGCCGTCCGCCCGGCCGCAGCACGCGCGCGGCCTCGCGGATGGCGTGCGCGCTGTCGTCGAGGAAGTGCAGCACCTGATGGACGATGACGACGTCGAAGGAATTGCGCGGCAAAGCGAGGTCGTAGATGTCGCCCTGGCGGACGCTGCAATGCTTCAAGCCGGCGCGGTCGAGCCGCGCGCGGGCGAGCGCCAGCATGTCGAGCGACAGATCGAGGCCGAGGCCGCGCTCGATATCGCCGGCAAACAGTTCGAGCATGCGCCCGGTGCCGGTGCCGAGATCGAGCAGCGCGCGGATCGGCTTGTCGGCGAGCGCGGCGCGGATGGCGTCTTCTACGGCGGCGTCGGCGACGTGGAGCTTGCGGATGCGGTCCCATTCGGCGGCGTGGCGGCGGAAGTAATTTTGCGCGGCGGCGGCGCGCGCGGCGCGCACCGCGGTCGAACCGCTCGCGGTCACGGACGATGATCGGATCGTCGGCATCGAGCCGGCGCGATCAAGACGCGGGCGATTTCGGCGCCGCCGCCGCGCTCGGCCAGGCGGAAGAAGGCCCACGAGCCTTCGCGGAAACGCTCGACCAGACCCGCCTCGGCCAACAGCCGCAAATGACGCGACAGCCGCGGCTGCGACTGGCGCAAAATGTCGGTGAGGTCGGAGACGGTCAGTTCGGCCTCCGCAAGCAGCGCCAGGATGCGCAAGCCGCGTCGCTTCGCCCGCGGCTTTGAGCGTTCCGGTCAGTCGCGGCGAAAGTCAGTTGCTCATGTAGTCATTGCGCGATTCCCGGCGCCATCCGTGCCGCAGCCTATCAGGACATCATATAAAGATATCTTTATATGATTAAGCAAAACGGGGCAAGTAGCCCATTGGCGAGGGGATTTGGCCCACGTGGGAATTGTTGGCTGCGCGTGCGCTGGCGAGTTGCGGGAAGCGCGTGCCACTTTGCGGCCATGGCCGAAAACGCCCAATCCAGAGACCAGGCGCGCGGACGCGGCATCGTCCGACGACTGGTACGGGCTGCGCGAGGGCGAACGTCGCGGCCGCGCTGCCGAGACCATTTCGACGCCTCGCTCTATTATATCGGGCGCATCCGCACGCCGTGGAACCGCCGCGAGGATTGCCCGAAGAACGCGCGCGAGTCGGACGCGGTCTGCACCATCGAGCTCGATCCGCGTTGGGCCGAGGGCCTGACCGGGCTGGAAACCGTCAGTCACGTGCTATTGCTGTACTGGATGGACAAGGCGCGGCGCGATCTTTTGGTGCAGTCGCCGCGCCATTACACCGACCGCCGCGGCACCTTCGCGCTGCGCTCGCCGGCGCGGCCGAACCCGATCGCGGCCTCGGTCGCGCGGCTGCTCGCGCATCGACGGCAACAGCGCTTTCGGTGGTCGGTCTCGACTGCCTCGACAACACGCCGCTGCTCGACATCAAGCCGTATTTTGCCTCGACCGACTCGGTGCCCGACGCGCAGGTCGGATGGCATGAGCGCAAAGGGCGCAAGCGCTAAATGGCGCAGCTCTATTTTCTTGGTGTCACTTCCCACGTTCGCGCCAAGCACGCGCAGCCAATTGCGAAAGCACAATTTCTCGATCAGCGGCTTGCCGAAGCCGTGCTGCGCGCAGCGCCTGCACCAGAATTTGCAAGCCCGCCGCGTCGCCGAGTTCGGCCGGAATCATGGCGCCGTCGAAATCGGAGCCAAATCCGACGCCGTCCTCGCCCAAATGTTCGAGCAGGTGATCGACATGCCGGACGATCAGCTCGATCGGCGTGTCCTTGTCGTGGCGGCCGTCCGGACGCAGAAACGCAGTCGCGAAATTGACGCCGACCAGGCCGCCGGATTTCCCGGATCGCGGCCAATTGCCGATCGGTCAGATTGCGCGAATGCGGGCTGATGGCATGCGCATTGGAGTGGGTGGCGACCAGCGGCGCGGTGCTGAGTTCGGCGACGTCCCAGAACCCGCGTTCGTTCAGATGCGACAGATCGATCAAAATCCGCAGGCGGTTGCAGGCGCCGATCAGCGCCTTGCCGAGATCGGTCAGGCCGGGCCCGATGTCGGGCGAGGACGGGCAGCGGAACGGCACGCCGTAGCCGAACAAATTCGGCCGGCTCCAGACCGGACCGAGCGAGCGCAAGCCCGCGGCATGGAGCACGTCCAACAGTTCGAAATTCACGTCGATCGCTTCGGCGCCCTCGATATGCAGCACCGCCGCCAGCGCGTCGTCGGCGAGGCAGCTTTCGATATCGCCGGCATTGCGGCAGACGCGAACGCGGCCCTGCGATTCGCGCTCGATCCGGTAAAGCAGCGCGACCATGGCAAAGACGGTCCGCTGCGCCTCCGCCGCATCGACCGCGGGCGGCGCGGGGTCGCTGCCGATGACGCCGGCGCCGTCTTGCGGTGCCGTTTGGCTGCCGGAGCTGTTGTCGCGTTTCGGCGACGGCACGAAGATCGCAAACAGGCCGCCGGCAAACCCGCCCTTGCGCGCCTTGGGCAAATCCAGATGGCCTTTGTCCTCGCCTTGCAGAAAGGCACTCGACCGCCTCCGCGCCGGCGCGCCGATGCAGCCGCAACAGCACGTCGTTATGGCCGTCGAAAATGGGAATGGGCTTGAGAGCGGCCACCTCCGATCCTTTGCTATTCAAATTTCCGCCGATCGAAAACGTCGCCGAGAAAGCTCTACCTCAAAACAGCGCCGGCACCACGCCGACCGGAATGATGCCGAGATAGATCACGCCGTCGGCCACGCGCAGCGGCAGCGCCACGGCCGGCTTTTTGTCGATCTCGGTCGGCTGGCCCATATTTTTGATGTTGTCGATCAGGATTCGAATTGGTCTGGCTGCGGACGACGCCGCTAAGGCCCGGCACCAGCCGGTCGAGCGCGTTGAGCCCGCGATCGGGCGAGCCGCTGCCGCCGGTGAGCTTGTCGATGCCTTGCCCGATCAACTGATCGATGCCCAAAGCGGCACGATGTTTTCGATGCCGGCGACGGTGACGTTGACGACCCCATCGAGCCGGCCGTGCTCGTTTACGGTCAGCGTTCCCGGTGCCGAGGACGATGGCGTCGGTTCGCGCGATGCGGAAGGATTTGATGTCGATATCGCCGCCGGAAGCCTGCATTTCGCGGAACAGCACGCGCCAGGGCTTTGGCGAGAAATCCTTAAAGCCGCGCATGACCGCGTCGATGTCGCCCTGCAGCGGAGCGGCGAGCAACGGATGAAAGCTCGGCGCCGCGCCGCTGTCGAAGTGCCCGGTGGCTTCGATCACCGGGTTGCTGCGCGCCGAGCCCTGGATGATGCGGCCGTCGACGTCGGCGCTGTCGGCCTGAAAGATCATGCCGGCATGCCGGGGCCGGCGACGCGATCGAGCCGCGGCTTCGTGAGGCTCACGGATATGCCTTGCGGGCTCCGGCGGCAGGCCGAGCAGGTCCAATTGCGCGCGCGACCAATTGGCGACGAAGATCGGCGGCTGGCCCGGATCGGCCAGCGTGACGGGCCGGTGATGTCGCCATGCAACAGCGTCGGACGGTAAAGCGCGGCCGAGAAGGTGACATCCGGTCGCCGTGAGATCGAACGGCGGGTTGTTGCTGTTGAACGTGGCCGCCGCCTTGTCGCAGCGGGTGACGATGCGGAATGGGAAAGCCGCCGATGCTCTGCGAACCGCACGCATAGACCCGGCCGAGCTTGGCCTCTCGCTCCACCCAGCCCGGCCAAGCGTGCGGTCGGCGATCGAAGCCGCGAGGTACCAGCCCCAGCTCAAGCCGAGCGGCGAGGACGATGAGGACGAGCGACAAGCGCCAGGATGAGCCACAGCCGCGCCGCGGCGCGCCTTGGCCGGCCGCTTGCGCAGGCGCGGCGGCGCGGAACGCATCATGCTGAGCGGGGATTCGCCGGACATCGCCCGTTATGGCCTTCGAAAGAGGGCGCCATTGTGCCGCCGTTCTCATCCTGTTAGGCGAGCGACAAACTAAAGGGCCAGTCAATAACGGGCCCAAGTCAATAACAGGGCCCAGTCATCGAGCCAAGTCATAACGAGGCGATGCACACGACCGCGGAGCACGAAAGCGGCGATCTCTGGGTATTCGGCTATGGCTCGCTGATGTGGCGTCCGGGCTTTGCTTTTTCGAGCGGGTTCCGGCGCGGCTGATTGGCCTGCACCGGGCGCTTTGCGTCTATTCCTTCGTTCATCGCGGTACGCCGGAGCGGCCCGGCCTGGTGCTCGGCCTCGATCGCGGCGGCATGTGCCGCGGCATCGCCTATCGGGTCGCCGCCGCGAGCGCGTGCGGAAACCATCGCCTATTTGCGCGGTCGCGAGCAGGTCACGACGGTCTATTTGGAAATCATGCGGCAGATCGCGCTTGAGGATGCGACGCGGCGGCGGGTGCGGGCGCTGTGCTACATCGTCGATCGCAGCCATGTGCAATATGCCGGCCGGCTGACGCTCGCCGAGAGCCTGCATCACGTGCGGCAGGGCCACGGCAAGTCGGGGCCCAATCGCGATTACGTGCTGGAGACGGTGCAGGCGCTGGAGGCGCTCGGCTATCGCGAGAGCGATTTGCATTTGCTCGCCGCGCAATCTGCAATCGGGCGTTCGGTCAGCCGGGCGTCGGCGATCAGGTAACGGCCCGATGATCTTCAGCGCCGTCCTCCGCTTCCCGGAGGAGCCGCGCGCTTGCGGTCTCGATGGCGTCCTGCAGCCGGCTGAAGAACGTGTTTTTGTCGAGGCCGGGCGGGATCGGATCCAAGACTTCGGCGACAATCGTGCCGGGCAAGCGGCAGCAACGATCGGCGCGGCCAGAACAGACGCCGGAATTGAGCGCCAGCGGCACGCAGGGCACGCCGGCCTTGTTGTAAAGATGGACGATGCCGGGCTTGTAGCTCGGCTCGGCGCCGGGCGGCCGCCGCGTGCCTTCGGGAAAAATAACGAGCTGGCGCGGGCGAGCGCCGTGAGCGCCTGCCGCGCCCGCGCCGTCATGCGCGCCAGCGCCGCCATGCCGGCGCTGCGGTCGATCGGAATAAGCCCGGCTTTGCGCATGTACCAGCCGAACAGCGGCAGCCACATCAATTCGCGCTTGAGAACGTAAACCGGATCGTCGAGCACCGCGTAAAGCGAAAACGTCTCCCACAAGCGATTGGTGTTTGCAGGCGACGATGCACGGGCCCGTGCGGGATTTGTCTCGATGCCGCGCCATTCCACCTTGGTGCCGCAGACGACGCGCTAGCAGCCACAGGCTCGTGCGCGCGTAGGAGCGGATGAAGACGCGCAGGCAGGGATAGGGCAGCGCCAACGTCGGCAGCGCCACGATCATGTGCGCGATCAAATTGACATAGAACAGCACATTGAAGACGAGCGACCGGATGTAAATCGCGAACTGAACGGGTCACGGAAATCCTGTGAGCGAAGGCGGCGTCTTCACGCTCGGCGGATTGTGGATGTCGCCAATTCGCTGGTGTCGAAGGAATCGAGCCGCATGCGCACTTTGGCGGCAAGGTATTTGAGATATTCCGACAGCACCAGCCTGGTGGTGTCGCCGCTCGACCACCACGGCTCGACACGCAGCCGGTCGGACACGACCGGGAACGGAATCAGCGTGTCGTCCGGCAACTGATGTGCAGAGTTCGGCAAGCGCGCGCGGCATATGGTAGGCCGAAGTGACGACGATGAGCGAATGGAAGCCGTGCGCCATCGCCCAGCGCCGCGCCTGTACGGCGTTGCCGTAGGTGTTCAGCGCGGAATAATCGAGATCGACGCAGCAGGCCAGCAGCTTGTTGTAGCTGACGACCTCGCGCGCGATATCGCCGGTCGTGGTGTCCGGATTGACGCCGGTGATCAAGAGCCTTTTGCCGCGGCCGGAGGCGAGCAGTTCCAGCGCGTCGCTGACCCGGGAGGTGCCGCCGGTCAGCACCACGATGCCGTCGGCGTTGCCGTCGAGCGCAACTTGGCGGCTGGGCAAGAGCCAGATGAATCCGGCAAAGCCAAGGTCAGCAGCAGTGAGCGCACAAAGCACTACGAGCTTCAGGGCGACCGACCTGATGCGCCGCGTTCTGACCGCGCCCTTAAGGCTGAGCATCGCGCGCGCGTCCCTCGCGCCAAATGGCATTGCCAGAATCGAGACCTATAGCGAAATATACCCGCAATTCTCGGCACGATTGCGAACTTGCAAGCGGCGATTTCGGCGCAATTTGCGGCCCCTCAATCGATGGATTCCAGCGTCTGGTTGACGGTGCGGCGCGAGGTCAGACGCGGTCACCATGGCCATCAGCACGATCAGGACGATGATGGCGAGATAGCCGGCGGCGCCTACGGAAAAGCTGCCGAACAAAGCCGTCGCTTCCTCGCCCCCGGCGCTGCCGGACAGCCAGCGCTCGCCGCGCCCAGGATGCCAAAGAGCAACAAAGCGATGCCGCCGCCGATGGCGCCGCCCTTGAAGCCGAGCAACAGAAAATGGCGCTGAAATTGGCTGGCGACGAAGCCGTCGGTGGCGCCGACGTAATGCAGCACCTCGACGATCGGCCGGTTGGTGGCCATGGCGCCGCGGGTCGCGAAGGTGACCGAAAGCACGGTTACGATGACGACCAGCGTCAAGAATGGCGATGCCGACCACGACCACGGCCTCCGCCATGTCGCGCATGCGATCGATCCAGCCGCGGTGATCGTCGAGGCTGGCGCTGGGCACCCGTGCGGCAAGCGCCGCGCGCAAGCCGGAAAAATCCGGCGATGGCGCCTGACGCGAGCTTGACGACGATCATGCGCGGTATCGGCAATTCGTTCGAGCGACAGACCGGAGCCGAGCCACGGTTCGACGAGCCGTTCCGATTCCTCTTTGCTGTAGGCGCGGACGTCGGCGATGCCGGCAGTGCCGCGCGCCACCGCGACGGCGGTGCGCACGTCCGCTTCGATGTCGCGGCCGGACACCGGCCGGACCTGGATGGTGACTTCGCGTCCGACCGCCGACTGCCAATCGCTCGCCGAGGTCGACCACCATCATCACCGCTCCGGCCGTCAGCGCGGCGAGGAAGGTCATAATGGCGACGACGGCGGTCAGCGAGCGGCCGGCAATCGAGCCGCGCGGCACGATCGGTGTCGGCGGCTGCTGCGCCATGAGAACCGCGCCGGCGACCGGCGCTGCGGCGTCCCACGGCTCCGCCATGGCGTTCGACCGGCTCAATCGTAGACATGCAGGCGTCCTTCGTGCAGCACCAGGCGGCGGGCGTCGTACTCGTCCATCAGCGCAATGTCGTGCGTGGCGATGACGACGGAGGTGCCCGATTTGTTGAGCTCGATGAACAGCCGCAGCAGGCGCTGACCGAGATTCGGATCGACATTGCCGGTCGGCTCGTCGGCGAGCAAAAGTTGCGGGCGCGCGATCACGGCGCGGGCGATCGCGGCGCGCTGCTTTTCGCCGCCGGAAAGCACCGGCGGCAAAGCCGACATGCGTTCGCCGAGCCCGACCCATTGCAGCAGTTCGACGACTTCGGCGCGGTAGCTCGCCTCGTCCTGGCCGAGCACGCGCAACGGCAGGGCCACGTTCTCGTAAGTGGTCATGTGATCGAGCAGGCGGAAATCCTGGAACACGATGCCGATGCGGCGGCGCAGCGTCGCGCGGTCGTCCTTGCTCAGCGCCGCGGTGTCGAAATCGAACATGGAAATCAGCCCGCGCGTCGGCTTGAGCGACAGGAAAATCATGCGCAGCAGCGAGGTCTTGCCGGCGCCGGACGGGCCGGTGAGGAACTGAAAGGAACGGCCGTCGATGCGGAAGCTGAGGTCGCGCAGGATCTCCGGGCCGAGCCCATAGCGCAAGCCGACATTCTCGAATCGGATCACGCGGTCCTCCGATCAAACCCCACGCGTGGCCCCGTGCCGATGGCTGGTCCGCGGCCTGATTCGCCGGTCCCGCCGATAACTTAGCATCCCCTGGCAGGGCGGGCTCCCGGGCCGGTTTGGTTTCCAATCCGTTAACGGATCGCCTGATAGGGTGCGCCCAAAGGTGCCGCGCTCCTGATTCGCCGATATGACCGCCATGCTGATCGTCTGCCCCAACTGCGCTACATCCTACGATGTCGACGTGGCAAGCCTGCGGCCGGACGGCCGCCGGGTGCGTTGCGTGCGCTGCCGCACGGTCTGGCAGGCCGAACTGCCCCACAAGGAGAAGCTTATCGCCGCCGCCGAGGCCCTGGCGCCGGTCCGGGCGCTGCGGATGAGGCCGTGGCGAAAGTCGCCGCGCGGAGCGCGCCGCCGAGGAGGCTGCCCGCTTCGCCGCGGGCGGAGCGCGCCGATTTGGCTCACGGCGCCGGCCCCGAAGTCCGCCCATCGGCCCAGATGGCGGCCGGCGCAAGGCGCTGCCGATGCGATGCGACGAGGCGGCGCCAGAGAATGCGGCTCGTGGCCGAGGAAGCGCCCGTCGAGGTGGAATCGCCGCCGATCGCGCCCGACCGAGCCGGAGGGCGGGGCTTTCGCCCATCGAAATCGAGGCCGGAGCGCCGAGGCGCCGAATGCTCCGAACCGCTCGGAAGACATCGAGACCATCGCCGCCCGGCGCTATCCGCGGCGAGACAAGCGCCTCGCGCTGGCAATGGCCGCTGTCGCGGCTGCAGTCGGCCATCCTGGCGCTGATTGTCGCCAACGCGATCGTCGTCGGCTGGCGCGGCGATTTCGTCCGCGCCATGCCGCAGACCGCTTCGTTCTATGCCTGGCTCGGAATGCCGGTGAACGTGCGCGGGCTCGATTTCGACGGCCTCGCCACCACGACCGAGCAGCATGACGGCGTGCCGATCCTGGTGATCGGCGGCAATATCGTCAATATCACCGGCAAGACCGAAGATCGTGCCGCATCTGCGCTTTGCCGTACGCAATGCCGCGCGACAGGAGATCTATTCCTGGACGGCGGTGCCGCCGCACACCGTCGCTGCCGGCGGGCCAAGGCGTCGCCTTCCACACCCGGCTCGCTTCGCCGCCGCCGGATGCCCACGACGTGGTGGTGCGTTTCGTCAATCGCAACGACATTTTGGCCGGGACACGCTGACCATGGCTCGCATCCTGATCGCCGAAGATGAAGAGGCTCTATGCGCCATGTGCGCGCGGGCGTTGACGGGCGCCGGCCACGACGTCAAGACCGCATGTCGACGGCAGCGACGCACTCGATTTGCTCAAGCGCGACGACGGCCGTTTCGATCTGCTGCTCACCGACATCCGCATGCCGATCATGGACGGCATCGCGCTGGCGCTTGCCGTGGCGCGCGACTATCCCGATCTGACAATTTTGCTTGATGACGGGCTATGCCGATCAGCGCGAGCGCGCCCACGGGCTCGACGCCATTATCCACGACGTGATTACAAAGCCGTTCACGCTTGCCGAGCTTGCGCGGCGCGGTCGAAGAAGCGCTGACGGTCAAGGCGCGCTGAGGCAAAAGCGATCGGGCACTAATTTTCGTCTGAAACGGCGTAAGGCCGCGGCAGCGGCTGGAGCTTCGGATGCGAGCGGCCGAAATCCGGCGCGGCCGAATCCTGGCCGATTTCGACGATGCCGCGGCGGATGGCGCGCGTGCGGGTGAAATGCATCGAACAAGGCTCTCGCCGTCGCCACGGCGGATCGCGCGCGTCAACGTCGCGAGATCCTCGTTGAAGGTGCCGAGCATTTCCGAGCACCGCCTCCTTGTTGGCGAGGAAAACGTCGCGCCACATCGTCGGGTCGGACGCGGCGATGCGGGTGAAGTCGCGAAACCCGCCGGCCGAGAATTTGAGGACTTCGGATCGCGTCACATCCGCGAGTTCGTCGGCCGTGCCGACGATGGTATAGGCGATCAAATGCGGCAGATGGCTGGTGATGGCCAGCACCAGGTCGTGATGCTGCGGCCGACATGATCTCGACATTGGCGCCGAGCGTGCGCCAGAAGCGCGGCAAGCCGTTCGACCGGCATCGGGATCGGTGTCCTTCCGGCGGCGTGAGAATGCACCAGCGGTTGACGAACAGCTCGGCAAAGCCGGCATCGGGCCCCGAATGCTCGGTGCCGGCGACCGGATGGGCCGGCACGAAATGCACGGCGGCCGGCAGATGCGGCGCCATGTCGCGGACGATCGCACCCTTGACCGAGCCGACATCGGAGACGATCGCTCCGGCCTTAAGATGCGGGCGCGATCTCCCTGGCGATGTCGCCGCAGGCGCCGACCGGTGCGCAGACGATGACGAGGTCGGCGCCGGCGACCGCGGCGGCGTTTGTGTCGAGCGACCTGATCGGCGATGCCCGAGCTCGGCGACGCGGCGCCGCGTCGCCTGCCGAGCGGGCGGTCGCGGCGATGTTCGCGCACCGCGCCCTGCGTGCGCGCCGCCCGCGCGATCGACGAGCCGATCAGGCCGACGCCGATCAGCGCCAGGCGATTGAACAGCGGTGCGGGTGTTGCTCACGGCGTCACGCCGGCTTGGCCAGAAATTCCCTGAGCGCCGCGACGACGAGCCGGTTGGCTTCTTCCGTGCCGACCGTCATTCGCAGCGCGTTCGGCAGCTTATAGGCCGTGGTCTGCCGCAAAATGAGCCCGCGTGCGGTGAGAAAGGCGTCCGCATCCTTGGCGGTGCGGCCCTTGGTTTCCGGAAAATGGATCAGCACGAAATTGGCGACGCTCGGCGTCACTTCGAGACCGAGCTTGCCGATCTCGCTCGTCAGCCAATCGAGCCAGCGCGTATTGTGCTCGCGCGCGTGTTCCTGATGCTCGACGTCCTCGATTGCGGCGATGCCGGCGGCGATCGCCGGCCCGGTGACGTTGAACGGGCCGCGAATGCGGTTGATCGGCATCGACGATGTGGGCCGGGCCGAACATCCAGCCGAGGCGAAGCGCCGCCAGGCCGTGAATCTTCGAAAACGTGCGGCGTCATCACGACATTGTCGCGAGGTCGCGACGAGCTCGATGCCGGCTTCGTAGTCGTTGCGCCGGACATATTCGGCGTAGGCGGCGTCGAGCACCAGGAGAACGTTGCCGGGCAGGCCGCGATGCAGCCGCTTGACCTCGTCGAACGACAGGCAGGTGCCGGTCGGATTGTTCGGATTGGCGAGGAAGACGATCTTCGTCTTCTCCGTCACCGCGGCGAGGATCGCGTCGACGTCGGCGGTGAAATTCTTCTCCGGCGCCACGACCGGTTTCGCGCCCGCCCCGAGCGTCACGATCGGATAGATCAGAAATCCGTGCGTGGTGTGGATCGCCTCGTCGCCGTCGACGAGATAAGCGTGCGCCAAGAGATGCAGACAGATCGTCCGAGCCCGAGCCGCAGATAATCCGCTCGGGATCGAGGCCGAAGGCGCGGCCGATCGCCTCGCGCAGATCGCTCGCCGCGCCGTCGGGATAGTCCTCGAGATTATCCGCGCAGGCCTTGAACGCGGCGATGGCGCGCGGACTGGGGCCGAGCGGCGTCTCGTTCGACGACAGCTTGTAGATTTTGGCGACGCCGGGCGCCGTGCTCTTGCCGGGCACATAGGCCTCGATCTCAAGCACGCCGGGTCGCGGCACTGGACGCATCGCGCTCATTATCGGCTACTCCGGACCTTCTCCATTTGCTCCCCGTTTCAGGGGGAGGAAGGGCTCTTGGCCGGCACCGTATAGCGGGTTGCGTGGCTGCCGACGAGGGCCGAGGAGCGGATCGAGGCGCCGAGCTTCAGAAGCGCCGCGGTGACGGCGTCGATGCCGCCGCGCTCCGTGGAGACGAGCAGCGCCGCGCCGTCGAAAGCGCGGTCGGGGACGGCGATGACGTCGGCAAACGCCGCGGTCGCGTTGACGGCGGCTGCGCTCCAGCCGGACACCCGCAGGCTCCAGACTTCGGTCTCGGTAACCATGGTGTCGGCCGCGGCGCGGGAGACCACGAACGCCGGTAAGGCGGCCGGGTGATCGGCTCGTTCGACGAAGGGCAGCCGGGCGATGATTTTGGGCGCGGCCGTGAATTCAAGGGCAGCCCACCACGGCCCCGAGCTTCCGACCGCAAAGGCGGGAATGAGACCGAGATCGCCTTTCGACGCGGTCACCGCCTCGACGACGCTCGACGCTCCCATATGCGGTACGAAGGGTACCGTGAAGCCGAAATGGAAACGCGCTGAATCGCGCATCAGCGCATCGCCCGCCGACAGGTCGGCATGGACCGCGAATGGCGCCTGCACGTAAGTAAAGGTGGCAATGATGACGCGCCAAATGCTCTCGACCGTATCGAGGGGCAGGTTGCCGCGATGCCGCCGCACCAGCCGCCGCATCATGTCGGCCTCGCGCGCGGGCCGGAAGGCCGAACCGGTTTCTTCGGATTTCTTCACCGCGATCAACCGGTCGATGATCTGGCTGCGCTCGATCAGGAGTTCGTGCATCTGCTCGTCGATGCGGTCGATCTCGTGGCGAATATCGGCGAGGGAAATGTCCTTTTGGCGCGGCGGTTTCGGCATTGGCTGACCCGGTCATTAGCCCGATTGATAGGTGCCGTAGGGGCTGAAAGCAAAGAAAACATTGACTCCCGGCGCAAGCCGCCTATCTACGCGGCTTTGGCCGCCGTCCGGAACTTGGCGGCGAGCCACGCCGGGGAAGCGCGGCATCAGGGACTGGATTTATGGCCGACGTCAGCGCCACGCTTGACCTTGCCGACCGCGCCCGCGAGGCGGATGAGCCGCATTCGCCCGTGGTCCGTTTTGCCGCGACCAGGCCGCTGCACCTCGACGCCGGGCTCGATTTTGCCCCGCTGCAGATCGCCTACCAGACCTACGGCGCGCTCAATTCCGACCGCAGCAATGCGGTGCTCGTTTGCCATGCCCTGACCGGCGATCAGCACGCCGTCAACGATCATCCGGTCACCGGCAAGCCGGGGTGGTGGGAGACCATGGTCGGCCCGGGCAAGCCTATCGACACCGAGCGCTATTTCGTCATCTGCCCCAACGTTGTCGGCGGCTGCATGGGCTCATCGGGACCGGCGTCGACCAATCCGGCGACCGGCATGCCATGGGGCCTCGATTTTCCGGTCATTACCGTGCGTGACATGGTGCGCGCGCAAGCGATGCTGCTCGACCATCTCGGCATCGAATCGCTGTTTGCGGTCGCCGGCGGCTCGATGGGCGGCATGCAGGTGCTGCAATGGGCGGCGAGCTATCCGCATCGCGTCTTCGCGGCCCTGCCGATTGCCGCCGCGACCCGGCACTCGGCGCAAAATATCGCTTTTCACGAAGTCGGCCGCCAAGCCGTGATGGCCGATCCGGATTGGCGCGGTGGGCGCTATTTCGCCGACGGCATCAATCCCCGGCGCGGCCTTGCGGTGGCGCGCATGGGCGCGCACATCACTTATATGTCCGACGCCGCGTTGCACCGCAAATTCGGCCGCCGCTTTCAGAATCGCGACAATCCGACCTTCTCGTTCGACGCGGATTTTCAGGTGGAATCCTATCTGCGCCACCAGGGCATCACCTTCGTCGAGCGGTTCGACGCCAATTCGTATCTCTACCTGACCCGCGCCATGGACTATTTCGATCTCGCCGACGACTATGACGGCGTGGTGGCCGGGGCCTTCCGCGGCACGCCGACCCGGTTCTGCGTGATTTCGTTTACCAGCGATTGGCTGTTTCCAACCTCGGAATCGCGCGCCATTGTGCACGCGCTCAATGCCGCGGGCGCGCGCGTGTCGTTTGCCGAGATCACGACCGACAAGGGCCACGACGCGTTTCTGCTCGACGAGCCGGAATTTTTCGCGATCGTGCGCGGCTTTCTCGAGGGCGCGGCCAAAGCCCGCGGGCTGCCGGCGAGGTAATGATCGATGCTGTCGCGTCTTAAATACGACCTGACCATGGCGGAGGCGGCGCGCGGCCCCGGCGGCTCGCGCGTCGACTTGCTGGTTGTTGCCGACATGGTGGAGCGGGGCGCGCGCGTGCTCGACGTCGGCTGCGGCGACGGCGAACTGTTGCGGCTGCTTGAAAGCCGCGGCGTCGACGGCCGCGGCATCGAACTGTCCCGTGAGGGCGTCAACGAATGCGTCGCCAAGGGGCTCGCCGTCGTGCAAGGCGACGCCGATACCGACCTCGAAGATTATCCCGACGACGGCTTCGATTTCGTCATCCTGTCGCAGACTTTGCAAGCGACACGCCGGCCGCGCGCGGTCCTTGAGCATATGCTGCGCATCGGCCGCCATGCCATTGTTTCGTTCCCGAATTTTGGCCATTGGCGCATTCGCTTGCAGCTGTTCTTTGGCGGGCACATGCCGCATACGCGCAATTTGCCTTATGCGTGGTACGAAACGCCGAATATTCACTTCTGCAGCATCAAGGACTTCCGGGAGCTCTGCCTCGCCGCCGGCGCCCGGATGGAGCAGGCCGTTGCGCTCAATGCCTGGGGCCGCCGGATGCGGCTGAAAATGCCCTGGTGGTTCTGGAATTTATTCGGCGAACAGGCGGTGTTTCTGCTAAGCCGGCAAGATTGAACGCCATATATAGTGTCGTTCGGCGTGTCACCTCGCGCCGTATCTTTGCCGGCAGTCTTTGCCGGCAGTCTTGGCGGGCCCGTAGCTCAATGGTCAGAGCTAGCGGCTCATAACCGCTTGGTTGGAGGTTCGAGTCCTCCCGGGCCCA
>CAWHBC010000024.1:0-6989 GCA_963827465.1 uncultured Alphaproteobacteria bacterium
CGCGCGACGAAAGAAGCGCCGCGCTCGAACGCTGGCGCAGCGATCTCGCCGCGCTCTATGGCGGCTTGGCGCAGCCGCATCTGTTGGGGCTTGCGCAAGCCATTCCGCAATTTCGATCTCGCGCATGGCGATTTCCTCGCTGTCATCGCCGGCATGGAGATGGACGTGGTCTCCGACATCCGCGCCCCCGACATGGCGACACTCGACCTTTATTGCGACCGGGTCGCCTGCGCCGTCGGACGGCTGTCGGTGCGGGTGTTCGGCATGGAGCGCGACCCGGCCTGGCGCTCGCCCATCATCTCGGCCGCGCGCTGCAGCTGACCAAATCCTGCGCGACCTCGACGAGGATGCGTCGCTGGGACGCCTCTATCTGCCGCGCGAGGCGCTGCGCGATGCCGGCATCATCAGCACCGACCCGGCGACGGTGCTGGCCAATCCGATGCTCGGCGAAGCCTGCGAGACGCTCGTCGCGCTGGCGAAAGCCGAGTTCGCGCAAGCCGCAGCCAACATGGCGCAATGCCCGCGGCGGGCGGTGCGGGCGCCGCGCATCATGGCGCAGGCCTATCGCCTCATTCTCGACCAATTGATCGCGCGAGGCTTTGCGCCGCCGCGCGCGCCGGTGCGTTTGCCGCGCGCCAAGATACTTTGGATCGTGTTGCGCAATCTGTTCTGATGTCAATTTTGCGATGAGCCGCACCGTCCACATCATCGGCGCCGGGCTTGCCGGGCTGTCGGCTGCGCTGAAGCTCTCCGCGCGCGGCGATGACGTGGTCGTGCACGAGGCGACCGCGTTTGCCGGCGGCCGCTGCCGCTCCTATCACGACGCCGCGGTCGGCATGACCATCGACAACGGCAATCATCTGTTGCTGTCGGGCAATCGCGCGGCGCTCGATTATCTGCGCGAGGTCGGCGCCGCGGATCGGCTGATCGGCCCGCGCGGCGGCCGAGTTTCAGTTTGTCGATCTTGGCAAGTGCGCGAGCGCTGGACGTTGCGGCTGAACGACGGCCGCGTGCCGTGGTGGATTTTCGATGCCGCGCGGCGGGTGCCGGGCACCCGCGCGCTCGACTATCTGGCGCTGGTGCGGTTGCTGTGGCCGCCGGCCGGGCAAGACAATCGACGAGATCATTGCCTGCCAAAGGGCCGCTGTATTGGCGGCTGGTCGAGCCGTTCTTGCTCGCCGCGCTCAATATCGATCCGCCGCACGGCTCGGCCAAGCTTGCCGCCGCGGTGATCCGCGAAACGCTTGCCGCCGGCGGCCGCGCCTGCCGGCCGCTGGTCGCGCGCGACGGCTTGAGCGCGACGCTGATCGAGCCGGCGCTGGCGCTGCTGCAACGGCGCGGCGCGCAGGTGCGGCTCGAGCACAGCTTCGCGCGCATCGTTTCGGCACGCAGCGGGTCGACGCGCTCGATTTCGGCGGCGAGACCGTTGCACTGGCGGAATCAGACGCCGTCATCCTCGCGGTGCCGCCTTATACCGCCGCTTCGCTGGTCCGCGGCGCTTGAGCGCGCCGAACGAGTTTCGCGCCATCGTCAACGCGCATTTCAGGATCGATCCGCCGGCCGGCCAGCCGCCGATCCTCGGCGTCATCAATGGCACGGTGGAATGGATTTTCGTTTTCCCGGGCCGGGTATCGGTGACCATCAGCGCCGGCGACCGCCTGGTCGATACGCCGCGCGAGGAATTGGCCAAGACGATCTGGGCGGAGGTCGCAGGCGTGACCGGGCTGCCGACGCGCCGACCGTTTGCCGCCATGGCAGATCGTGCGCGAGCGCCGCGCTACTTTCGCCGCCACGCCGGCGCAGGACTTAAAGCGGCCGGGCGCGGCGACGGCCTGGCGCAATCTCGTGCTCGCCGGCGATTGGACCGATACCGGCTTGCCGGCGACCATCGAAGGCGCGATACGCTCCGGCAATCGCGCCGCCGAGCTGATCGCCATGCAACGCCAAGTGCGCCACAGTCCATGAGCCGACATCGATCTCGACCGACATATCGATGTCCGCAACGCAGGCGCTGCTCGCCTGCCAGCGCGCCGGACGGCCATTTCCTGTTCGAGCTGGAGGCCGACGCCACCATTCCGGCCGAATATGTGCTGCTGCGCCACTATCTCGGCGAGCCGATCGATGCCGCGCTGGAGCAAAAAATCGCCGTCTATCTGCGCCGCATCCAGGGCGCAGCATGGCGGCTGGCCGCTGTTCCGCGACGGCGAATTCGACATGAGCGCGACGGTGAAGGCCTATTTCGCGCTCAAGATGATCGGCGACGAGCCGCAAGCGCCGCACATGCACCGCGCCCGCGAGGCGATCCGGCTGCGCGGCGGCGCCGAGCGGGCCAACGTGTTCACCCGCTGCCTGCTCGCGCTCTACGGCATCGTGCCGTGGCGCGCGGTGCCGGAAATGCCGGTCGAGATCATGCTGCTGCCGAAATGGTTTCCCTTCCATCTCGACAAGATTTCGTATTGGAGCCGCACCGTGATCGTGCCGCTACTGGTGCTGATGGCGAAGAAGCCGCGCGCGCGTCAACGCCAAAGGCGTCGCGATCGGCGAACTGTTCCTCGAGCCGCCGCAATCGCTCGGGCCGACGCCGAAGGCGCCGCAGCAGAAGGCGTCGTGGTTCTGGTTCTTCCGCGGCGTCGACAATGTGCTGCGCGCCGCCGAGCCGGCGTTTCCGAAGCGCACGCGGCAGCGCGCCATCGATCGCGCCGTCGACCTGGGTCGGCGAGCGGCTGAACGGCGAGGACGGGCTCGGCGCGATTTTTCCGGCGATGGCCAACAGCGTGATGATGTATGCCGCGCTCGGCTATCCGGCCGATCATCCGCAGCGCGCCATCGCGCGCCAATCGATCGAGAAGCTTCTGGTCGTGCATGACGACGAGGCCTATTGCCAGCCTTGCGTGTCGCCGATCTGGGACACCGGGCTTGCCTGCCATGCGCTGTTGGAGGCCGGCGGCGAGCGCGTCGCGGCGGAGGTCAAGCGCGGCCTCGATTGGCTGGTGCCGATGCAGGTGCTCGACGTGCGCGGCGACTGGATCGCGCGGCGGCCCGATGTGCGGCCCGGCGGCTGGGCCTTCCAATACGCCAATCCGCATTATCCCGACGTCGACGACACCGCGGTGGTGGCGATGGCGATGGACCGCATGCAGGGCAGGCCGCAGCAGGGGACCGAAGCGGCGGACTACCGCGCCGCGATCGAGCGCGCGCGCGAATGGATCGTCGGCATGCAGAGCGAGAACGGCGGCTGGGGCGCGTTCGACGCCGACAACGAATACTATTATCTCAACAATATCCCGTTCGCCGACCACGGCGCGCTGCTCGATCCGCCGACCGAGGATGTCACCGCGCGCTGCCTGTCGATGCTGGCGCAGCTCGGCGACACGCAAAGCCCGGCGGTGACGCGCGCCGTCGACTATCTGCGCAAGACGCAGCTTGCCGACGGCTCGTGGTACGGCCGCTGGGGCATGAATTACATCTACGGCACGTGGTCGGTGCTGTGCGCGCTCAACGCCGCGGGCGTTGCCGCGCGACGCGCCGGAAATGCGCAAGGCGGTCGACTGGCTCGTCGCGATCCAGAACGAGGACGGCGGCTGGGGCGAGGACGGCGCAAGCTACAAGCTCGACTACAAAGGCTACGAGAAAGCGCCGTCGACCGCCTCGCAGACCGCCTGGGCGCTGCTCGGCCTGATGGCGGCCGGCGAGGTCGACCATCCGGCGGTCGACGCGCGGCATCAAATACCTCGCCGACAACCAGGGCGCCGACGGTTTCTGGAACGAGGAGCGCTACACCGCCACGGGTTTCCCGCGCGTGTTCTACCTGCGCTACCACGGCTATGCGAAGTTCTTCCCGCTCTGGGCGCTGGCGCGCTACCGCAATCTCAAGAGCGGCAATGCGCGCGCGTGGCGTGGGGGATGTGATAGTCTGGCTTGCACCCAAAATGGGTGCAGGTTAGATTGTTCGTCATGAGGATCATTGCCCGGCGAACTTTACGCGATTCGTCGCGTCGCTCGCAGGCGCGGGACCAGCCTGCAGTAAAAGCGGCTCTGGACGCTTGGTTCGACGAAACCAAAAAAGCGCATTGGCGTAACGCGGCGGAGGTAAAGCGTTCATATGCGACTGCGAGTATCGTGTCGGCCGAACGCATCGTCTTCAACATAAAGGGCAACGCTTATCGGCTCGTGGTCCTGTCGATTTCGGAAGAAGCATCGTTTGGATCAAATGGCTCGGGTCAAACAAGGACTATGACCGGATCGATGTCTCGAAGGTGAAGTATGGAAGATGAATTGAAACCGATCCGTACCAAGGCAGACTGCGAGAACGCATTGGCCGAGACCGAACATTTGCGGGGCGCAAAGATCGGCGCCAAGAACGGCGATCGCCTCGATATTCTGGCGACGTTGATTGATGCCTATGAGGCCGAACCTATCCAATGGATCCGCCCGATCCGAATCGAGGGCGATCGAATGTCGCATGGAGCAGCAGGGTCTATCGCGCAAGGACCTGGAGCCGCTTATCGGTACTCGCACACGTGTCGCGGAAGTCTGATCGCAAGCGCAGCCTATCGATTGCCATGATCCGGCGACTGCAGGGCACCTGGGCTCTCTGCCGCGTGCTGATCAGCGCCGGCGCAAACGACGAAGGCGGGTAGGATGTGGGTGGCGCTGACGCGCTTACCGCAATCGCAACAGCGTTATTGCGCGCGACGGGAAGCGTGATGGAAGAGGCTTGGCCATCTGGGCCAGCCGAACCGGAATGACGCCTTACGCCGCGCTCGCCGAAGTCTGAGCCGCGTCCTTGGCAGCGGCTTTCGCCGCTTTCTCGCGCGCTTCGTTGGCGCGCATTTGCGACAGCGTGAGCTGCACCTGGCCGTCGAAGACGTATTGCGCCGGGCGCTGATGCTCGAGCGAGATTTCCGGCGCCATCGGCCCTTCGGTCTTGATGCCGACCAGGCGATCATCGCCGCCTGCAGAGGATGATCCATCATCGCCTGCGCCGCGGTCGGCTCGTAGCCGCAATGCGCCATGCAGTTGGCGCATTTTTCGTAGCCGCCGGTGCCGTAAGCGATCCCAGTCGGTCGTCTCCATCAGCTCCTTGAAGGTCTTGGCGTAGCCTTCGCCGAGCAGATAGCACGGCTTCTGCCAGCCGAAGATGTTGCGGGTCGGCATGCCCCACGGCGTGCAGTGGAATTCCTGGTTGCCGGCGAGGAAGTCGAGGAACATGCCGGAATGCGTGCAGATTCCAGTTCTTGCCCTTGCCGAGCGCGAAGACCTTGCGGAACAGTTCCTTGGTCTTGCGGCGGTTGAGGAAATGCTCCTGGTCGGGCGCGCTCTCATAGGCGTAGCCGGGCGAGATCGAGACGCCGACGTCGAGCTCCGTCGGTGAGGTCGAGGAACGCGGCGATGTCTTCCGGCCGGATGGCCGTCGAAAATCGTGCAGTTGACGTTGACGCGGAAGCCCTTGGCCTTGGCGGCCTTGATCGCGGCGACCGCGATGTCGAAGACGCCGTCCATGCACACCGCTTGTCGTGGTGCTCCTTGAGGCCGTCGAGATGCACCGAGAAGAACAGATAGGGCGACGGCTTGAACAGATGGAGCTTCTTTTCCAGCAGCAGCGCGTTGGTGCACAGCGACACGAACTTCTTGCGCGCGACGATGCCTTCGACGATCTCGCCGATCTCCTTGTGGATGCAGCGGCTCGCCGCCGGGGATCGCGACCATCGGCGCGCCGCATTCGTCGACCGCGTCGAGGCATTCCTGCGACCGACAGGCGCTTGTTGAGAATCGCGTCCGGATAATCGATCTTGCCGCAGCCGGTGCAGGCGAGATTGCAGCGGAACAGCGGCTCCAGCATGAGCACGAGCGGATAGCGCTTGCGCCCGGCCAGACGCTGCCGCATCACATAGGCGCCGACCTTCACTTTCTGTCGCAGAGATACACCCAAGGCTAGATCCTCTTTTTCTTTAGGTATGTGAGTGCCGCAGCCGCCGCTAACCGTTCAATCCAGAGACCTGACTTCGTAATCTAGACTTTCGCGGTCACGCGGCCCGCGGTCGCGCCGCCGGTCAATTCCGGCGGCAGGCGGAACTCGATGGTTTCGTGCCGGCCGTGCAGCTGGCTGACATCGACCGGACCGAGCCGGCGCAGCGCGGTGATCACGTCCTCCACCAGGACTTCCGGCGCCGAGGCGCCGGCGGTGATGCCGACGGTCTTGGCGTCATCGAACCACGCCGGATCGAGTTCGCTGCCGTCGGCGATCAAGTAACTCGGCGTGCCGGCCTCCTCGCCGATTTCGCGCAGCCGGTTGGAGTTGGAACTGTTCTTGGCGCCGACCACGAGGATAACGTCGACCAGCTCGGAGAGTTCACGCACCGCGGTTTGCCGGTTCTGCGTCGCGTAGCAGATGTCGCGCGTCTCCGGGCCGACCATGTCGGTGAAGCGGCTGATGCAGCGCGGCGATGATGCCGCGGGTGTCGTCGACCGAGAGCGTGGTCTGCGTGACATAGGCGACCGGCGTATCGGCGGGAATGTCGAGCGTGGCGACGTCGTTCTCGGTCTGCACCAGCGTCACAGGCTCGGAGATCTGGCCCATCGTGCCTTCGACCTCGGGATGGCCGGCATGGCCGATGAGGATGAGGCGGCGGCCCTGGGCGACATAGCGCTTGCCCTGGTTATGGACCTTGGTGACCAGCGGGCAGGTCGCGTTGAGGACCGGCAGATTGCGCGACGCGGCCTCTTCCTCGACGCTCTTGGCGACGCCGTGGGCGCTGAAAATCGTGACCGCATTGGCGGGAACCTCGGACAGTTCCTCGACGAAACGGGCGCCTTTGGCCTTGAGGCCTTCGACGACATGCTTGTTGTGCACGATTTCGTGACGCACATAGACCGGCGGTCCGTATTTCTGCAGCGCCCGCTCGACGATTTCGATGGCGCGCACCACGCCGGCGCAGAAACCACGGGGTTGGGCAAGGATCACTTTCATCAAGACCTCCCGGATTCCG
>CAWHBC010000025.1:0-79299 GCA_963827465.1 uncultured Alphaproteobacteria bacterium
AGGCCGGCGCTTCATCCCGGATCGAGAACTATCTTGGATTTCCGACCGGCATTACCGGCATTGCGCTGATGGCGCGGGCCTACAATCAGGCGCAAAAATTCGGGGCCGAAATGGCGATCCCCGACGAAGTTTCCGGTTTGCTTCCTCCGGCGGACATCCGCGGCCGCTTTGCGCTGCATTTGCATGGCGGCGAACGCGTCACCACGCGTTCCGTGGTGGTCGCGAGCGGCGCGCGTTACCGGCGCCTTGCGCTCGAAAACCTCCACGAGTTCGAAGGCCTATGTGTGCATTATTGGGCGTCGCCGCTCGAAGGCAAACTTTGCAGCAACCAGGAAGTGGCGCTGGTCGGCGGCGGCAATTCGGCTGGCCAGGCCGCGGTGTTCCTGGCCAGCCAAGGCGCCAAGGTGTCGATGCTGGTCCGCGGACCGGGGCTTGCCGAAACCATGTCGCGCTATCTGGTCGACCGTATCGCCGCGATGAGCAATATCGAAGTTGTGGCGAGGGCCCAGGTCAGCGCGCTGGAAGGCAAGAACGGCGTGCTTGACGCCGTGCATTGGCGCATCGCGACGACCGGTGAGGAGGTTCGCCGGCCGATCCGTCATTTGTTTTTGTTCATCGGCGCCGAACCCAATACCGATTGGCTTGCGGGTTCCGGCGTTGCGCTCGACGGCAAGGGCTTCGTTCTGACCGGAGAAGACGCGGGCGGCGATAGGCATTTGCTGGAGACGACGCAACGTGGCGTGTTCGCCATCGGCGATGTCCGTGCCAAATCGATCAAGCGCGTCGCGGCGGCGGTCGGCGAAGGCGCGCAGGTCGTCGCCGCCTTGCATGGTTATTTGGCGGCGCGCACCGGCGACCCGATCGCCGCTATGGTGTCCAGCCCGCCGGCGCCAGCTCAAAGCCGCTGAACTCGAAGCCTGGCGCCACGGTGCAGCCGCATAGTGTCCAGTCGCCGAGGCATTGCGCCGCCTGCCAGGCCTGCGCCGGCACGACGGCTTGCGGGCATTCGCCGGCGGCAAGATTGGCGCCGAGCGTGATGCGCGTATTCCGGCCAGATGCCGCGATCTCCAGCAGAAGCGGCGCACCCGCGTAAAAGTGCCACGCCTCCGCGGCATCGACCCGGTGCCAGTGCGAGCGCTCGCCGCGGGCGAGCAGGAAATAGATCGCGGTCGATGCCGCGCGGCCGTCAATCTGCCGCGGATCGCGAAACGTCTCGCGGAAATGGCCGCCTTCCGGATGCGGCTCGAGCTTGAGCAATCCGATGACGTCGTCTGCGCTCAGCGGCCGCACGATTACAAAGCGCCGTCAAAATCGATTTTTGCGTTCGCGGACCTCGGCGAACACCTTCCACGCCGGACTGCCGGCGAGCCCGACCGACTTGCGCCACCTCGGCATCGTCAGCGCGTAGGAATGGGTTGGCGGCTTTTTCGGCGCCGATGGTCGCCGGAATGGTCGGCTTGCCTCCGGCAAGAAGCTTTTTCACCTCTTCGGCACGCGCCGCCAGCGCCGCGTTATTTGGCTCGATGGTCCTGGCAAAGCGGATATTTGCGCCGGTGTATTCGTGACCGCAATAGAATTGCGTATCATCAGGCAGCGCCCGCAATTTCAGGAGCGAATGCCACATCATCTCCGCGTTGCCTTCTATGATGCGGCCGCAGCCGATCGAGAACAGGGTGTCGCCGACGAAAGCCAATTTGTCGGCGGGGAAGAAAAAGGAAATGTGGCCGGCGGTATGGCCCGGCGTCTCGATCACGCGCGCTTCCAGCGCGCCGAGGCGCACTTTGTCACCCTCCCCGACCGTCTCGTCGACATGTGCGATGCGCGCCGCCTCGGCGCGCGGCGCGATCACGCGGCACTTGTGATGGGCCTTAAGCTCGCCGATGCCCGCGGTGTGATCGCCGTGGTGGTGCGTCACCAGGATTTCGGACAGCCGCCAGCCGGTTTTTTTCAACGCCGCCTCGACCGGAGCGGCTTCGGGCGCGTCGATCGACGCCGTCGCGCCGCTATCGGGATCGTGAAGCAGCACGCCGAAATTGTCGGTAAGGCAAGGGAACAAATAGGTCTGAGCCGGCATGGTTATTTCCTGATTGAAGGCTGGCACGGATCATCCGCTTTCGCCGCGGCTGACGCAACACGGCATGGTTAATCCCCCGCGGCCCTGGGGCAACAGAACGACAACGCATTCCATGCTAATTTGCCGTCATGGATGTGGTCGACCTGCGCAATTTTTATAGCCAGCAGCTTGGCGTCGTGGCCCGCCGCTTTGTCGGCAACGGCATCCGTATGCGGTGGAACGATACCCACGGGCTGCGCGTCCTCGGCATCGGCTATCCGACGCCCTATCTCGGCCTGTTCCGCGACGAGGCGGAACGCTGCCTTGCCATGATGCCGGCCACGCAGGGTGTCGTTCGTTGGCCTTCGACCCGCGCGGGACTTGCCGCTCTGGTCGAGGAAGACGAACTGCCGCTGACCGACGCCGCGGTCGATCGCATGCTGTTGGTCCATGCCCTGGAGATGTCGTCCGATCCCGTCGAGCTGTTGCGCGAGGCGTGGCGGGTTCTGGCCGCCGGCGGCCGGCTCTTAGCCGTTGTGCCCAACCGGCGCGGGCGTTTGGGCGCGCATGGACACGACCCCGTTCGGCCAGGGCCGGCCTTATTCGCGCAGCCAGATTACCCAGCTTTTGCGCGACGCCTGGTTCACCCCGACGGGGTGGGACGAAGCGCTTTACGTGCCGCCGATATCGCGGAACTGGTTTTTGCGTTCGGCCATCGCCTGGGAACGGACCGGTGCCACGCTGTCGGCGCCGTTCGCCGGCGTCCATATCGTCGAGGCGACCAAGCAGGTTTATCGTGCCATCCCGGCGCGGCGCGAGAAACGCAAGCTCGTGCCGGCGCTGCAGCCGGTGCTGGCGCCTTCGCCCGGCGCCGCGGCGTTACGCTGATCGCGGGCGCTGGCCGCCGGCCGGTCACGCCTGCGGAAACGGCCCCCAGGCGCGCTGTACGGCGGGGCGCGCGGCAATGGTGTCGTGCCAGCGCTTCACATGAACGTAGTCCTGCAAGCCGATATCGTTGACGCCGTGAAAATGCACGTCGGAATACATCGTCATGTCGGCGATGGAATAGTCACCGCCGAAATAGGCGTTGCCCGCCAGATGCCGATCGAGAATGCCGAGCATGTCGCGCAAATTAGCCTCGTAGTGCTGCTGCGCGGGCGGGGCCTTTACCGGCGAGCGGATCGTCCAATGCCCGAACTGCTGCGCCAACGTCGTGAAGGTCGCCGACCCGTAGAACAGCCATTGATCGACCTTGACCCGGACCACTCCGTCGCTCGGATAGAACTGTCCGGTCTTCTCGCCGAGGTATTTGAGGATCGCGCCCGACTCGCACAGTGTCACTGTCGCGCCGCCCGGGCCGTCATGGTCGACGATGGCCGGAATCTTGTGGCCGGGACTGATCTTCATGAAGTCCGGCGCCATTTGCGCCCGTTCCCGGATATTCACCGGAACGATCCGATGCGCGAGCCCGGTTTCCTCCAGCATCATGCGCGGCTTGTAGCCGTTATCGGTCATCCACGTGTAGCAGTCGATCATGTCGCCTCCCCAACAAACGGTTTGTCATCGAACTTTTTTATGCCGGCGAAACTCGCATTGGCGATCGTTCCTTGTCATTCCGGCCATGGCTCCGCGGTCACTGCCGCCGCATCCGCGCCCACGTAATCAGCAAGGCTTGTCTGGCCGTCGCGATCGAGCGCTGCGACAAGCGCCGCCTTGATGTCGGTGACAAGCGCAAGCCCCTGGAACACCAGTGCCGAATAGAGCTGAATGAGACTTGCACCGGCGCGCAGCGTACCGATGGCCGCCGCACCGGAATCGATGCCGCCGGCGCCGACAAGAGGAAATACGCCTTCAACCCGCACATAGGTCTCGGCCAGCATGCGGTTCGCCAGCGGCAACAATGGACGGCCTGACAAACCGCCCGCTTGTTTCGCGAGCTCGGCATCCTGCAGGCTTTTCGGCCGCGACAGCGTGGTGTTGCCGACGATCATGCCGTCGACCCGGCGCCGGCGCGCGATACTGACGACATCGTCGAGATCGGACAAAGAAAGATCGGGCGCTATCTTCAAGAGCACGGGAGTGGGTCCCGCATTCGGCGCAACCCGATCGCGGGCCTCGATGACCCGCGCCAGGAGATCGTCCAGCATGGCGGCCTGTTGCAGGGTGCGCAGACCCGGCGTGTTGGGCGACGAGACATTCACCGTGACGTAACTTGCCACCGGCGCGAAGCGCTCGATCAAGCCGGCATAATCGGCGAGCCGATCGGACGCCTCCTTGTTGGCGCCGATATTGATGCCGACGATGCCGCCCGATTGGGCGCGGGCGGCGAGCCGGCGCAGCACCAGATCGGCGCCTTGTGAGTTAAAGCCGAGCCGGTTGATCACACCTTGGTCGGCATCGAGCCGGAACACGCGCGGCCGCGGATTGCCCGGTTGCGGCTTTGGCGTGATGGTGCCGACTTCGACAAAGCCGAAGCCGAGCCGCAACAGCGCATCCGGGACCTCGGCATTTTTGTCGAACCCGGCGGCGATGCCGATCGGGTTTGGGAAAATCAGACCCAGCGCGCGTACCGCGAGACGCGGATCGTCGGCCGCCGGGCGCGGCAACGGCGCGAATTTCAAGCTCTTGACCGCAAGCGTGTGCGCGTCCTCCGGCTCAAGCCGATTGAGCAACGGCATCGCCAAGCGCGCCAATAGTCCGATCACGCGTCAAGCTCCGGCAATGTCCGCTGTCCGCCAATCTCGTCCGGCAATACCTTCGCCCAGGCGACCGCGTCGAGCAAAAGTTTGCCATAGAGGTGCGGAAACAATTCGCCGCCCCGCGACGGCTCCCATTTGAGCGCTGGCCCGAGGCTGTCGCCGTTGACGGCGACCAGCATCAAATCGGCCTGCCCGGAAAAATGTTTCGCCGCCGTCCCGGCAAGCTGCGCCGCGGTCGAAAAATGAATGAAGCCGTCGTGCCGGTCGGCATCCGATCCGTCATAGACCCCGGCACGCTCGGCATCGCGCCACGCGCCGCGTTCGCAAATCTTATAAATTATCGTCACGCGATGAACCTTAGGATGAGGCGTCCGACCCTAACGGCCCTTGAGTGCTCAGGCAATAATTCCTATCATCGCCCGCTTGTTTGCGCATGATCCGCTGGGCACTGATGCGGCCACGCTTCGGGATCATGCCTGCGTAGGGGTTTGTATGCTCACGCATGCGCAGGTCTGGTCGGCCATCGATCGCCTCGCTGCGCGCGCGGGCTTATCCGCCTCGGGCCTCGCCCGGCGGGCCGGGCTTGATCCGACCACCTTCAACAAATCGAAGCGCATTACGCCCGCGGGCCGCGAGCGCTGGCCTTCGACCAAATCAATCGCCAAGGCTTTGACCGCGACCGGCACGCCGCTCGAGACGTTCGTGGCGCTGATCGAGTTCGGGCGCAGGTGCTGCCGCCCGCGCGGTGCCGCTCCTCGGCTTTGCCGAAGCCGGCGCCGGCGGTTACTTCGACGACGGCGGCTTTCCGGCCGGCGAAGGCTGGGACGAAATTGCGTTTCCGGCCGTCACCGACGAGCATGCCTATGCGCTGGAAGTCTCCGGCCAGTCGATGGAGCCGGCCTACCGCGACGGCGACATGATCCTGGTGTCGCCATCGGCGCCGATCCGCCGCGGCGATCGCGTCGTGGTGCGGACCAAAGACGGCGAGGTCCTGGCCAAGGAGCTCAAGCGCCGGACGGCAAAATCAATCGAGCTGAAATCGCTCAATGCCCAGCACGCCGACCGTACGCTCGCGCTAACCGACGTCTTGTGGATCGCGCGCATTTTGTGGGCGAGTCAATAATCACGCCGAGCGCGCCAGCGCCCCGTCGATCATATCGATTGTGCTTTGCACGCCGTAAGCCGCAACGAAAGAGCCGAAGCGCGGGCCGCGCTCCTGGCCGAGCAGCACCTGATAGAGCATGTTGAACCAGTCGAGCGAGACGCCCGGCTTGCCGTCCTTGGCTTTTTTCTTGTGGTCGAGAAACGGCTCGCGCCGCCCGACCTCATAAACGACGTCCTGTATCGTCTGCGCGTCGGCGTCCGCCGGCAATTGCGACAGGGCATCGCGCAGATCGATCAAGGCCGCACGCTCGCCCGCGCCCGGCTCGCGATACGTCTTCGTCGGCGCGACAAAGTCGCGGTAATAATTGATCGCATAATCGACCAGTGCGGCGAGCCGCGGATGCGTCTGGCGTGTCACGCCCGGCCGATAGCGGCCGATAAAGCCCCACAGCGTCTCGGCATTGGCGGCGTTCGACGCCGTGACCAGCGACAGCAGCATCGCAAACGGCACCGGATTGTCGGGCTTCGGCGGCTCGCCGCCGTGGATGTGCCAGACCGGATTGCCGAGTTGCTCCTTCAAGCCCTGCCGCGGATAGGCGTCGAGGAACTGCAGATACTCGTCGACATGCCGGGGAATGACATCGAAATAAAGCCGTTTCGCCGCCTTCGGCTCGCGATACATGAACAGCGACAGGCTTTCCGGGCTGGCATAGCGCAGCCACTCGTCGATGGTCAGCCCGTTGCCCTTCGACTTGGAGATCTTCTGTCCGTTCTCGTCGAGGAAGAGCTCGTAGTTGAAACCCTCCGGCGGCATGCCGCCAAGAGCGCGGCAAATCTCGCCGGAAAGCTTGACCGAATCGATCAGGTCCTTTCCCGCCATCTCATAGTCGATGCCGAGCGCCACCCAGCGCATCGCCCAATCCGGCTTCCATTGCAGCTTGCAGCGGCCGCCGGTGACAAGGGTAGTGATGCGCTCGCCGTCGTTTTCGTAAGTGATCGTCCCGGCCTCGGCGTCATGCGCCACGACCGGCACCTGCAAGACGATGCCGGTCTTGGCGTCGATCGGCAAAAACGGCGAGTAGGTTTGCGCGCGTTCCTCGCGCAGCGACGGCAGCATCACCGCCATCACCTGTTCGAAATGCGCCAGCATTTTTAGGAGCGCCGCGTCGAACCGTCCCGAAGTGTAGCAGGCGGTCGACGACATGAATTCGTAATCGAAGCCGAACTGATCGAGGAAGATGCGCAGCCGCGCATTGTTGTGGGCGGCGAAACTCTCGTGCGTGCCGAACGGATCCGGCACCTGCGTGAGCGGCTTGCCGAGATGCTGCGTCAGCATGTCCTTGTTCGGCACGTTGTCGGGCACTTTGCGCAGCCCGTCCATGTCGTCGGAAAAAGCGATCAGCCGGGTCTTGATCTTGTCGCCGGTGAGGGCGCGAAAGGCATGCCGCACCATGGTGGTGCGCGCCACCTCGCCGAAGGTACCGATATGCGGCAGCCCTGACGGGCCGTACCCGGTTTCGAAAATCACCTCGTCCTTGGGCGCCCGCTTGAGCCGCGCGACGATCTTGCGCGCCTCCTCGAACGGCCACGCATGCGACAGTTCGGCGATTTCGCGTAAGCTTGCGACAGGGGCTTCGACTTCCGTCATCGCTTCGGGCCTTCGTCTCGCGGTCGCGCGGTATAGCGTCAAAAGCGTTCGGGTTCAAAACGGGCTGATCGGAAAATAGCGCAGCCACAGGTCAGTATAGGTGCCTTTTTCCCATTGCCGGAACAGCGCCCAATTCAGCGCCTGCCGCAACAGATCGTTGCCGCGCTTGACCGCGATGCCGACGCCCTCGCCGAAGAAGCGGCTTTCCAAATAAGGTCCGCTGCGGAACGCACAGCAGCCGGCGGAATCGGTACCATTGAGCCACAACGCCAGCGAAATTCCATCGCCGAACAACAAGTCGACGTCTTTGTTGCGCAGCGCCTCGCGCGCTGCCTCGTCGTTGGCGTAGGGCTTTATCTCGGCCTCCGTAAACATCTGCTTGAGAAACGCTTCGTGCGCCGTGCCGGCGACGACCGCGATCTTCTTGCCCTCGACAAGCTCCGGCTCGACGTCATGGATAGGACTGTCGATGCGCGCCACAAAGCGTGCCGGCGTGCGGTAGTACGGGTCGGTGAAATCGGCGTGCTGGCGCGCCTCCGCGGTCGGCGCGATCGAGGCGATCACGGCATCGCCCTGATTGCTGTTGAGCGCGGCCAGCAGCAGATCGAACCGGCGGGCCTGAATGGTGCAGGTCACTTTGATCTCGTCGCACAGCAGTCGCGCCAGATCGACATTGAATCCGATCGGATTGCCGTCCGGTCCGGCGAAATCGAAGGGCGGATAATCGAGGCCGGTCAGGAAACGGATCGATTGAATGCGCGACAGGTCAGGCCGCTCGGGCCGGTGGCGGGGATCCCAGAAGCCGGGCACCGCGGCGCCGCGCGGCAGATCGACGCCGTCTTGCGCCCGCGCGGCGCGCGGGCCGGCCAGCGTCGCAAGCAGCGCAGCCACGAGCAGGCCGACCATAGCCGCAAGGCTCAACCATCGTCCAATGCACGTGCGGCTCCTAGAGATTGCTATTCCAGGTAGCATAGGCCACGATCTGGGGGTTTGATGGGGTTGCTGCATGCTTCTTCGCCGGACCTGGCCCGCTTAGCGGGGACATAAGGAAAAGTCGAGGCAAGCGGCGCTGGCGTTGCGGGTTGGGGGGCAACGGTGGCTTTGAGTGGCGTTGTAGGGGCGGGCATTCGCCGCGCCAAGATTGAGAATTGGCTGGTGGGCGGCGCGCTGCGGGGATCTGTAGCGCCGATCGACCGCCGGACGAACGGGGTGCCGGCACCACAGCCCGGCCGCTACGCCGAGACCGCCTGCGTCCGTCATCTCCTGCCGGACCGCATCGTCGCCGCCGCAGAACGCCGCGCGAAGTCCATCGGCGTTGGCGCCGAACGGGTGCTGGTCTGTGCCGACGCCATTACCGAGGAAGCCTATCTGACGGCGCTGGCCGCATCTCTCGGCACCCGGTACGAGCGGCTCGACGGCGTATCCCGAAGCGATTGCCCGCTCGACGACCGCCGGCTGATCGAGGCGGCGACGGCAGGCTTATTGCCGCTGCGCGAAGGCCGCGATCTGACATGGATTATAGCACCCCACGCCATGCGGGCACGGCGCCTGGCCGATCCGCGCTGCGAACGTCCGCAGTGGCTGACGTCATTTCGGCTGACCTCGGCGGATCGTCTGCGGGCTTTCGTCGCCCGGCATGCCGGGCATACGCTGGGCCGGCACGCCACCGACGGTCTCCGTCTGAACCGGCCGTCGTTCTCCAACGCGCCGCGAACGCCGGCACGGCGCATCGGGACCTGCGTCGTCGCGATGATCTGGGCGTTGGCCTTCTTCGCCCTCGCCCCGCTGGTGATGATTGAGGGATTGGCCGGCGCGTTCTGCGCTTTGTTTTTGGCTGGAGCGCTCCTGAGGGTATTAAGCCTATTCGCCCGGTCTCCGCCGGCGCAGCACGTCTCCGGCGGCGACGCCGCATTGCCTCCCTATACGATCATTTGCGCGCTTTACCACGAGGCCACGATCGTCAGGCAGTTGGTCGGCGCCATCCGCGCGCTCGATTATCCCGGTATTATGGCGCAAACGCCACAAGCGGACTGGCGATAGCCCTACCACATTTCGGGCATGGCCGAAATCCGCACCGTCACGACCCTGAAATCCAAGCGGGACGAAATCACCCGCGCCATCGTCAATTACGAGAACAAGATCGCCCAAGCTAAGGTTGACCTAGCGCATATCAATGCCGCCATCCGCATATTCGAGATTGGCGAGGACGGTCCCGCCGCCGGAGCGCAGCACGCCGCGCCCTACGTCGATATTTACCGCATGTTCAAACGCGGGGAGATGGTCGCCATTTGCAAAGCGGCCCTCGCCAAGGGGCCTATGAACACCCGGCAGCTATCGGCGGTCCTGCTCAATGCCAAGGGCCTGGATGCCACTGACAAGGTGCTGGCCAAGGCCATTTCGTACCGCCTCATTCATGCCCTGCGGATACAGGCCCGGAGCGGCAAGCTGGTCGGGATGGGGCGAGATAAGGCCGCGAGGGTGTGGCGGTTGCCGTCACCTGTGGGCAACTAAGATTTTCCCTGAACGCTTGCCACGTCTGCATCCGTTAGAAATCCATCCTTAATCGCTTGGCGTATGCCGTTTTCGATCAATGTCCTAGCGGCGGCCTTGTCGTCTTTCCCGTGAGTCCCTTTTCCGCCCAAAATCCTCAAAAAATCGAGCGTTTTGCGGTCGAGCATAACCTGTAGACGGTCTGTATTTTTTGCCATGTGCAATACTCAAAACTGAGTTGAAAATTACTCAGTTTTGAGTAGCCTGCCAATGGTGATTCGCGCCGTTCAAATTGGCGCTGTAAGCTAAAAAAGTTGGGGCGGCCCCGCCGCCAGTTTCAGCGGGACCGCCCCTGAGACGTGGGTCGGATTCGAACCGACATGCCCTCCCGTGCAAAGGAAGTGCCTTACCAATCGAGCCACCACGTCGTATGAAACGCCCCGCCCCTCAAAAGGCGGGGCGAATCATTTCGGCTTTCAAATTATTAGATTTAGCAACCACTGACTACGCGTGATGTGGTTATTCCACCGATGTTGTCCCCGTCATTCCGCGGTATGGCGCTGCCAATAGCCGGAGAAATCGACGCTACGGCTTCTGCCCCATAGCCAGACCCGCTAGGCGGCTCACCTGTTCGCCGTTCGACGACGCGGCGGTTATCTTCCCGCCATGACGCTTCTTGCGCATAGCGGAGCAAATACGCCCCGGCGATGTGGTGATGGTGGCCAATCTCGGCGCGGCGCATGCGGCTGAAAAATTCCTCTGCCCAATTCGTGCAAGCGCCGTCCAGGCTGAATAGGCTTCTTCGTGATTGATCCGGCTTCATCTCGAAAACGGCTTGTGCAGTTCCTCCCATGACCCGGCTTCGTCCGCATTCATGATCGTACCCTTGGCGACATGCGGCGCGAAGGAAAGCCATCGCCTTGGCCTTCGGTACTTGAACACGGCGGGAAGCGAATTGCCGCCGCGCTCGCGGACGATCACAACCACCTTGCGCTTGCCGTTTTGATTGCGGGCGAAGCGCCGATCACGGCGGTTCTCGCGAAGATTGGCGGGCTTGATGTAGCCGCCGAAATAGCCGCCATCGACCTCAGCGATTTTGCCTTCGCCGCCGATCACGCGGCCCTTCAATTCGGCCGCCATCGCTTCGCGCAGCTTGTGCAGCAACACGAAAGCGCATTTGTACGACACGTTCAGATCGCGGCTACAGGGCCAGCGCCGACTTGCCTTTGACCTCATTGCAGAAGATCGCGATGGCCGCGAGATAGCAGCGCAGCGGCAGCTTGTGGCTGGCGAACAGCGTGCCGGACGTGATCGTGAAATCCTTGCCGCAAGCCCGGCAGCGGAACCGGGGCGCGCCCTTCAGGCGGCGGCAGTCGTAAGCGTCGGTCCCGCCGCAATGCGGACAAACCGGCTCGCCGTCCGTATCGGCCCACCGGATACGGCGGAACGTCGTTTCCGCCTGTTCGTCCTTCATCGTGAAAACGGACGCCAGTGAGAGGTCTTTGGCGGCTTTGGAAAGGAGGAAATGTTGGGCCATCTGAGTACCTATCGTTTATGAAAGCTAACATATCCGTTAGGTATTGCCTGTCAAGCAAAACTATCGTATGTGTTAGCTTGCATATCAGTTAGGACGCTGGCGCATGAACATCAAATCCGAGGACGAATGGGCGGAACGGGCCGCCGCTTTCCTGAAACACAAACTGAAAGATTGCGAGGTCACATATGCCGAACTGGCAAATCGGCTCAAAAAGCACGGATTTAAGGAGGAAACGGAAGCCTCAATCACAATGAGGCTGAAACGGGGGACTTTCCCGGCGACGTGGTTTCTGGCCGTGCTTGCGGCCCTGGATTTAGACGGCGTGGCATTGGAGGAAATCTAATCGGAAAGAAAAATCCGATTGTGTTGGTCGCAACGGTGCATGCCCTGATTCTGAAACGTAAATAGGCATACCTCAGTTGCGCGCCATTTATTGGGAGGGGCATCGTTGTCCTTGTATTCCCCAAGCATTACGAAATAGAGAAACTTTGATCCGTTGGTGACTTGCGCATATTGTTGGGCGGAGATCGGAAGAAAGGTACTAAACCAACTCCCTTCATTAGGCTGGATTTCTGCATCAAGTCTTCTAGTTTCAGCATCTTTCATCGCCGACTTAAGCTGCAGGAAGAGTTTATCTAAATCATCTGCGGTCATTTCTTTGTCGAGCATTCCACCTCCGCTGGAGTGAATAAACCCGACAGCCGCTAAAGTGCCTGTATTCTGCATGAACATATTGATTTTGAGGTCTTCAGGTTCTGAGATGATTTTGACGTCTATCATCTGCAGTCGGGCAAAGCCTTCTTCAGAATTTGCTGGCTGTTTACCGCTGAATTGGGCTAGCCGCTCATCCTGGTATTGAATTGTCGCCTGTAAACTCTTCGCCGTTGCGTCCAATCGCTGATTTGCCGTGCTCAGGTCGGAGATTTGTTGAAGGAAGCGATTTTCGGTCAATTGATATTCAAGATATCCAACCACAGCTGCCGCAAAGCATAGTGCCGCGACAAATGCTAATGGGGCTTGGCGTATCATTTGCCCCTCATGGGCAAGGTGATACGGCAGCCACCGCAGCCATTTGATGGCCTCGGGCGCCTCTGGATATTCGAGGGGGAGTTTGGGCTCTTCGCTCGACATTGCCGCAATTTAGGCGTGCGCAGCCTAGCGATACAAGCCCTGTGGCGTTTGCGCCATAATACCGGATTATCCGGCCGAGAAACTCGATGTGAAACTCGTCCTCGAAGCCGACGACCGCGACACGCATGACGCCTTGCTGCGGCTCAATCTCGGTCCGCCCTTCGAAATCATTGTTGCCCCGCCTATCGGGCCCCGCACCAAGCCCAAGGCGCTCAACATCGCGCTGCCATTGGCTCGCGGAATCTACACGGTCGTCTATGACGCCGAAGACAAGCCCGAGCCTGACCAGCTCCGCCGGGCGATCGATGCTTTTCGCAGCGGCGGCAAACGGCTCGCCTGCGTGCAGGCGAGCCTGACCATCGACAACACCGCCGACAATTGGCTCACCGGAATGTTCACGGCCAATTACGCCGGCCAGTTCGACGTCTTCCTGCGCGGCCTTGCCGCGCTGCAATTGCCATTTCCGCTGGGCGGATCGTCAAATCACTTTCGCACCGCGGTGCTGCGCAAAGCCGGCGGTTGGGATCCGCATAACGTCACCGAGGACGCCGACCTTGGCATTCGGCTCGCCCGTCTCGGCTACAAAACCGCCTCCATTCCGTCCTCGACCTATGAAGAGGCCCCGGCGCGGTTCGTGCCTTGGCTCAAGCAGCGCACGCGCTGGTACAAAGGATGGATGCAAACCTGGTGCGTGCATATGCGCCACCCCTGGCGGTTGCTGCGCGAGCTCGGCGTCGCCGGAGTCATCACCTTCCAGATATGCTTCGCCGCAAATGTGATAGCGGCTCTGATCCATCCGTTCTTTATGGCGGGATTGGCCTATGCGCTCTATGAGTTGCCGACGCCGTGGGCCAACATCGTGTTGGAGAACGCAGCGCCGATTTTTGCGGCGAGTCTTTTCTCCGGCTACGCTTCGGCGATCCTTGTGGACTTGATCGGCTTGCGGCGGCGCGGCTTGCTCCGCCACGCCTGGGTGCTCGCTTTGATGCCGCTGCATTGGCTCTTGCTTTCGCTGGCGGCGTGGCGGGCGGTATTTCAGCTTATCTACGATCCGCAATATTGGGAAAAAACCGAACATGGGCTGGCAAAAACCTCGCGCATTGGCGCGGATCGGCCGCCGGGGCTTGTTCGCCGGCAACCCAGACCCGGTCGGTCCTCCCTTGTCTCGGACGCGGCGGTGCGTCGGGGGGCCGCGGTTGCCCCTATGGGGATCATGCGAGCGGCGCGCGCCCAGATGCACGAAGCCTGAAGCCGCCAAGCCCCACGGCTTACATATAGCGCCGCAAATCGGCAGCTTCCGCCTCGGGCGTGCGCTTCATATTGAACGGCGTGACGAAACGGCCGTCCTTGTCCATCAGATACACCATGGCGGTGTGGTCCATCGTGTAATCGCCGTTCTCCAACGGTACCTTTTTGGCATAGACCCGGTATTCCTTGATCGCCGCGTTGATTTGCGCGCGGCTCCCGGTCAGCCCGTGCAGATGCGGGTCGAAGTTCGACAGATAATCCTTGAGCACCGGGGCGGTGTCGCGTTCCGGATCGACCGTAATAAACAATACGCCGGCCCGGCCGGCATCAGGACCGAGCGCCTTCATCATCTGCGACATATCGAACAAGGTGGTCGGGCAGATGTCGGGACAATGCGTGAAGCCGAAGAAGACAAGAAATGGCTGTCCCCTCATCTGCGCGTCGCTGAACGGTTTGCCGTTCTGATCTTTAAGATCGAGCGGCCCGCCAATGGCGGCGACCGCCTGCCCAATCGGCGAGAATGCGCTTCCGGTGACCAGGATGACGGCGCCGAAGATCAGGAACAGCCCGCAAAGAAACGCCGCGAGCAACATCAGGAGGCGCGGTGCCTGGGCGGTGTGTTTTGCTGGCATCACTATCACCGCATCAACCGAAACACGCCGAAAATCCAACCCGGATGGTTTCGAAGAAGACAGTCGTCCCGTAATGCGCCCAGAGCAAAACGGTGCCGGCCAGTGCCAGCGCAACGACGCCGCCGACGGCAAGAATCGGCATGGTTATATGCGGGCGGGCGACGACATCCGGCATGGCTGCACCCCGCCGTTTCATAGGCCGGAACCGGACCGCCGACAATGCCGTCGAGCGGCCTCACGGCCGTTAACCGGCTTATTCGCAGGTCGGATACAGCGCCGACAATTCCGGACCGCGCAGCGTTATGAGCTGTGGCGTGAGGCCGCCATGCCGATCGATCCACGACCGGATCGCCTGCGGATAGAACCGCATGACCAGGCGGCTGCCGCGGCGCGTCGGTACCAGCGACCGTGACGCATCGTCGTAGTAGGATGCCGCATGGAAGCCCAGCACTGCGCGGCTGGTGACGCAGATGCGATTACGCGGAATAATGCCGGTCAATAAGGTGCAGGCCGACAAGCATGGGCCGTCGATGACCACACGCTGGCCGGAAGCTCGCACCTGCCGGAACTTTTGGATATAGGAAGCAACCTCGCCCCCCGGATCACTGACGATACGAACATCCGCGGACGCCGCACACGTCATGAAGACCGTCGCCAAGGCGCCGGCCAGAACCGCCTGCCATTTCATGAGTAACCTCTCCCCGCTCAATCGCCCCTGGTATTCCCCGGCATTGTGGCAAGAGTTCGGGGATTCCCCGTTCTTATGCCGAAAAGATCATCCCTTGCCCCGCGCGCGGTTCCGGCAAGGGATGCTATAGTCCATCAGAACCGCTGGAAACGTTCAAGCTTTCACGAAAAATCAGAAGAGTGCTCACCCATGGATACGTCGACCGTACGCAAGGCAGACCAACAATCCAATGTTCCGGATTTCGCCACCGCCTATTACTTCCTCGAAGGATTAAACGAGATCGGCGTCGAGTATTTGTTCTGCAACTTCGGAACCGATCATGCGCCGATCATCGACGAGATGGCGCACCGGCGCAAACGCGGTGAGGCGATGCCGAGCGTGGTGCGCTGCCCGCACGAGAACACCGCCGCCCACATGGCGGCCGGATATGCGCTGGTCACCGGGCGCGGCCAGGGCGTGCTGGTTCACGTCGACGTCGGCACGGCCAACACCGCAAACGGCATGCATAATCTGTTCCGCAGCCGGCTGCCGGTCCTATTGATGGCCGGCAAGGCGCCCTACACGGCCAACGACGAACTGGTCGGCTCGCGCGACACTTACGTTCATTTCGTACAGGAACCCTTCGATCAGGCGAGCCTGGTGCGGCCCTACCTGAAATGGGAGTGGACGCTGCCGTCGGGTGTGGTCGTCAAGGAAGCGTTGCGGCGCGCCTCGTCGATCATGCAGAGCGAGCCGCGCGGGCCGGTTTATCTGATGATGCAGCGCGAGACCCTCACGCAGCATTGGCGGGCCGATGAGATCCGGCGTTACTCGGGCGATCATTTTGCCGCCTCCTCGGGCGCCAGCGCCGATCCCAAGCTGGTCGCCACACTCGCAGACAAGCTGTTGACTGCGCAAAACCCGATCCTGATCACCGGCTACGCCGGCCGTCATGCCCACGCGTCGGACGCAATCGACGCGCTGGCCCGGTTTGCCGGCATCGCCGTCTACGAAGCCAATATGACCAACAATATCTCGCACGACAGCCCGTGTTTCGTGGGCTTTTCGCCCGACAAGGCCATTCCGGAGGCCGATGTCGGTCTTTTGGTCGACGTCGACGTGCCGTGGTTCCCCAGCGCCGTGGAGGCGAACGAAGATACATTCTGGGCGCACATCGACATCGATATTCTCAAGCCCGGCTCGCCGATGTGGACCTTCCCCGGCAACATCCGCATGCAAGGCGACAGCGGCCACATTCTTGAGCAGGTGTTGGCGGAACTGAAGGCAAGGGCGACGCCTAAATTCAAGGAGGCGGCGGCAGCCCGCCTCGTTCGCATCAAGGCCGCACGCGACGAGCGCATTGCGCGCACGGCGAAGCTCGCGGCGGATCATGGCCGGCCCGGCGCCGTCAATCCGCATTATCTGATGGCGGAACTGGGCAAGCTCCTCGACGACGAAGACATGATCTTCAACGAAGGCGTCACCAACGCCGCCGCGGTTCTCGGCCAGATTCCGCGCCGGGTGCCCAATACCACGGTGCGCGCCGGCGGCGGCGGGCTCGGCTGGTCCGGCGGCATGGCCCTGGGCGCAAAGCTTGCCGCTCCCAACCGGCTCGCGGTGCAAGTTTGCGGCGACGGCGGCTTCTATTTCGGCAATCCAGCGTCGATCTTAGCGGTGTCGCAGCAGTACAAGCTGCCGATCCTCACCGTGGTGATGGACAATACCGGCTGGAACGCAGTGAAGCAGTCGACACTGCGCGTGTTCCCAGAAGGGGAGGCCCACGCCACCAACAGCTTCGAGGCGGAACTCGCGCCCAATGTCCACTTCGCCAAGATCGGCGAGGCGTTCGGCGCTCATGCCGAAGAAATCAGCGATCCGGCCGAGGTTCCGGCCGCGCTGGCGCGGTGCGTCAAAGAAGTCCGCGGCGGGCGTTCGGCACTTCTGCACGTGCGCGTCACGAAGCTGTAGCGGCGCGTTTCCGACCAATGCGGCAGGCGGCGCGGTGCGAGGCACCGCGCCGAAATCGGGGAGACGCGAGCCTCTCTATGGGCTGGCGTGATTGATGAATTTTTCCGGCGGCCGTTCGCCCCATTGCGACCGCAGCGCTTCGTCGGCCGCAATCAGATGGGAGCCGTTGGCGAGGTTGAGACGATCGCTGTCGGCCCAATGCTCGTGCACGCGTCCCCAGGGATCGGCCCAGTAGTCGTAGACCTGGCTGCCGAGAACGTGGCGGCCGATGCCCCACATATGCTCGTAGGTGCCGAACGATTTGAGATAGTCGTGGCCCATGCAGACGTCGTCGATATCGGGCACTTCGAAGGAAAGATGATTCAATCCGGTCTTTTCGTGCCGCAGGCAGAAGAAGACGTGATGGTCGACATAGGTGTCGCCGCGGTCGCAACGGTTGAACGATCCGATCAGATTGTCCTGGTTCTCGACATAGACATCGTCGGAGCAGATCATCCCCAGAGTGTCGCGGAACCAATCAACCGTCTCGCGAAAGCGCGGCGTCATCATCACGCCGTGGCCGACGCGCTTGACGTGGGCCGGTCCCTTCGGCAGCCGCATCAACTCGCCGGCGCGCGCGGTCGGCGCCTCGCCGGAATTGAGCTTTTGCCGCTTCACCGGGATTTCGGGCACGGCCGCGATGCCGCACACGACCTCGATCTGATAGCCGTTCGGTTCGGTCAGCCGCACGCGTTTGCCACCGCCGGGCTCATCGATATTTTCGACGCCGGAAGCACCCGGAGCCTTGGCCAGCCGCTTGAGATCGTCTTCGCTGTCGACGGAATAGGCGAGACCGATGAACTTCGAGTCGTTGCCTTTTTCGGTGACATGGATGTGGTGACTGGGATCGGTGCCGCGCATATAAAGCGCGGTGCTGGTGCGCTCGGTGCGGTGCATACCGAAGCGCGTCAGGAACTCCTCCATCACATCGAGATCGGGAGCGCGCATGCGCCCATAGGCGATGTCGTTCACCTTGACCCAGGACATTTCATTCTCCCTCGAATGCCATTTCAGGCGCAGGCAGTGCCGGCGCGGCCGTCATACTGTGCCACGATAGCCGCAACGTCGGCAATGCTGGCGGCGTGCTAGCGATAGTCGGCCGGCACGGTTTCGTCGTACTGCTTGGAACCCGTGGCGTTGAAGATGGGCGTCAGCACGATGGCGATGACGAGGTTGAGGATCACCGTGTAAAGCGCCGTGTATCCGGGGAAGGTGTGGCCGGCGAAGGCCAGCGGGTAGTTCGGCGTCAGGTTCGCCGCAACGAACATCCAGATGCCGGCCACGGTTCCCACCGCCCAGCCCACGACCAGCGCCCAATCGTTGAACCAGCGCGTGTAGACCCCGAGCATCACCGATGGCAGCGTTTGGATGATCAGAATGCCGCCAAGCAGTTGCAGGTAGATGGCAAATTTGGTCGGCACGAACAGAATGATAACCAGCGCGCCAAGCTTGACCACGAGCGACACCCATTTTGCCATTTGCGCTTCTTCGCGGTCGGTCGGGTTTTTATTAATGAACTCGCGATGGATGTTGCGGGTGTAAAGATTGGCCGCGGCGATCGACATGATCGCGGCCGGCACCAGGGCTCCGATGCCGACGGCGGCGAAAGCGATGCCGACGAACCATGATGGGAAGCTGTGCAACATCAGCGCCGGCACGGCGAAGTTGTTGCCGAACTCTTTGAAGCCCGCGGCAAACTCCGGCATCGAACTGACGCCCGCCGCAATGGCGAAAAAGCCGACCAGCGCCAACAGACCAAGCATGAAAGAGTAGCCCGGCAACAACGCCGCGTTGCGGCGGATGGCGTGGCCGCTCGATGCCGCCAAAATGCCGGTGATCGAATGCGGATAGAGGAAAAGCGCCAGCGCCGACCCGAGCGCAAGCGTCGCGTAGACGCCGTAGACGCCGGTGGTATGGGGGCCGGGAACCGCCAGCAACAATTTCGCCGGCGGCACGGCAGCGAATATCTTGGCAAAGCCGCCCAATTCGATCGGCACCACGATGATGGCGGCAAAGGCCGTGATGTAGATCAGGATGTCCTTGACGATGGCGATCGACGCCGGCGCGCGCAGCCCGCTGGTATAGGTGAAGGCCGCAAGAATGACGAAGGCGATAATCAGCGGCAAATCGGCGGCATAGCCGGTGCCCGATACGCCCATCGCGCCGATGACGACCTGCAAGCCGACGAGCTGCAAGGCGATGTAAGGCATGGTCGCCACGATGCCGGTGACGGTGACCGCGAGCGCCAGCCAGCGATTGCCGAACCGGCCGCGCACGAAATCGGCAGGCGTAATGTAGTTGTGCTTGTGGCAGACGTGCCAAAGCCGCGGAAACACCAGAAACAGGATCGGATAGATCATGATGGTGTACGGCACCGCGAAGAACGCGATGGCGCCGGCGCCGAAGGCAAGCGCGGGAACGGCAATGAAAGTATAGGCGGTGTAGAGATCGCCGCCGACCAGAAACCACGTGACGATCGTGCCGAAGCGCCGGCCGCCCAAGCCCCATTCATGCAGTTGATCGAGATCGCCCTTGCGCCAACGCGCGGCCGCGAATCCGAGCCATGTGATAAAGCCGAACAGCACCACGAAAACGATGAGAGCGGTCCAATTGATGTCCTGCACGGCAAGCCTCCCCAGCATTACTTTTCTGGCACGCCGGCTCGCGCCGGCGCGCGAGCCCGGGACCAGCTTTAAGCGTTAGGCCTCGGTCGCGAAGTAGACCACGGCGGTCAAAATCGCGCCGAGAACGACCCACAGCATTTGATACCAATAGAAGAACGGGATGCCGGCCCAGGACGGCTCGGCCGCGTTGTAGAACGGCACCCACAAACTTGCGATGAACTGAATGACAAAGAGCAGATACCACCAGCTCCAGCCACGCGTTTCGGTCTGCGGTTCCATGGCTTTTCTCCCCCGGCGAGCCGTTCGAGACTCTTGCCCGGCATGCTAGCCGCTGCGTCACGCCGATCAAGAAAAAAGTCGCCGAATCGATGGAAAACGCGCCGGACTCGTGGCAGATCCGCCGAGGCTCCCCCGGGCAAATGATGCTAGAACGGCCGCGCGCTGCGACGGGACAAAAAGCGCTAGGATGGAGCGGGCGATGGGAATCGAACCCACGACACTCAGCTTGGGAAGCTGATGTTCTACCACTGAACTACGCCCGCGAACTTAAGCAGGATAACGAAGCCGGACGGCACCCGGCAAGGGCGAGACAAGCCGATGCCCAACCCTAAAGGCGGTTTGCAACCCATGCCGGCCAAGATCGAGGTTCTCGCACCGCCCGGCGCGATCAAGCCGACCGGCCCCTGGAGCCTCGGCGTTCGCGCCGGCGATTTTGTGTTTGCCGCCGGCATGCGCGGCATCGATCCCGCGACCAACAAACTGATTGACGGGGACGAGCCCCGCATTCGGCAGGCCTTTCTCAACATGAAGACGGTCGCGGAAGCGGCCGGCGCCACGCTGGCAGATGCAGTGCGGCTCGTGGTTTACGTCACCGACATGAACCGTCACCGGCCGATCGTGAACCGGATTCAGGAAGAGCTTTGGACTGGCGGCCCTTACCCGCCACGCACGATCGTGGAAGTGCGGCGGCTCAATCAAGACGATATTGTCGAGGTCGAAGGGACGTTCTTTTGCCCGGTGCGCGGCGGGGGAAAGGCCTAGGCAGCTTTCACGCCGCGCTCACGGCGGCGAGAAGTCTTTCCATTTCGATCGAGAGGCGGCTCCCCTCTTGCGACAACGACTTCGCCGAAGCCAGAATCTGGGTTGATGCCGACGTGATGCCGCCGGCGCTGTCATTGACCTCGGCGATATTGGCGGCCACATGAGCGGCGCTGCCGGTCGCCGCCCGCACATTGGTCGCGATCTGCCGCGTGGTCTCTTCCTGGACTTCCACGGCCGCGGTGATAACGGCGGCGATCTCGGCGATATGGCTGATCGTGTCGCCGATTTCTTTGATGCTGACGACCGAATCCTGGGTCGCCGCCTGCACGCCGGCGATCTGCATGCCGATTTCGCTGGTCGCCTTCGCAGTTTGCGCGGCCAGCGCCTTGACCTCTTGCGCCACAATGCCAAAGCCCTTGCCGGCTTCGCCGGCGCGTGCCGCTTCGATGGTGGCGTTGAGCGCCAAGAGGTTGGTTTGCTCGGCGATGTCGGTGATGAGCTTGACGACGTCAGTGATGCGCGCCGCTGCGCGGGTCAATTCCGCAATGCGGCCGTCGGTCTTGCCGGCCTGAGCGACCGCCTCGTGCGCGATCCGGGTCAATTCGCGGACTTGGCGGCCGATTTCGCCGACCGAAACGATCAGATGTTCGGTGGCATGCGACACCGATTGCACATTCTCCGCGGCTTGTGTCGATGCCGAGAGCACCTTCCCGGACAAATCGCGCGTTGCTTCCGCCATTTCGCCAAGTGCTTCGGCGGCGGCCTCGAGCTGCGTTGACGAAGCCGATACCGAACGGACCACACTGGCGACGGTCGTTTCGAAGGTGCCGGCGACGTGATCGATATCGGCGCGGCGCTGCTCGGCCATCCGGCGAGCCGTCTCCTTTTCCGCGATTTCCAATTGTTCGATGCGCGCCAGCTTTTCCTTGAATGTCTGTGCCGCCCGCGCCGTATCGCCGACTTCGTCGGCGCGGCCGATATAGGGAATCGCGACATCCTTGTTGCCGTGGGCAATGGCAAACAAGACATCGCCGATGCGGCGGATCGGCGCGATGATGGCGACGACGCCGAACAGCGTTGCTCCGGCCAACACGGCGATGACGAACAGGCCGATGCCGAGATCGACACGGCCGACATGTTCGCGCTCCGCGGTTGCCTGGAGCTCGCTCTGCTTGGCCGCACCGATCAGGTCCTCGGTGGTTTTTTCGACCAGCGCGTTCATGGCGTCGCCGATATGGCCGGCGGCCTGGACCAACGAGACAGTGTCGCCATAGTCGCGCGCCGCGGCGGCGAGCTTTACGCCCACCGCCACATAGTCGTTCGCCAGGGTCGCGAGTTTTTGCAGCGGCGCCTTGTCGGCGGCGGTATCGCTGAGCGCGACGGCAAGATTGATATGTTTGGCCGCCGCGGCGGCAGCGGCATGCATGTGATCGAGCGCGCCGTCGACCTCGTGCGGCGACAGCGCGAGACGTATTTCCCGCAATTCGAGCCGCATATTGCCGAGGTCTTTGGCGGCCCGCAGCGCCTCGACCGCCGTCAGCTGCTCATTGGCCGCCGACTGGCGCAACTGCGCTGCCGAGCGATCGCCAATCTGTTGCTCGACGAGCATTCCGGCAACCAAAAGCACGCCGAGTGCCGCCCAGATTGCGAGCTTCGTGCGTATCGACAGATCGAGGCTCGCCATCGTCCGACCATCCGGGGTGGGCGCAGGATTAAACTCCTCGGTTAATACCGGGTAAAATTGCGCCGGCGGCTGATTCGACCACCGACAATCAGGACGGGAAATGGCGCAATCTGCGACCAGGCGTATCGGCGAATTTCCCGGGGATCGGAGCTATGCCCGTCCGAACTGCTTTCGCAGTTCCAGCTTGGCGCGTTGCAGCGTTTTGCGCCTGGCGGCGGGAAGGTTCTTGCCGGCCCGATTGATGTAAAACGTCAGCATCGACAATGCCGAACGGTATGGATCGGATTTGCGCCGCCGGCTGTGCTGCGCCGAGCGTTTCAAAGAAGTGGCGATCTTCTTCGGGTCACGGCCGGTGAACACACCTTTTTCCAGGTCGAGCGCGTCACTTTCGCGGGTGACCCGTCCCGACCAGTAACGTCTCGCCTGTGTCCGGCGCGTTGTTCTGGCCGGCGTGGTCCCACCTGCCGTTCCGGCCGATTTACCGGATCGAGACTTTCGCCGGGCGGACCGGCGAGTGGTTGTTTTGGCCATTGCGCTGCCTTTGGGCGCTGCCGCTGCCGGACTGAACTCTAAAATAATGCAGCTATCCCACGGCCGGTTCCGTGAACAGCCCCGCAGCGCCGGGCATCCGCCAAACTTCGTCGCCCGAGCTTTGCTGCCCGGCCTACTCCGCCGCGATGCGGTAATTCGACTGCGCCTGAATATCGGCGAGGCATTTTGCCAGCGCTTCGCCTTCGGGATCGAGCAAGGCCGCGGCGCGGGCGTTGGCGATCGCTTCCGCGGACTGGTGCGGTGACGTCACGCCGGCGAGCGCCGGCTGCATGAGCTCGCGTTCGATGGTCTGATAATTATCACTGCCTCGCTTGTGGGTGTCGCCATAGCCTTTGATCAGACGGGCGCATTCGGCAATTTCGATTGCCAGATCGGCGGAGAGCGGGGCGGCTTTCGCGATGGCGTGCAGCCACGCTTCGATCGCCCGCTGCTCCTCCTGGAAGCGAAAGGTCTGGCGCCGAAGGGGACGCAGCTTGGCGAGCACATAAAAGCGGAAGTAGCCCGAGATTGACGCGGTGTTGATCGTCATCCCCCAATGCGCGCGACCGAACTTCGGAAATCGCTCAGCCAAGCGCAGGATCGGACGCGCGAGCCAGGCCGGCATGACCGAGCAGAATTCGTCGACGCCCGGTTTGAGAAATTCGGTCACGGTCACGGTTTGCTCTGGCTTGATGCCAAGCTCGCGCCGGACGCGCTCGATGCGCGCCGGATCGATCTTGGCTTGAGCGACGCGGATCACATCCTCGTAGGACATGCGAACGGCGAGATTGCGTGCCGTGGCCGCGAGGACCCGTCCGCCGGCGGCGGCCTTGGTATCGGCGTCATGGATCGGCTTGAGCCGGTCGAGATAGAGCCGCGCGTAATCCAGGTCCTGATAGGCCACGAGCCGGCGGACGCCTTCGGCGGCAACCGCCTGCGCCGCTTCGGGCATGGCCGCGATTTCGCTCTCCAGATCGGTGAACGAAGATGCCGCCGCGCGCCGGCGCTTGTTCGGCTCCTCGCGCCGCTGCGAGCCGGCGCGGGCGGCGGCAAAGCCGGCCTGGAAGCCCCGCAGATTCGCACCGACCGCCTTGCCGTCGGCGCGAATCGCCGCCTCGAAGGCTTCCGCGGGAATCGGCAATGCACCGGCACCGGCGATGGCCCCGAGCATCACTGCGTTGATCATCGCGCCGCTGTTACGCGCGATCGTCTCGAGATCGAGGAGCAGCGCGCCCTTCGAATTCTTCTCGACCGCGGCAATCAGCCGATCCGGGTCGTAGCGGCCGTCGCCCATCGCCATTTTCTCGACCGTCAGATAGGACCGGCTAGTCGAAGCGATCGTCGTGGTGCGGTCCGGCGTGACAAAGCCGCTGGCAATAGCGCGGCCGGCTTCCAGAAGTTCACTAGCGACGACCAGATCGACGTCACCGATGCCGGGCGCCAGCGCCAACACCGGGTGCAGCGCGCCCGCAGCTTGCGGCGCCGGAACCATTTCGACGTGATAGGTTGTCGCGCCGGTGCGCTGGGCGACCCCCGGAATCGACGTCGATTGCACCGGGAAGCCCTGGCTTGCCGCCGCGGCGACGATCCAATCGGTGAGCACGCCACCGCCTTCGCCGCCGAGCGCCGCAATGAGAAGGGTGAGCGGCCGGACTGAGTTTCCTTCCATCCGTCCTTGAGGGAGAGCGGTAGGGGGAGAGCTAATCACTGGCGTTTGCGAGAGGTCATTGCCTTCCCGCGTCGGGTCGATCGCCGAGTTCCCCGTCACGAGAGCAGGCGAGTTCACGCCCTTCGCACCGCTTATCCAGGCGATTACCTTTGCCCTTACGTCGCTTAACGTGCGGTCCCACCAGCTCGGATTGCTGACGACGTCGGCGCGATAGAACGACGGACAGAGCACGGCGGCGTGGGCGACCTCGCCGCACAGTCCGCAGCCGACGCAGCTCTCGACCACCGTCGCCACGGGATCGGAGCGCAGCGGATCGGGGTTTGGCTTGACGGTCAAGGACGGGCAGCCGGACAGCCGGATGCAGGAGTGGTCACCGGTGCAGATCTCGTCGTCGACGCCATAGCGGGTCTTCACCACCCGTTCGCCGCGCTTGAGCTTCTCGGCATCGTCGGCGCGGATGCGGCGCTGGCGCGCCAGCATGCACTCGCCATCGGCGATGATCACCTTCAGACCACGCTCGGCGGTACGCATCGCTTCCTTAAGCGTCGCCGTCATTTTCGACACGCTGTACGTGCGAACCGTGCGCAGCCAGTTGACGCCCAGCGCGCGCAACGTCTTCTCGATGCTGATGCCGGTCGGCGAGCCTGAGCGGTTCGCGGCGCTGGACGGCAGATATTGCTGTCCGGTGGCGGAAGCATACCCATTCTGCATCACGATCAGGACGCCGTCGCCTTTGTTGAACATGTTCGAGGCGACGCCGGTAATCAGTCCGTTGTGCCAAAAGCCGCCATCGCCCATGACCGCGATCGTCCGCTTTTCCATGTTCGGCGTCACCGCCGCAGCGCTCGCCAGCGACATGCCGTAGCCGAGGATCGAGTTGCCGAGCGAGAACGGCGCGAAGGTCGCGAACGAATGGCAGCCGATGTCGGCGCTGATATGGATGGGGCCCAGTTCGCGTTGCGCCAGTTTTACCGCGGCGAACACCGGCCGCTCCGGACAGCCGGTGCAAAAATTCGGCGGCCGCGGCGGTATATCGCCGAGCGAGGCGACGACGCCGGCTTTGTGGGCGAGAATTTCACCGGCTTGCGCGGCGACGGCGTCGGCGTCAATCCCCGCCGGACGCGTTTCCGTCACAAAGGCGGCAATGCCGCGCAAAAATACTTCCGACGTGTAATCGCCGCTCTTGGGCAGGCAGCCCTTGCCGAGCACGCGCGTCGAAATGTCGGCGCCGCGAAGAATGACGTTGATTTGCTGCTCGACATAGTCGGGCGAGCCCTCCTCGACGACCAAAACCGCCCGCTTGCCTGCGCAAAAATCTTTCACCTCTTCCGGCACCAGCGGATAGGCGACGTTGAGCACCGAGACCGGGATGCGGCAGCGGCCGTAGAGGTCGGCGAGATCGAGGCGCGCCAGCGCGCGGATGAGCCCGTTGGTGAGGCCGCCGAGCACGATGATGCCGACCTCGCCGATTTCGCCGGGGATAAGCTCGTTGAGTCCTTGTTCGCGAATGAATTTTTGCGCCGCCGGCAGGCGTTCCTCGATCTTCAAACGCTCCTGGGTGAAGATGACCGGCGGATGCGCAAGCCGGCCGTATTCGAACCGCGGCGGTCCCGCCATGCGATGCTGGCCACTGTAAATCCCGCGGCGGTTGTCTTTGGCGACGAACTCACCGGTGACGTGGCAGGCGCGCACCCGCAGGTCCAGCATGACCGGAGCGTGGCTTGCCTCCGACAACTCGAATCCCTTCTCGACCATACGAACAATGGTCGGCAGATCAGGCCGCGGATCGAGCAGCCACATCGAGGATTTCAGGGCAAAGGCGTAGGAGCGCTCCTGAATAACGCTGGCGCCTTCGCCGTAATCTTCGCCAAGGACGATGAGCGCTCCGCCGATGACGCCGGGCGAGGCAAGGTTCGACAGCGCGTCGGCCGCGACATTGGTGCCGACGATCGATTTCCAGGTGACCGCGCCGCGCAGCGGATAGTTGATCGAGGCGCCGAGCATGGCCGCCGCCGCAGCCTCATTGGTGCAGGTTTCGACGTGGACGCCGAGATCGGCCAAGAGGTCTTCGGCGTCGACCATGACGTCGAGCAGATGCGACACCGGCGCGCCCTGATAACCGCCGACGTAGCTCACCCCCGATTGCAGCAAGGCCTTGGTGACGGCGAGGATACCTTCGCCGCGGAAAACTTCGCCGGCGCCAAGGCGCAGCGCGTCGACTTCTTTCTTGAACGACCGTTCCATCCGATGATCCGGGCTTTGCCTGTGCGGGCCAGATATAGCCGCTTTTGCCGAATCCTACCAAACGCGCGGTCCTGCCGCGCCAAAATCGGCCGTTGAGCCCTTGGTGCCGCGCTCCAGGCCGGATATAGGGGGCGGAAGAAACGGCGCCAAAGGGGAGGCGTCTGGGGAACGCGTAACTGTCGACGCGTAGATATCAATGGATGGCCAGAGTCGAGATCGTCATCGAGCGGGTCAATCATACCTATCGCCCGCCGCGCGGGCGGCCCGTGCTCGCTTTGTCGGACGTGTCACTGGAAGTGCGGCCGCGCGAATTCCTCGCCATTCTCGGGCCTTCGGGCTGCGGCAAGTCGACACTATTGTATCTCGTTGGCGGATTCCTGCCGACCGAGGCCGGCCGTATCACGGTCGAAGGCAAACCGGTTACCGCGCCGGGACCCGATCGCGGCATCGTCTTCCAGCATTTTGCCTTGTTCCCTTGGAAGACCGTGCGCACCAACATTCTCTACGGCCTGGAACGCCAAGGCCTGCCGCGCGCCGAGCGCGAAAAGCGGGCCCAGGCCTTTATCGATCTGGTGGGCCTGAAGGGCTTTGAGGACAGCTATCCGTCACACCTCTCCGGCGGCATGAAGCAGCGTGCCGCGATTGCCCGCACGCTGGCGTTCGACCCCAGCATTCTGTTGATGGACGAACCCTTCGGCGCACTCGATGCGCAGACGCGTTCCTTGATGCAGACCGAGTTGCTCAACATCTGGAAGCGCACGCCAAAGACCGTGATTTTCGTCACCCACGACGTGCAGGAGGCGGTCTATCTTGCCGATCGGGTGGCGGTGATGTCGGCGCGACCCGGCAAGATCAAGACAATAGTCGAAACCAAATTCGCCAACCGCGATCCCGGTATTCAGCGCACCAAGGAATTCGTGGAAAAGGCCGATGAAATATGGAATTTGGTGCGCGACGAAGCGATCAAGGCGCAGGAAAAAAAGGCTGACTGATTTTTGGACGAGGCCGATCGGCCGAACCGAGGCTCGTTGATGCAAGGGATTCTGCAAACCGGGTTCCGTTACCTGCCGCTCGCCGTGCTTGCGCTCGCCTGGGAAATCACGGCGCGTTTTAATCTCATCGACAGCCAGGCGCTGCCGCCGCTGACTCACGTTGCCACGGCATGGGTCGATCTGGTTCGCGACGGCGAGCTCGTCGACAACGGCGCGGCCTCCCTCTATCGCGCCTTTATGGGTCTTCTTCTGGCCGTCTTGTTTGGCGGCACGTTGGGAATATTGATGGCCCGCTGGCGGCTCCTCGAAGTCTTCATCAACCCGCTGGTCGAGCTGTTCTATCCGCTGCCGAAATCGGCGCTCATCCCGGTGACCGTGCTGTGGCTCGGCTTCGGCGACGGCTCCAAAATACTGCTCATCTTTCTCGGCTGCATGATCCCGGTCACCATCGGCGCCTATAACGGCGCGCGCGGCAGCGAGCAGGCGCTGGTCTGGTCGGCGCGCAGCATGGGAGCCACGCGGCTGCGCCTATTGTGGGACGTGATTTTGCCGAGCGCGCTTCCGGAACTGCTCAACGGCATTCGCACCGCGCTGGCGCTCGCGTTCATCCTGTTGGTGAGTTCCGAACTGATCGTCGCCCAGCAAGGTTTCGGCTATCTGATCGGCTATCTTGGTTCCACCGGCGCCTACGAGGGCATGTATGCCGTGGTGCTGACCGTCGCCTTTCTCGGCTTCGCCGCCGACCGGCTCTATCAACTTCTCATGCAATGGCTGCTGCAATGGCGCGAATAGAAGACGCGGCATCGCTGTCCGCGGCGGAAGCCGATGTCACGCACGACGCGGCGCGGCGTCTCGACATCGTGTTTCGCAGCGGGGCCGGCATTTTTTCGGTGCTGGTGGTGCTCATCGCGTGGGAGCTTTTTGCCCGCAGCGGCAGAGTAACGCCTTTCATGCTGCCGACGTTTTCTTCGGTCGTCGAACGCATCTATGCCGACGCCGTCAGCGGCGATCTGTGGATCAATCTGGGCCTGACGGTGTTCCGGGCCATGACCGGCTTCGCGATCGCGACGGTCGGCGGCATCGTGCTCGGCGCGCTGATGTCGCGCAACCGTGTCGTCAATTGGTTTTTCGATCCGATCATCTCGGTCGGTTTCCCGATGCCGAAGATCGCATTCCTGCCGATCATCATCTTGTGGCTCGGCGTGTATGACGTATCGAAGATCTCGATCGTGGTGTTCGACGCCATCTTCCCCGTGGTGACGGCCACTCTCACCGGCATCGCCGCCGTCGACAAAGTGCTGGTCTGGTCGGCGCGCAATATGGGCGCCTCCGAGCGCGAGGTTATGTGGCAGATCAAGCTGCCGGCCGCCTTGCCGCAAATCCTCACCGGACTCCAGGTGGCGCTGCCGATCTCGCTGATTGTCGCCATCATCGGCGAGATGGTGATGGGCGGCTACGGCCTCGGCGGCGCCATGATGACCGCCTCGCGCTTTGCCGATTCCCGCGGGGTATTCGCCGGCATCGTCGAGATCGCAGTCGTCGGCTACGCCCTGATCAAGGCCATGGCGATGATCCGGCGCCGCCTGCTGGTTTGGCATCAGGAGACGGCGGAGCGCTCGTGACCGTGCCGGGGCGCGGTGCGGCAAAGGGGCAGCCTGGCGCGGGCTTGCGCCGGATCGTGCTTTGCCTCCACAATCGCGCCCGTACGGCCTGACCGCCGGAGCTTTTAAGAATAATTTCGCAGGTCTTGAGGAGACGAACGAGAATGCGTGGGAAAATTGGATTGGCAAGTTTGGCGCTGCTGCTGTTCAGCGCGGGTCTGGCGCAGGCCGATCCGCTGCAAATTCGCGGTGCTTGGGTTGCCCCGGTCGCCAACTGGTTTTCGATATGGCTGCAGAAGAAGGACCTCGCCAAGCATTTCGGCCAGTCCTACACCTTCGAGGCGACCCATTTCGCCGGCACGCCGCCGATGATCACCGCCATCGCCAATAACGAATTGGAGATCGGCGATCTCGCCTATTCCACTTTGCCGATCGCGATTTCGAATGCCGGGATGGACGACATCCGGGTCATCGCCGACGAATTCCAGGACGGCGTTCCCGGCTATCGTGACGACGCCTACGAAGTGCTGGCCGACGGCCCGATCAAGAAAATCGAGGACCTGAAGGGCAAGATCGTGGCCACCAACGCGATCGGCAGCGGCGTCGACGTCGCCATGCGCGCCATGCTGCGCAAGCACGGGCTTGAGGCCAACCGCGACTACACGATTGTCGAAGCGCCGTTCCCCGCCATGAAGTCGATGCTGGCGGAGAAGAAGGTCGATCTGATCCCGACCGTGTTGCCGTTTGCACTCGATCCGGAACTGAACAAGATCGCGCGCCCCTTGTTTACGGTTCACGACGCCATCGGCGTATCGCAATTTATCGCCTGGACCGCACGCAAGCCATTCATCGATGCGCACCGGGCTGCCCTGGTCGATTTCATGGAAGACTCCATGCGCATCGAGCGCTGGTATCTCGATCCGAAAAATCACGACGCGGCAGCCCAGATTGCTTCGCAGCTGACCAAGCAGCCGCCGGAGCGCTTCGGCTGGCTGTTCACCAAGACCGACTATTATCGCGATCCGGCTATGAAGCCGAACCTCGATGCGCTGCAGAAGAACGTCGACATGACGAAGGACCTGGGCTTCGTCAAAACAACGTTCGACGTCAAAGCGCATTCCGATCTGAGCTTGATCGAAGAGGCGGCCAAGCGGTTGCAATAGGATCGATCCTTCAAAAACGAGGCGCCGCCCGAACGGCGCCCACTTCACCTCGGGAGGGAATGATGCGCGCCAATGCACGTGCGATGATGCTTGCGTGGGCCGGGCTGTGCGGCTTGGCCATTGTTTTGACGGGCGCCGGTTCGGGCTACGCCGATCCGGTGCATATCCGCGAAGCCTGGGTCGCGCCCGGCAATTGGGCGTCGATCTGGCTGCAGAAAAAGGACCTCGCCAAGCATTTTGGCCAATCCTACGTGCTCGATCCGGTGCATTACGTCGGCACCCCGCCGATGATCACGGCGCTCGCCAATAACCAGGTCGAGGTCACCAACCTCGCCTATTCGACGCTCGGTATCGCGGTCGAGAACGCCGGGCTCGACGACCTGCGCGTCATATCCGACGAATTCCAGGACGGCGTGCCGGGATACTATTCGCAGGAATACATGGTCCTCAAGGACGGCCCGATCCATAAGGTCGAGGACCTCAAAGGCAAGGTCGTCGCCACCAATGCCGAAGGCAGCGCCGTCGACGTGGCGATGAAGGCGATGCTGCACAAGCATGGCCTCGAGCCCAATCGCGACTACACCGTGGTCGAGGCGCCGCTCCCGGCCATGAAGTCGATGCTGGCTGAAAAGAAGGTCGACATCATCCCGGCCGTGCTGCCGTTCTCCTACGACCCCGAGCTGCGCAAAATAGCGCGCGATCTGTTCGTGCAGAAAGACGCCATCGGCATCGCCGACATGATCGTATGGACGGCGCGCAAGCCGTTCATCGACGCCCATCGCGCCGCTCTCGTCGATTTTCTCGAGGATACGCTGCGCATCGCGCACTGGTACGAGGATCCGGCCAACCACGAGGCGGCCATGCAGATCCTCGGCGATCTGGTGAAGAAGCCGCCGCAAATCTTTAGTTGGGCGTTCACCAACAAGGACGTCTATCACGATCCTAATCTGATGCCGAACCTCGATGCGCTGCAGAGAAACCTCGACACGACCAAGGAGCTCGGTTTCATCAAGACGAGCCTCGATGTGAAAAAGCACTCCGATCTGAGCATGATCGAAGAGGCGGCGAAACGCTTGAAGTAAAGGCGGACGATTCAAGTAAAATCCTACCGCTTTCTCCGCCATTGTGCGTGGCGGGGGCAAAGTGTACCGTTTGCCGGGGATGAGGGTACGGTTCGAGAACTCACAATTCTCACGGCTGCCCCATGGCGACTGGCCGGCGTGTTGTCGAGAAAGTGGGTGCGGCGCTGCTGGCTGCGGCGGCCGCGTGGGGTGCTTTCTGCGTTCCGGCGCGCGCGCAAAGTTGCGATCCGCAGGATTTCTGGAACGCGCTGCAAAACGCGGCATCGAGCGTTTCATCGCCGGCCTGTGACACGACCTATGCCGATCCGGTTGGCGACGCGGCACTGATCGCGCTTGCGGCCGCGCTCGGCGGCGTCATGGCCGAGGATCCCAGCGCCAATGTCTGCGGCGCGATCTCCAACGCCTTCAACGATCTGACCAACGGCCAAAGCGATCTCGGCACGCTGAGCAGCACGCTGGGCAATCTCGGCGTCGCGACCGGCGCTCTCGACACGGTGCAGCAGCTTTTGTCGGGCGCTGCGAATCCCGTTGCCGCCGCGGAATGTGCCTGCCAGTGGGATCAGGGCGTCGGCGCGCTTGGCGGCGACGTTCTGGCCTGCTTGCAAAGCGCGATCTGCGGTATCCAGCAGGACGTCGGATGGGGCGGCTGCGGCTGCACGCCGCCGACGCCGGTCGCCGCAAACTGCACGCCACCCATCGAGGAATGCACCGGGTACGGCGCCAATCCCAGCGATCCAGCCTGTGCCAATGCCATCTACGGACAGAACGGGCTTAATCCGCCGCCGGTCATCACCAAGTCGGTCGCCGGCGGCACCATGGTCATCAGCGTTACCGACGGCTGGGACGGCCACAGCCAATACTGCTCGCCCGACACTTATTGTTTCTGTCCGGCCCCGACGCAGATCGTTGCCGAGCCGAACTACTATCAGGACGGCGGCAACACCAACAATGGCTACGTGATGTATGTCTGCGAGTGCCCGAGCGGAACGAAAGCCGCTGGGACTTCGGGCGGCTTAGCCGAAGTCTGCATGTGCCCCGACGGCAGGCCCGCGGTGCCGTCGCAAGTATCGCTGCTCAATCCAACGGGTTCGATCTGTCCGCCGATCGTCACCTGCCCGACCGGGCAAGAAATGATCGGCGGCAAATGCGTTACGCCGTGTTCGAACCCGAACGAAGGCATGACGATGAGCGGCGCCTGCTGCGATCCGAATCAGGTGACGTCATGCGGGCAGTGCTGTCCGCCCGGAACGACACCCGACCCGACGAACGGAACCTGCATACCGAAACAAGTCGCACAGTAGGCAAGTATGCGAGGGGCGCGCCAAAGATGTTTATTTGCTTCCCGCCGGGAATGGCGCGGCGCATGCCGTTTCATTGGCGCCTTGAGTGTCGCTCTCCTTACATCGCAGTGGACCGCGGCGCAGGCGCAGCAGCCGAACCCGATCTATGCCGCCGGCAATGCCGCGGTGACCGGATTTTCCGGCGCGGTGCCGCCGGCGCAGATCGCGCCGGGCGTCGATCCAAACCAAAGGACGTTTATCGATTTGAGCGGCCCGTCATTGCGCATCGTCGATCTGCGGACCATGGGCGGCCCAGCGATGGCGCAGCTCGTCGGAGCGCCAAAGCCCTTCACGTTCAGCGCCGCCCTCATCGGCCAAGTGTTCGGCGTCGCACTCGACGGTAGCTCTCCGCCCAACATCTACGCGGCGGCGACTTCAGTTTTCGGACTTCCGATCGTCGCCGCGGGACCGGACGGACGGCCGGAGCACATCAAGGTCGGCGCGCCGAATGCGACCTTCATGCCCGGATTGTGGGGTCCGCAAGGCGGCCCGGGGTCAATCTGGAGGATCGACGGCATAACCGGCGCCGTCACCGTGTTCACCACCATAACAACCAACGGAAGACCGAATTCGGGCGCGGGGCTCGGCGGCGTCGCCTACGATCCCGATACCAAGTCGCTCTATGTCAGCGATCGCGAGACCGGGCTTATTCATCGCATCGGACCAAACGGCGGCGATCTTGGCGCTTACGACCACGGTGTGACCGGCCGCGCCGCGCAAGGGCTGCCGCCGGTACCGTGGACGACACAGCAGCCGGTCAACATCACCAGCTCGCAATTCGACAGCACCCGACCGGCGACGTGGAATTATGCCGATCCGGCGCGCCGCGTCTTCGGTCTCGCGGTGCACGATCGGCGTTTGTATTACGCCGTCGCCGATAGCCTGCAAATCTGGTCGGTGAGCCTCAACCCCGACGGCTCTTTCGGCAACGACGCCGTCATCGAGTTCGCCGTGCCGCCGTCGACCGGCCCGACCGAAATCTCGAAAATCACCTTCGACGAACAGGGCCGCATGTTCCTCGCCGACCGGCCGGCGCCGACCGGCGCTTTCGACTTCGAGGCCTTGTCCGAGCCGGCAACCGGCCGCGTTCTCCGTTACGCAATCGTGGAGATCATGCCGAATGGCCGGCGCATCTGGCAGCTGCAGCCCGACGAATACGCCATCGGCTTCCCGCCAGATTTCCGCAACGGCAATGGCGGCGTCGCGATCGGCTACGATTACGATCGTAGTGGCGCGCTGGTGCCGGGCTCGTGCGGCGGCTTCATGTGGGCGACCGGTGAGAATTTGCGCCAGGCAGCCGATCCGGCACTCGCGGCGCAACTCGGTCAATCCGGCCCGCTTGACGTCAATGGTTTGCAAGGCAACGGCAGCTGGCGCATCCGGCCCGACAACGCACCGCCATTGAACAGCTATTTCATCGATTACGACGATCGCTACGACGACCCGGCCGAACGCGGCCATATGGGCGACGTTGCCATCGAGCGTCTCTGTTCGGCCGCGCAACATGCCGAACTCCTTCCGTTCGGCGGCGCGCCCCCAATCGGCGCCCCGCCCGTCGGGCCGCCCGGCCCTCCCCCGGGACATCCCAAACCGCCGCCACCGCCGCCGCCCGGCGGCTGCAAACCGGGTGAGGTGACGCGTGCCGGCAGCAACGAATGCATGAGCTGCTCCTCGCCCAATATTCAGGTCAATGGCCGCTGTTGCAGCGTGAACCAACTTGCCGCCGCGGCCGCATGCTCCAATTCAACTTGCCCGGCCGGTCAGACCGCGGTGGGCCCGAGCAACTTCTGCTGCAACAGCAGCCAGGTTTATAACGGACCAGGGGGCGCGCAGGCGTGTTGTGCCGCCGGCCTCGTGAACGGCAAGTGTCCGACACCGCCCAATCCGCCGACAACGGGCTGCGGCAAGGGCTATGTGCCGGTCGGCGCCTCGTGCTGCCTGGCAAGCAAGATGACGTCCACCGGCGTCTGCTGCCCCGCCGGAGAGATCCCGGGCGGCACCAACAAGAACGAATGTCAGAAGATCATTTACATACCGATCAAAACGCCGCCCGGCCCGCAATGCTGTGCATCGGGAATTCCCACGGCGAGCGGCGAGTGTTGTCCGCCGGCAAACGTAACGACGAGCGGCGTTTGCTGCGCGGGCCCGGTCGATCCGGCAAATCGCAAAGACTGCAAGGTTCCGCTCGCCGCTTGCGCGTCGGGCTACACCAAGATGCCCGACGGCTCCTGCTGCAATAACCGCCTTGTCGGCGCCGACGGCAAATCCTGCAACGTGCAGCAACAGCCCTGCGCGTCGGGTGAATTCCGCGATGAGCGCGGCGCTTGCGTACCGATGCCGTCAAACTCATGCGCCCCGGGCAATTTCCGCAGCACCAGCGGCGCGTGTTTGCCCCTTCCGACCGTCGCCTGTCCGCCGGAACAAGAGCGTGACCGCGACGGTAAATGCGTGCCGGTTCTGACGCGGAGCTGTCCGCCCGGTGAAATACGCGATCACGACGGGCGTTGCATTGCGGAGCGGCCGGCGCCTTGCCCGCGAGGCGAGATTCGCAATCCCGGCGGCGCTTGCGTGCCGGAAGGACCCGCGCCTTGTCCGCCCGGCGAATTCCGAAACCGCTTTGGCGTTTGCGTCAGGCTCGGCCCGCCACCGCGCATGTTCGTTCCCGGCAGGCCGCTGATGGGGCCGATGCATCCGCCAGGCATGTTCCTACCAAGACGGTAGCCGTAAGACGGCAATGAAGGAGATGAGTCGATGAAAGCGGTCGTTAATATCGCCGGCAGTTTAGCTCTCGCCGTCTTCCTTCTAATCGTGCCGCAGCCCGGCTCGGCGCAGGATTTGCGCGGCGAGATCGATGCGATCATCAAGGATTATCTCGCCAGCCATCCCGAGGAAGTCGGCGAGATCGTCAAGAACTACATGATCGAGCATCCCGAAGCCGTGGGACAGATCATAGCCGAACTGCTCAAGCATCGGCCGGCGGCGAGCACGGCGCCGGCGCCGGCGCCGGCGCCGGCGCAACGGCTTCTGCGAGTGCCAAGACCGCGCCCGAAGCGACAGCCGCCATCTCCAGCAATGCCTCGGAGCTTTTCTCCTCGCCACACCAGGTTACGCTCGGCAATCCCGACGGCGACGTAACGCTCGTCGAGTTCTTTGATTACAATTGCGGCTTCTGCAAACGTGCTCTGCCCGACATGCTCACGCTTCTCAAGAGCGATCCCAAACTGAAAATCGTGCTCAAGGAATTTCCGATCCTCGGCCCGGGCTCGGCCGATGCGGCGCGCGTTGCGGTCGCGGTGCGCATGCAAGATCCGAACGGCGAGAAATATCTTGCTTTCCACCAAGCCCTGCTTGGCGGCCCTGGGCCCGCCAGCAAAGAAAAAGCCCTGGCGGCGGCGAAGGATCAAGGCCTCGACATGGGGCGGCTGGAGCGGGATATGGCTAGCGATGAGGTCACCGCAACGCTCAGCGAGGATATGACTCTCGCCGGCGCGATCGGCATTCGCGGCACGCCATCCTACGTGATTGGAAAGACCTTGGTCGTTGGCGCGATCGGGGTTCCCGCGTTGGAGGGGGACATCGCGGCCGCGCGAAAGACGATCAATTAAAACGCGGTGGGTGAAGGAACGCTCGCTGACGATACGGACGCCCGTTTTTCATATTCGGGCTTCATGCAAGCCCGTGCGCGGCGAGGAAGCCCAGCGTCTGGCGCACACACTCTTGCGGCTTTTCGATCTGCAGCAGGTGTCCGGCGCCTTCGACAAAGCTATAGTCGTAGCCGCCTTCGCGACCGAGCGCGGCGTTGGCCGGGCCGGTCGCCGGCGCCCCCTTCATATCCGGATCGCAACCGATAAGCTTGACCGGACCGCCAAAGTCTTGAGCGCGCGGCCACAAGTTCAGCGTCATCGCCTGGTGATAGATCGTCGCTTCGTTGTCCGGATCGCAGACCAATGCATAGCCGTCGCCGTCCGGACTTTGGCGGAGCACCGAGCGCGCCATCAGTTCGTGGGCGCCGTCGACCCAGCGCGCCGCGGCCCGCGACTGCCGGTATTCTTCCGCCAATTCCCCGATCGTGGCAAAGCGCCGTCGGCGCTGCCGCGCCCACGCGGTCAGCCTTTTCTCGAATTCCGCCATGGCGGCGTAGGTTGCGTGCGTCGGCGTCGGCACGTTGGGCGGATCGAACAGGACAAGCGCATCCCAGCGCCAGCCGACTTCGATGGCGTGTTTCATGGCCGTGCGCCCGGACATCGAATGAAACAAACCCACGGTCGGGCGCTCGCCGAGCCTGCGCCTGACATCTTGAACGACGCATTCGAGATCGCGCACCAGTTGCTCGTAGGTGTGGTGCGGCGGCTGCACCGGAACATTCTGTCCGTGATTACGGAAGTCGAACAGCACCACGTCGAAATTCGGCAACAGATGCCGCCAGTACGGATAATAGGCGTCGGCGGCAAAGCCGTTGCCGTGGGTGAGCAAGAGCCGCACGCCATCGGGATTGCCGTGGCGGCGCACCCGAATTTTCGCGCCGTCGTCAAGGGCGACGTCGAAAGTCAGGTGCGGGGTGGGAAGGTTGAACTGCATTTGAGCCGTGACGCCGAAGCCGGGCCTACGCCGCCTGCATCTCCCGGCCGGCGCGGCGCGCCCAGTTTTCCCAGGCGCGGTTGAGCGTGTAGTCATTGACGCGCGCAACGATTTTGTCGACCTCGCCCGGCGTGAGGAATTTGATGTCGCCCATCGCCATCGCCTGCGTTTGCAGCTTGGCGCCCATTTCGAGATAGACCGAGATGAAAACCGCGTGGCGCACCGAACGGCCAACCACGGTGGCGCCGTGACCGCGCATCAGCGCGGTGGGCCGTGCGCCCAGCAGCTTGGCGAGGTCGCGGCCCATCGCCATGTCGCTGACCAGAAGTGTCGTATCGCCGAATTTGTCCTGCGAATCCCAGATCGGCACTTCGTGGCCGCACGAGGCGCACATATGCAACAGCGGCTTGAGCTTGGTGCCGGTGACGCCGAACGGGATCACGCTCGGCGAATGGTTGTGCACCACGGCATGGACGTCCGGCCGCGCCTCGTAGATTGCGCCGTGGATGAAGCGCTCAAGATAGGGCGCGCGGCCACGCTCGTCGATCGCGGTGCCGTCGAGCGCGTATTCGACGATATCGTCGCGCTCGATGCGTTCCGGGGCGCGGGCGCGGGACAGGAGATAATGTTGCGGATTGTCCGGATGCCGGGCGCTGACGTGGCCGAAGGAATCCACAATTCCCTCGTTGGCCAGGATGCGGTTGGCGGTGACGATCTCTTCGAGAACGAAATCAAGCTTGCTCATTGCGGCGTATCTCCCCTAATCCGGGAGTAGTTCTAGCGGCAGCACGCCGCGGGACTCAATCGCCAATCTGCGCTAAGCCATGAGGCCAGCGCAGTGCTGCAGTCGGGAGCTGTTTTATGTCTATACGTCACGCCATCATGGCCGGCCTTGGCGTCATTTTCGCCGGCGCAGTCGCGACCGCCGGCTGGGCGCAAGGCGGCCCCGGGGGTTATCCCGACCATCCGATCCGGGTCATCGTCGCGGTGCCGGCCGGCGGCGGCGTCGACACCATTACCCGGCTGGTCACCGCCAAGATGCAGACCATTCTCGGCCAGCCCATCGTGGTGGAAAACCGCGCCGGCGTCGGCGGCAGCGTCGCCGCCGATTATGTGTTCCACTCGCCGCCCGATGGCTACACGATCCTGGCGTCGCAGCCGTCGCCGATCACGACCAATCCGCTGCTTTATAAATCGCTGAACTACGATCCGACAAAACTCGTCCCGATCGTGATCATGTCGCATGTGCCGAATGTCGTGCTGGTGCGGAAGGATTTTCCGGCGAAGACGGTTCAGGAGCTGATCGCCTATGCCAAGGCCAATCCGGGCAAGATCAATTACGCCTCGCAAGGCGTCGGCACGACGTCGCACCTGACCGCCGAGTTGTTTCAGAAAATCACCGGCACCAAGATGACTCACGTGCCCTACAAAGGCACCGCGCCGGCAGTCAACGATATCCTCGCCGGCAATGTCGATCTGTTTTTCAACGAGCTTGCCTCGTCGATCGAGCTGCACAAATCGGGCCGCGCCCGAATTCTCGCGGTCACGGTCAAACAGCGCGTCCCGGCGCTGCCGGATATCCCGACGCTCGAGGAAGCGGGCGTATCGGGCTGCGAGTCGGACACTTGGCATGCGCTGACCGCACCGCCAAATACTCCGGATGCCGTCGTCGCCAAGCTCAACGCCGCGGCCAACAAGGCGCTGCAGGATCCCGATTTGCTGGCCCGCTTCCGGCAACTGAGCATCACGCCCGGCGGCGGCTCGCCGGCCGATGCCGCCGCCTTCATCAAATCGGAGACGGCGCGCTGGGGCGCGGTGATCAAAGACGCCGGCATCAAGCCGGAGTGATGCCGAGGTTCCGGCCCTGCTTTGCACTCGTGCTCGGCGAAAGCGGCGGGCAGCCGGGCCTGAATTTACGCAGGCCGGAACCACAACCGGGCTGCATTGTTTTTCCAACGGTACCGCCTCAGTATCGGACCGGCCGGGACAATTTCGCTGCGGCGAGCGAGCCCATCGATAAGCAGCATGGATGCCCAAAATGGATGAGCACTCCGAGCAGGTCGTCAACGATATTGCCGGCCGCTATTTTTTGGTGCTTGGCGCGGCCACGGCCGACCTGTGGAGCGAACTGCCGCACGATCTGCAACAGGCGGTGTTCGAGCGCGCGGTCGTGCTTGGCCATCAAGGTGAGGGTGACGAGAGTCTGCGCGAGCAACTGGCAAAGTTCCTGCACGAGCACCATACGCGCACGGCGGCGCGTTGACGCGTTCCAGCGGCGCCCGGCGACGCTTGTGAAATCGTTGGCCGGCGCCACATAAATATTGAACCCAGAAGCCCAAACGGTTGAGCCATGCCAGCAAACCCAAACGAGCCGGAGCGGCCGCGGACTGAGCCGGAGATTATCCCGCCGGATCACCGCCAGCCGCAGGACCGCGGTTGGCCGCCGCGGGATCGCGGCTGGCCGCCCCACGGCTTTACCGAGATGCACGGCACCCAGCGCATCTATGTCGGCCGCATCGGCTCGTTCGGCTTCCTGCTCATCATGCTGGTGGCCGCGCTGGCCGGCGCGCTGCTGCTGTTGCTATTGATCGGCACCGCCTTGATCTGGATCCCGATCATCGCGGTAATGCTCGTCATTGCGGCGATATCCGGTGTGTTCCGGCGGCTGTAGTGCGGCGGAACCGCGTTCGCACGGCGGCGCATATACCGACCGTTAACCATGGTGGTTTATCAATTGATTAACCATGCCGGAAAGTCTGGACACGGCGGGCCGCATCTTCGTTGACTGGGCGTGTGGCGGGCGTTTCGCGCCGAAGATCAAAGATCAGAGCCCGGCGCCGCCCGAGATGCGAAGCATTCGAGTGCTGAATGTTCGAAACGCCGCGACAGATCGGATCGGCAGTCGGCGGCGACGGCAATGTGGCCGTCGGCGTAATGCCGCTTGCCCAACCTGACTTCGGCAAAATCGGCTCGGCGCTGTGGCGTGGGCGGGCGACAATTCTCCTCACCACGATCGCGGCACTGGCTGTGGCCGCCTTGTTCATCGTTTTGGCGCCGCGCGAATATACCGCGGCGACGCAGATCCTGATCGATCCGACGGACCTGCGTGCGGTCGGCAACGAGACGCAGCCGACGCAAATGAGCGACGCCGCGGCCATGCAGATCGAGAGCCAGGTCAATGTGTTGACCTCGGACTCCGTGCTCCGCCGCGTCGTCGCTTCCGAGGACCTCGAGCACGATCCGGAATTCGTGCGCGGACCGTCGCTGCTCGCCATCCTGATGGGCGGCAATGCCTTTCCCGGCGGCCGCGAGCTTGCCGCGCTGAACGAGCTGAAGCGCCGGATCAAGGTGACCCGCGACCCGCGCACTTTCGTGGTGGAGGTCGACGTCACCAGCCGCGACCCCTACAAGGCGGTACGCATCGCCAATGCCATCGCGCAGTCCTATCTCACCGAGCAGACGCAAGTGCGGGCCAACGCCGCCCGGCAGGTTTCGCAATCGCTGTCGGCGCGCCTGCAGGAGCTGAAAGACAAGGTCCGCGGCGCCGAGGAAAAGGTCGAGGACTACAAGGTCCGCAATAATCTCGTCACCGCGAACGGCCAATTGGTCAACGACCAGCAGCTCACCGACATGAACAACCAATTGTCGGCGGCGCGGGTGCGCACCGCGGATGCCAAAGCGCTGCTCGATCAGATCGAGCAGGTACAGCGCAAGAAAGACGACAACGGCGCATTCCCCGCGGCGCTGCAATCGCCGACCATCGCCGCCCTGCGCAGCCAATATGCCGAGGTGATGCGGCGCGAGGCGGAGCAGACCGCGACGCTCGGCGCGCTGCATCCCGCCGTGATCGACATCAAGGCCCAGGCCGAGCGGCTGCATGGCATGATCGATACCGAGATCGACCGTGCGGCGGCCGCGGCGCGCACCGACTATGAAAGTGCCAAGGCGAGCGAGCAGACGCTTTCCAACAATTACGCGGCGCTCAAGCAAACCGCCGTCGACAACGGCGAAGCCATGGTCGGCCTGCGCGAGCTCGAGCGCGATGCGCAGGCGAGCCGCGACATCTATCAGGCCTTCCTGGTGCGCGCCCAGGAAACCGGCGCGCAGGAGCAGGTCGACACCAAGAACATCCGGGTGCTGTCCAAGGCCGACCTGCCGCAAAAGCGCAGTTCGCCCCCGCCGAGCCTCCTGGTGGCGCTCGGCGCCATGATGCTGGGCGCCGCCGCCGGCACCGGCATCGTGCTGGTGCGGCCAACCGAGACGGGCGCACGGCCAGTCCAAATCGGCGCGCGGCCGGCCGAAACCGGGGGAACGTTGCGCCGGGCGCTCGCCGCCATCGGGCTCCAGCCCGAGACCGCGGCCGGCATCGCGGTGCTCGCGGTGCTGCCCGCGACCGACGTCTCATTTGCCTTGGAGGCCGCCGACGATCCGGCCTCGCCCTTGGCCAAGGCGATGCGGAGAGTCCACGACGAGCTACGAGCCCGCCAGGGCAGGGCCGGAAACCTAAGCGTTCTGATCGTCGCCGCCGACGACAAGGACGAGGCGGCCATGGTGGCGCTGATGCTGGCCGCGGTGACCGCGACGACACAGCGCGTGCTGTTGATCGACGCCGATCTGCAGCGTAGCACCCTGTCGGCGCTCGATGCCGAAGACGGCGACGCGGGCCTGGTCGACGTCGCCGTCGGACGCCGGACGCTGGCGGACGCGATCAAAGTCGATCGCGACACCAATATCGGCCTGTTGGCCTTCGTAGCGCCCGGCAGCCGCCGCGACCGTCGCGTCTATGACGGCGACATCAAACGCGCCTTCGCACAAACCAAGCGCTATGACATGACCATCGTCAGTGCGCTGGACGACGCAGACCCCAGCCTGGATTTCTTCGCCGGTCTCGTCGATCACATTCTTCTCGTGGACGACGCCGCGACCTTCGACCAGGCGGCCGTCGCGCGTTTCGTCGCGCGGCTTGATATCGATCCCGACAAGGTCCGCGGCGCGGTGCTCACCGGAGCGCCGGCGGCATGAGTTCGGGAACGACCCGGACGGCGAGGCTCGGCTATCAGACGGCGCCCGAAGGCCACGTGGCGCCGGCGGTCGACCTCGACACGCTGGTGCGCAGCGTTCTGTTCCTCGCGGTGTTTCTGGCATTCTGGATTTCGTTTCATCCTTATCCCAGCTTGGCCCAACCGGTGCAGAGCCTGCTTGCCGGCGATCCGATCAATCAGATCGGCTTCTCCGCCATCTTTATCAGTCTCGCAGCCTGGACTTGGTACCATGAGCCGCGCCGGGTGCTGCTGCTGCTGCGGCCGGCTTTGATAGCGTTATTGGCCTGGTTTGCGCTGAGCGTCGCCGCATCGTGGCTGCCTGAGCTCTCGGCGAGGCGTCTTGCCTTCACGCTGGTCATCATGAGCATTTCGGCCATGGCGCTGTTGTTGCCGAAGAATATCCGGCATTTCAGCGAACTGATGGCGGCGGCGGTGCTGATCGTGCTCGTCGCCTGCTATCTCGGTGTTTTGTTCTGGCCGCAATATTCAATTCATCAGGCCACCGACTTCCTCGAGCCGCAGAACGCCGGAAGCTGGCGCGGCGTGCTGCCGCATAAAAACGAAGCCGGCGCGGTCATGAACCAATTCATATTCATCGGCCTGTTCGTGGCAAGCGTGCGCAATGTCTGGCTCGGCGCCTGCATCGTCATCCTGGCGGGGATTTTCCTCGTTTTCGCGCAGTCGAAAGCGGCGATCTTGTTGCTGCCGCTGGTGCTGATCATTTCGACCATGATCGGGCGCAGCCGCCGGCCGGCGACCGGCATCGCGCTGGTCGTCGGCGTGCTTTTGCTGTTCAACTTGTTCTCCGTCGGGACGGTCGTGTTTGCGCCGGTTCACGATCTGATCACGTCCTACATGCCGGATTCGACCTTCACCGGCCGTACCCAGGTCTGGCAGTTTTCGCTCGATGCTCTGCGGCATCATCCCCTCACCGGTTACGGCTTTTCCGCGTTCTGGGGCACCGAGCAGGTGCAATACGGCATGGGCGAAAACGCCAGCTGGGTGAACGACACCACCGACGCGCACAATGCCTATCTCAATCTCGCGTTGACCACCGGCCTGCCCGGGACGGCGCTGGTTTTTGCCTGGATCGTAATTCTGCCGATCCTGGATTACTACCGCCAGCCGAGCGGCACGCCGGCAGATCCGCTGCGGATGCTGTTTCTGCGCGTGTGCATTTACGGCGCCTATGCGTCGTGCTTTGAAAGCTCGATGTTCGAGCAGGTGGCGCCGTGGTACCTGTTTTTGGTCGCGGCCTTCGGCCTGCGTTATCTCTTGGTCACCCGCGCGACGGCGTGACCGGCGAGCCGTTTCAATTGCTCTTCAGCTCATCCTGCGGCACGTCGAGCCCAAGCGCGCGCAACAGCCGCGGATCCGGGAACGGGTCGCTCTCATTCACATAAAGCCCGAACGGGTCGTCGCGCAGCACATACACCGTCCAGCCCCAGCCGTGAGCGGCGATGGCGGTGGCGGCGTCGTGCAGCCAGCGTGCGCGCGAGCCGCGGCCGATTTCAATGCCGTCGGCGAGCTCTTTCATGGCGCCGAATTCGGTGAAGACGATCTGATCGGAATTAACGTGCTCGCGCGCCTGCCAATCGGCAAGCTTGTTCATCCAGCCCGTGAGCTGTGCGGAGCCTTTATCAGCGGCAAAATATTGCCGGATCTCATCGTCGGCCTTCTGCTCGCCGGCGAGACGGTCGGCACCCGCCGGCAATTCCACGGTCCGGAAACGCGCATGAGTGAGCGCCAGGGTTTCTCCCAAGCTTCCCGCCGAGGCCGGATAAGGCACCCCGATGGTGCCCGCGAGATCGGGCTCGCGTCCACCACGAGCTCTGATGGGTAAACAGGAACGGGTGGTAGAAATGCACGCTGACGAGAGTGAGCGGATCGCGCAAGAGCGGCGTATCGAGCCGGGTCACGCCTTCGATATCCGACCAGCAGCCGCCGGTGAGCAAGAGCGGTAAATTTGGCGCGGCACGGCGCAGGTCGCCAATCATGACGTTTTGAAATTCGGTCCAATCGGTGCCGAACCAGACGTGGCACTTGGTCTGCGGTTCGTTCATCGGCTCAAGCGCCACCGCGCCGGAATGCACAGCGTTCAACACGGCGGCGACGCGCTCGGCGGTCTGCACATAAGCGTGGAATTTCGGGCCGTCGAGCGCGTCGAGCCAGTTCCGCGGCAATTCATGATGCAGCGACGGCGGGAACAGCGTCACCAATACGGCAAGGCCGTGAGCATTGATCGCGGAAATCACCGCGACGAGATTGTCGAGGATTTCCTGCTGCTGCTGCGCATCGCCGGTCATCAGCGGGCCGACGTCGAGCGGCACCCGCATATGATCGAAGCCGGCGCGGCGCAGCCTATCGAAATCGAAAAGCGACAGGGCTTGCAGCGGATGCGGATAAGCATCCTGGGCGTAAGCCTTGGTCGCGCCGTCGCCTGTGGTCTTGGGAAACTCGAAGAATTCGACCAATGTCGCGCCGCGTTTGAAGCTTTGTCCCGGGCTGAACGGCGCGGCGGGCGCCCCGGCAAAACTCCCAGGAAAAAAAGTCACGAGAACAGCAGCGATTCCCAGCGCGGCAGCGCCGAGCCATGCCAGCCGGGTCACGACTGAACCTTCTCCACCACCGGCGCCAAATCATGCAGTTCCGCCCGCTGATGCCGCCGATGCGCCCCGAACAGACTGAGATAGCTATCGATCATGCGCCGGGACGAATATTTGGCGCACAAGGCGCGCGCGAAAGCGCCGGCGGCGCGTTCGGCGGGAACGGCGTCGAGCGCCCGCGCGATCGCGGCAATCCAGCCCTCGACATCATCGGAACCAACGAACACGACCCTTTCGCCGCCCGCGCGCAGCACTTCATGCAGTACCGGCAGGTCAGCAACCACCATCGTCATTCCGGCCATGCCGGCTTCCACGGCGGCAAGGCCGAAGGTCTCCCAGATCGACGGAAAGACGAAAACGTCCGAGGCAGCGTAAAGATCGGCGATATCCTCGGCCGGCAGCGCACCAAGCATATGCAGCCGATCGTCCACGCCGAGCGTCACGGCGAGCGCGTGAAATGATTCGGCGCTCTGACCGGCGCCGGCGAGCGCCAGATGAGCTTGCGGCAGGCAGGCGAGTGCGCGGATGAGCACATCCTGATTCTTCTGAGCGGCCAGCCGCCCGACATTGAGCAGGATGGGCTTCGTTTGCGGCAAACCGAAGCGCCGACGCGTTGCATCGCGATCCGCCGCCGGTACCGGTACGTCGATGCCGTGCTCGATCAGGATCATCGAGCGCCGGTAGCGCGCCGGATAGGCGGCGAACTCCGCCCAGGTGGCCGCGCTGTTAATGATATTGGCGGTGTAAAGACCGAGCGTACCGGACAGCTTGTCGAGCAAACGCAGCGGCCGCGACAACTCGGATGGTATACAAGTTTGGTGAACGACGCGAAGCTTGCAGCCGCGCAGCCAGCCGACAACACCGGTCAAAATCGAGGCGCTCGACTGATAGGCGATCAGCGCATCAGCTTCCGTGTTCCAGATGCGGCGCATCATCCGCAAAACGTAAACGAGCTTGGCATAGGCCGGCAGGCCCGGGCGCGGATAAAGATATTCGGTATCCACCGCGATCCGATGCGAGCCGAGCGCGGTCGCAATCATGCCGGCGAGCGTTTGCACACCGCCGCGTTCGTTGTCGTGAAGTATTTGCAGGATTCGCATCGGATCAGGTCTGCCGCACGCCGTCAGCCCGGCGTCATCGATGTGCAACTTAACGATACTCATTGAAAGGCTTGGTAGCCGCTTTTCTTCACACCAACAATGACTTATCACGCAGCATGCTTAACACCTCGGGCCTGCTTTATTTGTCTGCCCGTATTGTCTCGGCGGTCGGAAATTTTCTGGCCGTCGTCATTTTTTCGCGCATGGCCGGGCCGGCGGAATACGGCCATTACGTTTTGATCTTCGCGTGGGCGATGATCGTCTACGGCTTCGGCGCGCAATGGATGCGCTTTGCCTATTTCGGAGTTTACCACCCGCAGCGCTTCGGCGAATACGTGGCCTCCCTAGGCCGGCTTCTCAGCGTCGGTATCGCCGTCGTCGCCGTGGCGCTGACGGCGCTGGGATGGCTCGGACTGTTCGAGTGGTCTTTCCTTGCCGCGGTTTTCGCACTGGTGTGCGGGATGACTCTTTACGAATCGGCGTTTGAAGTCGCGCGCACGTTGCTTAACGCTCGCGGCGCGGCGCTGGCGATGATACTGCGCACCGTGCTGGTGGTCGGACTGGGCAGCGCGACGCTGTTCTTCGGCGGCGGCGCCCGCGGCCTCGCCATCGCCATCGCGGTCGCCCATATCGTTGCCGCCACGCCGACATTGCCGAGCTTTTACCGCATTCGCCTGGCGCACTCGTCCCGCGCCGCCGCGTTCCACATCGTTAGTTACGGCTGGCCGCTGCTGCTGTCATTCGGCGTCACCGCGGTCGGCCAGAGCATCGATCGGCTTTTGCTGGCGCATTATCTCGGCACAGCGGCGCTCGGACCCTATGGCGTCGTCGCCGACGCGCTGCGTCAGAGCTTCACGGTCCTCGGCGAAGCGATCATCCTGTCGCTGGTTACGATCGCCAAGCAGCAATCGAATGCGGACGACCTCGCGGCGGCCAATGACACGCTGCAAAAGGCGTTCAATGCCTGCCTCGCCTCCGCGACCTTCGGCGCGGCGTTTTTCATCGTCTTCGGCGGCCCGCTGCTCCAGCTGATGTTCGCGCCGGCGTTCGTCGCGCCTACCCGCGATCTGATCCCGATTTTCGCCATCGCCTTCGCATTCCTCACCATGCGCAGCTTCTATTTTGCGCAAGTGATCTACTTCACCAATGCGAGCTATCTGGACTTCGTGGTCTCGGTTCTGTTCCTGGTCGTATCCACGGTTCTGTCGGTACTCTTGGTTCCCGTCTACGGGGCACACGGCGCCGCCGTCGCGCTGATGGTGTCGTGCATTGTCTCGTGCATCGCCTTCTTGATCCTCGGCCGCCGTTTCTACCGGCTGCCGATCGATCTCGCCGCGCTCGGCGTCATGCCGTCGCTGGCGATCTTGTTCGTGTTCGGCGCGCATGCGATCGGCGGCCTGCTTCCAGGCCATTCACTGCCGCTCGTCGCCGACGCCGTGCTGTTTGCCCTGTTCAGCGGCTTTGCCGTCCATCACTTCGGCCTGCTGCGGCTGCCCTCGGTCGACGTCGTAGGCGATCGGATCACGGTGCCTTAGCCGATGTTGTTTTCGCCAAGCATGCGCCGGACATCGAACGAAGCGGTTGCGCCGCCGCTGGTTCCGCACAGTCATGACATCGGCGCCGCCGACCATGCCGAATTCCTTGGCATGCGATTTTGCTCACGGACGCAAGCGGACGTGGTGGCGGCGATCGCGGCCAATCCCGCCGACGGCGCCGCGCCTTACCGTTATGTCGTTACGCCGAACAGCTATCACGTCGTCGCCGCGCACGATGAGCCGGCACGGCTGCCGATCTATCGCGCCGCCTGGCTATCCCTGTGCGACAGTCGCATTGTGCAGGCCTTGGCGCGCCTCGACCGGCTGAAGCTGCCGCTGGTCACCGGCAGCGATCTCGTGGTGACGCTGCTTGCCACGCTGAACGCCGACGAGCGGCCCGCGCCGCCCCGGCGCATCCTTGTTGTCGGCCCGCCGCGATCCGTTGCCGCGATATTGCGCGCCCGCTATCCGAGGATCACTTTCGACGTCATGCCGGCACCGGCCGGTTTGGCGCATAGCGCCGAAGCTGCGCCTCGCGGTCGCGCGCGCCTGCATGAGCCGCCAATGGGACATCGCGCTATTGTGCGTCGGCTGTCCGGCCCAGGAGATGATCGCCTCATACGCTCGCGGAGCTGGGCTGCCGATCGGGCGTAGCGCTATGCGTCGGTGCCGCGATCGATTTTCTGACCGGGACCAGCAAACGCGCGCCGCGCTTATTCCAGCGTCTCGGCCTCGAATGGGCCTATCGCCTGGCGCGCGAACCCCGGCGCTTGTGGCGCCGCTACCTCGTCGAGTCGCCGAGAATAGTGTGGATCTTTATCGCCAACCGCTCGCGGCGCGGGCGCTGACATCGGCCGATGCCGGTAGCGGCCGCCGGTAACCGACGGCGGCAAGCGCGTCGCGGATCGTCACGCAGCCGATATTTTCCGCCTGCACGGTTTCTATGACTTCGCGCAAGAGCCGCGGCGAAGCCCCGATCCAGCTTGGCGGCTCGGCGACATCGTGGGTATAAAAAATCAGCCAGCCATTACGCTCCCGAACGTCGCGTAGCGCGCGCTTGAGCTTTGCCGGCGTCAGCGTGCGGTCGTAAAGCTCGATAACCCGCAACAGCGCCAAGTCGATCGTGCCGGCATTGATCCCCTCATAAATGCCGCGACAGGTATCGAAACGGTCCTGGAGCTCAAGCTTGCGCGGCAACGATACCCGCCCGAACGGATAGCAAAAGTTGGTCACTTCGATGCCGGGACAGAGCTCGCGCAGGAGCGCCCCATTGCGCTCGCATTCCTCGTTCAATTGCCGGCCGTCGATCGTGTCGACTTTGACATGCGAAAAAGTATGACAGCCGATCTCGTGCCCACGATCGTGCAAGGCGCGGACCTGGTCGCGCTCGATCACGCGCCAATGCTCGTTCTCGTCCATGGTGCCGCAGGTGCCGGCGGCGATGTAGAACGTCCCGCGCAAGCCGTGTTGTTCGAGGATCGTGGCCCCGTTGACATAAGCCGAGGCGGGCACATCGTCGAAGGTAAAGCTGACGAGCGGCGCTGCGTTGCGCATGACAAAAGGCTTCGAACGATGATGCCGCGCGCCTTTGCGCAAAACTCCTTGGAAAAATGGCCGGAACATAAGTGACCTCACGCCGCGCCCGACACCGCCAAGGCTTGGCCGGGTAGCGTCGGTTGCACTTCCGCCAGAATTTCTAGAAACCGGTCCGCCGCCTTGGCGGCAGTGTAGTCGAGACCGCGCGCCATCAAGAGCCGCCGATCCGGCACCTCATCCATGGCGGCGTCGATAGCGGCCGCCATGGCCGGGGCGTCGCCGACCGGCGTCAGCGTGCCATAGCGGCCATTCTGTAGAATGTCGCGCGGCCCATAGCTGCAATCGGTGGAGACGACAGGAGTGCCGCAGGCGAGCGCCTCCATCAGGACTCCCGGCAACCCCTCATGCGCCGACGACAGCACGGCGACGCGCCCGCGCATCATCCAGCCGAACGGATCGGCGGAGTAGCCGGTGAAGGCGACGCGACCTTGCAGCCCGTTGTCGCGCACGAATTCCTCGAGCGGCCCGCGCTCCGGACCGTCGCCAATGATCGCCAGCCGCCAAGACCGCTGCGGCGGCAGCAATGTCATCGCGCGCAGCAAAGTGAGATGATCTTTCTCGGGCGACAGCCGCGCAACGCAGACGATGAGATCGCGTTCGCGCCCGGTTTCGCCGTCCCATTGCGACAAACGCCGCACTATTGCCGGAGGAATGACTGCGTTGGTCGGCATGACCGAGATGATCTTTTCCGGGATCGAAAATATCCGCGCCAGATCGTGCCGGTCGCCGTCGGTCAGCGCGACGATGCGGTCGGCGCGCCGATAGAGCCATCGCAGCAGCCGATAGGCGATGCGGTTCTGCAAATAGGGATCGCGGTACTGCGCGACCGACGGACTGCTGACTTCGCGCAGGACGAGTTTGGGCCGGCTGGCTCGCGGCACGGTACGAACCGCGACCAGGGCGCACAGATTGAGGGCCGCTTCCGAACTGACGACAATGCCGGGCTTGAATGAACGGATCATGCGCCGCAAGCCGGGAAGCGCGTAACGGAGTTTTCCTCCCGGCAGTTCGACGACACGAACGGAGGGGTCGACCAGTGACCGTAACGGCCCGTCGGCACGCAACGTAAAAATGGTCGGCGCGACGCCTTTGGCGGAAAGCGCGTTGCACAGCAGGACCATGTCGCGCTGGGCGCCGCCGCCGTCGAAAGCGCGGATCAGCACCACGATGCCGGATTCACAATCTTTCGGGCGCGACACCACCGCAAAAACCGACTTTCTCCTGAGAATTCAAATGGAATAGGCATGAGCTCGCGCCTTGGATCAAGGCCGAAGTCGCGGTTCCCAGGAGTGTTACATAGCAACGTTAATCGGCCGTGCCGGCCGCACGTTAATTAACTTTAATACGCTACCCATTGATCGTTTTCGCGGCTGGATATAGTCGCTTGGGCTCCCAATACTTCGCCCGGACCGGCTCTTCGGAACGGGGAATAAAGTTGAAGTTTGAGGGGTTGCAGAACCAAGGTATAGCTAGGCCATGAGGGTGTGGATGACCCGGCCAAGATCCCGGCGGGCAGTGTGGGGGTGCGCAGCGATCGCGGTGGCAGCCGTAGCCGCCGCGGTGATTTTTTGGCGCCACGGCAACCGCGAGACCGTCCGCGCCGCCCCGCCCTCGGTTCCGGTCGTTGTCGCCGCGGCGGCACAGCAGGACGTGCCGATCTATTACGACGCCCTCGGTACCGTGCAAGCGCTCAACACCGTGGCGATCCGCGCACAGGTCACCGGCCAGATCGTTTCCGTCGACTTTCGCCAAGGCCAGGACGTCCGCAAGGGCGACGTGCTGGCGAAAATAGATCCGGCGCCGTTCCAGGCCGCCTACGATCAGGCGGTCGCCAAGAAGAGCGAGGACCAGGCGCAGCTCATCGATGCCGAGAAGGACTTGGCGCGCTTCAAAACTCTGGTGCTGCGCAATGCGGAGACCCAGCAGGACGTCGATACCCAGCAGGCCAAGGTCGACACCATCAAAGCGACCCTCGACGCCGACCAGGCGGCCATCGAGGCGGCGCGGACGCAGCTTAATTACGCAACGATTACCGCCCCGATCGACGGCGTCGTCGGTTTTCGTCAAGTCGACATCGGCAACATCATCCACACCACCGACGTCAATCCGTTGACGGTGCTGACGCAGATCAAGCCGTGCACCGTCATTTTCACGCTGCCGCAGAGCGACCTCGCACCGGTGCGCGAAGCCATGCTGCACGGCGCCGTATCGGTGCTTGCTTTCGATCAGGACAACAAAGCGCAGATCGCCGAGGGCAAGCTTCTGCTCATCAACAATCAGATCGATCAGTCGACCAGCACCATTCAATTGAAGGCGGAGTTTGCCAATGCCGACGAGCGGCTATGGCCGGGCGCCTTCGTGCACATCCACATCCTGATCACGACGCGCAAGGACGCGGTGACCGTGCCGGCAACCGCGTTGCAGCGCGGTCCGGACGGCTTCTATGTCTGGGTGATCAAACCCGACGATACCGCCGAGCAACGGGCGATCGATGTCGAGCCGGTCAGCGAAGAGCTGGCGATCGCCAAAAAGGGCCTCGACGCCGGCGAGCGGGTGGTGGTCGACGGTCAATCGCGCTTGGACCAGGGCGCGCGGGTGGCGATCCGTTCCCCCATTCCAGCAGCCAATGCCGTCAAGCAGCAGGCGGATAAGAGCTGATGAACTTCTCCGAGATCTTCATTCGCCGGCCGATCGCGACGTCGCTCTTGATGGCCGCGCTGGCGCTTGTCGGCATCGTCGCTTTCCCGTTACTGCCCGTAGCGCCGTTGCCGCAGGTCGATTTTCCGACCATCCAAGTGACGGCGACGTTGAGCGGCGCCAGCCCGGAAACGATGGGCGCGACCGTCGCCACGCCGCTCGAGCGCCAATTCGGCCAGATCGCCGGCGTGACGCAGATGAGTTCGGTGAGTTCGCTCGGCTCGACCGTGATCACGTTGCAGTTCGACCTCAACCGCGCCATCGACGGCGCCGCGCAGGACGTCCAGGCGGCGATCACCGCGGCCGGACCCTATCTGCCGAAAAACCTCACCAATCCGCCGACCTATAAAAAGGTCAACCCGGCCAACTCGCCGATCCTGATCGTCGCCGCGACGTCCAAGACCATACCGCTGCCGAAAGTCGACGACTTCGCCGAAAACGTCGTCGCAACGCAGATTTCGCAGATCACCGGCGTCTCGCTCGTCGCCATCGGCGGCCAGCAGCGTCCGGCGGTCCGCGTGCAGATCGATCCGTCGAAGCTCACGGCGCGCGGCTTGACGATGGAAGACGTGCGCGCCGCGCTGCTCGGCGCGACGACGGATTCCGCCAAGGGCACGATGCTCGGCAAGGAGCAAACTTTCACCATCGTCGACAACGACCAGCTGACCGAAGCCGGCCCGTATAACGACGTGATCGTGGCTTATCGCAATGGCGCCCCGGTTCACATCCGCGACATCGGCAAAGCGATCGACGGGCCCCAGGATGTGACCTTGGGCGCCCTGCACCGCGAGCAGACCGCGGTGATGCTGCTCGTCTTCAAGCAGCCCGGCGCCAACGTCATCGATACCGTCGACCACATCAAGGCGGCGCTGGCGAACATGCATTCGGTCATTCCGGCGGGCATCCATCTCGCCACGGTGATCGACCGCACCCAGACCATCCGCGCCGCGGTCAAGGATGTCGAGTTCACGCTGCTGTTGTCCTGCGCTCTCGTCGTGATGGTGATCCTGCTGTTCCTGCGCAGCATTCACGCCACCATCATTCCCGGCGCGGCCGTGCCGCTATCGTTGCTCGGCGCCACCGCCATCATCTATCTGGCCGGCTTCAGCCTGGACAACCTGTCTCTGATGGCAATGACCATCGCCGTCGGCTTCGTCGTCGACGACGCCATCGTGGTGGTCGAGAATATCTTCCGCCATCTGGAAGCCGGCACCACGCCGCTGCAATCGGCGATCAAGGGCGCGCGTGAGATCGGCTTTACCGTGCTTTCGATCAGCATTTCGCTGGTCGCCGTTTTCATTCCGCTCTTGCTGATGAGCGGCATCGTCGGCCGGCTGTTCCACGAATTCGCCATCACCGTCATCGCCGCAATCGCGGTCTCGGTGGTGGTGTCGCTGACGCTGACGCCGATGCTGTGCTCGCGCTTCCTGGTCAGCGAGCACGAGCGCGAACACGGCCGGCTGTATCGTTTCATCGAGAAATGCTTCGACACGCTGTTGGACGGATACCGGCGCGGCCTCGACGTCGTGTTGCGGCACCAGTTCGTCACGCTCATGGTGTTCCTGGCGACGCTGACGATCACCGGCATCCTGTTCGTGACGATCCCGAAGGGCTTTTTCCCGACGCAGGATACCGGCCTTGTTCTCGGCATTTCGGAAGCCGGACAGGATGTCTCGCCATCCCGGATGAAAGCGATTCAGCGGCGGCTTTCGGCCATCATCGAGCAAGATCCGGACATCGCCGATTTCGGGTCGTTCTTCGGCCCGAGTTACGGCAACACGCAGAATACCGGGCGTTTCATCATCGGACTGAAGCTGCGCGACGATCGCGAGGCCTCGGCATCGCAGATCATCGACCGGCTGCGGCCCAAGCTGGCTCAGGTGCCGGGCGCGAGACTATTTCTGCAGCCGGCGCAGGATATCACCGTCGGCGGCCGCATCGCCCGCGGCCAGTTCCAATATGTGCTGCAAGACCCGGATCTGAGTCAGTTGAACACCTGGGCGCCGCGGCTGATGGCGAAGCTCAAGACGCTGCCGCAGCTCGCGGACGTCGCGACCGACGCTGAGAACAATGCGCCGCAGGTTACGATCACCATCAATCGCGACGCCGCCTCTCGCTTCGGCATCTTGCCGCAAGTCATCGACAACACCCTGGACGATGCCTTCGGCCAGGCCGACGTGACGCAGTACTTCACCAATAACTCGTATTACGTCGTGCTCGAAGTGACGCCGGATCTGCAGGGCAAGCTGGACACGCTCAATCAGCTCTACGTCAAGGCGCCGACCAACGGACAGCTTATCCCGCTGTCGACCCTGATCAACGTCAACACCAGTCACGTGGGGCCGCTGCTGGTGTCGCATTCGGGGCAATTCCCGGCAGTGACGATGACGTTCAATTTGCCGGCAGGCGTCGCGCTCGGCCAGGCGGTCGACGCCATTCAGCAGACCGCCGATCAGATCGGCATGCCGGCATCGATCATCGGCACCTTCCAAGGCAACGCGCAGGCGTTCCAGGCCGCGCTGTCGAACGAGCCGATCCTGATCGCCGCCTCGCTGGTGGTGGTCTATGTGATCCTCGGCGTGCTTTATGAAAGCTACATCCACCCGCTGACCATTCTTTCGACCCTGCCGTCGGCCGGGGTCGGCGCGCTGCTGGCGCTGATGATCGGCGGCTTCGATCTGTCGGTGATCGGCATCATCGGCATCATTCTGCTCATCGGCATTGTCAAAAAGAACGGCATCATGCTGGTGGACTTCGCCATCAATCGCGAACGCGCCGGCTTGCCGGCCCGCGAGGCGATTCGCCAGGCGTGTTTGCTGCGCTTCCGGCCCATCGTGATGACGACCATGACGGCGCTGTTAAGCGGCCTGCCCCTGATGTTCGGCCATGGCTCGGGATCCGAACTGCGCCAGCCGCTGGGTTACGCCATGGTCGGTGGGCTGGCGGTCAGCCAGTTGCTCACTTTGTTCACGACGCCGGTGATTTATCTCTATCTCGACCGGTTCCAGGAATGGCTGCGCGGCGGCAGCGCCGAGCACGACGAGGCGGAACCATTACCGCTTGCCGCCGAGTAAGCAGTTCCGAAGATTTCTGAAAATTTTCGTGATCGATTCGGCCCCCTGGTTCCCGACGGCAGGGGAACGGCGCCTTGCGGTCACGCGTTTCTACTCCTGAACCATGCGCGGGAGGAATTAACCCGCGGAGAATGAAAAACACAGGAGACTCTCTATGAAGAAACTCACGCTCGCGCTCGCGACTGCGGCGGTGCTTGCGACCGCGGCTCCGGCGATGGCCTTTGTCGGGGTCCATGTCGGCCCCGTCGGTGTTGGCGTTGGTGGGCCGGGGCCGTATTACGATTATTATAATGGCTGCGGCTACAATTATCCCTGCGGCGGCCCGTACTACGACTACTACGGCGGCCCCAGTGTCGTGATCGGCGGCGGCGGTTGGCACGGTCACGGGCATTTCCATCACTGGCATCGGTAATTTCACCGACAAGCACGAACTAAATCTGAAAAGGGCTCCTCACCGAGCCCTTTTCTTTTTGTTCAAATGTATCGTGGATTTTTCTTTTGTTCGCAGCCGCAGCGCAGCTATTGCGTCGCACAATGCCCGCACAACACCCGAATGTGATACGGCGGCTGGCGACGCTTCGTGCATCCCGCGCCGTCCCATGGCATCATATGTGAGCTTAAGGGCGTGACACGGAACGGGTGAAAAGTTCCGGCAATGATCACGCTGCCAATGAGTCTCGGGCGCCTTTCGGCCCCGGCCGCAGGCGCAAGACCTTCAAGGAATTGAACCCCTCGGGTTCAGGAGGAGCGCCATGGCCTATGCACATATTCTCGTCGGCGCGAGCAGCAATGCCGCGCAACCCGCTGTCCGCCGCATCTCTCCGTCCGACCTCTATCAATCGCTGGCACGCGGTATCGACGACTTTACCGCGATGCCGAGTCACGCCGTGTTTCTGTGCGTGGTCTATCCGCTGCTCGGCCTGTTCCTGATCGGGATGACGCTCGGCAATTCGACCTTGCCGCTGGCCTTTCCGATTGCCGCGGGCTTCGCCCTGGTCGGACCGCTCGCCGCGATCGGCCTTTACGAGTTGAGCCGGCGCCGCGAGGCCGGCCTCGACAGCTCGTCGGTCCACGCCTTGGACGTTCTGCATTCACCGTCGCTCGGCGCTATCGTCGCCCTCGGCGTGCTGATGATGGCGATCTTCCTGATCTGGCTCGCGGTCGCCGAAGCGATCTATGTCGCCACTTTCGGCTACTTCGCACCGGTCTCGATCCGCCAATTCGCAATCGAGGTTCTCACCACGCCGGCCGGATGGACGCTGATCGTCGTCGGCACCGGCATCGGCTTTTTGTTCGCCGTGGTGGCGCTGACCATCGGGGCGATTTCGTTTCCGCTCTTGCTCGATCGCGACGTCGGCGCGGCGGTGGCGCTGTTGACCTCGATCCGGGTAGTCAAGGCCAATCCCGGCACCATGGCGCTGTGGGGCTTCATCGTCGCCGCACTGCTCGTGGTCGGTTCGATTCCGTTCTTCCTGGGTCTGACCGTGGTGATGCCGGTGCTCGGCCATGCCACCTGGCACCTCTATCGCCGCGCCGTCGAGCCGGATCCCAATCCGCATCCGGACTACAAACCGCGGCAGCGGCCGCATCGCTCCGCCGCGGATTTTCCGGCGGCGCTGTTCCCGACGCGCGAGTAGCGCATGATCCGGAAAAGTCGGAAGCCGGTTTTCCGATGAAATCATGCGCAAAAGGTTAATTTATCCAAGCTCGGCGGCACGGCGCAGGCTCGCAATCATCGCCAAGCGCAGCAGGTAGTCGCGCGTAAGCTGCGGGTCGGCTGCCGTCCGTTTGAGTGTGGCGGCGAAATCGGGGTTGGCGCATTCCAGATTGCGCTTGTTCGCGATGGTCTGCTTTTCGATGTATTCCAGCGTGATCGCGCGGCGCTGCCGCTCGTAGCGGTCGAGTTCGGCTTCCGGCGCGCCGGCTATGACCGCGGCAAGCCGCTCCGTCAGATTGACCGCGTCGTGGATGCCGCCGTTCATCCCCATGCCGCCCAGCGGATTGTTGACGTGCGCCGCGTCGCCGGCCAGGAACACGCGACCGGCCCGAAAACTCTTGGCGACGCGCTGATGCACTTTGTACAGCGTCGTATGGGCAATCTCGTAAGCCGCTATTCCCGGCACCACACCGGCCATCAGCCGATCGGCAAAAGCGCGGTCGAGCACCTCCTCATCGCTGGCCGTCTCGGTCAACGGAAACATCACGCGCCAAATGCCGCCCGGAATTTCCAAGAGAAAATGCCAGCGCACCGGATCGGCCACATAGGTGACCGAAACCAGGCCCGCGATGACCGCGCGGAAGTCGAACGGCGTCGAGACCACCAGAAAGCGCTCCGGCCAGGTGAAGCCGGCGAATTCGATGCCCAGCGCGCGGCGCACATCGCTGCGCGCGCCGTCGGCGCCGATGAGCCAGCGGGCCGACCGGCGTTTCGCCGCGCCGTTACGGTCGAGCGTCACATGAACCGCAGCGGCGTCCTGCTCGACATTCGCGACCTTGACGCCGAATTCGATGCGAAAGCCGGCCTGGCCGGCAAGCCGCTCGTAAAGAATCCGCGTCAGCTTGAACTGCTCGGCCTGGACGCGGAACGGATGGCGGGTGGCATCGGCGATGGCGCCGAAATCGAAGGTTGCGATCATGCCGTCACGGGTGCGGTATTGCACCTGTGGGGCTTTGAGCCCCTGCGCGATCAGGGGGGCGGCAGCGCCGAATTCGTCGAGCATGTCGAGGGTCGGCGGATGGAAGGTAGAGGCGCGCGATTCCTCGGCCAGCGCCTCGCCCGCTTCGAACACCGTGACCGGCACGCCGTGGCGCACGAGATTGGCCGCTGCAACGAGACCCACCGGCCCGGCGCCGGCGATAAAGACGCGGTCCTCGATCGGCATATCAGTTTGCACCCCTTCGCTCTTTGCGCCGACCGCTTTGTCGGCGCGCGGCAAAAGCCTATCATTGCCGCATGCTCGATCTAGGCCTCAGCTTTCTCGGCAGCGTCGCCCGCGACCCGAACGCGCTGGCCATCGCGGACGGCGAACTGCGCCTGACATACACGCAGTGGTACCGGCAAATTTCGGCGCTGGTCAAAGGCTTCGACGCCATCGGGCTCAAGGCAGGCGACCACCTCGTCACCGTGCTGCAAAACCGCGCCGAAGCGGCGACGTTGCATTGGGCCTGCCAATTCGCCGGCATCGTCATCACCCCGGTCAACTGGCGCTCGACCGCAAGCGAACTCGATTTCTATCTCGACAATGCCGAGGCCAAGGCCGTCGCCTATGAGGATGCCTCCGCCGCGGCGGTTGCCGGATCGGACCTGGCGCAGCGCCTGCCGCGGATCGCGATCGACGCCGCGCCGCCGCCGGCCATCGCGTTCGCCGCGCTCGTCGCGCAGCCGGCGCCCGATGTTACGCCGCGCGTCGCCGCCGACGCCTGGTCGGTGATGCTCTACACCTCCGGCACCACGGCCCAGCCCAAGGGCGTGCCGCGCCGCCAGTCCGCCGAACGCGCCGCGGCGATCGCGCATGTCGCGCAAAATCTTTATCGGAACGGCGAGCGCACGCTCGGCGTCATGCCGCTCTACCACACCATGGGCGTCCGTTCGCTGCTCGCCATGTCGCTCATCGGCGGCGCCTTCGTCTGCCTGCGCCGCTTCGAGGTCGCAGCGGCGCTCAAGCTGATCGCCGCCGAGCGGGTCAGCAATCTTTATCTGGTACCGACGCTGTATCACGATCTCGTTCATCACCCGCTGTTCGAAGAAAGCGACGTCGGCTCGGTGCGCAAGCTCGGCTTCGCCGGTGCGCCGATGACCGACGGCTTGCTCAGGAAATTGCAGGCGGCGTTCAAGCCCGAGCTCTTCGTCAATCATTATGGTTCATCGGAAATCTATACTTTCACCATCGACCAGAACGCGCCGGCAAAGCCCGGGTCCGCCGGACGCGCCGGCATCAATCAGCTGGTGCGGGTGGTGGAACTCGGCGCCAAGACAGTCGACGAACTTGCCGCGGATCGGCGAGGAAGGCGAGATCATTGCACTTCTGGCCGGCGACGAATCCTTCGAAGGCTATTGGCGGCGGCCGGACGCCGACGCCAAAGCGTTGCGCCAAGGCTGGTATTTCACCGGCGACACCGGCTTTGTCGACGCCGACGGCGACTTGTTCGTCACCGGACGGGTCGACGATATGATCATCACCGGCGGCGAGAACGTCTCGCCGGTGGAGATCGAAATCCTGCCTGTCGCTGCATGCCGCGGTATCGGAGGTCGCGGTGGTCGGGCTCCCGGACGAGCGCTGGGGCAAGATCGTCACCGCCTTCGTCAAGCCGCGCGGCGCAGTCGACGCCGACGCGCTTGACGCGTTCTGCCGCAAGTCCGGGCTCGCCGGCTTCAAGCGGCCGCGGCGCTATATCTTCGTCGCCGACATCCCGAAATCGCCGGTCGGCAAGCTTTTGCGCCGCAAGCTCGTGGCCGGCGAATATGAGCCGGCGAAAGCGCACTCCACCACCTCCACACTATCCGCTTGAGGACCAGAGTCATGAGTTTCGTCGCCTACGCTTTCTCCGATCCGCGCCTGAACAAGCTCGACGGTTTCCGCGTCGAGATCGACCCGGAGCGGGAACGCGCCGATATCGTGCTCGACCGGCCGCCGCTCAATGTCATCGAAATGGGCGAGCGCGATCAATTACGTCTCGTATTCGAGACGCTCGACGACGATGCCCGCGTCCGCGTCATCGTGCTGCGCGCCATCGGCCAGCATTTCTCGAGCGGCGGCAATATCGCGGGCTTTCTGGCGGCGTCGCCCGAGCACGTGTCGAAGCTCGCCTGGAACATCGCGGCGCCGGCGCGCTGCGGCAAACCGGTCATTGCCGCCAACCGCGGCTATTGCTTCGGCGTCGGCTTCGAGATTTCGCTCGCCTGCGATTTTCGCCTCGTGTCCGAGACCTGCCAATATGCCTTGCCCGAGCAGCGGCTGGGCCAGATTCCCGGCTCCGGCGGCTCGGCGCGCTTACAAAAAATCATCGGCATCACCCGCACCAAGGACATCGTGATGCGCAGTAAGCGCATCGCGGCGCGGCAGGCCTGCGATTGGGGCATCGCCACCGAATGCGTGCCCGACGACACATTGGAAGCCGCGACCGACGCCCTGGTCGACGAACTGCGCGGATTTTCGCCGCTGGCGCAACGCACCGCCAAGACGCTCCTGAACGCGACCGAGGACACCAACCTCGCAGCGGCGATCGAATTGGAAGGCCATTGCTACAGCCGGTTGCGGCAATCCGAAGACTTCCGCGAAGGTGTCGAGGCCTTTCACGCCAAGCGCAAGGCGGTGTTTAAGGGCATATGAAAATAAATGGGCGATAGCCGCCGCACCGCGAACGCGTCATGCGGCTTGCCGCTGTATGCCTTTTATCAGGGACTCTGCCGGAATTCCCAGTCCCTCGTGCAGGCGGCGGATCATCTTCAGCGTTAGCGGGCGCTTGCGCGCGAGTACCTCATAGACGCGATTGCGGCCGCCGACGAAAGGAATGAGGTCCTGGGGATTCAGCCCTTTCTGCTCCATGTGATATTTAATGGCCTCGACGGGATCGGGCAGATTGAACGGATAATGCTTGATCTCCCAGGCCTCGACCAGGGTCACAAGCACGTCGAGCCGATCGCCTTGGGGCGTATTGCGCTTCGCGCGCATGAGGCCTTCGATTTCCTTCAGCGTGCGCCGGTAATCGCGCGTAGTTTTGATCGGTTTGATTTCCATGCACTTTCCCATTCAGATGCTTTGCGCGTCGATACGGTCATATTGCCTGTGCGTGCCGATGAACCTGACGTAGACGACGCGGTAGGAATAATTGATCCACACTACGATGCGATATTTATTGCCCGCGATGTTGAACACCACGCGGCCGTCCTTGAGGATGGAGGCTGAGCGAACGTCGCGTTTGACTTCCGCCGGCGTGGACCAGTCGGCCGCTCTGACTTGTCTATACCAAGCCATCACCGGTTCGCCAGCTTCGGCATGGGCCGGGCTCCGGTTGAGAAAGCCCTTCAGCGTAGCAAGCATAGTCCCAATCTGGGACCAAGGCGGCTTAGACTGGCGCGGCAGCGCGCGGCGCGATAACCTTCCCAGACCATAAGCGCGCCGCCGACAGGCGCGCAGGGGAGGAAAGCCTATGCGTCATTGGAGCCGTCGCGGCTGCGCGATTCTATTTGCCGTTGCTATGCTGTTCATATCGGCCGCCGCCAGAGCCGCCGAACCCATCAAAGTGGGCCTAAGCGTCGCGCTGACCGGCGGCGTCGCCCCGATCGGCAAGCAGGTGCTGGCGGGACTGCGCATCTGGCGCGACGACGTCAACGCCAAAGGCGGCTTGCTCGGCCGGCCCGTCGAACTCGTCTATTACGACGACCAGAGCAATCCGCAGAACGTGCCCGGGCTCTACACCAAGCTGATCGAGGTCGACAAAGTCGACCTTCTGATCGGGCCCTATGCGACCAACATGGTCGCCCCGGCAATTCCGGTGCTGATGCAGTACCACAAGACCACGATCGGGATTCTGGCCAACGCCGCCAACAGCAAATTCCACTACGACCAGTACTTCTCGATGCTGCCGACCGGGCCGGAGCCGAAGCGATCCTTCGCCTACGGCTTCTTCGAAATGGCGGCGGCGCAAAAGCCGCGGCCGAAGACGGTGGCGATCGTCGCCGCCGACGCCGAATTTGCCCAGAACGCCGCCGACGGCGCGCGCGAAAGCATCAAGGAGATCGGCGGCTTTCAGACCGTGCTGGATCAGAAATATCCGCCGACCACGACCGATTACACGCCGATCATGCGCGCGGTGCAGGCGCTCAATCCCGACATCGTCTTTGTCGCGGCCTATCCGCCGGACACGGTCGGCATCGTGCGCGCCGCCAACGAAGTCGGGCTGACGCCGAAAATGTTCGGCGGCGCCCTGATCGGGCTCCTGGTGACGCCGATCAAGGCGCAACTCGGCCCGTTGATGAACGGCATCGTCAATAACGAAGTGTTCCTGCCGGCGCCGTCTTTGGTGTTTGCCGGCACCAAGGAGCTTTTCGCCAAATATCAGCCGATCGCAAAAGAGGAAAAGATCGATCCGATGGGCTGGTCGTTCCCGCCGCTCGCCTACTCGGCGGGCCAGGTGCTGGGCGAAGCGGTCGAGGGCGCCAAGACGCTCGACCAGGTCAAGCTCGCCGCCTACATGCGAAGCCACACGTTTTCGACCGTGGTCGGGCCGGTCAAATTCGGCAAGGACGGCGAATGGGCCAAGTCGCGGGTGTTCTTCACCCAGTTCCAGCACGTCACCGGCAATTCGATGGACCAGTTCAAGGACACCACGCACGAAGTCATCGTCTGGCCGGACGACTATAAGACCGGCAACCTGGTCTATCCTTACGCCGACGCCAAGAAACCGTGAGGCGCGCATGAACGGCACGCCCTTCAAGCTCGGCACCTTCGCAAAACCCGGCGACAAGCCGTTCGCCGGGATCGTCATCGGCGATGACGTCTTCGCTCTCGGGGCGACGCATTTCGCCTATGACTTGCCGCACGCGCACCTTGCGGGATCGGCCAGCAGCATCGATGGGCTGCTGCAGGATTGGGATGCCAATTTCGCGAAATTGCAGGATATCGTCGCCACTCTCGAGAAAGAGGGCAAGCCCGGCGCGCAAAAGCTCGCGGACTTGCGGCCGCTGCCGCCGGTGCGGCGGCCCGGCAAGATGTTCTATGCCGCGCAGAACTTTCAGGAGCATGTCGACGAAATGCTGCGCGCCGGCATGACGCCGGCCAGCGGTCCGAAATTCACCGGCGAAAAATCGACCTCCGACCCTTATCTCTTCCTCAAGGCGCCGAGCACGCTGTGTGGTGCCGATGACGACATCGCCATTCCGGCGGGCCTGAAGAAAATCGACTGGGAAGCCGAGATCGCGCTCGCCATCGGCAAGCCGGGCAAGCGCATCAAGGCCGAGCGCGCGCTCGACCATGTCGCCGGCTTCATGACGACGAACGACGTGTCGGCGCGCGACCTGCAGATCCGCGCCGACCGGCCGGGGCTGCGCTCCGACTGGCTCAACGGCAAAAGCCACGACAATTTCGCGCCGATGGGGCCGTTTCTGGTGCCGCGCGCTTTTGTGCCCGACGCCATGAACCTGTTCATCCGACTGACCGTGAACGGCGAGATGAAGCAGAACGGCAATACCTCGCAATTCATCTTCACGCCGCAGGAGCAGATCGAATACGCCTCCAACATTCTGAGCCTGGAGAGCGGCGATATTTTCAGTTGCGGCACCTGCGGCGGCGTCGGCCAGGGCACCAACACCTTCCTCAAGGTTGGCGACGTGATGGAAACCGAGATCGAGGGCTTGGGCAAAATGCGCAACCGCATGGTGGCGGACGCTAGTTGAACCGTCATGGCCGGGCATAGCCGTTCGAAGAACGGCGTCGCTTCGCTCGCCTATGTCCCGGCCATCCACGTCTTAAGTTTCTCCATGATGAAGACGTGGCTGCCCGGCACAAGGCCGGGCATGACGCGGCCCTCTGATTTGCGCTAGACTAAGCCAAATGAAATTCGAGGAAGCGCCATGAAGCTATCACCCACGCAGCTCAAAGAGTTCGACGACTTAGGCTATCTGTTCTTCCCGAATTGCTTTGCCGAGGAAGAGGTCGCGCTGCTGCGCGACGACGCCGAGGCGATCCTCAAGCTCGACCGCCAGGAGGTGTGGCGCGAGAAATCGGGCGCGCCGCGCACCGCCTTCGCCGCGCATACTTTCAACGAGACGTTCCGCCTGATGGCGCATCATCCGCGCCTCGTCGAACCCTTGCAGCAATTGTTCGGCGAGCCGGTCTACGTGCATCAGTTCAAGCTCAATGCCAAGGCCGCCTTCGAGGGCGAGGTCTGGCAATGGCATCAGGACTACGGCACCTGGGCACGCGACGACGGCATGCCGGAGCCACGCGCCATGAACATCGCGATCTTCCTCGACGAGGTGATGCCGATCAACGGCGCGCTGATGCTGATCCCGAAGAGCCACAAACAAGGGGTGCTAGAGGCCGGCCACGACACGGCGACCACATCCTATCCGCTGTGGACGCTCGACAAGGAGACGGTGACGCGGCTTGCCGCCGACGGCGGCATCGTGGCGCCGACCGGCAAGCCCGGCTCGGTGCTGATGTTCCACGGCAATCTGGTGCACGCCTCGCCGCCGAATATCACGCCCTATCCGCGCAAGATCGTTTACCTGACGCTGTGCGCCTGCTCCAACCACATCACCAAATTCACCCGCGCCGAATGGATCGCGCATCGCGACTTCGCGCCGATCGTGCCGGTCGCCGACGATGCGCTGATTGCGCTATGCGCGAGAGCATCAGGTGGCGGCGGAATAAGACATGAATCTGCAATCCCTTCTCGCCGCGCGCGTCGAGGCCGGCAAGCCGGTGCGTGTTGGCCTTATCGGCGCCGGCAAGTTCGGCTCGATGTTTCTGGCGCAAGTGCCGTCGATCAAAGGTCTCGAGGTTGCGGTTATCGCCGATCTTGATCCGGAGCGCGCCAAGCTTGCCTGCAAGACCGTGGGCTGGGACGCTGCGCGCATCGGCGGCACGCGCTTTGTGGACGACGGCCGCGCGGCGATTGCCGACGAGCGGATCGACGTGGCGATCGAGGCGACCGGCAGCCCGAACGCCGGCATTGCTCATGCGCTCGCTGCATTCGACGCGCGGAAACACATCGTCATGGTCAATGTCGAGGCCGACGCGCTCGCCGGGCCGCTGCTGGCCCGCAAGGCGCACGAAGCCGGCGTGGTCTATTCCATGGCCTATGGCGATCAGCCGGCGCTGATTTCGGAAATGGTCGACTGGGCGCGCAGCGCCGGATTTCACCGTCGCCGCGGCCGGCAAAGGCACCAAATATCTGCCAAGCCTATCATGCAGTGACGCCGGACGGCGTCTGGCAGCATTACGGGCTCACCGCCGACGAAGCCAAAGCCGCCGGCATGAATTCGCAGATGTTCAATTCGTTTCTCGACGGCACCAAGTCGGCAATCGAGATGGCGGCGGTGGCGAACGCGTGCGAACTCGATGTGCCGCAGGACGGCCTGATGTTTCCGCCGTGCGGCGCCGACGAGCTCGCCGCAGTGTTGCGGCCTAAAGCGCTCGGCGGCGTGCTCGAAGCCGACGGCATGGTCGAGGTGGTGTCGTCGCTCAAGCGCGACGGTTCCCCCGTGCCGCGCGATCTGCGCTGGGGCGTCTATGTGGTGCTCAAGGCGCAGAGCGATTACGCCGCGGCCTGCTTCAAGCAATACGGCTTGCCGACCGACGCGAGCGGCCGTTACGCGGCGATGTACAAGCCGTTCCATCTGATTGGCCTGGAGCTCTCGATCTCGGTGCTCAATGTGGCGCTGCGCGGCGAGCCGACCGGAAGCTGTCGCGGCTTCCGTGGCGACGCGGTGGCTGTCGCCAAGCGCGCGCTGAAAGCCGGCGAGACGCTCGACGGCGAAGGCGGCTACACGGTTTACGCCAAACTCATTCCGGCGGAGCGCAGCCTGAAGCTCGGCGCGCTGCCAATCGGGCTGGCGCATCATGTCAAGCTTATGCGCGACATTGCCGCGGGCGCGATCTTGAGCGCCGCCGACGTGGCGCTCGACGAAACTTCGCAAGCTGTTCGCATCCGTCGCGAGATGGAGCGGATGGCGCGGCAATCGGGTGCGGCGATCGCCGCCGAATAGCGCGCCTCAATTTAAATCGGCGACCGCGGCGTGAATTCGCAATAGCTCCGGAATGGTCGCCGGATCGCGGCGGCCGAAGCCGCATTCGGTGGCGATCGAGAAGTCGCCCGCATACTTCGTCGCCGTGGCGAGACGGCCTTTGGTGCCGTCGACACCGTCAGTATAGTGCACAAGTCCGAGGCATAGTTCGGTTTCCGGCCGCAGCTTGAGCCGCTGAAGCGGCGCGAAATAGGCGTCGTCGGCACGATTGCGCGGCACCGGCATATGGATGAGTTGCACCGGCCGGGCGATCTGCCGCGACACGCGATTGGCGAATTCCACCATGTCACCCATGTCGGTCGGCTCAATGACATGGCGATGGTTCGAATCGCCGTAGCAAAGGTGATACATCAGATCGATGTCCGGAGGCACGCGATTGCCGAGATCGACCAGAATGGCGGCGAACCGCTCCTGCATCTCGGCCTTGCCGCGGCCGTAGCTCGACGGCTCGTTGCGTTCGAGCCGCGCGAATACCGCGGAAGCAACGTCGAACTGGATCGCCAGTTCGTCGTGCGGGATGGCGGCGGCGATCTTGTCGATCTCGCGCTTGAGCGCCTCGTTGTAGATCGGGTCGATGGGCGCATGCAGCGCGTCGACCAGGAACAGCCAGATTACCGAATGCGCCGGCACCAGATCGACCTGGAATTTGACGTCGGCGGCGATCGCGCCGGCATCTTTCAGACGCTTGAACACCGCATAGGATTGCTTGGCGATGTCGGCGTAGAACAGATTGTCGAAATGCACGTCGTCCGCGCGCAATCCCGGTTTCACCATGTAACGCTCGCGCCCGGTGCCGCTGGCGTGGACGCGGAAGAATTCGCCGGATTTCACCAAAGCCGGATTTCGTGAGAAGGCCGGCTCGAGCCAAGTGATCCAGTCGCCGCGCTCGCCGGTTTCGCCGTCCGGCAACCGCTTGACGCGCGAACCCAGCGCGGCGGCGACCGTTGCGAACACCTCGCGGGCATCGGCCATCGGCACGCTGCCGACCAGATGAACCTTGCGGGCCATTCAGCCGCCGGCGGAGACGTCGGCGTGGATTTTCAGAAGCGCGCGCACGGTGTCTTCGGAGCGAGCGCGCGCCATGCCGCATTCGGTGGCGATGCCGAAAGCCGGCGCATGGCGGCGCGCCGCGGCGATGCGCGCCTTGGTACCGGCAACGCCGTCCTTGGCGTGAACGAGGCCTAAGAACAGCGCGGTGCCGTCGCCGAGTTTCAGGTCGCGGAACGGCCGATAGAACGCGTCGTCGCTGCGCCCGATCGGCACCGGCATGTGGATGTAAGCCAGCGTGTGCGGCATCGCCGCCGCGAGGGCATTGGCGAAATCGACCATGCGCGCAGCGTCCTTCGGCTCGACGAAATGCCTAGCGCCGAAGTCGCCGTAGCATAGATGCAGGCCGAGCTCGACGTCACCGGGCACCGCGGCACAAAGCCGTTTCATCCGTGCGATGATCTCGTCTTGTGAGACGTTGCTCGGCACCGCGTCACTATGCTGGCCGTCCCAGATCACCATCTCGTTGCAGACGTCCCATTGGATGCAGAGATCGTTATGCGGGATATGGCGGCCAAGCGCCGCGACCTCGGCAATCATCGCCTTCTCGTAGGCCGCTTCGACCGCGGGCAGCGCGGCGGGCACGACGACTGAGCTCACCACCGCGAACGGCGTCGGCAGACAAACCTGAAAACGGATTCCCTTCGGCAGCGTGCCATTCTCGCGCGCGGCGACAAAGTCGAGATAGGAGGCGCGCGCTTCCCGCGCGTAGCCGAGCTCGCCGAATTTCACGTCCGCCGGCGCAACGCCTTCAGCCAAGGTCAGCAAGGGAAAACGGTTGGTCGGCCGGATCGCGCCCGACGGATCGGGCCGCAGAAAGGCGCTGGCGCGCAGCAGCGGATATTGCCAGCTGATCCACAGCTTGCGGCCGCCGACTTCGCCGTCGGGAATGCGGCGCAGATGCGGGCCGAGCAATTGGCCGACGGTTGAGAAGACCTCATCGACCGTGTCGAGGCCGATGCTGCCGACGAGATGAACATTCATGGCCTAGCCTTATTCCGAAGCACTATCATTCCGCCGCGAGCCGCGGCGGCGGACGCACGCTGTCGACGCCGTCGGCGGCGGTCGCCGAGATGGTGGTGCGCACCATGTAGCGCGGCTCGTTGCCGGGCCATGGCCGGCCGCGATGCATGGTGGCGCGATTGTCCCACATGATGACGTCGCCTTCGCGCCAGGTGTGCTGGTAGGTGGTGCCGGGCGCGGTCGCGGCCGCGGTCAGTTCCTCGATGAATGTCTCGCCGGCCTTCGGCTCCATGCCCTCGACCGCGTAAGTGTGCGAGGCGATATAGATCGCTTTCCTGCCGTTGACCGGATTGGTCCACACCATGCGCCAGCACACCGGCGGCAGCGTCGCCATTTCCTCGGTGCTGGCGAGGCCCTCGGCGATCTTGCCGCGCGAATGGCCGTAGCTGTGCCAGGCATAGGAATTTTCCAGCTTCTGCTGCAGCGCCGGAGAAAGCCGCTCGAACGCCAGCCGGGTCGAGGCGAATTCGGTCTCGCCGCCTTTGGCCGGAATGGTGCGCGCGGCAAGCACCGAGGTCAGCGCCGGCACGGTCTTGAACGACGAGTCGGTGTGCCAGAGCTGATTGGCTTTATTGCGCATGGCATAGCGGTGATCCTCCGGCACCACTTTGCCGTCCGGCCCGATGGTGGTGAGGATGACGAAATTGGTGCCGGTGCCGAGCGAGCCAACTTTGGTGACTTCCGGCGGGCCGAAGCGGCGCGAGAAGGCAAGCTGGCCTTCGCCGTCGACCTGTTGATCGCGAAACAGCAGCACCGAATGTTGCTCGAACGCCACGCGGACCGCGGCATAGGTCGCGTCGTCATTCGCGACATTCGCAAGCGTGACGCCGCGCACTTCGGCGCCAAAGCCTGGACCCAAAGGAACGATATCCACGGCGTAGCCTCCTGAATGTCTTTTCTGCCGCGAATGTCCTCCAAAACGCCCCGAGTGGCAAGAAGTTGAAAGGAGATTTGCGCGGCCCACGCCGTCATCCCGGGACTTTTGTGGGAATCGTGCCAAGCCTTCCGCGGCGCACATTGCGTGCATTATCCGGCCGGACTACGGTTTCACAGAAGCAAAAACAAAACGCTTTGGCGCTGTCCGCAAGGCGGCGAGGCTGGGTGGTAAACGTCCGATGCTGGAAGATCTCCTGCAGCGCCGTTCTTATAACGCCGTCAGCGATCTTATCGATGCGCAGGTGGCGCGCGGCCTTGCCGGCAAGATCGCCTTCGCCGACCCGGACCGCACGCTGACTTACGGTGCATTGCAGGCCAGGACTTGCGCCTTTGCGCGCGCGCTGCAGACGCTTGGGCTGCGCTGCGAAGAGCGGCTTGCCGTCCTGCTTTACGACACCGTCGATTTTCCAGTCGCGTTCTGGGGCGGCGTGCGCGCCGGCGTCGTGGTGCTGCCGCTCAATACGCTGCTGACCGCCGAGCAATACGCCTACATTCTCGGCGACAGCCGCGCATCGGCGCTGGTCGCTTCCGCGGCGCTCGTCAAGACGCTTATTCCCGTACTCGATCGGCTGCCGCGGCTGCGCAGCATCGTTCTGGTCGGTGCCGATACCGACGACAAAGCGGCGCTGGCCGGCCGCGACGTTCATGATTTCGCGGATTTGTTGGCGCGCGACGGCGGCGGCGTCTTCACCGCGCCGACGCTGTCCGACGAAGTGGCGTTCTGGATGTACACGTCCGGCTCGACCGGCGAGCCCAAAGGCGTCAAGCACGTCCACACTACGCCGATGGCGGCGGCGCGGCTGATGGGACGAAACGTCGTCGGCATTTGCGAGGACGACGTGGTGTTTTCGGCGGCAAAACTGTTCTTCTCCTACGGCATGGGCAACGCCATGGCGTTCCCGCTTTCGGTCGGCGCCACGACGGTGCTGCTGCCGGGACGGCCGACGCCGGAAACCGTGTTCGACATCATGCGCCGTCACCGGCCGACATTGTTCTTCGGCGTGCCGACGCTCTATGCCTCGCTGTTGGGGCACAAGGACATGACGCGCGGCGCCGGCTCGGACCGGTTGCGGCTGTGCGTCTCCGCCGGCGAGGCTTTGCCGGCGCCGCTCGGCGAACGCTGGCGCGCGGCGGCCGGCGTCGACGTCATTGACGGCATCGGCTCGACCGAGATGTTCCAGACCTTCCTGTCGAACCGGCCGGACGACTTGCGCTACGGCACGACCGGAAAACCGGTGCCCGGCTACGACCTCAAAATCGTCGACGAACAGGCGCGTGAGCTCGCCGACGGCGAGATCGGCGAGCTTGTGGTGCGCGGCGCGACGGCCGGCGAAGGCTACTGGAACCAGCGGGCGAAAAGCCGGCGCACGTTCGCCGGCGAATGGGTCTGCACCGGCGACAAGTATTTTCGCGACGCCGACGGCTATTATCATTACTGCGGCCGCACCGACGACATGTTCAAGGTCTCCGGCATGTGGGTGTCGCCGTTCGAGGTCGAAGCGGCGCTCGCCTCGCACGAAGCGGTGCTGGAAGCGGCCGTGATCGGCAAACAAGACGCCGACGGACTGATCAAGCCGAAGGCCTTCATCGTGCTGCTTGACGGCTACGCCGCGGACGACGGCCTGATCGAAAACTTGCGCGTCCACGTCAAGCAATGCGCCGGCCCGTGGAAATATCCGCGCTGGATCGACGTGCGCCCCGACCTGCCACGCACCGCGACGGGAAAGCTTCAACGATTCAAATTGCGCGAGCTGGAGGGTTAATACCTCTACTAGCTAATCAAACAATTTCCGCACCAACCTTCGCGCCAAAACGCCGGCGACGCGGCGCCGGTAGTGGCCGGGCGTGAACGTCGTCTTCATCGCCATGATCTGGTCGCGAACCAGCGCATCGAGGCCCTCGAACACGCGCGCATCGAGGCCGCCGCCGCACAGCTTCTGCGGCGCCGGAGAGCCGCACCGGGCGCGGATTTGTGCCGGTGAAGGCGACACGCAATTCGGCGAGCGCATCGCCGTCGCGGCGCAGCGCGACGGCGACGCCGGCAACCGGATATTCGATCGAGCGGCGGATGCGGATCTTGTCGTAGGCCGAGCGCAGCCCCGGCGTATTTTTGGCGCGCACCGCGGTGAGGAACTCGCCCGCGCGCAGCGATAGAAAATATTTGCCGTCGCCGCGGGTTTCCGTCACCGGCTCGTCTTGCCGCGCGTAGCCGATGTAAAGATCGGCAAGCGGCAGCGTGCGCGCGCCATTGGGCCCGGCGATATCGATCTCGGCGTCGAGCACCAACAGCGCCGGCGCCAGATCGCCGGAGAACGTGGCGAAGCAAACGCCGCGGCTTTTCGGCGCCACATGGCAAATCCGTCCGGTGGTTTTGAGGCAATGCTGGTTGGCTTCGCGCCACCATTCGCTTTGATTGTAAAAGATGCAGCGGGTGTCGAGCGCGAGATTGCCGCCGAGCGTGCCCATATTGCGCTGGGTCGGGCCGGCGACGTGGCCGGCGGCCTGCGCCAGCGCCGGATAATGACGCACCACATCGGCATGCGCGGCAAGCTCGGCAAGCGTCACCGCGGCGCCGATCTCAAGGGCGTGCGCGTCGGCTTTGATCGTGCGCATTTCGGCGACGCCGTTGACGTCGATCAAAACGTCCGGGGCGACGATGCCGCGCCGGATATTGACCATCAGATCGGTGCCGCCGCCGAGCAAGCTCGCTTGCGGATGCGCCGCGCGCGCCGCCTGCAGGGCGGCGAGCGATTGCGGGCGCATCAGCTCGAATTGCGGCAGCGCGTCCATCAGCGTCCGCCGTTCTGTTGGCGCGATCGCACGCGTTTCTCCAGCGCGGCGAAGACGCGATCCGGCGTCACCGGCAGATCGTTGAACCGCAAGCCAATGGCATCGGCGATGGCATTGGTCAGCGCCGGCAGAAACGCCGCGAGCGAACCCTCGCCGGCTTCCTTGGCGCCGAACGGGCCGTGCGGATCGATGCTTTCGACAATGCCGACGTCGATCGGCGGCGAATCTGGCAATGGTCGGCACGCGGTAATCGAGCATATTGGCGGTGAGCAACAGTCCGTCGTGATAGGCCGCCTCTTCGCTCATCGCCTGGCCCATGCCCATCCACACCGAGCCCTGCACCTGGCCTTCGACGGTGAGGCGGTTAAGCGCGCGGCCGCAATCATGCGCGACCCAGACCTTGTCGACGGTGACGACGCCGGTCTCCTCGTCGACCGAGACCTCGACCACCTGCGCCGAATAGCTGTAGCCCATGGTGCCGCCGATCGCGGCGCCGCGATATTTCTTGCCGCCGTGCGACTGCGGAATGGTCGAGTAATTGCCGGTGACGGTGATGGTGCCGGAATCCTTGAGCGCTTCGGTGACCGTTTCCTGGAAGCTCAAGCCTTTGTCCTGGGCGCCGGCGCGATACAGTTCGCCGAGGCATTCGATCTCGCCGGGCTTGGCTTCAAGCTTGCGCGCCGCCGCCGCGATCAGCAGCGCCTTCAGATTCTGCGCCGCATCGATCGCGGCATTGCCGACCATGAAGGTGACGCGCGACGAATAGGAGCCGTTGTCCTTCGGCACCACTTCGCTGTCGCCGGTGACGACGCGCACGCGATCGAGCCCGAGGCCGAGCACTTCGGCGACCGCTTGCGCCAGAATCGTCGTCGAGCCTTGGCCGATGTCGGCGGCGCCGGACAGAACGACAATCGAGCCGTCGAAGTCGAGCTTGATCTTGACGGTAGCATGCGGCTCGCCGGTCCAGTTCACCGGTTTCGACGCGCCCGAAATATAATGCGAGCAGGCCATGCCGAGACCTTTCCGGATCGGACCCTTTCCGTCGTCCAATCGGCCTCGCCGCGCCCGCCAGCCGCTTTCGCGCTCGACCCAATCGAGGCACTCAGGCAAGCCGTAAGAGTTCACCATCAGATCGTTCTGGGTGAAGGTCGGCGCGCGCAGCAGATTGGCGCGGCGCACCGCGAACGGATCGAGCCCAAGCGCCGCCGCCATCTCGTCGAGCAGGCTTTCGAAAGCAAAGCGCACGTCGACGGTGCCGTGGCCGCGAAACGCGCCGCACGGCGGGGTATTGGTGAGCACGCGCCGGCCGACATATTTGACGTTCTGCAGGTCGTAGATCGCGTACAGCATCGATCCGGCATAGAGGATGGTGACGACGCCGTAGCCGGAATGGGCGCCGCCGCGCTGGATGCATTCGCATTCGACGCCGGTGATGCGGCCGTCGGCGCGCATGCCGATCTTGAGCTTGACGTCGGTTTCCGGCCGGCCGCGATGGGTGATGAACGTCTCTTCGCGATTGACGACAATGCGCACCGCGCCGCGCGCCTTGCGCGCCAGCAGCGCCGCGATCAACTCGACGTTCAGCGTCTCGGTGCGGCAGCCGAAGCCGCCGCCGACATGCGGCTTGACCACGCGGATGCGCGACATGTCCATGCCGAGGATTTGCGACAGCATCAGATGCACGTAATACGGCACTTGCGTCGAGGCGTGCACGGTGATGCGGTCGCGCACCGCGTCGTAGTCGGCGATGGCGGCGTGCATCTCCATCTGGTTCTGGCAGACTTCGGCGCAATTGTAGCTGCCCTCGCGCACCAGGCCGGATTGCGCGAACGCCGCGGCAACGTCGCCCAGTTCGAACAGCACGTCGCGCTCGATATTGTGCGGGCGATGCTCGTGCAGCGCGACGGCGTCCGGCGCCAGCGCTTCCCGCGCGCTGTGATAGGCCGGCAGTTCGCGCACCTTCAGCTTGATCAGCCGCAGCGCCGCTTTCGCGGTGGCGTCGTCGATGGCGGCGACGGCGGCGACCGGCTCGCCGCGATAGCGCACGCGGTCGCGCGCCAGGACATGCTCGGTGCGCGCAACCGGCAGCACGCCGAAACACTTGTCGCAGTCGGCGCCGGTGACGATGGCTTTGACGCCGGGAAGCCGTGCCGCTTCCGACACGTCGACGTCGAGAATTTCGGCGTGCGAATAGGGACTGCGGAAAATGTGTCCCGCCAGCATGTCGGGCGCGACGAGGTCGGCGGTGTATTTGGCGCGGCCGGAGACTTTCTCCGGCCCGTCGATCATCGGCACATAGTCGCCGATATTATGCGCCGGGAAAGGCTCGTTCACGGCGCCGCTCCTTGGGCGCACAGCGCGGCGGCGTATTGCACCGCTTCGATGATTTTGACGTAGCCGGTGCAGCGGCAGATATTGCTGCCGAGCGCCTGCCGAATTTCATCGTCGCTGGGGCGCGCGTTACGGCGCAGCAATCCGGCCGACGCCATGATGTAGCCCGGCGTGCAGTAGCCGCATTGCGAGCCGAGCTTTTCGTGGAAGCCGCGCTGCACTGCCGACAGATGGCCGTCGCGCTGCAGCGATTCGACGGTGTCGACGCGGCGGCCCTCGGCGGCGGCGGCGAGCGTCAGGCAGGACAGCCGCGGCTGATCGTCGATGAGCACCGTGCAGGCGCCGCATTCGCCGCCGTCACAGCCGGTTTTCGTTCCGGTCAGTCCGACGATTTCCCGCAAATAGTCCAGCAGCAGCACATTGTCAGCCACCGCATCGGCGCGGGCGCGGCCGTTAAGCGTGTACGAAACGATGCGCGGCATTTCTCCCAACGCTTTTGTGCCGCCGCTTTTGACTGCGGCTTGTTCTGCCGAGGCAAGGACATAGCAATAACGGCGCGGGCGTTCAAATCGGCGGCGCGGCGTCAGATCGCAAACCGCGCCGTGACTTCGGCAGGAATCGGCTGCGATCTGATTTTGTCGGGATCGGCCGGATCGCGCCCCGCCCAGACACGGGTTTCCTTGCCTTCCACCGCGACTTCCCCGCGCACCACGATCTGATGCGCGACGTCGAAGCTCGAGCGGCGGAACTCGCTCACCTGCGATGTCATCTCGACGACGTCGCCGAAGCGCGCCGGCGCGATGAAGCGGGCGCCGGCATCGACCAGCGGAATACCCATGATGCCGAAGGTCTCCGCCAGGTCCGGCGGTTTCACACCGAGCGCGGCCTCGAACAGGAGCCAGGTGCCCCAATCGAAGAACTCGAAGAAGCGGCTGTTGAAGACGATGCCGGCGGGGTCGCAATGACCCCATTCGATGGTGAACTGGCGTCGGCTGACAAAATTCAGGCTGACGGAATTGGCCATGGCCGAGATTAAAGCACAAAGCGGCCCGAGGGCAAAAATCGTGATGCCAAAAATCATGACGGGCGAGCTTGCGCCCGCCCGCCACGTTCCAGAGCAGCCTGCTACCCGCTGCCGGGACCAGGATCACATTCGCCACATGATGCAGCGCCGGTAGCTGCGGCCGCACCCAAGCCAATCTGACCTTGGCGATCGTCGCATTCGGCAGAACCAAACGCGATTGATCTGACAGTGAGGATAACGCTTGGCGCCGCGGCTGCAAGTAAAAGTCGCCATGGCAAGACGGCAATCGTCTTTGGGGATAAGTCTGTGGATTTGGTTTGTTTGTTTGCTGCGGGCGAGCAAAAAGCCCGGCGGAAGCGACGGTGGATAACGCCCGACGGCGCCTCATCCGAATTGCCAGCGCAGCAATTCCGCGAACGTGTTGCGGCGCACCGTCCATTCGACATGCGTGGCCGGCGGCACCTGGCGCGCCCCGCCGGCGATGACGCTGCGTTGCGCGCGGGCGCGCTGCGACGGCGGCACCAGATGATGCCCGGCGCCGAGACAGTGGAACGCATCGCCGGTGCAGCGCCGATGCCGCTTGCACCCCCGCTTGGCGCAGCGCCGCCAGAAGCGCAGCGCGTCGCAATAAAGCCGGCAGGTGGCGACATGCGCGGCGTCGATCTCCGCCTTGCCCTGTTCGTAAGTCCGCCGCTTCATGTAATCGCCCTTTTTCGCGTTCGGTTTGTTGCGCCATGCGGTCATGATGCTTTCTCCTGTCTTCATCCCGCCCCGCGATAGCGGGAGCACACGCAAGCGATCTCGTCACCGCCGGACTTGATCCGGCGGTCCATGCTGACGTCCAGTGACGCCAGCCGATCCGAACTTTTGTTTCTGCCTCTTCGCCGCTTTGATTGCCGGGCTTCACATCCGGCAATGACGAAGAACAAAAAATAAAAGGCAAGCGGAACGCCGGAAGACGCGGACTCTACCAAACCACCCCGACGGGGGCGGCCGCGCGCCGATCGCGGCGCGCTCGCCTTCCGGCGTCCCACTGCGGCACTTGCGGCAGCGACCGAACGCCACCGCTCAGCTCCAGTTCACGCGCTTCCTGGGGCGGGACTACTGAGGACCGGGAATTACCCGCTCCCTGCCGCCCCAGTGCAGCGGAGGATTTACCCCCCGCAGACCGGTCGTAATGCCGGCCGGGCGTTTTGGCCCGGAGCCGCCCGAGAACGGAGGTGACGAATCCCCGCCCGCAGGAACCGCCCCCGCTCCGCCGGCCGGAGTCACCGGCCGACGTCCTTTTACGGAGCGGGACGGTTTGCCTAAAACGCCTTGCGGCGGGGGTTGTCAAATGAGTGGCGGGGTGCGGCGGGAGAGGTGAAGAAAGCCCGCATTCATGGGCTTTCTTTGGCACAATGACGCGCCCGGCAATTCGTTTTGCCGGGTCGACCGCCGATGAAAAAATCGCGAGATTCGCAGGCCGGGCAAGCCGTTGCGGCTGTCGGCTTGGCTAGCCCAACACAAATTTCGAGTCTTTTGCCCGCTCTTATTGCCGGCCCGGTCTTTCGTTTTTGCCCTCTGAAGAAATACTCGAGCAACTCTATTGCGTATGACGAGTGATTCCTTGTCCCTTGCAACAAACAGTGTATTTTTTCATAGGGAAACGGGGCGGAAGGGTCAGCCATGTTAGACACCCCTGTCCATGCACAGCAACTCACCGGGTCAGATGCCGCGCTCATTGGCAAAGCGTTGTTGCGTGCCGCCGAACATTTGGAAATCGCCAACAAGGTTCTCGCCAAGATTATCGGACTGTCCGAGTCCTCGCTGTCGCGACTGCGAAAAGGCGCGTTTAAATTGGACGGCAAATCGCTCGAGCTCGCGATTTTATTTGTGAGGGCGTATCGGTCTCTGGATGCCATCGTGGGGGGCGATGACGCCGTAGCGGCCGGTTGGCTTCGCAATGCCAACACGGCATTGGGAGCGGCGCCTCTTGAAATGCTTCAGACCATATCCGGGCTGAATAATGTCATCAATTACCTCGACATGCCGCGAGCTCGCATCGCTAATTATTGGGCTAGTTTTGATTTTCCCGTTTGAGCAGCAATTTTTGCCACCATCGTTTCGGGAATTGATCGTCGGTCGTATTACCAACTTGACAAAATCCGAATTGATGAACCGCCGTGAAGTTTTGCCACATCTGGAATTTGGTGAAGCGCTCGCGGCCAAATGTATCGATATAGTCTATTCGGCCCCAGACATAGCAATACATTCCAGCCCTTTGCGCCTCCAAGAACTTGGCATGCCCCGGTTCGAGTCCGCCGAGACGCATCGTGTGGCGAGCATCCGGGCCCATTACGGATTGGGGGAGATTTCTCGGCGGCATCGCTCGTAGAGCAAATATTTCATCGATGGGCCGCTGCTTTCCGAGAACACTTTCGGCCGTGATGATTGCCGCATAGGCGGGGGTTTGACCGGCATTGTGAAAAACCAAGTGAATGGGCCAAACTCGCTCTATTGCCATCTATAGTATTGGGACGAAAAAACGCTACGGTCTTTATCACAACGTAAGCGCGCAGTTGCCTCTCAGAGGACCGTCGTCCATCGCGAACTTGCACGACGACGACACCTACGAGCAACAAAGTTACGATGGAAATCGGGTCATCCAGGAATTTGCGCAAGAATTGATCAATATGGTTCCCATTGTTATCGGAGTCGCCTGCGGCGCAATTGGGATCACAATTTATCTGAATAGTTGTGGATTGTTTGGGTCGTTTGTTGGGATGAGCTTGCTCGCTGCTGGCGTATTGTTCCCGTGGCGGCTCCTGCTTTCGTTGGTGATATGATGTGTCTCGCAATTCGCCACCAACTGCAATTGCAATGGAAGCGGTCAGCGCAAATGGAATTAGCCAGTGGCGCGTTAGCATCCGCCAATCGCCGCGCCGAAAATATCTGCATTGTGACGATTGTTGTACCGGAACTGAAACTCGGCGACGTAAAGCGCCAGATATTTGTCGCTGACCTTGTGGAAAGTGCCGACCACGCCGCGCTTAAACAGCGACCAGAAACCTTCAATCGTGTTAGTGTGCACCGCGCCGACAACGTATTGTGCGCGCTGTGGTCGACACGCCGTGCGGATATTCGGCCAAGTCGTCGTAGCCGGTCCATTCATCGGTCGCGAGCAAGCTACCCTTGTCGGACACCACTTCGCGAACGAAAACTTGCGCAGTTGCGCGCATTGACGTGTCCAGAACGCGGGCGATCACGTTGCCTTTGCGCTCTACGGCACCAATGACTGGCGTCTTGTCGAGCCCCGCCGTGCCGGTTTCTTTTATCCCAATGGCGGTTGTGATCTTTCCCACCAACGAAGGTTTCATCGACCTCCACAATGCCGCCAAGCTTCTCTTCCGGCTGAATCAGCGCGGCGCGGATTTTGTGACACATATTGTGCGCCGTTCCGTACGAGCCAAAGCCCATCTGCCGCTGAATTTGCAGCGCGGCGATTCCTTTCTTGCTGGTCAGCATCAGGTGAACGACCTTGAACCAATCGCGCAGCGGCTTGTTCGTGTTCTCAAAAATCGTGCCGGCGATAACGGAAAATCGATAGCCCGTAACCACCCGGCGCGCATTTGCTCGCACTGCCAGTGCCATTTGCGCGACCGCAGGTCATAGACCGCCGGGTTGCCGCAACGGGGACAGCGAACGCCCTCGGCCAGCGGCGGGCCTTCAGGTAGGCCTTGCAGGCATCTTCGTCGCCCAGGGGAAACGGTCCTCAAACTGGGCCTCGGTCATTTGGTGGACTGGCTTAGGACGTTTTGCCATGGCGGCTACCCCTTAGAACCTCAGGGTAGCCATATATCTGGCTCCGCTTCTGTCAAGTCCCGGATAATCGCCCGTCATAGGGCGGCGGCGAGGCTGCATGATGGGTTTCGCAGAGCTCAACCCATCCTACGGCGCTCGATCCGGGGACGGCCATGACGCGCTACGTGCGGCGGGTGCCT
>CAWHBC010000026.1:0-10726 GCA_963827465.1 uncultured Alphaproteobacteria bacterium
AAGGCGCTGCGCAAGCTGAAGCATCCGTCGCGAAGCCGGAAGCTGCGAAGTTTTCTGGACAACTGACCCCGGAATGCGATGCCGACGTTCTACCGGCATCACCGGCCGGGTGTATTCTTGGATCCTTCGGGAGCGGGCCGGTGAATTGACCCGCCAAGCGGCCGAGTAGTCCGTTCGGCGCACGTCGCAGCGGATTTCGCCGACGCCCCTCAGAAGACTTAAATCCTGGTCACAGTCGACCTCGATGCCGGATCGGGGCCGGCGTCGCGCTCTCCCGCGTCACCGGCTAATTCGAACGAATTGCCGCGGCCAAAGCTGGGGTAGATGCCGCCGCGCGCGGCCAATGGCCGTTGCATATTTTAAATGCGTCGCTAATCTACCCCGGGTTGCATCCTGGGGAAGCGGGTTGTGCAGCGATTTGCAGCGGTGCTCTTTTCATGTGTGTTGCTAGCTGGCGGCGCCCGCGCGGCGAGTTTGACGCCGCAGGCTTTTACCGCGGCGTTTGCGGCCGCCGCGTCGGCCGCCATGCCCGATGCCAAGGTCGGGATCGCCGCGGACTTACGTCTGGAGACGCGGAGCGCGGCCGGCGGCACCACGGACACCGATCTACACAATGCTTACGGGGTCTACCTCGCCGACCCTGGACAACTTGATGCGGTCATTCGCCGCTACGTCGGCCTTCTCGTCGACACCGTGCATATCGGCAGCGCCCTTCCGCCGGTCGATCGCACCCGCATTGTGCCGGTTCTCAAGCCGAAAGCCTGGGCGGCGGCCGTCTTCGAACAGCGCAAATCCGCACCTCAGACCATGCTGCTGACCGAACCCTTCAATGGCGAATTGACAATCGTCTATGCTGAAGACCTCCCATCCTCGATCCGCTTCTTGATGCTGCGCGATGACGTCGGCGACCGCGCCAAGCTGCACAATTTGGCGCTCGCCAATCTGTCTCGCCTCTTGCCGAAGATCGAAATGCGCGCCGGGGCCGACGGGCTCTGGCTGATCAGCGCCGGCGGCGAATATGAGGCGAGCTTGTTGCTCGCCGATGACATCTGGTCAAGCGGCCAAATCAAGGTGGACGGCGATATCGTCGTCGCCGTGCCTGCCAAGGATGCGCTGATAGTCACCGGCTCGCGCAACGCAGCCGGTATTGCCCGATTGCGCCAAATCGCATCCGACCTCGCCAGGGGTCCTTACGCGCTGACGCCGTCGCTGTTCGTCTATCGTGGTGGCAAATTTGTTGACTTCGACGGCAAGTGACGTCCCGGAGCCGCGGGAAGCGCCGCTTATGACAACCGAAATTCCGGCGGGCGGACAGGCGTGTAATCCCGCGACAGGTTGTTGATGAAAACACGGTAAAATCGCCAACTGGCATAGCCGCCCATAGCGGGAAGCACGGGGCCCTGCAGATTGCGCAGGCAGAACAGCTCCCACAGCTCAAACAAAATTGCAGTGCCGGCGGCGCCAGCCCACGATGCGCGACGCGGCTTGGGATGTCTTATGTCCGTGACGCGTACTGGATTTTGCCGCCCCACTGCCCTCGTGCCGGCCCAATCCGCGGACTTAATCGGCGCGGGTGAAAAGTCGTTAGGGGGCACGCATGGGCACCGATGGCGAAGCCGGTCCTGCCGAGGGCTATGGCGACGGTGCCGGAAATGCTCAGCCCCGCACCATCGCCATCGAGGCGGACACCGCAGAGCTGTTAGCGGCCCGCGCGGCGGCGCTTGGCATCAGCGTCGCCGAGCTCATTGCCACGCTCGCCGGCAGCGCCGGCGCCACGCCGCGGCAAGCGCCGGCGGAGGGCGCGCCGTCCGCTGTCCATGCCGAACGGAAGGCCGCACAGCCCGGTGCGCGCTGGAGCGAGGTCAAGGCTTGGATCGACAGCTGGGGCAGACCGGATGAACGGCCGCGGCCGAAACTCGGCAAGTGATCGGAGAAGGAAGAGCTAAAGCTCAGTCGGCGGAGGGAAAGCGGTTGCGCGCCTTGGCCGACATATCGGCGGCTTCGGCGAACACTTCGAATGCCGCTTCGACGGCGCTCGATACTGCGGCGATCAGCTGAACCAACCCGCGCGGCGCAGCAGCGGCGGGTTCGGCGTGGGCGACATTGCTCATGAGATTGGTCTCCAAAAGGCTGGATCGGGGTGCCGATGCGGTCACGGTTGCGGTCATTGCTGCGGTCATCGGGCTGATCACGGCGCGGCCCGTTACGGAACCATGCGGCGGAGCCGCCAGGCACTCTCGGGCAACTCGAGGCCCGACAGCCGCACGAACTCGGCGACCTCGCGTTCCGCCGCCTGACGGCGCGCGGCGAGCACGCGGGCGAAGGCCCGGCGCCATAGGCTGCGCCGGCGTGAGGCGCTGACCGGGCGTCTCGAACCGGGCAGAACACCGTGTGCCGCGTCGGCTGTGCCGATATAGGCCATCGAATTTCGCTCCTGGGTGCCGGCTTTTAGCCCAGCCGCCCCGTTAAACCGACTTATTGCACTGCAATATATGAATCGGACCTTAATGAAGTAGCCCTTGATTGGCATGCATTCCATGCACCCGGCTCATACGTTGCACTGCAATATCGACGTCATACGGCCTTTGGGAATGGCCTGGCGGGAATGAGCCCTTCCCGTCCCCACTTTCCGCTCGCCAGCCTGTCCCGAAGGCGGAGAAGGGGACATAAGGTTGAGCCCGGCCATGACGGCCGGCGCAGCCGCATGCGAGGCACGATGTCCGAACCTTGGTCGCTTGATCCGAAGCTTGTCCGCGACACCGCGCCGGTCGGCGACTTGGCGCTGTCGCGCCTGCTCGCGATCAACGATGCCGATTACCCGTGGCTCGTCCTGGTGCCGCGGCGCGCCGGCGCCGTGGAGATAGCCGATCTCGATCCGGCCGAGGCCGCCCGCCTGATGGAAGAGATTGCGCTTGTCTCGCGCGCGCTTCGGGAGGTTACGCGCTGCGACAAACTCAACGTCGCCGCGATCGGCAACATCGTGCCGCAGCTTCACATCCATATCGTCGCGCGGCGCAAAGACGATCCGCTATGGCCGAAGCCGGTGTGGGGGCATACGCCGATGCGGGCGGGTGAGACGGAGGGATTCGACCGCCTTATCGCGGACATCCGCCGTCGCCTGAAAATGGCCGGCTTAGACGGGCGCGAGTTCGGGCATACGCCCGGACTTTAGCCCCTCGCTACCAGCTCGCTTCCAGCTCTTTGGCGGCATCGAGCGTGTTTTGCAGCGCGCCGTTGATGACGTCGAAAACCCGCCGCGCGCTCGACATGCGGATGGCGTCGCCCTGCTCGAGCCGATAGATCGAGGAAATGCTTGGCTTGGCGCCGGGCAGGCGGCTGACGATGTCGACGATTTCCCACCCAAGCTGCTCCTGCCTGAGCTTTCGCAGACGGGGGAATCGCGCTTTCAAGGGGCGGGCTCTGGAGCGTTTGGCCATGCGCCGTTCGCGTCAACCGAAGGGACGATCCAGCGCTTAAGTGAACTGGCCGCCAAATGCAAGCCATTGAAATCCTTTACATTCTTTGAGTTGTGATTTGGTTTTATTGACAATCAATGATAATCAACCATTATGGAACAACCTACGCGAGTATTCTCTGGGCCGGGACAAGGCAAGCATGCGGAGACGATGAGGGCAGGGATGAGTCGGAGCAAACCCAGCGATTCGCGGCCGTCCACCGGACCCAAACCGGCCAACGATCCGACCGCTTTCAACACCGCACGGATCGCCGAGGAAATCGGCTTGGAAGCGCTCGGCATGGCCAAGTGGGCGCGCGCCGCGGGGCTGACGACGCTCGGCTTCCTCTTGGAAAGCGCGGCGCTGGAGGCCGGCGCGCAGGTCGCCGCGATGCAATGGCCGGAAGACGCGCCGAAACGCTGACTCACCACCGCAGCGAAAGCGGACGCGCCGTGATAAGATGGCGCGACGATGATCGCTTTCGGAAAAGCCACCACGGCCGCGGCGCGTGCGACCCGCCGCATCATGCCACTCGGCATTGCCGCGCTGGCGGCAATGCTGATCGCCGGCCCCCCGCGCGCTTACGCGTTTTCCGCGAGCTTTAACTGGTGCTCGGGCTCGCCGAACTTCCAGCTCAGCGACGTGCCGCCCGGAACGGTAACGCTGCAATTCGCCATGACCGATCTCGACAAGCCGTCGTTTCATCACGGCGGCGGCACGGTCGGCTATCGTGGCCAGAGCGAGGTGCCGTGCGGCGCATTCGCCACCGGCTTCGTCGGCCCGGCGCCACCGCCGGGCGAGGTGCACACCTACCAGTTTGTGATCCAGGCCCTGGCGCAGGACGGCACGGTGCTGGCGACCACGACGGCGCTTAAGAAATTCCCCGAATAATTTGGCGGTCGCCGCTCTCCGGCGAATGGATCGACAGCCGTTTGATATTCGCGACGGCCTGTTGCGCATCGGGGTTCCGGCAAATCTCCGTTCCACGCCGCGCCGGTCAATTTTTGTTTCAGATGAATGTTTTGTCGTCCGTTGCGCGTTCCGGTGCCACGACATCACCTTTCATCGATCATCAAACCGGCCAAGCGAGGCCGGATTCGCTCAACACAACGCGCCGTGGGTGAGGGCTCAAACGGAGTCACATGATGCGTTGTTGGCGTAGTGCCGGCGGCTTGGGCCGCCTGGGAGTTCTTGTGCTGTCCGTAGCCGTGGTTTCGGCGATCAGCATGACGGGGCCGGCGGCGGCGCGATCGCACGCCTATCATCAGCGCCACTATGATTTCGCCCGGCGCCACGGCGTGACGTTGCGCCCCCGTGAGCTTGCGAGCTCCTATGGCTATGGCTTCCGGCCATTTGCGTGGCGCGATGACTGGCGGCAACACGATGGCGTCACGGGCAATCGCGGGATAAGGAACACTCGATGGGTGCAGAATGACTTCGGCCCGCGCTGGCAATCCGGCGGCTGGAACGAGCAGAGCGCTTTCGGCGGGTCTTCGGAGATCAGTGGCATGGCGGCGCAACAGGCGAGCGCGGCCGGCATTCCGGTGTCGCTGGTCGAACGCGTCATCAAACGCGAGAGCGGCGGCAACCCGCGCGCCGTCAGCCGCGGTAATTACGGGCTGATGCAAATCCGGCTCGGCACCGCGCGCGCCATGGGCTACAGCGGATCGGCCTCGGGCCTGCTCGATGCCCAGACCAACATGACCTATGCGGTGCGTTACCTCGCCGGCGCCTATCGCGCCGCCGGCGGCGACGAGAGCCGCGCGGTCGCGCTTTATGCCCGTGGCTATTACCGCGTCGCCAAGGCGCAGGGCTTCTCGCCTTACGGTCGGCCCTACGAAATGGCGTCGAACACCTATGGCCCGCCGGCCTTCGGTTATCAGCCGGCCGAATGGCAGACCGAGCAGCCTTATGCCGCCGCGCCGCGCTATCGCACGCGGCGCTATTGGCATCGCCCGGTGTAGCGCGAGCCGCCTCGCGATGAGCGGTCGCGGCGGCTTGCTACAGCGCCGCGACCGCGCTCACTTCGATCAGGAACTGCTCCTGCACCAGGCGGTCGACGATGAGGAGCGTGTTCGGCGGATAAGCGCCGTTGGCGAACAGCTTGGGAAATTCGCGCGTGCGATAGGCCATGAATTTCGGGATGTCCTGCGAGTGCACGAGATAGGTCGTGAACTCGACGAGATTGGCGAAACTCGCGCCCTGCGAGGCGAGCGCCGTACCGATATTGGCGAAGGCGAGCACGCATTGTGCGTCGAAGTCCGCGGGAGCCTTGCCGTCCTTGCCGGCGCCGACCTGACCGGCGATGAACAGGAACTCCGACGCCTTCACGCGGGTGAGCTGCGAATATTGGCCGAGCGGCTTGCCGAGGCTGTCGGGATTGAGGATCTGAATTTGAGGCATGGCGGTCTCCGCGTCATTTGACATAAGGGGCGCTCCCGAGATTAGCGCCGAATGGGCAGCCGGCGCACCCGCACTTTGCGGCCGTACTTCGCACCGCACTTGCAGGCGGCTGCAGTCTTCCCATCTGATAAGCGGGGGCGGCGGAAGGATTGGATATGAGTTTCTCGCGCAGCGGATTTGCCGGCTTTGGCGCGTTCCAGTTCGCGGGCCCCTCCCCGCACGCACCCTATGACGCGGCGGCACGACGCGCCGCGCTCGACCGGCTCGACATGCTGGCAACCGCGTTCGACACCGCATTCATTCTGCCGGGAACCAATGTGCGGTTCGGCGTCGAATTGCTGTTGCGGCTCGTCCCCGGCATCGGCGACGCCGCAGCGTCGCTATTGTCGTTTTATCTGCTTTATGAGGCGCGCCGGCTCGGCGTGCCTCGCCTGCTGTTCGCGCGGATGCTCGGCAATGTATTGTTGGAAGGCACGGTCGGCTTGGTGCCGGTGGCCGGCGACGCGTTCGACGTTTTCTTTCGCGCCAACCGGCGCAACGTTGCTCTCCTGCGCCGGCATTTCGCCCGCGCCGGGTCTTAGGACGCGACCGCCAAGCAAGCGTCAGGCGGTGCGCTTCCAGCTCGCGTCGTCGCGCGGCTTTTTCTTCGCACCCGAGCGGACGATGCTTTTGATCTTGATCGGCGGCTTGCCGGATTTTTCGGCGATCTCGCGGTCCTGTTCGATCAGAAAACCATGCGCCGGCTTGTCGCCGTCGATGCCGCCGGTGAGTTCGCGCGGCACCTTGCGGTTCGAGCGCTGCGTGCCGTCCTCGTAGAAAACGTCGAACATGACGAATTCGGAGTTCTGTCCCGGCTTGCGCGGCATGGTTGTTCTCCGTTTTGTTGGAGCGGCGGCGATCCCGAAGGCGGCTTATGGCTTCCGGGTTCAGGCTCGATACAGTTGAGATGAAAGCGCCGGGCGCGAGGGCACCGCCGGCGCTCTATTGGCCGCTATATAGAGGCGCCGCGGCCTATATGCAACGCGGGGCGGTGGCCGGTCAGTCGGTTCCTTCGACGATGCGGATATCGCGCACCGCGCCGTCGCCGAGCGCCTCGAGCGCTTTCTTGTAGCCTTCGCTGTTATAGGCCGCGATGGCTTTGTCGAGACTCGGAAATTCCGAGATCACGATGCGCTCCTTCTGGCCCGCCTCGAAGGCGGCGGCGGCAACGCCGCGCGCGATATAGCGGGCCCCGAACGGCGTCACCGCCGGGGGCGCCAGCTTGGCATAGGCTTCGAGTTTTTTAGGATCGGAAATCGAGCGATAGACGGACACCCAATAGGCCTTCGGCATGGTGCAAACTCCGGGATGCGTGTTGCGGGATCAAGGAGTAACATCGCAGGCAAGCGGGTAACAAACGGAAAAGCGGGAGCCAAGCGATGTCCATTTTCAGCGCGTTATTCGGCCGCGGACGGGCGGCGCCGGCCGAAAAATTGTCCGATCCCGTCGAGTACAAGGGCTTCATCATCCGCGCGGCGCCATACAAGAATAACGGCCAGTACCAGACCGCAGGCGTAATCGCGCGCGAGGTCGGCGGCGTGCGCAAGGAGCACCGTTTCATTCGCGCCGATGCCTATGCGTCCTACGACGATGCGGCGAGCTTCACGCTTAACAAAGCGCGCCAGATCATCGATCTGCAGGGCGAGCGGATTTTCGATTAGGGCGATGAGCCAACCGCCGCGTCACAGCCCTTCGACAATGCGCAGATCGCGATCGGCGCCGTTGCCGAGCACCTTGAGGGCGGCCTGATAGCCGGGGCTGTCGTGAGCGGCAGCCGCTTTGTCGACGCTGTCAAATTCGATCAGCACCACGCGTTCCTTCAAGCCTTTCTCATAGGCCTTCGCGGCGGGGCCCCGCGCCAAGAAACGTCCGCCGGCGGCGGCGATCGCCGGACCCGCAAGCTTGGCATATTCAGTGAGCGCATTCGGGTTCGAAATCGAAAAATAGGTGGCGATCCAATAACCCTTGGCCATGACGTTCTCCCTGTATCGGTCGGGGGGAGATTACCAGGGATGCCGGAGCGAAAGCGAGGCCGGCTCAGGCCGCGACGTCATCGTCGGCGGCGCGGCCTTTTTCACCTTTGAGGCGCTTTAGGAGCGTCCGCAGCGAGGCGATTTCAGCCTCCAGCATGGCGACGCGCTGGACGACTTCGGCGGCGCTCGGCGCAGCGTCCGGCGCACGCGCGGCCTCGACGAAAGCCAGCCCGATCTCGTCGCTGCGGCGCCATTGGACCCGCGCACGGAGCGTCTGCTCGCGCTGCGGAATATAGAGATCGACCAGCTCCGGCAGCGTCACGGTGTCGGAAAAGATGATGCGGGCGCCCTTCTCCGACAGATCGCGGATCAGGCAGGCCAACGCGCCGCGCTTGCGGCTGACGTAGACAAAACCACGCAGAAAACTTTTGCTGCGTCTTGACCCGCGGCGCTCGCCCATCTTGCCCCTCGACTGGCGCGCAAATGCAGACGCCACAATAAGCCCGTAAGGCTTAATACTGCCTTACCGCGGGCAACCTCAGATTTGCGGAAATACCGTTTAATTTACAGTGGTTTACAGGCCGACCACGCAAGCGGCGCGATGATCTAGGGACAATCACCAGCCGGAAAACAGCCGTTCCAGGTCATAGACGACGGCGCCGAGCATGCATATCGCCAGACCGCCTCCGATCATGCCGAGCAGGATGGCGGAATTGACGCGGGCGAGCGTGCGCTTGTCGAAATGGGTCTTGTCGGCGAGCTGGACCATGGTCCATGTCCCCTAGGCAGCCATAAGCTGCCCTCGCTTCGACGCCCCTTCCTTCGCGTGATTTAACAACCGACTCGTGCTTTTAGCATCATTTGCCACCGCAGGCCAGCATTGCGGCGCCTGAAGGGCTTAGAAGGCTCGAACGACGGACCATCGCAACGGCCACGGATTTGGCCTAACGTCGCTTGGCACCGAGCAAACTAAAAAGCCCCCGAGGAGACGCGCGATGCATGTGTTCAGCGTGGTGAACGAGGCGGAGTTCGATCCGAAGAACCACGTGGAGAAAATACTCGGCACCGTCGAAGCGGGCGACGTCACCGTCGCGTGCTGGGAGCCCGGCCAGATCAGTCCTTATCATTGCCATCCGCAGGCGACCGAAATCTATTTCTGCTTCGAAGGCGGCGGCACCATGCGCACGCCGACGGGAAAGCGTCGCGGTCGTTCCCGGCGCCTTCGTCGTCCATCCGCCCGGCGAGGTGCATGAATACGCCAACGGCCCGAAACGCACTTTGTTATTCCGCGTCCGTTACGGCAGCGACATGGCGGCGCGGCATCTGGATTGGCGGCGGCCGGCAGGGCTGGACGCAAAGCGCCGAGGACGCCGAATATTATCGCCGCCATCCGGCAACATAAGTACCGCAAAGCCGCGGCGGCAGCGCCGGTCGCTTTATTGCCGGAATTGAGAACGCCCGGACTGGCCGGAATACCAATTATTCGGCTCGCAGAAATCGGCGTTGCCGCGCTTCGCCGCCTGGCATTGCGCCATCGAAGTATAGGCGCAGTCCTGCGCGGGTCCGGTCATCAGGCAATAGGGATAGGCCGCGCTCGATTGCGCAAACGCCTCGCGCCGCCCAATGCCATCCAAACAGCGCCGGAAAGCGCCGTCGCAACAATAATCACCCGCATCGTCTGTTCTCCGTAAAGTGCCGCATCTCCGTAGAGCGCCACGTCGCCAAACGGCGCGGCGGAGGCATTGGTTCTCTCACTTCCTCGCGAGGCCGACCCACGACACGAACACGAAGCCGGCACGAATATTCCCGCTCGAAGGTGACTCTTTTCCGCCGGCTTGCTAACAGTGCGGCCGATCATTGCGTGGTTTAAGCGCACCGCAGTCTGCATGGGAGGATCGATGTTCAAGAAGCCGCATTGTCCCGTCATCGCCATCGAGGAGCATTATTGGGACGAGGAACTCGCCAAGACCTATAGCGGCGGCGAAGCCGGCAGGCCGGGCGAACAGTCCAAGCGGCTGCACGATTTCGACACCTTCCGCATCAAGGAAATGGATGAGGCCGGCATCGACGTTCAGGTGATCTCGCACGGCGCGCCGTCGACGCAGAAGCTGCCGGCCGAGACCGCGGCCGCCTTGGCCCGCCGCGTCAACGACCGGCTGCACGCCGTCGTCGCCGGCAATCCGCGTTTTGCCGCCTTTGCCGCATTGCCCACCGCGGTGCCGGAGGCGGCCGCCGACGAGCTCGAACGCACCGTCAAGCTCGGCTTCAAAGGCGCCATGCTGCACGGGCTCGCCAACGGCGTGTTCCTCGACCACAAGCGATTCTGGCCGATCTATGCGCGCGCCGAAGCGCTCGACGTGCCGATTTATCTGCATCCGTCGCTGCCGAACGCCGACGTCATGCGCATCTATTACGAGGACTACGTCAAGGACTTCCCGATGGTGGCGCGGCCGGCCTGGGGCTACACGGTCGAGACCGCGACGCTCGCCATCCGCCTCGTGCTCTCCGGCGTATTCGAGCAGCATCCGAAGCTGAAAATCATTCTCGGCCATCTCGGCGAGACGCTGCCGTTTCTGGTCTGGCGCATCGATCAGGCGCTGGCGCGGCCGGGACAGAAATCGATGAGCTTCCGCGACATTTTTTGCGGCAACTTCTACATCACGACCAGCGGCAATTTCTCCAATCCGGCGCTGTTGTGCTGCGTCATGGAAATGGGCGTCGACCATATCCTGTTCGCCGTCGACTGGCCGTTCGTGGTCAATCCGCCGGCGACGCAATGGATGGAAGGCGTGCCGCTGTGCGACGAGGACAAGGCCAAGATCCTGTCCGGCAACGCCAAACGGCTGTTGCGGATGT
>CAWHBC010000027.1:0-28912 GCA_963827465.1 uncultured Alphaproteobacteria bacterium
CAAGCGCGCGCTGCTGGATCAGCTTGACGCCCATCACAAATTCGATCCGCCGCCGACGCTAGTCGAGGAAGAATTCAATAACGTCTGGCAGACGATCGAAAACGACCTCAAGCAGCAAGGCCGCAGCTTTGCCGACGAAGGAACGACCGAGGAGAAGGCCCGGGCGGACTATCGGGCGATCGCAGAGCGGCGGGTACGGCTCGGGCTCGTGCTTGCGGAAATCGGCGAGAAAAATAATATCAAGGTCACCGACGAGCAATTGAGCCAGGCTGTCGTCGCGCAGGCGAGAATGGTTCCCGGCCAGGAGCAGCGGGTGTGGGACTACTACCGCAATAATCCGGGCGCGCTCGCCGCGCTGCGCGCGCCGATATTCGAGGACAAGGTCGTCGATTTCCTGCTAGAACTTGTGGAGGTAACGGATAAGCAGGTATCGCGGGAAGAATTGTTCAAGGAAGACGAGGAATAAGGCCGCTTTCCGCTGGTTTTTACGCCTTGCCTGCGCAATTTCCGAGCTTATCTGCCGTAAAGCCTAGACGAAGACGCGTCACATCGCCTGAACGGTAAGGCGATGCGGACGAGCCGGCTTCGACAAGCAGACCGACTCAAGCCACACTAGGCGGCAGGCAGTACGTAGCTATGACTATCCCGGCGAGCCGGACCCGGTGAGCCAAATCCAGGTGCCAGTTTTAGACGTCCACTTCCAGGTGATCCATGCGCGACCCGTCAGAAATCTATATGCAGCACCTCGTCCCCATGGTGGTCGAACAGACCAATCGCGGGGAACGGGCCTATGACATTTACTCGCGGCTGCTCAAGGAGCGGATCATCTTCATCACCGGTCCGATCGAAGACGGCATGGCCTCGCTGATCGTGGCCCAGCTGCTGTTCCTCGAGGCGGAAAATCCGAAAAAAGAAATCTCGATGTACATCAACTCGCCGGGCGGGGTCGTAACCTCGGGCCTGGCGATCTACGACACGATGCAATTCATTCGCCCCCCGGTGTCGACGCTGTGCACCGGGCAGGCGGCATCGATGGGGTCGCTGCTGCTTGCGGCCGGCGCCAAGGACCTGCGCTTTGCGCTGCCTAATGCCCGCATCATGGTGCACCAGCCGTCCGGCGGGTTCCAAGGCCAGGCGACCGACATCATGTTGCACGCCCAGGAAATCCTGAACCTCAAGCGCCGGTTGAACGAAATCTACGTCAAGCACACCGGCCAGCCGCTCAAGAAGATCGAGGATGCGCTGGAACGCGATATGTTCCTGACGTCCGAAATGGCCAAGGATTTCGGCCTCATCGATAAGGTGATCGAGAAGCGCCCGGACGAGCCGGGCCTCAAAACCGAGCCCGTCCTCAAAGGGGTGAGCTAAGTCGGGTGCGCTCTCCCGCCAAAAAAGGGGCCGATTCATCGGCCCAAAGCGGGGTCGAGGTCCCCCGGTCAAGCGTTTTCTCGGCGTGTGATCGAGAAAACACACTGGCACAAAGTCGCGTTATCGTTAATGGATTCTCTGATTGGCACGCCGTTAGCATGTCCGCTTGTGTCATACTGGTGACTATTGGCACTGTGGCGGCGGATGGGGCGCCGGACTTGGTGGCTAGTCGGCAGTGCCGGGACTGGGTGATGCTACGGAATATTAGCGCAGTGCCGCGTAGGATATAGAGTTGCGGTGCTGCGCTGGCGAAGACGGAGAATGGAATGAGCAAGGTTGGCGGCGGCGATTCCAAGAACACGCTCTATTGCTCGTTCTGCGGCAAGAGCCAGCACGAGGTGCGCAAGCTCATCGCCGGGCCGACCGTCTTCATCTGCGACGAATGCGTCGAACTGTGCATGGACATCATCCGCGAGGAGAACAAGTCCTCGCTGGTGAAGTCGCGCGACGGCATTCCGACGCCGCGGGAGATCCGCAAGGTTCTCGACGACTATGTGATCGGCCAGGATCACGCCAAGAAGGTGCTCTCGGTCGCGGTCCATAATCACTACAAGCGGCTCAATCACCAGTCGAAGCACAACGACGTCGAACTGGCGAAGTCGAACATCCTGCTGATCGGCCCGACCGGCTCCGGCAAGACGCTGCTGGCGCAGACGCTGGCGCGCATCCTCGACGTGCCGTTCACGATGGCGGACGCCACCACGCTGACCGAAGCCGGCTATGTCGGCGAGGACGTCGAGAACATCATTTTGAAGCTCTTGCAGTCGGCCGACTACAATGTCGAGCGCGCGCAGCGCGGCATCGTCTATATCGACGAAATCGACAAGATTTCGCGCAAGTCCGACAACCCTTCGATCACCCGCGACGTGTCGGGCGAGGGCGTGCAGCAGGCGCTGTTGAAGATCATGGAAGGCACCATCGCCAGCGTGCCGCCGCAGGGCGGCCGCAAGCACCCGCAGCAGGAGTTCCTCCAGGTCGACACCACGAATATCCTGTTCGTGTGCGGCGGCGCTTTCGCCGGCCTCGAGAAGATCATCTCCTCCCGCGGCCGTTCCACCTCGATCGGTTTCGGCGCCCGCGTGGCGGCGCCGGAGGATCGCAAGCAGGGCGAGATTTTCCGCGAGGTCGAACCGGAAGATTTGCTGAAATACGGGCTCATCCCCGAATTCGTCGGCCGGCTGCCGGTGGTCGCCACGCTTGGAGGATCTCGACGAGCCCTCGCTCAAGCGCATCTTGACCGAGCCGAAGAACGCGCTGGTCAAGCAATACCAGCGCATGTTCGAGATGGAGACGGTGGATCTCACGCTTGCCGACGAGGCGCTTTCGGCCATCGCGCGCAAGGCGATCGACCGCAAGACCGGCGCCCGCGGATTGCGCTCCATCATGGAGAGCATCCTGCTCGACACCATGTTCGATCTGCCGAGCCTCGAAGGCGTCGAGGAGGTCGTGATCTCGAGCGAGGTCGTCGAAGGCAGCGCCCGGCCGCTCTACATCTACGCCGATCGCTCCGATCGCGCCGGCGAGACCGGCGGAGCGAGCGCCTGACGGGTGGGCGCAACCCGCCCCCGCGATTCGGTGCGCGGTCCTTCGCTCCGCTCCCGCAGCGCGCAAATTTGCTCGAAAATCCGGCCTTTCTTGACAGGCCCGCGAGCGCGACGCCACCTATAGTGCGCAGTTCGTCGTCACAGCGCATCCTGCGGGTCTCGATGGGCGTGCCTACAATAAGGAAAAGGGGCCATGACAAGCGCCGCCAAACCGAAGCCGCTCCTGACCGCCGGTGAAAGCCGGGCCTATCCGGTGCTGCCTCTGCGGGACATCGTTGTTTTCCCGCATATGATCGTTCCGCTCTTCGTCGGCCGCGAGAAGTCCATCAAGGCACTCGAGGAGGTGATGCGTTCGGACACGTTCATCCTGCTCGCCACGCAGAAAAACGCCTCCGACGACGATCCGGCAACCGATTCCATTTTCAGTGTCGGCACGCTCGCCAGCGTGCTGCAGCTTTTGAAGCTGCCCGACGGCACGGTGAAGGTGCTGGTCGAAGGCGCCGCGCGCGCCGAGGTCAAGAACTACACCGATCGCGAAGAATATTTCGAGGCGGAAGCCGCGGTGATCGCGGATTCGCGCCGGCGATCAGGTCGAGGCCGAGGCATTGGCGCGCTCGGTGGTCAACGAATTCGAAGGCTATGTGAAGCTCAACAAGAAGGTGTCGCCGGAAGTGGTCGAGCGTGGTCCAGCAGATCGAGGACTACGCCAAGCTCGCCGACACGGTGGCCTCGCATCTGGCCGTGAAGATTCCCGACAAGCAGTTGATCCTGGAGACGCCGACCGTCACCGAGCGGCTGGAAAAAGTGCTCGGCCTGATGGAAAGCGAGATCTCGGTCCTGCAGGTCGAGAAGCGCATCCGCACGCGCGTCAAGCGCCAGATGGAGAAGACGCAGCGCGAGTATTATCTCAACGAGCAGATGAAGGCGATCCAGAAGGAACTGGGCGACGAAGACGGCAAGGACGAACTCGCCGAGCTCGAAGAGAAGATCAAGCGCACCAAGCTCTCGAAGGAGGCCCGCGAGAAGGCGCAGCACGAGATCAAGAAGCTGCGGCAGATGTCGCCGATGTCGGCGGAAGCCACCGTCGTGCGCAACTATCTCGACTGGCTGCTCGTCGATCCCGTGGAACAAGAAGTCCAAGATCAAGAAGGATCTGGCGCTCGCCGAGCAAATTCTCGACGCCGATCATTTCGGTCTGGAAAAGGTCAAGGAACGGATCGTCGAATATTTCGCCGTGCAGCAGCGCGCCAATAAGTTGACCGGCCCGATCCTGTGTCTGGTCGGACCGCCGGGCGTGGGCAAGACCTCGCTGGGCAAGTCGATCGCGAAAGCGACCGGGCGCGAATTCGTGCGCGTGTCGCTCGGCGGCGTGCGCGACGAGGCCGAAATTCGCGGCCATCGGCGGACCTATATCGGGTCGATGCCCGGCAAGGTCATCCAGTCGATGCGCAAGGCGAAGACCTCCAATCCGCTGTTCCTGCTCGACGAGGTCGACAAGATGGGCGCCGATTTCCGCGGCGATCCGTCGTCGGCGCTGCTCGAAGTGCTGGATCCGGAGCAGAATCACGCCTTCAACGATCACTATCTCGAAGTCGACTACGATCTATCCAACGTGATGTTCATCACGACGGCCAATACGCTCAATATTCCGCCGCCGCTGATGGACCGCATGGAGATCATCCGCATTGCCGGATACACCGAGGACGAGAAGGTCGAGATCGCGCGCAAGCACCTCATTCCGCATGCGATCGTCAAGCACGGACTCGAGCCGAAGGAGTGGTCGATCGACGACGGGGGCTGTTGCTGTTGATCCGCCGCTACACCCGTGAAGCCGGCGTCCGTAATCTCGAGCGCGAATTGTCGACGCTGATCCGCAAGGCGGTGAAGGAGCTGACAATCTCGAAGAAGACCTCTGTGCAGATCACGGAGGCCAACATCGCCGATTACCTCGGCGTGCCGAAGTTCCGCTTCGGCGAAGTCGAGGACGAAGACCAGATCGGGGTGGTCACCGGCCTCGCCTGGACCGACGTCGGCGGCGAACTGCTCACCATCGAAGCGGCCATGATGCCCGGCAAGGGCAAGATGACCGTGACCGGCAACCTGCGCGATGTGATGAAGGAATCGATCTCGGCGGCGGCATCCTACGTCCGCATGCGCGCGGTCGCCTTCGGCATCGAACCGCCGGCCTTCGACAAGCGCGACATCCACGTGCACGTGCCGGAGGGCGCGACGCCGAAGGACGGTCCGTCGGCTGGCGTCGCGATGGTCACGGCCATCGTTTCGGTGATGACCGGCATTCCGGTTCATCGGGATGTCGCCATGACCGGCGAAATCACGCTGCGCGGACGGGTGCTGCCGATTGGCGGCTTGAAGGAAAAGCTGCTCGCCGCGCATCGCGGCGGCATCAAGACCGTGCTGATCCCGGAAGAGAACGCAAAAGATCTCGTCGAGATCAACGACTCGATCAAGAGCGGGCTCGACATCATTCCGGTGTCCCGCATGGACGAGGTGCTGACGCGGGCGCTCACCCGCAAGACCGAGCCGATCGTCTGGGAAGAGACGACGGCAAAGCCGGTCGACGTGCCGGATCCGGCGGTCGAAGAGGATTTGTCGGGCTTGACCGCCCACTGATCTCATAGCCTGTGGAATTGATCAGACGGCGCCCTTCGGGGCGCCGTTTTTCGTCTGGGTTCCTGACTGGGATCCCGGCTTTATCGGTTTTTTAGCCAAGTCGGTGTCGACTGCGGGTTGGGCGATCCGTGCCGGTGTAATGTGGAATTGTCCGCCTCGAGAGGCTCGCGAGCATGACCAGCTTTTCCCGCCCGGCGAGGACGCGCTCGCGTCCCGCCGGCGGCCCGCGCCAGACGCTGATCGCCATCATTGCTGTCGGCGGGGTCCTGGCGCTCGGTGCCGTTGCGACCAACGAATATGTGACGGCGGCCAAGCGCGAAGCGGCGGGCGATACTTATAGCGCATCCAAGGACGACGATATCTACACCGGTTCCATCCTCTACATGCCCGACACGAGCAATCTCTGCCATCAATGGCTGTTCGACAATCAGAGCGGACAGTTTGCCGATAACGGCAGTGTCGATTGCGAGACCGCCTCTCAGGGATTCGACGGGCCAAAGCGGTGGTCAGCCGCGCGCGTCAAAGTAATCAGCGACGGGTTCCGCGATCACTAGCGCGCGCAGTCCAACGGTCGCATCTCCGGTTCGGCGAAACCTCCCGCGGCTGCAAAAAAAGTTGGCGGCGCATCCGACATTCGTTAGATTCCCGGCGCCGGCCCGCTCGTCATGGCACAAGCGGCCGCAGGGCAGTAGCGAAACACAATACCGAATGTGAGGGTAACGTGTACAAAGCCGCTTATCCGCTCGCCGGAGGCATCGCGCTCACGCTGGCAATGCTGGGTCTTTCGCCGGCCGCCGCCGCGGCCGATGATTTCCCGCTCGCCGGCAACTACACCCAGAACGTCGCCTGCAAGGGCGACGGAACCGACCCCGCGGCCGTCAAGGTCATGATTTCGGCGCAGGAGATCGTGTCCAATGTCGGAGTGTGCACGATCCTGGACACCAAGAAAAACGGTGACAGCTACGCCGAACATGTCGAGTGCAAGTTTCCAAGCGGCCCGCTGATGGGCAATATCACCTTCACGCCCAAGCCGGACAACACCATAGAATTTGTCGACAGTAACGGCACCTATAAGGCGGTGTTGCACCGTTGCCCGAATTCGACGTCGGCCGCCGCGCCGGCCGGCAAATGATTTCGATAAGAGTGGATCAGGAGGTTCGCATATGAGCTATTATCAGGGCCTGCAGGCAGAGCCGGTGAAATTCCGCGCTCACAACGGCGAGCAGGGCGACGCCTATTATGCGCGTCCCAGCCGTGCCGGAAAATTCCCCGGCGTCGTTATCATCCATCATCTGCCCGGTTGGGACGAATGGACCATGGAAGTCGTGCGCAAGTTCGCGCACCACGGCTATGCGGCAATCTCGCACCATCTTTATTTCCGCGAAGGCTCCGACAGTCCGGACGATATCGGCGCGCGGGTTCGCGCGGCAGGCGGCGTCGCCGACGCCCAAGTCATGGGCGATACCGCCGGCGCCATGGCCTTTCTCCGCGCGCAGTCCAATGCCAGCGGCAAAATCGGGCTGATCGGCTTCTGCTCCGGCGGCCGCCATGTCTATCTCGCGGCGTGCACCTTGCCGGGCATCGACGCCGCGGTCGATTGCTGGGGCGGCAATGTCGTCGTCGACGATCCGAAGCAACTCAACGACAAGCGTCCGGTCGCGCCGATCGACCTCACCGAGAAAATGAGCTGCCCGCTGCTCGGCATTTTCGGCAATGACGACGCCAATCCGACTGCGGATCAGGTCAACCGCACCGAGGCCGTGCTCAAGAAACTCGGCAAAAACTACGAATTTCATCGCTACGACGGCGCCGGGCATGCCTTCTTCAACACCGCCCGGGACGCCTATCGCCCGGACCAGGCGGCCGACGGCTGGAAGAAAGTCTTTGCGTTCTACGAGCGTAACCTGGCCGCATCCGCGGGCAGTGTCGCGGCCGAGTAGAAGGAGAACGCATCATGTGCTCGTACATCGTCGAAAAGGCGGCCCTCGTCGGCAGCGCCAAGGGCCGCAAGGGCTGGATGCGGATCGACACCGCGAATGTTTATTTCGACCACCCCTACTATTCGACGCTCGATCATGTGCTCGCCATCGATTTCACCAATGAAGGCGAGGGCGGCCGCGATCGGGTGGCGGTCGAACTGAGCGCGGAATCGGCGCGGGCGCTGGTCGACCGGATTTTGGCGGCGCTGGCAAGCGGCGAGGCCGCGCATGCCTCGCCGGCGGTCATCGCCGCCGAATAGGCGCGGCGGACGGCACAGCGCCGTAAAAGCGCGCGGCGCTGGCGAGCGACAGCACGCCAGCCGCCAAACCGCGGCGTGCCGCGGCCGCCAAAATCGACCAAACAACCCAGCCGTGCTATACGGAGATTCGCGGCGGGGGATTCGTTTTGCGCATCGGGATTCAGGCAGGGTCGGTGTTTTGCGCCTTATTGGCAGCAACGCCGGCTTTGGCGGCGGCGCTCCAGCCCGGAGCGGGCACCCTCTACGTCATGCAGAATGGCAGCGGCTACCAGCCGGTCGCGGCGCCGACCGAGGTCCCACCCGGCACGCTGGTGATGGTGTCACCGGGCGGCTCGGCGAACATGACTTATGCCGACGGCTGCGTTGTCCCGATTCAACCCGGTTCGGTATTTCCAGTTCAGACGGTATCGCCCTGTGCCAGCCCATACGCGCAGCAGCCGGCAAGCGAATGGACCGTGCAAAACCCCGGTGCCACGCCGTGGTTGCTTGGCGGCGGCGCGCTGGTTTTGGCGGGCGTCGGCGTCGGCATCTACTATGCCGTCAGCGCAAGTCCATAATCGACGGATCCGCGCCTTCTTATGGCCGCCTGGCGTGCGCCGCTTTTTTCAGTTCCCCAGGGCTAGCGTACGCCGCCGGCGTTCACGACCGGCCCGCTATATTTCTCGAAGCGTTTGCGCAGATCGGCGACTTTGTCCTGATCGACCAAGAAGGCCTTGTAGTCGGTGACGACCTTGTAGGCGAAAATCGGCTTGTAGCCGGCCGGGGGCGGCACGTCGCTGCGGCCCGACCAGGTCTCGGTCGCGATCTGCTGCGCCGGCTCGAGCAGCCAGGTGAGGAACAGCTTTGCCGCGTTCTGGTGCGGCGCGCCCTTGAAAATCGCCCCGGTCAGCGGCCAGAACGGCGTCGCGTCGACGGTCGGAAAGTGCAACTCGACCTTCATGCTCTGCTTTTTCAGCACGGTTGTGATGTTGTAGATCGAGTCGAAGGTGACGAGATTCTGGCCCGAGCCGATGCTGCGCTGCTCGCCGAGGTGGCCTTGAATGAAGTTCGGCTTCGCCGCCATGTACTTGTCCATGTAGCTCCAGCCGTACTTCTGAACGATGTGGTAGAACACCCACAGCGTAACGTCGTCGTCCGCCGGATAGGCGGTCACGACCTTGCCGCTGAACGTGGGTTTGAGAAAGTCGAGAGCGGAATTCGGAATATCCGCGGCGGCGACCTTCTCGGTGTTGTACATATACGGCACCGCGTTGACCATCGTCGCCCAGTAGGCGCCCGCGGAGTCCTTGAATCGCGGATCGATCTTGTCGAAGCCGGCCGGCTTGAAATTCACCAGACGGCCGTCGGCCTTCCAACGCACGAAATCGGCGATGGTTTGCAAGATCGCGGCATCAACCTCCATTTTGCCGGCGCCGATCTGCGCGTCGACCTTTTTGTCGAGCACGTTGGAGAAACCGCCGCTGATCGAGACGGCGATGCCGGGATATTTGGCGTTGAAGACCTTGGCCATGGCCTCCCAAGGTGCGGTTGGGCCGCCGACATAAAGGACGAACGCGCCTTCGCCTTTAGCCTTGGCGTAAAGCTCGTCAAGCGATTGCGCGCTGGCAGGCAAGCTGATTGCCGCAAAACCGAATGCGGCCGCAACGACGGCGGCGAGCCGAATAGCCATGACGATCCCCCCTAATATTTTACCGCGATCATCGCCGCGCTGGCTTGCAATTACAAGCGCGTGCCGCGCGGTAATTGCGCTCTCGCCACAACCCACTTTCCTCCTGTACTATTATGCCGATTGCGATAAGGGAATCATCCGATGAAAATGATCGCCTATCTGCTTGCCATTATCTGCGCCATCGCCGCCGTCATGTATTTCACGATGGACGCCGGCTCGCTGCCGACATTCATGCCCGGCTACAGCGCGGGCTCGAACTCATATTCATCACCTGCATGCCTATGCCGCGCTGGTTGCGGCGGTCGTGCTGTTCGGCATCGGCTGGTTTGCCGGCAGACGCGCCTAGCCGGCCACCTTGCGGCGCACCCGTTCGTCGAACCGCGCGACGCTGACGACGACGCGCTGATGCGTTCCGCCGCCAATCGGTTCGAATTCGTCGCGGGCCTCGACACGGAAGGTCACGGTGCGGCCCTCGAGCCGCAGCACCTCGGCGGTGGCGGTGACCCGCAGTCCGACCGGCGTCGCCGCGGTGTGGCTGACGTCAAGGTGGATGCCGAGGCTCTGATGGCCGTTTGGAAGCTCGTGCTCGATCGCCGCCAAGGCCGCTGCCTCGATGAGATTGATCATCACCGGCGTCGCCAGAACCGCGATGCGTCCGGAACCGACAAAGGGCGCGGTGTGTTCGGGGCCGACCACAATTTCGGCGGTTCCGGTCATGCCGGGCTTGAGGCGGGCGAGAATCTCGCTGATACGGGGAGGGCTATCCATGCCGCTTTATAGCGCCAATTTGCGCCATGGTATCGCGCCAAAGAATGCTACTATGCCGTCCGATATTCAGGGGGGTAAACGGGGTAACACCATGCTTCGATACGCATCTATCGCCGCCTTGCTGATCACCATGCTGCCGAGCGCGCCCTGTTTCGCGGTTACGGCCAAGGAAAAGATGGTGACCTGTAAATTCGGCGCCGACGACCAGAAACTGCAAGGCGCGGCGCGCGCTAAATTCCTCAAGAATTGCATGGCCAACCGGAACGATCCGCGCGGGCCGGGCGCCGGCGCGACGGCTGGGGCGGCGCCGCCGCCGAAGCAATAACGCAAAGCGCGGCGGCCGCCGTGGCGCGTCATGGCGCCACGCTCAAGACTGCAACGACATAAAATTCGACGAATTGGGGGAGGCGAGCCAATGAGTATGCAAACCGCCGCGGGTTCGGGCGGCCATTTTCGGCGCGGCTGGATTTATGCGCTGATGCTGGCGCTGGTGACGATCAACTACATGGATCGTTCGGCACTGGGGATTGTCGCACAATCGGTGCGCGGCGAATTCAGCCTGTCCCCGATCGAGATGGGCTATCTGTTCTCGTCGTTTTTGTGGACCTATACGCTGTGCATTCTGCCGATCGGCATCCTGCTCGACCGCTTCTCGGCCCGCAATATCAACGCCATCGGCATCACGCTGTGGTCGCTGGCCATGGCGGCAACCGCCGGCGTATGGAGCTTTACCACGCTGATCGTCGTCCGCATGGCGATGGGGGCAGGGGAGGCGACGTCGATACCGTCGTGCGGTCGCATTGTGCGCGAATGGATGCCGGCGAGCGAGCGCGGCGTCGCCAATGCCTTTTGGAGCGCCGGCAGCTTTCTCGGTCCGGCGCTCGGTGCCATCGTCACGGCCTCGATCGCCAGCGCCTGGGGATGGCGCGCGGCATTCATCATTCTCGGCGTCATGGGTTTCATCTGGCTCGCTTGCAATCTCATCTGGTTCGATCGGCCGGAAAAGGCGCGCTGGCTGTCCGCCGACGAGCGGAACAAGATACTCGCCGAGCGCTCCGCCGGCTCGCCCGACGAAGTCGGCTTGCACGGCAATCCCGGCGTGCTGGTGGACCTGCTGACCTCGCCGTCGCAATGGGGCGCCATGATCGCGCAGGCGTCGGGCATCTACACGCTCTATTTGCTGCTGTTCTGGATGCCGAGCTATCTGCAGGATACCAAGCACCTCACCATCATGAAGACCGGTCTGTACACCGCGATTCCATGGGCGGTCGCGGTTCCGGTGAGCATCCTCATCGGCATTCTCAGCGACCGGCTGTTGAAGAACGACACGCTGCTGGCCGGCGGCCGGCGCGCCATCGTCATCGCCTGCATGCTATTGTCCGCGGTGATCGTATTCGTGCCGTTCACCAGTGACACCACGCTGATCCTGACGCTGTTCGCACTGTCGCTGTCGGGCGTCAACGCCACCATCTCGCTCAATCTTTCGCTGGTTACCGACCTCGTGCACAATGCACGCGACGTCGGCAAGGCGATCGGGCTGGCGATCCTGGCCGGCAATGTCTGCGGACTGCTGGCTCCGATCGTCACCGGCTATGTGGTCTCCGGCCTCGGTTCCTACGATTGGGCGCTGTGGATTTCCTGTATCCTGTTGATGATCGGCGCCCTTGCGCTTTTCACCATGACGCGCAACGTCATTCTGCCGGCCGCCGGCGGCGCAACGGCTTCGCCCCGCGCCGCGTGAATATGAAAGCGAGAAAGGACTGCTTATGAGCACCGCCATTCTTGAAGCCAAAGCCATCGACTGCGACGTCGAGGATGTCGAATATTTGCGGCACGGCGATAAGCCGCTGCTGGCGCGGATTTTCAAGCCCCGCGGGGGGGGGCCGTTTCCGGCGCTGGTGGAGTGCCACGGCGGCGCCTGGTGCATGAGCGACCGCAAGTCCGAGCAGGTGCGCCACGAATTCATGGCAACGCACGGCATTGTAACCATCGCGCTCGATTTCCGCTCCGGCAACGAGGCGCCCTATCCGGCCTCGGCGCAGGATATCAATTACGCCGTGCGCTGGGCGAAAGCGCATGCCCGCGAGCTGAAGACGCGGCCGGAACTGGTGATGCTGTCGGGGCAATCGAGCGGCGGGCATCTGGCGATGCTCGTTGCCATGCGGCCCCATGACCCGCGATATGCCGCCATCGCGCTGCCGGCCGGAGCGCCGGCGGTCGATGCCAGCGTGCCCGCCGTCGTCATGTGGTGGCCGGTGATCAATCCGCTGTCGCGCTATCGGCACGCCAAGCGCGCGGTCGCGGGCGGCGAGGAGTGGGGCAAGAGCATCATCCAACGCCACGACGCATATTGGCGCAACGAAGAAAACATGGCCGAGGGCAATCCGATGCTGGCTCTCGAGCGCGGCGAGCCGGTTCAGTTGCCACCGGCGATCTGGCTCCAGGCGCGCGGCGATAATGTGCACGACTACAAGGACCCGGAGTTGAATTTTGCCGGCAACGAACCGCAGCGATTTGTCGCCAATTATCGCAAGGCCGGGGGCGACATCGATCTCGTCTATATCGACATGGAGCGCCACGTGGGCCACACGCCGGATCTGTCGCAGATCGGCGGCGCCTTTGCCGATGTGGTGAAATTCGTCGGCAAGCACGTCAAGGCGTGACCGCTCCCGCCGCGGTTTACGGGCGCAGCGTCTGGGGCAGCATGCGCCGCATGACGCCGTCGCGGTAGTAGAACAGGTGCAGCAACGCCGAGGCGACGTGTAGCCCGACGACGATCAGCAGCGCCCACTCGAAATCCTGGTGCCAGCCGTCGATGGCGCGCGCGAGTTGCGTGTTGCCGGCGGTCAGCATCGGCAGCGGAACCATGAAAAACCAGGACACGGTCCAGCCGCGGGCCGACGCGAACAGCCAGCCTGAAAGCGTTGTGGTCAGGACCAGCAGATAAAGCAGCCAGTGCACCGCTTCGGACGTCACGCGCTGCCACGGCGGCAGATAGCTTTCCGGCGCCACCGGGTGCGTCAGGCGCCAAGCAAGGCGTATGACGATGACGGCCAGAATCAGCGTGCCAATGGAAATGTGCCAGGTCATCGCCGCGCCGGGCTGCATGCCGCGCTTGATGTCGGGCATGAACCAGCCGATGCAATATTGAACGACGAGAAGACCGACCACGAGCCAATGCAGGGCTTTCGCGGTCGATCCGTAGTGGAGTTGCTCTCTCATCGCCGGCGTTGAGACTGGTTTTCAGGAGTAGTGCGAAAGGCGCGGGACTGTCGTCCCGCGCCAATTTAAACGCAATAGGCCGGCGTCCGGATCGACCGCGGCTTTAGCGAATGTAGATGCCGAAGCCGCCGTGATGATGATGGTGGTGGTGGTGATGGTGGTGATGGTGGAAATACGGCCGAGGCAGAACGCGGTAATAGCGATGGTGGTGATGATGATGGTGGTGATGGTGGTGATAAAAATATTGCGCCAACTGTACCGGCTGCTCCTCGGCTGGGCCGCTGGCACGCCGCGCGTCTTCCGCCTTCAGCACGGTTAGGGCATTCGGAATAGGATCGAGGAGGTCACGATAGCTGGCGGCTGGGGCGAGATCGTTCGATTGCGCAGGCATCGCCTGCGCGGCGGTATGCATGGTGGTCAGCGCCGCTGCGGCGCCGAGAAGTCCGGCAATTCTCTTATCCATGGGCGTTTGGTTCCCGACTGCGTTAAATCCGGCTGCGCGGTCCGAGGCTGCAGCTACGCCGGGTCAAGCGACGAAATAGCGAATAGTTCCGCGAACTGGGCCGCTTGAGGGAGTGGTTGCAGCCCCTGGTGCCCCTGGCGCGGCGCGCGGAAGCATTTCCACGGAAGAAGCGGATCGGTGCACCGGCGCCGAGCGAAAATTCGGGTCGAGAACGGGGGAGGGACGCCAATCACCTCCCCCGCGGCAGCCACCCCCACCACGCTCCGGCGGTGTAGCGCCGAACGATCAGAATGTGAACGCAGGCCGCGTCCCCATCCTTAAAACGGTGGTGCCCTCTCCTGAGGGAGAGGGCACGTCTTTGGCGGAAACGCCTGTTAGGCTGCGGCGCTGACTTTGCCGCTGGTCGGCACCGAAGCGATCGTCTTGAGAATCTGCGAAGTGATCGCGTACGGGTCGCCTTGCGAGTTCGGCCGGCGATCTTCGAGATAGCCCTTGTAGCCGTTATTGACGAAGGAGTGCGGCACGCGGATCGACGCACCGCGGTTGGCGATGCCGTAGGTGAACTCGGTGATCGCGGCGGTCTCATGCTTGCCGGTAAGCCGCATGTGATTGTCGGGGCCGTAGACCGCGATGTGATCGCCGCGGGCGCCGTCGAACGCCTTCATCAGCGTCTCGAAATACTCCTTGCCGCCGACTTCGCGCATATAGGTCGTCGAGAAGTTGGTGTGCATGCCGGAGCCGTTCCAGTCGGTGTCGCCGAGCGGCTTGCAGTGGAATTCGATGTCGACGCCGTATTTCTCGGTCAGCCGGAGCATCAGATAACGCGCCATCCACATCTGGTCGGCGGCGGTCTTCGAGCCTTTGCCGAACACCTGAAACTCCCACTGGCCCTTCGCCACTTCGGCATTGATGCCTTCGTGGTTGATGCCGGCGAACAGACAAAGATCGAGATGCTCGTCGACCATCTTGCGGGCGATGTCGCCGACGTTCTTGTAGCCGACGCCGGTGTAATACGGGCCCTGCGGCGCCGGATAGCCGCTCGCCGGGAAGCCGAGCGGACGGCCGTCCTTGTAGAAGAAATATTCCTGCTCGAAGCCGAACCAGGCGCCGGGATCGTCGAGAATGGTGGCGCGCTTATTGGAGGGATGCGCCTCGCCGTTCGGCAGCATGACCTCGCACATCACCAGCACGCCGTTGGTGCGCGCTCCGTCCGGATAGACGGCGACGGGCTTCAAGATGCAATCCGAATTATGGCCCTCGGCCTGCTGCGTCGAGGAGCCGTCGAAGCCCCACAGCGGCAGCTGCGCCAAGGTCGGGAACGAATCGAATTCCTTAACCTGGGTTTTGCCGCGCAAATTGGGCGTCGGCGTATAGCCGTCGAGCCATATGTATTCGAGCTTATATTTTGTCATACCCGTCTCTCTTCTGGTTGAGCGTGTGCGAAAGCCCGCGCGGCCAAAATAGGGCGGCCGCGCGCCGCCTCCCGCGGATTCGCAAGCATTTTGTGTGCCAAACGCGCTGCGCTGCGGCATTGCGTGCACTGCACACGGCAGATTTCGAGAAGCCCCAGGCAATTCGGCGTTTCGGAGTTGCAGCAGAAATAAGCAACAACATGAACTTCACTTGAATGCACATATTGTAGTCATTTGCTGATTTTCTGTGAGGCAGACCGAACAAATGACGGGCAAAGCATTATATTAAGAGAGAACTCAGGACACTCGATAAGACGCGCTTGGTTTTGCGCGCGACGGCGATGGAGCCGAACAACAATGACAACCCCTATTTCCGGATCGGCCAAGATCTACACCTTTCCACCGCGCGGACGGTTCGCGCTGCGAATGAGCGGCGAGGAGCTCGGCGCCGCGGCAAATCTTCAATTGCCGCACGGCGCGGAACTCACCTCCGGCAGCAGCGGCTGGTACCATCAGGAAGCGATCCAGGACGAGACGCGGGATCCGCGCGGCCGCAGGAATTGACCTCCGGCGTGCCGGCCCGCAAAGCCGGCCGCTGACGGCGCAAGAGCGTCTAGAATAGCCCGATGGTATCGGTGCAGCGCAAAGCGCGCCTGCGGCGTCCGGCACGGCGGCCGCTGTTGGTGATTGACGGCAATTCCTTCGCGCATCGCGCCTACCACGCTTTGCCGAAAACCATCCGCCGCGACCGCGGCCGGCCCGCCGGCGCCATTCTCGGTTTCGCCAATCGCTTGCTGGCGCTCTACCGCAGCGAAGGTCCGCGCGCGGTTCTTGTCGGCTGGGACACGCTGGAAGCCGAGACCTATCGGCACACGGCCTTTGCCGCCTATCAGAGCGGACGCGAATTCGACGACGATCTGGTCGAGCAACTGGATCTCATTCCGCGCTTCGTTGCCGCTTGCGGCTTTGCCAATGCCAAGCGCGCCGGCTACGAGGCCGACGATTTTCTGGCCGCGGCGGCAGCGGGCGAGGAACGCCGCGGCGGCACTGCGGTGGTGGCGAGCGGCGATCGCGACAGCTTTCAGCTCGCTTCGGCCAAAACGACGATCCTCTATCCGGTTCGCGCCGGCGAGATGGCGCGGATCGGACCCAAGGAAGTCCGCGAGCGCTACGGCGTCGAACCCAGACAGGTGCCTGACTTCATCGCGTTGCGCGGCGATCCGTCCGATAAATTGCCGGGCGCACCAGGCGTCGGCGCCCTGGGCGCCGCCTCACTGCTGCGCAAATACGGCAGCCTCGCCGCGATGCTCAAAGCCGGCCGCTTCGCCAAGCAGGCCGACGATCTCACGCTCTACCGGGCCATCGCCACCATGGACAAAAAAGCGCCGCTGCCGAAGCTGCCAGCGCAGACGCCGACCTGGGACAAGGCCGCGGCGCTGGCGCGGCAATGGCAGCTCGGGCAACTGGCCGGGCGCATCGAGGAGATGGCGAAGGCTTAATCGTCGTTCCCGCCGCATGCGAGGGCAGCGGGCCTCCAACTCATCGCTCGCCTTGATGCTGGCGCAGCGCGGCGCCGAAAGCCTCGAACAAGGTACGATTGACCGGATTGTGCTCGGCGATGTGCTCGGCATGCCATTGCACGCCAAGCGCAAAGCTTTGCGCCGCGTCGATGCGGATGGCCTCGATGGTCTCATCCTCCGCCACGCCTTCGATGACGATGCGATCGCCAGCTTTGAGGATGCCCTGGCCGTGCAGCGAATTCACCCGGATGCACTCGGTGCCGAGCAGCTTTGCAAAGACCCCGCCCGGGGTGAGCCGCACGTCGTGGCGCTCGGCGTAGATCACCTTCGGATCCGGATCGATCTCGCCATTGGCGAGCCGCAGCGCGCGGTGGTTCATGCGGCCGGGCAATTCGCGGATTTCCGGATGCAGAGTGCCGCCGAAGGCGACGTTCATCTCCTGGAAGCCCCGGCAGATGCCGAACAGCGGTGTGCCGCGCGCCACCGCCGCCTGGATCACGGCGAGCGCCAGCGCGTCGCGGGATTGGTCATAGGGCTCGTAGGAGGGGTGCTCCTCCTCGCCGAAATGGCTCGGATGCACGTTGGCGCGCGCACCGGTCAGCAGGATGCCGTCGACGGTGTCGAGGAGCGCGCCGATCTCGGTGATTTTCGGATTGCCGGCGAAGATCAGCGGCAGGGCGCCGGCGGCGTCGGCTGCGGCGCCGAGAATGCGCTCGCTGACCCGCTGGGCGGGGAATTTGCCTTCCGCCAGATGGGACGAACCGATGACGCCGACGACGGGTGTTTTCGCGCTCAAGGCCGTGACTCTGTTCCTTTGAGGTCTCTATAGCAAAACTCAGAACGTCAAGCGCCGCGGCGGGCGCGAGGCTGCTCTGCCGTTTCGATCTTGCCGCTGGCGGCTTCGATTTTTTCCCCGGCCCGGCCTTTCCACTTTGGCAAAAGCAAATTGACAATATATTGTCGTTATGACACTATAGAACCATGACCCCGCGCAGCCCATCGAAGCTTTCAATCCAGGCTCAGGCCGAGCCGCCAATTCCAATCATCGTCGCCGATATCTATGAGCTGGCCGGGAGGCTGCGCGACCACGGTGAGACGATCGCCGCGACCGTCGGCCAGACCCAGGCGCGCTGGCAGGTCTTGAGCGCGGCTTCCGGCGCGCCGCAGACCGTGCCGCAGATCGCGCGCGTGCTCGGCGTCACCCGGCAGAACGTGCAGCGCATCGCCGATCTCTTGGTGGGTGAGGGCGCCGCCGAATACCGCGACAATCCCGATCACCGCGCCTCGCCGCATCTATTTCTCACCCGCCGCGGCCGCGCCGATTTCGAGCAATTGATGAAAGCCGCCGCCGGGTACCACGCCCGGCTCGCTCGCAAGCTCCCGGCCGCCGATCTCACGGCGCTGCAGCGCGGCCTGCGCCGGCTGCTCGAGGCCCTTTCCGCCACCGACCCTGTCAAACCAAGCTGAAGCAAGGAGACGTCACCATGGATACGCAGGCAATCGAACAATGCATGGCCGCAAGCTTCGCGGATACGCCTTTCCCCGTCGTGGTGGCACGGCTCGCCGGCGCGGGCGTGACCCGCTACGTCGCCGACCTCGTCGCGCTGCGCGAGACCCTCTACGACGCAGAAAGCCAATCCCACGACGAGGCGATGCCGCTCACCGGCGCCCCGGCGATCGCGCCGGCCTTCGACGCCGAACGCGTCGCCGCGACCGTGAAGGCGATCCAGCGCGGCGAGATCGGCTACGCCGATTTCCTGCGCCGCATCATGGCGGCCGGCTGCTCGCACTACGCGGTGTTCTTCGCCGGCCGCAAGGCGATGTATTTCGGCCGCGACGGCGCGTTCTACACCGAGCCGTTCCCGGCCAAGGCGGCCTGAAAAAAGGCGAAACACTACGTCAGCAAATCCCGATATTCCGGGTGCGTTTCCACATAAGCGCGCACGAACGGGCAGCGCGGCACGATTTTGAGCCCGCGGGAGCGCACCTCGTCGAGCACGCCCTGGGTCAGGCGTGAGGCAAGGCCGCGGCCGCGCGCCGCGGCCGGTGTCTCGGTGTGGTCGAGCGAGATGACATCACCGGTAATCCGGTAATTCATGAACACCGTGACGCCGTCGGCCTCGAGTTCGAAGCGAGAGCGGGCGGTGTTGTCGCGGACCGCGGCGGACATAGCGGACATGGCGGAAATGTAGCACGACTTGCCATTCATTTGACGGATGTTGAACGCAAGAAGGGGCCTTGTGCGGAACCGAGCGCAAGGCTCGATCGGGCGAGGTTGCTCGTTTGGGCCGGACTAAACTACCATCGGGGCGACGCTCGGTCCTGCGCCGCGCTCCGTGCAATCTGAAATGGGATGAGAATCGTGAAGAAAAGTGCTTTTGCGTTCGTGTTGCTGGCCTTCGCGGCGCTGTGGAGCGATGGGTCATTGGCCGGCGAGCCGCTCGGCACGGCGGAGCAGGCCCGGGCCATGCTCGACCGCGCCGTTGCCGCGCTGAAGGCCGACCCGGGCAAGGCGCTGGCGGCGTTCAACGACCCGCACAACAAGGATTTCCACGATCGCGATCTGTTCGTCTATTGCTTCAATACGGCCGATGGGAAATTTACCGCTTATGAAATGGCCGCGCTGCTCGGCGCCGATATCCGCCAGTTCAAGCTCTACAACGAGCCGATGGGACAGCGCAGCTATGACGTCGTCCACGACGCGGCGGAGGGCAGCGTCGTCACTATCGACTACAAGATGCCGAAGCCGGGAGAGACAAAGCCGTCGCCGAAGCAAGCTTTCGAAGCCCGCGTCGGCAATCAGGCCTGCGGCGTGAGCTATTTCAAATAGGCAAGAGCCGATGGCACGCCGCTTCCGGCCGGCGCGGCATAGGCCGTAGCTGGGCCCGGTGGCGCCGGCGTTATTCCGGTTCGCGCGAGACGCCGGGATCCAACTGCTGGTGCAGCCGCTCGGCATTGGTGAAGACGTCGACCACGGCCGCGGCGGCGCCCTCGATCTTCTCGACGATGCTCTTGTGCGGCGGCGCAGCAGGCTTTGGTGCCGCCGGCTTTGCCGTTGCGACCGGGGCGGCCGGCTTCGGCGCGACCTTGGCGATCGGTGCAGACGGCTTTGGCGCCATCGGCTTGGCGGCAATCTTGCGCTTCTTCGCGAGCGGCGCTTTTGCTTTCGTCTTGGCGCGTTTCTTTGTGCTTGGCTTCGTGCTTTTCGCCTTGACGCTTTTCGTCTTGGCGCTCTTCGTCTTGGCGCTTTTCGCCTTGGCGCGCGTTTTGACGACGGCTTTCTTTTTGCCCTTCGCGGTGGATTTCCTGCGTTTGCTCTTCGCCATGGCCGACTCCCCTTTGTCCCCAAAAGATCGAATCACCATAAGCGCCACGCGGCCGCCGCGCCAGGGCGTGCACTCAGCCCGGCGGCGGATATTCCGGATATTGCGGCAGGTCGTCGGTGATCTCGAACCACGGCGCCTTGGAGGCGACGAAACAATGCAGCGCCGGGCGCGCCGGCGGATCGTCGAGGATGGCAAGCGGGATGCCGTATTGCGGCGACGGCGGATCGGGAAAGTCCGCGGACGCCTTCCAGTTCGGCCCGATACGGTTGAGGATCGGCGAGCCGCAGTCGCCGCAGAAGCCGCGCTGGTAGCCGCGCGAACTTTCGTAGAACTTGAGCAGGTGTTCGCCGGAGAGGAAGCGGACATCCTTCGCCGCCACCCGGACGCGGCTTCGAAACGCCGCGCCGTGCTGCCTGCGGCATTGCGAGCAATGGCAGTTCATCGGCGCCGTGAGCGGTCCGTCGATCTCGAAACTGATGCCGCCGCACAGGCAGCGGCCGCGAACGGGGGACATGGCGGGCTCCGGGGTTCAATAAGCCCACCTGTCTAGGCGCGTTGGGCAACCCCGTCACGCGCCGATCGGCGTGGCATGGCGCTCAATCTGCGGTAACGTCGCGCCCAAGAAAAACCATGGAGGGAACGAATGTCGCTGCATCGTGCGATTGCCGGATTGATCGCGCTGGCTCTGGCCGGCCCGTTGGCGGGGAGCGCCGCCGCGCAGGATTTTGCCGGCAAGCCGATCCGCATCATCGTCGGACTGGCGCCCGGCGGCGGCACCGATGTCACCGCGCGGCTGATCGCGCAGCGGCTGACCGCGAGCCTCGGCACCAATGTCTATGTCGAGAACAAGCCGGGCGGGGCGTTCGAGCCGGCCTACCGCGAATTGACCGGCGCCGCACCCGACGGCCACACGCTGTTCTTCATCTCCACGGCGACCGTGGTGGCGCAGCCCTCGACCAAGGATTATCCGTTCGACGTGCGCAAAATGGCGGCGGTGACCGAGGTCGGCCGCGGCCCCTTCATCCTCACCGCGCGCAAGGAGCTCGGCTTTCACGACATCAAGGACCTCGTCGGCTACGCCAAGAAAAATCCCGGCAAGCTCACCTTCGCCTCCGGCGGCGGCGCCACTGGCTCGTTCTCGCTCTCGGTCGAGCTGTTGCGCTTGGCCGGCGGCATCAATGTCGTCAACGTGCCGTACAAGGGCTCGGCCGAAGCGCTGACCGATCTGCTCGGCGGCCGCATCGACGCCATGTTCGACGCCACCCCGATCGAAATCCCGCAGGTGAAGTCGGGCGCGGTGTCGGGCGTCGCGGTGACCGGCCGCGAGCGGCTCGCGGCGCTGCCGGAGGTCGGCACCTTCGCCGAAGGCGGCTTTCCGGTGTTTGCCGACGTCTCGAACTATTACGTGATCCTGGCGACGCCGGGCACGCCGCCGGCGGTGGCGCAGACGCTGCGCGACGCCATCGCCAAGGCAGTCGCCGCGCCCGACGTGATGGCGCTGTTCGACAAGCAGGGCATGAAGCCCACCGCCAGCCAGCCGGCCGAGACGGCCTATATGCTCGCGGCCGATCTCGCGCGCTGGACCGGCGTGATGGCGAAGGCCGGCATCGCGCCGAAATAGCCGGGCTCATGCCGCCTGACGCCGGATAATGTCGTAGGATCGTGATGGGTTGGGAACCGGAGGCGAGATGTTCGAGAAAGACGAAGTGCTCAAGGAACTGCACAGCCGCCTGGTGGCCGCGGGTATCAACCCGCTCGACCCGAAGGTGCAGGCGATCAGCGAGGTGGTGAACGCGTTCTATGCCGAGCGGACGCGCGAAGTGTTGCAGAAGATGCAGGACGTGCTGAGCCGCATCGAGACGTGAGATGCGACGTGTGGGCGACGTTTCGTCATGACCGGGCTTGTCCGGTCATCCCCGTCTTACTTGTTGAAACGCCGCCAAGACGTGGATGCCCGGCACGGGGCCGGGCATGACGATCCATGTTAAACTGACCGCATGCCGCCCCCCACCAGTCTGCCGCCGCTGCGCACTCTGTTCTTCGACGACCTCAGGGTCGGCATGAGCGAGCGGCTGAAGAAAACCATCGCCGCGTCCGACGTGGTCGGCTTCGCCCAACTTACCGGCGACCGCAATCCGATCCATCTGTCCGAGCATTTTGCCGCGCGCACGCCGTTCGGGCGGCGCATCGCCCACGGCCTTTACACCGCGAGCCTGATCTCGGCGGTGCTCGGCACCCGGCTCCCCGGCCCCGGCGCCGTCTATATTTCGCAGACGCTGAATTTCCGCAGCCCCGTGCGGATCGGCGACACCGTGACCGTCGCCGTCACCGTGGCGGAGCTGATGCCGGAAAAATCCCGCGCCCGGCTGACCTGCCTGTGCAAGGTCGGCCGCCAAGTGGTGCTCGACGGCGAGGCTTTGGTGAAAGTGCCGCGCGAGGAAAAGGGCAAGCGCCCGGTGATGCGGTTGTAGGGCCCAGCAGTTTTTTGTGTGACCGGGCTTCACGCCGCCGGAGATCGGGGAGGGCAAGACAGCGTTGCAGAGCCCGGCGGCTTTTAGGTAGAATTGCGCGGCATAACGAGCAAAAACGCGGCGGAGGATCCCATGGATCGTCGCACGTTCGTGAGCATGATGGCGGCCGGTGCGGCCAGTCCGCTGATCGAAAGCGCCGCGGCGGCGCCCGCGCCAAAAGCCCGCAACATTGTCCTGGTGCACGGATTGTTTGCCGACGGCTCATGCTGGTCGGAGGTCATCGCGCGGCTGCAGCCGAAGGGGCTCAACGTCACTTCGGTGCAAAACCCGCTGACGACGCTGCCGGAGGCGGTCGCGGCGGCGCAGCGCGCGCTGGCGATGCAGCAGGGCCCCACCGTGCTGGTCGGCCATTCGTTCTCCGGCATGATCGTCACCGAAGCCGGCGTCGATCCGAAAGTTTCCGCCGTGGTCTACGTCGCCGCGCGGGCGCCCGATGCCGGCGAGGATTACACCGCGCTGGCGAAAAAATTTCCGGCGCCGCCGGCCTCGGCCGGCATTGTCTGGTCCGGCGATTGGGGACAGTTGAGCGAGGAAGCCTTCCTGCGCGACTTCGCCGGCGACGTTCCAGCCGACAAGGCGCGCGTCCTCTACGCCGTGCAGGCGCCGTTCAATCGCGCCCTGCTCGCCGGCAAGACCGCGCACGCGGCGTGGCGGTCGAAGCCGAGCTTCTATGCGGTGTCCACCGAAGACCGCACCATCGATCCCGATCTCGAACGCTTCATGGCCAAGCGCATGGGCGCCAAGACCATCGAGGTGAAAGCGAGCCACGTGTCGCTGATCTCGCAGCCCGACACGATCGCGAATTTGATCCTTGAGGCGGCCGGGCAGGCTTAAGGGTGGGCTTGAGGGCAGGCGCGGTTCGTCGTCCCGCTCACGGCCGCGGGCGAAACTTGTCGAACAGCCAGTACATGAGCCCGCCGACAATGGCGCCGGCGACGACGGCGGTCGCCACGGTCTGCAGGTTGATCGACGGCGCCCGCAACAGCATGCCGCCCGACCACAGTACGGCGAACAGAATGGCGATCGGGAGGCGGTTGGACTGCGGGCGTTTCACGATGACTCCCGAAATGCGGTCGGTTCCCTGCGAGCGGTGGGAGTGTACGATGGTTGAAGGGTTCGCCCACCGTCTTAATTCACGCAAGCGTCATGGCCGGGCTCGTCCCGGCCATCCACGTCTTTTCTAATTGGCTTGCAAGGGCGACGCAGATGCCCGCCGATCCTCAGCGCACCCGCCCGTGCACGGTCAGTGAGCCATCGCTGTTTTCGGTGACCGCGACGCCCTTGCCGCGCAGCCATGCGATGGTGTCCTCGCGGCTCATGGGCCGGCGCGGGTCTTCGGCGGGCGCGTCCCCGACCGGCGTCCCGGGCGGCAGCAAAGCGCGCGCCAGATAGCCGTTAAGCTCGCCCCAGCCGTTGCGCTCCTCGTAAGTGTCCTTGACGTAAGGCATGGCGCCGTCGCCGAGCGTGTATTCGGTTTCGAGCCAGGCGCGCTCCGCGGCATGCAGCTCGCGGGCGATGCCATCGGCGTTGACGTAGATATAAGCGTAAGGCTCCATGGCGTGTGGTCGCGCGAACCGGCCAATGGGTTCAAGGCGGAATGGCCTCGGGCGCGATCGGCAAATGACAAAAAGGGCTGCGTCGTTGCCAGGAGTGCAACGACGAAGCAATCCAGGCGGCGGCTCAGCCTGGATTGCCTCGCTGCCGCTCGCAATGACGCGACGCTCGTCATGGCCGGACTCGTTCCGGCCATCCACGCCTTGCTTTTTATTACGGGGTTCCAAAGACGTGGATACCCGCGACAAGCGCGGGCATGACGGGCCTTCATTGCCGGCGGCAAGGACCACCGGGTCAAGCCCGGTGGCGACGAAGGTGGAAGTGCCACCGCTTGTCCCGGCCGTAACGGGTTGATTTCGGGTTTGGTCGTTCCCAAATTCTGTCGAGCGAGGTCAAGCTTTGCGAATGCGGCGCGGCGTTGAAATTGCCCAGCCGGAAGATGAACGACGATGTCAGCCTCCGTCACCATTCCCTGTCCGCATTGCCATACGCTCAACCGCGTGCCGGCCGAGCGGCGCGGCGAAGGCGGCAAATGCGGCCGCTGCCACGAGCCGCTGTTTGCCGGCGCGCCGATCGCTCTCGACGCCGCGCATTTCGAGCGCCATGCCACAGCCGACCTGCCGCTTCTTGGTCGACTTCTGGGCCGCCTGGTGCGGACCCTGCCGCGCCATGGCGCCGGTGTTCGAGGCCACGGCCAAGGCGCTCGAGCCGCGGCTGCGCTTCGCCAAGGTCGATACCGACGCCGAGCAAAGCCTCGCGGCGCGCTATCACATCAGCGCCATTCCAACCATGATCCTGTTCCGCGGCGGCCGCGAACTCGCCCGCCACAGCGGCGTCATGGCAGCCGGCGCGCTGCGCGGCTGGATTGAGCAGCATCTCGGCGGGTGAGGCGGCTCAGCACTGCGCTTTCGCCTCATCCTGAGATGCGCGCTGAAAGCGCGCCTCGAAGGATACGGCGAGGCATTGACGCCGGCACCCTTCCAGGCCCGCGCTGCGCGCGGGCACCTCAGGGTGCCGGCTGTAGCGGCGTCATTGCCGGACTTGATCCGGCAATCCACGCGGCAGCGCGGCAAATAGCCCACGCTGGTCGCGCTCACTTTACAATATCAGTTGTTCCGCTACGCCGTATCGACTAATAATTGCACTATAATTTTCGAACGGATTGATCCCCGGGGGGAGGGGCGGCATGAGGACGCCAGTGCGATGGGCAGGTAGCAAGAAAACGCTGCTTCCCACGCTTCGCCAGCATTGGCGCAACGACAAGAGTGGAGTTCGATACGTCGAACCATTCTGTGGCTCAGCGTGCCTCTTTTTCGATCTTGAGCCTAAATCGGCGATACTTTCTGACATTAATCGCGAATTGATAACTGCGTATCGAGAGATCAAATCTCGACCGTTGCAGGTGATCGACTGCCTTAAAGATTACAAACAAAATAAAGAGTTCTACTACCGGCTAAGAGGTGTCGATCCGGCGACAATGTCAAAACCTGAGATAGCGGCGCGCTTCCTATTTTTGAATAGGCTGTGCTTCAACGGAATTTATCGAACGAATAAGGGCGGCGCATTTAATGTCCCTTATGCTCGTCCAAAAAGGCGAAGAAAATTCGATACGAACATCATTTTAGATATGTCGCGCTTACTTAAGCGCGCTCAGCTAATCGATGACGATTTCGAGGCGGTCCTGGACGAGGTGCGGACTGAAGATTTCGTATACCTAGATCCACCGTTTGCGGTCGCAAACAGGAGAGTGTTCGCTGAATATCACCCTGATAGCTTTTCTTCGAAGGACATTAAACGATTAGGCAAGAGCTTACGTGTTCTAGATCGGCGGGGAAGTCATTTTGTTTTGTCCTATGCCAACTCCGCCGAGGGCCGTGGACTTGTAGCTGACTGGAACTGGCGTCGAATACGAACGCGACGAAATATTGCTGGGTTTGTTGGAGATAGGCGCTCTGCCTATGAACTGATCGCTTCGAATCGGGAGTTGCCTAATGGCCACTAACGCAGCGGAGGCGAAGCTTCAGCAAATTCCGATAGGCCGAATTGACCGTAACGAAGACAATCCACGTCTCGTATTTCGTCCTGGAGAACTTGAAGAGTTGCTGGAGTCCATACGGCTCTACGGTGTTCAAGTTCCCATCTCTGTTTACAAGAAGGGGCATCGCTTTGTCCTGATTGACGGCGAGCGACGGTGGCGGTGTGCCTCAAAACTAAATCACAACACAATTCCCGCGCTAGTTCAACAAGAGCCAACGCCGCTAGAAAATCTGCTTCTGATGTTCAATATCCACGCTCTTCGAGAGCAGTGGGATTTGTTAACGGTTGCGTTGAAGCTTCCTCGGATTGTCAGTCTCTTAAGTCAAGAACTTGGTCGTCTGGCCTGCACCCGGTTCGGTTGACACCCGCCTAAGCGAATCCCGCCTGCAATTCGAACTCCACGGGACTTAGATATCCGATCGTCGAGTGCCGGCGTTTCGGATTATAGAAGCATTCAATGTAGTCGAACACGTCGGCCTTGGCTTCGTCGCGCGTCCGATACGTTTTGCGCGCTGTGCGCTCGGTCTTCAGCGAGGAGAAGAAGCTCTCCATTGCCGCATTGTCCCAGACGTTGCCTGAGCGGCTCATCGAGCAGACGACGCCGTGATCTGACATCAGCCTCTGGAACTGCTCGCTGGTGTATTGGCTGCCGCGATCGGAGTGATGGAGCAGCGCGTCGGGTTTGCCGCGGCGCCAGATCGCCATCACCAGGGCGTCGGTCACGAGTTGCGCCGTCATCGCGGCACTCATCGACCAGCCAACAGCGCGCCGCGAGAACAGATCGATGACGGCAGCCACATAGAGCCAGCCCTCTGCCGTCCACACATAGGTGAAGTCGGCGATCCATTTGCGGTTGGGAGCAGGAGCTTCGAAGCTGCGGTTGAGCACGTTGGCAGCGACGGCGGTGACCTGCCGCTCACCCAGATCAGGCGGCAGTCGCCGCCGTCGTGGACGAGCTTTGAGAGCCTGTAATCGCATCAATCGCTCGATCCGGTGCAGCCCACACGACACGCCCTCTGCCAGCATGTCGTGCCACACCCGCCTGGCGCCATAAGTTCGATCGCTAGCGAGGAAGCTGGAGCGAACCTTGGCACCAAGCTCTTCATCACTGCGGCTGCGTCGACTGTGCGGTCGCCTCAGCCAGGCATAGAACCCACCCCGCGAGACACCGAGCGCCCCGCACAACCACTCCGCCGGCCAGACCCCCCGGTGCTTCGCAACGAATCCGAACTTCACATCAATTCCTTCGCGAAGTAGGCCGCGGCTTTTTTTAGGATGTCTCGTTCCGCCTTCAGCCGGATCACCTCGCGCTTGAGCTGCGCGATCTCCAGTTGCTCGGGCTTCATCTGGCCTTGGCCGGGGAACGCATGCTGCGGATCGTTCGCAAGCGCCTTCACCCAACTCCGCAACTGTGACTGATGCACACTGAGATCGTGCGAGGCCTGGGCATACGATACGCCCCGCTCCTTGATCAGCCGCACAGCCTCAAGCTTGAACTCTCGTGTAAACTTCCGCCTCTCCATGACCCACCTCCGGTTCCATTAAAACACCTAACTCGGTGTCTTCGGAACCGGGTGCAGGCCAAGGCGCCTTCTTCCAGCTTCTGTGTCGTACCAGACGAAATGCTGGATGAGTTCGGATATCACATGAGTTTTTTCGATAAATGAGGCGAGTTCCGCGTGCGTGATTACCTCTCCCGCTGGCCATCCCTCCACCCAATAGCTCTCGGGCCGTGTAATGATGTGCTCTGGCGGATCGCTGGCCTCATTGAGGACTAAAAGTCCGTGTACAATTTGGTTTCGTCTACCATCTAAATCGTGGACCAAACCGTTCATTGATTTCCAGAATCGATTGTATTCATCTCCGTAGCTGAGTATCAGCTGTTGTTTCAGAATCTTGTTTCGATCTCGGCTATTTCTCACGCAATAAAAAACTCCTGCGGCGGTATCGGGGTCAACGTCAAGTAACATTCTCAGAAGCTGAAACAGCTTAAATTCCAGGAGAGCATATGCTTGTATGGCGTCGCCGATGCCAATAAGCATTTTATCTCGGTTGTCCATCCTGAGCCTCGAAGGAGATAGGACAGAAAATCTAAAAACAGCGAAAAGTCTTCCTTAGCAAAAGATGAGACACAATCACACGCCGCCTCAACCCGCTTCTTCTTCCTTGGCTCCGCGCCGCGTCTTGCCAGCACCGGCTTCAAAAACGCCACGGTATAACTCCGCTGTCGTGCACCACGTCTTCGGGCGTTCCCGCGGCGACGATTTCGCCGCCGCTGTCGCCGCCTTCGGGGCCGAGGTCGATGATCCAATCGGCGGTCACGCTCACTTCGCCGCCACTGGCATCAGCTCGAACACGCGGCCGTATTTGGCCGCTTCCGCGATGTCACCGCGCTTCAATGCAAGCCGAACGGTGTCGAGCTTATGCACGTCCTCCGGCGACAAATATGGCGACCACGCCGTATCGTCCTCGATCAATTCGACCTGGACCTCTGCTGCGTATTTGCCTTCGTGGAGGAATTCTTTTGATTTGCGCGTTGATCTTTCGGTCATCGCGGTCTCCGTTTCA
>CAWHBC010000028.1:0-54441 GCA_963827465.1 uncultured Alphaproteobacteria bacterium
GGCTCACGTCGCTGCGCAGCAGATCGGTGCGGCTGCCGATGTCGAGCCGCAAACGCTCGCCCGGCTTCAAGACACGCTGCGGCGTCAGACTGAAGCGCAACGTGACGGGAACGCCCGGCGTCAGCGGCTCGGGCGTATCGATGTCGATCGCGATCTCGGTCGCAGTGGAGCGCGCCGCGTCGATCCGGCGGCAGGCCGGACGGATCGAGCCCATCAAGAGAATCCCATAGGCCCCATCCCGAGCGACGCGCCCCGTGCGGACGATCACATGGGAATCGATCTCGTTGCAGCTGAAGGAAAGGCTCACGGTCACGGGGCCGGTCAAGCTCAAGGTCTACGAATCGATTTTCGTGCCGCTCGCCAAATGGGCGATGCTGTGCGCCGGCAATTATCGCTGTGTCACCAAGGACGGCATGCGCACCGCGCAAGAAGCGGTGCACAGCGACATTGAGACATCGCGCTCGGTGTACAATTTCGTCAACGATCTATGCGTCAAGCTTGGCGCCAAGCCGGAAGATTTGGTGCCGTTCGAGAAATACGCCGCGGCTGCCCAATCACTGACGCGACCGGCGTCGGCGGCTCGCGCCTTGCAAAACGGCGCGCCCAATATCGAGCGCGCCGACAAATTGGTGCAGTTGCTCGCCAAACAAAAGGGAGTGAGCAATCCCGTGCTCGACGCGACCGTGGCGCTCGTCGACGCCCGCCTCGACGCCAACCGCAAAAAGCAGGCGGCCTAAGCCTCATCTCGAAAGCGCCCGCCCTCGGATTTGATTCGAGGGCGGGGCCGCGCTTTTTCCGAAGTGGACCCGTCCTACCCGTCTTGGGGCTGCGCTTTCAGCCGACTTTCACGTCCTGCCAAAAGCCGAATCGGCCGCCGACCGCCTTCATCTCCGGCTTTGGCGCCTCATAACACCAGGCGGCGCGCGCGTGCCGAACGCCGCCAACGACGACATCGTAGAACTGCACGCCGTGCGGGCAGGTCAGGTCGTCCGCGGTTTTGCCGGTCTTCTCGAGCCATTCCAGGCGCACCGCCGACTGCGGAAAGTATTGATATCCCTTGCATTCGACGATCTCATCGCTTTCAGCGACGGTTTTGCCATCAACGACCGCTTTCATGGGTCACACTCCGTGGGGTCCGTAGAGTCCAGTATATGGGTCCGGCCGCCCCGGTCTTCGAGCGCGAAAGCCGGCGCGAATGCGTAAAGGCGGGGAAAGTGTATCTTGCGTGCCACACTTTCGAAGAAACAGTGAAGTTATCCCGCAAACGCATAAAAAGTCAGCATTTGCCGACGTTTTAATCTTGGCTCCGGGATAACAAAATTGAAGAATTCGTGAAGGTTAACACTGCGCATTTCGAAGTTTGGCGCTGGCAGGAATTGGCTCGGTTATCGGATGTCGACAGGGGATGTCGCACGGTTTCGGAGTTGGGGCAAAAGAAGGGGCTCAGTTATGAAGAAAGTGGCTTTATCGTTGATTTTGGCGGCGTTTGCGACGACCTCCGCGATGGCGGCGGACATGGCAACCAAAGCCCCTCCTGCACCGCCTGCACCGCCTCCCTCGCCATGGGATGTTGCGATCAGCGCGGCATTGATGACCGACTATAACTTCCGCGGCATCACGCAATCGGATCACAAGCCGTCGACGCAGGCCGGTTTCGAACTGCGTTACAATCAGTCCGCAAGCATGCAGTGGTACGCGGGCATTTCGGGCGAGAGCATCGACTTCCCGAATCATGCGGCGGCCGAAATTGACTTCTATGGCGGCTTCCGTCCGACCTTCGACAAGCTCGCGCTCGATTTCGGTGTGTGGGAATACTACTATCCGGGTGGTGAGTGCTTCAGCGCGGCGCCCCTTACGCCCTGTTCGCCCCCTGGCTCCCTCACTCCTTCTCCTCCCGGCTTGAATTTGCCGAACGGCAACGTTGCCAAAGGCAATGCGAGCTTCACCGAAATCTACGCCAAGGCGACCTACACGATTAACGATCAGTGGGCGACCGGCATCCAGGAATGGTACTCGCCGTCAGTCTCCAACACCGGGGCCGATGGCTGGTACACCGTGGGCAACCTGACGTTCACCGCCCCGAGTTCCTGGTTCCCGGCGAATAGCGGCCTCGGCGGCTATATCTCCGGCGATCTCGGCTACTGGGCGTTGGGCACCAGTGATCTGTTCTACGGTACGCAAATCGCCGGTAATCCATTCTTCAATGGCGTCAAATACACGAGCTATTGGAACTGGGACGCGGGCTTCGGCTGGACCTACAAGGCCTTCACGCTCGACCTGCGCTACTACGACACCAACCTGACGAAGGCTCAGTGTAACGTCTTCACCAGCGACCAGACTGCGACCTTCAGCGGCGGCGCTGTCACGACGCAGAACCCCGGCGGTCTCGCCTCCAACTGGTGCGGTGCGGCCTATATCGCGAAGCTCTCCTTCGCGGCCAACCTCAGCGGTCTGAAGTAAGACTCGACTGACGGCAACCTTCTAAGAATGCGGCCGGTGGCGGGAACGCCACCGGCCGTTTTCTTTTGCCGTGTTCACTTTCGCTGTCCGCCGCTCATCCCGCGAAATCGGGAATCCGGCATGACTTGTAAATCGCCGCCCATCCGGATTCCCCGGCTTTCGCCGGGACGAGCGGAGGGAGCGAATCACTCCGCCGCCGAAACCAGCGGCACGTCGCGGACCTCCGAGGCCCCTTCGCCCGGTACGACCTGGACGCGGCGGCGATGGAAGGCGCCGAGCGTCGAGCGATGGCCAATCGAGATAATCGTCGTGCCTTTAAGGCGGTCCTGGAGCAGCCGGTACAGCACGGCTTCCGACGGCTCGTCGAGCGAGGCGGTTGCTTCGTCGAGCAGCAGGAAATCCGGTTCCTGCAGGAGCGCACGGGCAACACCAAGCCGCTGCTGCTCACCCTGCGACAGCATGCGGTTCCAATGCGCTTCTTCCCGCAGGCGTCCGCTCCACTGCGGAAGCCCGACCGCGCTGACCACTTCGGCGATGTTGGCTTCCTCGAAAGCGCCGTCCCGCGCCGGATAGCTGACCGCGGCGGCAAGTGTAGCTACCGGAAAATACGGGCGCTGCGGCAACAGCATGACCTTGGCGTCCTTTGGCACCAGCACCCGGCCCGACCCGAAAGGCCATATCCCGCTCATCGCGCGAAACAACGTCGACTTGCCGGCGCCGGATGGCCCGTTCACCAGCACGCGCTCGCCGGGTGAAAAGACGAGATGTTCGGCGTCGACCAGCGGCTCGCCATGCGGCAGGCAGACATTCAGGCGTTCGACCACAATCGCGTCGCCGGTCTCGCGCGGCAGCACTTCGACCACGGGCGGCGTGAGCGCGACATTGCGTCCGGCCAGGATCGCTTCCTCGAAGCCGGACAGTCGCGTCACCACCGCGCGGTATTGCGCGATCGATTGATACGCGCTGACGAAATAGGACAACGCCGTCTGCACGCTGTTGAACGCGGATGCGGTCTGCATCAGGCCGCCGAGCTGCATGGCGCCGGAGAAATAGGCCGGGCTCACCATCAGATAGGGAAAAATCACCGACGCCTGCGAGTAGCTTTGCGTGAAGAAAGTCAGCTGCTTCTGCCGCTGCATGATGGCGATCCAATTCGTCACCACAAGACCGAAGCGGCCGAGATGGCGCTCGCGCTCGGCGGGTTCGCCGCGAAGCGCCGCGATCTGCTCGGAATTCTCGCGGGTGCGCACCAGATTGAAGCGAAAATCGGCCTCGTAGCGCTGTTGCTGGAAATTGAGCGGAATAAGCGGCCAGCCGATCAAATGCGTCAGCGATGTGCCGGCGATGGCATAGAGCAGCGCCGCCCAGACCAGGTAGCCGGGGATAGCGAACGAGGCGCCAAACAGATGCAACGGCGCCTTTTCCGACAGCGACCACAAAATGACGACGAACGAGCCCAGCGTGACGCAAGAGTTCAAAAGCCCGAGTCCGATCGACAGCGTGTTCTGCACGAACATCTGCAGGTCGTCGGCGATACGCTGATCGGGATTGTCGGCGGCGTCGCCGAGAAGCTGCATGCGGTAATGGTTGGCGGTGTTGAGCCATTGCCGCAGATAGGTTTGCGTCAGCCAGCGGCGCCAGCGGATCTGAAGCCACAGATTGAGATAGTTCTGATAAACCGCGAGAACCGTATAGATCGCGGCCAGCACACAGAAGAACAGGATGGCGCTGACGAAAGCGGCCCAGTTGTGATCCTGCAGCGTGTTGTAAAAACGATTGTACCACTGATTGAGAATGACGGTGATGGCGACGATCGACAATTCGATCCCCACGACCGCGCCGAGGAGGATGCGCCCCGCCCAGCGATCTTCCGAGCGAAAATACGGAATAGCCAATCGCCAGATCGTGGCGAGGGTTGCAGAAAGGCGATTCACGAAGGACCTCCGACTGTGAGAAGCTTCTAGGCGAGGTTGAGCCAGCCATCGCCGGCAGCGTCAGGAAAACAAGTCATGACGGCGACCAAGCAGCACATGGATGGACAGGCCATGCATCGTGCCGAAAATTCCATGGTGCGCTCCATTATCACGCCCACATCCGAAACGTCCCGGGTTTCTCTGTGTTACGGCTTGATTATGCGTTAGCTACTGACAACGAATCGCCTAAATTTACGGCAAGCCGGCAAAAAAGCCTCATCACGTACGCTGTGCGCGGTGTTGCCGCACTGGACCGGGTTCCACCCAAAGATACCGCGGCGGCCCTGAGGGCGCCGCCCATCGGGTGAACGTCGTCTTTTTCGTGGCGACGTCTCGGACGCTGTTTACGGCTTTGTCGGCGGCGTGGCGAACGCCGGCTGGATCACATTTTGGGGAGGGGTGCCTGCACGATAGGATAGCCATGACCGGCCGGTTCGCGCGCCATGCCGCCACGGCTCGGCCCCATTGATTTGCAAGTCGATATGCGACCCGCAGGGTGTCGCCGCTTGACGTCACGCTGCGGCCCGCGGATTAAGCCTGCGGCGCGGCCGTCCGGTCGCCGCCTTCCATTCGCAGCAACCAATCGCGAGAGACGATGCAGACTTTTTACCGGCCCTTCGCCTGGTTATTCGCTCTGTTCATTGCCGCCGGCGCGACTGTTCCCGCCGCCGGCGGCGAGCCTTTCCCGTTCGGCAGCGAACTGATACTCGATGCGTCGCCGAGCCCAGGCTCGAAACGTGTCCCGATGCTGGAAATCGAGGATGACGGCTCGGCATCGATCGATCTGTGGTGCACGAGCTTGCGCGGTCAGGCCACGGTGACCGACGATTCGATCACGATCGTTCCCGGTGCGCCGATCAGCCTGGTGCCGGGCCAGCAAGCCGACGCCGTCGCGGCGCAATGCCAACCCGACCGGCAAGCCGACGATGCCGCGCTTATTTCCGCGCTGACCCAAGCGACAAAATGGCGGCGCAGCGGCGACGTTATCGAGCTGTCCGGCGCAACCACCCTGCGCTACAGGCTGATGACGAATTGATCTAAGCGGCCGAGGTTCATTCGGACTCGCCCGGTAGCAGAGTCGATTCGCCGAGACTGTCGCGAACGTAGAGCTTCTTGACGGCGATATACACCATGACGGTGATGGGGCCGGCAAAAATGATCGATACGCCGCCGAACAAAAAGAGGATGGTGACGAGGCCGAGCAACATCAGCGCCGGCGGGATGTAAACCATGCGCCGCTGGATAAGAGGCGTAACCAGATTGCCCTCGATCTGATGAATCGCGAGATAGGCCAGGATGGTCCAAAAGGCGGCATTGTCGCCTTTGGTGACCGCGACGAGCACAGCCGGCACCGCGGCGATGATCGGCCCCAGATAGGGAATGAATTCGGCGAGGCCCGCGATGACGCCGAGCGCGAGCGGTGACGGCAACCCGATCAGCCAGACAGCCGCGGTCGACAGGACTCCGATAATAATCATTTGGCCGAGCTCGCCGATCAGCCACAGCCGCAGCCCTTTTCCAATATCGTCGATCGACTCGTCGACGTTGTTCCGCCACTCCCGGGGAAACAGCTTCGCGAGGCCGCTGCGGTAGAGCGCTGGCTGGGCGGCGAGATAAAAGCCGGCGACGACAGTGACCGCGACCGCGCCGATAAACGTGGCGCTGACCGAAAACAGCCTGGTGAGGAGTTCGGGAATCGAGAAGCTGGTGCCGCCCTGAATGTGCGACAGCACGACTTTGCCGAGATCCGAGCTTTGAAGCTGCGCGGTAATGCCCGCTGCGGCCGCCGTCGCGCGCTGAAACACGTCGCTCAACTCGGCCTCAATTCGGGTACCGAACAGATAGCCTGTGCCGCCCGCGGCGCCGACGATGATGGCCCCCGAAATCGTCAAGGCGATCGGTTGTGGCAGTCTCGCCCATGTTGCGAACGGTTCGGCTATCAGGCGCAGCAGAGTGGCGACAATAATTGCGCCGACGACCACGAGAATGACATCGAACAGGAACCACACCAGGACCGGCACGAGGGCAATAAGGAGGACAATGACCGCGCGTTGACAAAATTCTATCTTGCTCAGCCGCTGTGGCGGCAGGCGTTCCCCGTACAATAACAGCTCCCATTTTCAGATCGATGCCGGCGGGCCGGGATGCGCTCCATCGCGCATAGGGGGAACGGAAAAGGCAGGGCGATGTTCCGGCAACGCGCGCTCCGCCTGCAGCGCCCAGGCCCCGAAATCAGGCGGCCTTCCGCCTGATCGGCAACGCGGAACCGCACGCCCGCACCGCGGATTGAGCCAGGGACGCTCAATTTCCGGGCGGCTTCTGGTGCAGTCGTGGAACTCGTTTTTCTTTCAAGTGCTTGGCTTGCCGTTGTGGTTTGGTTGATCGTGCGGGCGTTCAATCAGCGCGACATCCTGACCGTCCTCGCTCCGGCCGAAGCGCCGCCCGCCGCTGTCCCCGCCGTCGCCATCGTCATTCCAGCGCGGGACGAGGCGGCCAATATCGGACGCTGCCTGGCGGCTATCGTCGCGCAGGCTTATCCGGCGGAGCGGTTAAGTGTCGTCATCGTCGACGATCATTCGGCCGACGATACTTTTGCGATCGCCGCCGCCGTTGCTGCGGAGCATCGTTGCGTTTCGGTGCTGCGCAGTCCGCCTTTGCCCCCGGGCTGGGTTGGCAAATCGCACGCCTGTTGGATCGGCGCATGTGCCGCCGGCGAACGGGCCGAGTGGCTGTGCTTCATCGACGCCGACGTATGGGCCGAGCCGGCGCTGGTCGCCGGCGCCATGGCTGCGGCCACCGCCGAGAACCTCGATCTGCTGTCCTTGGCGCCGCGGCAGGAACTGCAAAGCTTCGCCGAACGCATGATCATGCCGTGTGGGCTTTATCTGCTCGGCTTCTGCCAGGATTTGCGCGCCGTGCAAGCGCCCGAAAGCCATGAGGCGGTGGCGACCGGACAATTCATGCTGATGCGGCGGAGCGCCTATGAGGCGATCGGCGGCCACGCTGCGGTTCGGCACGCTATTTGTGAAGACCTCATGCTTGCCCGCGCCGTCAAGCGCTCGGGCAGGCGGGTGCTTTTGCAAGATGGCCGCCATGTTTTGGCGACACGCATGTATACCGGCTGGGCCACGCTGTGGATCGGCATTTCAAAAAACCTCAGTGAAATGCTCGGCGGTCCCTGGCGAACGGCGGCGATAGCGGTGGCGGCCGTGGTCCTGGCCTGGGCGGCCGTTTTTATCCCCGTCGCCGATGCGGCGGCCTGTGCCGGGGGCGCCAGGCCGGCATGTTGGGCGCTTGCTCCGGCTCGCTCGGCTCGGCGGCGGCTTTCGGCCTGCATATCGCCGGCTCGGCCTATTTCCGCATTCCCGTTTGGTACGGGCTCTTGTTCCCGTTCGGCTATTCGGTCGGCGCCGCCATCGCCGCCGACAGCGTTCGCCGCCGTTGGCTGGGCGGCATTAGCTGGAAGGGACGCGCCTATCGATGACGGCACCCCACAAGCCATCGCCGCTTGTTCATGGCGACCACGATCATGTGGGCAAAATCTCGACGACGACGACCATTGTCGTGGTGATTGCCCTCGCATTGGTGCTGTACGAAATCCAATGGATATTGCCGCCTTTCGTGCTCGCCGGACTGCTCGCCTATATCTGCACGCCCTTGATCGAATGGCTGACCGAGCGGAGCGGCCTGCCGCGCGCGGTATTCGCGGTTGCGGTTTTCATGGTGTTTTTGCTGATTGCGGCGGCGGTCGGTTATCTCGGCGGGCCGCCGCTTGCGCGTGAGCTCACGCGGGTTTTTACCGACTTCGAGACCGTCGTGCGCGAGATGGCGCAACGCCTGCTGGGCAACACGAAAATAAGCCTCTTGGGCCAGCCGATGGACGCCGCGCAGTTGGCACAAGCCGCCGGCAACGGTGTGCGCAACTGGCTCGGCCGGAGCGGCGGCATTGCGGTGGTCGGCGGCGTCGCTTTCGGCTCCATGTTCGGCTTTATCCTGTCGGTGGTGCTCCTGTTCTATTTTCTGTTGAGCGGGCCGAGCATCGCTCGCGGCCTGCTGTACCTCGTGCCGCCGGGCCAGCGGCCGTTGATCGTGCATATCTGGTCAGTCCTCGACCCCGTGTTGAAGCGCTACTTCATGGGCGTGGTGGTGGTCGTGGCCTATGCGGCCACGGCCGCTTATGTCGGGCTCGGCCTGTTTCTCGGCATTCCCCATGCTGCGGCGCTGGCACTCGTGACCGGCTTTCTCGAAATGATCCCGGTCCTTGGACCCGGAGCGTCGGCGCTCATCGCCGGGCTTGTCGCGGTGCATTATGCCACCGGCATCGGACCGATCGTCGCTTATGCGATCTACGCCACCGCATTGCGGATCTCGATCGATCAGCTGTTCGGGCCGCTGGCGCTCGGCGCCGCATCGCGGCTGCACCCCGTTTTGGTGATATTTTGCTTTCTTGCGGGCGGCTATTTGTTCGGCCTGGTCGGTGTCGTGCTGTCGGTGCCGGCCGCGCTCACCGTCAAAACGACGCTTGCGCTGCTTTACGATGAACTGGATACCCGGCCGGCCGCGTCACCGTGAACTGGTCATTACCGCTGGAAGTGTCGAATGTCCGACGCAACCATTGCGGAGAGACAACGTTTACTCCAGGGGTGACCAAACAACATCATGACGACCGGGAATGTCTACCGGCAGCACCAATTTTCGGGAGTTCAAGGCCAAGTCAGTCGACCATTCCTGGCTTGGGGCTCTCGTTTCGGCACTCGACGACCGGCTGCGCCTTCATTATGGCGTGTTCGAGTACACCAATTGTCCCGATTGCCTGTTCCGCATTCAACTTACTCGCAACGAAGACGATTTGATTTTGTCCGACGGCGTACACGTCGGTCCCGGCGCGCGGCTTGTCAATTTGCACGTGTGGAACGAACAGTTTCCGCCCTTTCCGCCGCAGGGGCCGACATTGGCCTGGGCCAGCCGGCTCAACCGGGCGTTTGACACCTCGCTGCGCGAACTCGCCCGTTTTCTGCAGTCGCGGCCCGGACTCGACGATGTCGCCGCCATTTGCGGCAACATGACCTTCGAGCCGTCGTGTCGCAGCGTGCAACTGGCGCAGTTCGTCGGCCGTTTTGGCTTCGAGAAGGTCGCGGTGCGACGGCAGCACAGTATTGGGCAACAAGTGCATCGCTTCGGCGAAAATATCTTTATCTCGATGATCGTGCTCGCGCGCAATGCCGGAGCGCTCCGCGCTGACACGCTGTGGCGTGACCGCACATTGGTGTTTTTGTCGCGCCGCAAGCTGCAGGACCGCTATGGAGCGGCCCGCGAACGCGTGACGTAAACCGACGGCGCGCATCAGGTCCGCTATGTCAAAAAGAAGTTTCTGGTCCGACTGGTCGCACTCCGCTTCGTCATGGACGGCTTTTTCCCCTTCTTCGCGCGCCTGGTCGACACTGTCCTGGTCGACTTTCTTTAATACGGCAAATTCCCGAGCGCGCTGGTGGCAAGCCTGGGCGGCGACTTTAAGCAATTGGCGCAGCGAGGTCGACGAAATCGTCGAGGCGGCCGACGGCGCGGGCGCCGGCAGCGCCACGCTCGATTTCGATAATCTGCCGGCAAGCTCGGTGATTGCTCTGGTGGGACTTGCCTTCGAGGCGCGCATTGCCGCCGGGCCTGGCGTGCTGGTGATTTGCCGCGACGGCGAGCGCTGCGCTGCCGAGCTCCTGCCAACGGCTGTGTCGGGCGGCTGCCACAGCATCATAAGCTTCGGCGTCGCCGGTGGGCTTTCGCCGGATCTCGAGCCCGGTGACTGCGTCGTCGCCTCGGGGATCATCGACTATCCGGCGCTGCGACCGACCGATCCGCTGTGGTCGGGCAAGCTCCTGGACATGATCCCAGACGCGCGGCACGGGCCGATCATGGGCGTCAATGCCGTGGTCGCCGATCCCGCCGACAAGCGAAAAATTCATTCCGCGACCGGCGCCGTGGCGGTGGATATGGAGTCGCATCTGGTGGCCCGGCTGGCGGCCTCCTACAGCCTGTCTTTCGCCGCGGTACGGGTTGTTATCGATCCGGCGGATCGCGCGGTGCCGCCGGCGGCACTGTTGGCGATGGCGCCGGATGGCGGCACCGACATGTCGTCGATGATCTGGGAAATCCTGGGCCGGCCGTCGCAGCTCGCGGCACTGTTGCGCGTTGCCGCCGACGCCTATGCCGCGCGTGCGGCGCTCGTTCGGCTGCGCCGTATGCTGGGGCCGGATTTCAGATGCGGATAGCGAATTGACAGCAAAAAACGGGACCGGAAATGGTCCGGTCCCGATATTGGAGCACGCGTGCCCGTTAGCCCGTCAGCGCGTTCTTCAGCGCGGTGGCGTCGGGAGTATTGACGTTGCCCGCGAGGACTTGATCCGGCTGAACCTTGCGGCCGTAATAGGACTGGTTGTTGTTGTCCGCCCAATTGAGGTCGGTCGCGCTGACATTCGCGCCGGCATACAGGCCTGAATTGTCCGTCCACATGATGATATCGCCCTTGCCCCACGACGCCTGGCCGTTGTGGGAGAAATCGACGACGGTCAGGCCGGCGCCGGCATTGAGCGAAATCTTGTTGCCGCTCTTGAAGGCGTTGACGGCATGGTCGGTCATCAGCAGGTAGGCGACCTTGCCTCCGGACGCTCCCGCTTGCGGGCCGACGCTGATGCCGCCGAAGTCATAGAACGCGGGGTCGGACCATTTGCCATTGTTCTTGGCGAGAACCACGCCGGCGCCGCCGCGGCCGCCGACGATCAGTGCCCCTCTCCCAAACTCCGGCACGAGATACACGCCTTTGGCTTTTTCCAAAAGCTGCTTCAACTGAGGATTTTGGTTCATGGTTTTGACTTCGGCGGTCGCCGATTTCAGCAGCGATTGCACTTCGCTTTTGTGATTGGTGTCGACACTGGCGCTTTGCGAGCTCGAAGTTCCAGCGGTGTTGCCGTTGCCGGCGGCCCAGGCCGGGCCCGCGGCGATTGCGGCTGCTAAAAAGACGGGCGCCGTCGCCAAATAGAACGTTTTCGAAAACCGCATCGGTATTCACTCCATTTGTTGGTGGCCTCTCACATCCTTCTGTTTGGAAACATTGCGAAGAAGCATCGCGTTCCGCCGGCGCGCCTGTGACCCATGAACGCATCGAAATGCCGTGCGCGAGCGTACAAAAGTCTCTTGCATGCGCTGAGCGCGGCCGCCGTCTTACAGACGCGGAGACTCTTTGCGGCAGACCGCAAACAAAAAGGGCGCGGATTGCTCCGCGCCCTTCGATTGGCTTGAGGCGAGGTGGCGTCAGAAACCGCCCATGCCACCCATGCCGCCCATCCCGCCGCCGCCCGGCATCGCCGGCATGGCGGGTGCGTCCTTCGGCACTTCGGCGATCATGGCTTCGGTCGTGACCAGAAGGCCGGCGACGGAGGCGGCGTCTTGCAGCGCCGCGCGCACCACCTTGGCCGGATCGACGATGCCCTTGTCGAGCATGTCGACATATTCCTCGGTCTGCGCGTCGAAGCCGAATGTCTCCGACTTGTTCTCGAGGATCTTGTTGACGACGATCGAGCCTTCGACGCCGGCATTCTCGGCGATCTGGCGCAGCGGCATCTCGATCGCCTTGAGCACGATGTTGATGCCGGCCTGCACGTCGGCATTGTCGTTGGTCAGTTTGCCGACCGCCTTCTTGGCGCGCAGCAGCGCGACGCCGCCGCCCGGCACGATGCCTTCCTCGACCGCGGCGCGGGTGGCGTTGAGCGCGTCCTCGACGCGGTCCTTCTTCTCCTTGACCTCGATTTCGGTGGCGCCGCCGACGCGGATCACCGCGACGCCGCCGGCGAGCTTGGCAAGCCGCTCCTGCAGCTTCTCGCGGTCGTAGTCGGAGGTGGTCTCCTCGATCTGCGCCTTGATCTGACTGACGCGGGCTTCGATGTCTTTCTTCTTGCCGGCGCCGTCGACGATCGTGGTCTTTTCCTTCTCGATCACGACCTTCTTGGCGCGGCCGAGCATGGCCGAGCGTCACGCTCTCGAGCTTGATGCCGAGGTCTTCGGCAATGAGCTGGCCGCCGGTGAGGATGGCGATGTCTTCGAGCATCGCCTTGCGCCGATCGCCGAAGCCGGGCGCCTTCACGGCGGCGACTTTCAGTCCGCCGCGCAGCTTGTTGACCACGAGCGTGGCCAGCGCCTCGCCTTCGAGGTCCTCGGCGATGATCAGAAGCGGCTTGCCCGACTGCACCACGGCTTCGAGCACCGGCAGCATGGCTTGCAGCTGCGAGAGCTTCTTCTCGTGCAGCAGCACGTAGGCGTCTTCGAGCTCCGCCACCATCTTCTCGGCGTTGGTGATGAAGTAGGGCGAGAGATAGCCGCGGTCGAACTGCATGCCCTCGACGATCTCGACTTCGGTGTCGAGCGCCTTGGCTTCCTCGACGGTGATGACGCCTTCGTTGCCGACCTTCTGCATCGCGTCGGCGATCATCTTGCCGATGGTGGCGTCGCCGTTGGAGGAAATGGTGCCGACCTGCGCCACTTCGGCCGAGGAGCCGACTTTCTTCGAGCGCTTCTTGATGTCGGCTCACGACGGCGGCGACCGCGAGGTCGATGCCGCGCTTGAGATCCATCGGGTTCATGCCGGCGGCAACCGATTTGACGCCTTCCTTGACGATCGCGGCCGCGAGCACGGTCGCGGTCGTGGTGCCGTCGCCGGCGATGTCGTTGGTCTTCTGCGCCACTTCGCGCACCATCTGCGCGCCCATGTTCTCGAACTTGTCTTCGAGCTCGATCTCCTTGGCGACGGTGACGCCGTCCTTGGTGATGCGCGGCGCGCCGAACGATTTGTCGAGGATGACGTTGCGGCCTTTGGGGCCGAGCGTCACTTTCACCGCATTGGCGAGAATGTCGACGCCGTGCAGCATGCGGTCGCGGGCGTCGGTGGAGAATTTTACGTCTTTCGCGGACATTTCGGTTTTCTCCTAAGGTGTTTCTTCAATCCGTTATCACCGGGCAGTCCCGGTCATGACGAGCGTAGGTTCAGGCGATCACGCCCATGATGTCGGACTCCTTCATGATCAGGAGGTCCTCGCCGTCGAGCTTGACCTCGGTGCCCGACCATTTGCCGAACAGCACGCGGTCGCCGGATTTCAATTCGATCGGAATGAGCTTGCCGGCCTCGTCGCGGCCGCCGGGGCCGACGGCGACGACTTCGCCTTCCGACGGCTTTTCCTTGACGGTGTCGGGAATGATGATGCCGCCCTTGGACTTCTCTTCGGCCTCGATACGCTTGACGACCACGCGGTCATGCAGCGGCCGGAATTTGGTTTTTGCCATGATCACCCTCGTTGCCGCGCGGCCTCGCTTGACGATTGGGCAGGCTGTGGTGGCGTTCGCTGTTAAGAAAATCGTTGTTTTGCAGAGCCTTAGCACTCATAATACCGGAGTGCCAGAAGGCACGGCGGACATAAGGCGGTTGGTCTCTGCGCTGTCAAGGCGCAGGCGGCAGCAAATGGCGAACCGCCGCACCCTATCCGCTATTCGCGCGCTTGCCATTCGCTGCTAATCTTCGGCCGGATCGCTTGCCGCCGGAGGCCACGACATTGGAAATGCGCGCGCTGAGCTTGGACGAGGCCAATACCATCATCGCGGCGACATTTGCCGCGGCCAAGAAGCACAAATGCCGGCCGATGAGCGCAATCGTTCTCGACGCCGGCGGGCGGGTGAAGGCATTCCAGAAGCAGGACAATGCCTCGATGCTGCGCTTCGAGGTCTGCTACGGCAAAGCCTATGGCGCGCTGGCGCTGGGCCGGCCGTCGAAGCTGGTGCTGCAAAGGCCAACGAGAAGCCGCTGTTCATGCAGTCGATCGAGAATCTCGCCGATTATCCGCTGTTTCTGGAAGGCGGCGGCCAGCTTATCCGCGACAAATCGGGCGAAGTGGTCGCCGCCATCGGCGTCACCGGCGACGCCAACGAGATGGACGATATCTGCGCCATCGCCGGCATTCACGCCGCCGGCTATCGCGCCGACAGCGATTTCTTCGACGATCCGGAAGCAGATGCGGGCAGTTGAGCATCCACAAATCGGCGCCGCTCGTCGATCCGCGGCCCAAAGCGGCGCGGCCAAGGCAAAGCCGGCCGGGGAGGGCGGCAATGGCGGTCGCGCCGCCCGCAACGGTTCCGGCCGTCGGGCAACGGCGCTTAACTCGCCCCATCCGGGCCGTAATCGTCGCCGACTGCTTTTGATGGTTAATTCCGAGGGTGCAATTTGAAACAAAGTCGAAAGGTCGGGGCGGTAAAACGGGCGCAGTTCCGTTCGCGCCCGGTTTCGGGAGGATAGCCCATGAGTCCTTCATATCGCAGCGCGTCGTATCGGCGATTGGCTTTCGGCATCGCCATGGCCGGCGCGCTGCGCTGCTCTCGGCCTGCACGTCCAACACGCCGTCGCCGCAGGAGGCGGCGGCTCCGCCGGTTCCGGAGCAGCCGGCGATCCCGTCCAAATACCGGCCGGAGGATATTGTCGGCCGCTGGGGCTACGGCGCCTTTCACCGCGACGAGGATCTGGCGCGCACCGCCGCCGCGGCGCGCCAGCAATGCGGCCAGCCGGTCGAGATTACGCGCGGGCCGAACGGCGGCGTGATGATGTATCTCGCCGATTCCGCGCAATTGCAGGAATTGCAGCTCAAGGGCTCGCAGAACGGCGCGAACTATATCGGTCCGCCCGGGCCCGCCCGGCGGCATGCAGGATCGCGAGATCGTGTCGTTCGACGGCCGCACCATGGTGCTCAAATGGATGGATCCGGAAGTCGCCGGCCGCTACGGCACCGGCGTCTATGTGCGTTGCGCGCCCGAAGGCACCGCGCGCGCCGCCGGCCGTCCGCCGATGAAGCCGGTCGGGCAATAAGGCTTCGTATCCCATTCCGGGGCCGAGCGCAGCGGTGCAGCTGAGCCCGGAACTTTCCACATTCGGCGTCTGTAAGGTTATGGATCTCAGCGCGCTTTGCCGCTTCGCAGCGATCCGGAATGACGAGCGCCGACAATGCCCAGCTCCCCGCGAATTCATCTTCGGTCCTTGGCGCGCGGTGAGCGTGCTCGGCGTCACCGAGATTTTGTCGTGGGGCGCGTTGTTCTATCCGCCGGTGCTCACCGTGCCGCTGATCGCCGCCGATCACGGCTGGTCGCGCTCGTTCACGATGGGCGGCTTTTCATTGGGCTTGTTGGTCGGCGGTCTGTGTTCGCGCTATGTCGGTGCGACCATCGATCGGCTTCGGCGGCCATGTGGTGATGCCGGCGGGATCGCTGATCGGCGCCGCCGGCCTCGCCGCGCTGGTCGCGGCGCAGAGCGCCGCGCGCTTATTTCGCGGCTGTGGATGGTGCTCGGCGTCGCCATGGCGGCTTCGCTCTACGATCCGGCTTTCGCCACGCTCGGCCGCATTTTCGGCGCCGGTGCGCGCTCGCCGATCACGACGTTGACGCTCGCCGGCGGATTTGCTTCGACGGTGAGCTGGCCGGCGACGCAATATCCTGATCGACGCGGTCGGCTGGCGCGGCACCTATCTGGTCTATGCCGGCTTGCTCGCGCGTCGTCGCTGCGCCGCTGCACGCTTTCGCGCTGCCGCGCCGGCGCGCTCGAGATGCCGCGCGCCGCCGCCGGCGCTCGCCCCGGAACAGAAGCCGGCGGCGTTTCTGCCGGCGCGCGGGCTCGCTTTTATTCTGGTCGCCGCCGGCTTTGCCGCCTACGCCTTCGTGCCGTCGGCGCTGTCGGCGCAGCTTCTCGCCATCTTCAAGCGGTTCGGGCTGCCGGCCGACGTCGTCGTCGCCATCGGCATGCTGTTCGGTCCGTCGCAGGTGCTGGCGCGCATCTGCGAACTTGGCTTCGGCCGGCAGCATGCATCCGTTGTGGATCGCGCGCTTCGCCGTCGGGCTTCTGGTCGTGGCCTTCGTGCTGTTGGCGATTCTGCCGTTCTGCGCGATCACGGCCGCGACTGTTTGCCGTGATGTTCGGCATGGCGAATGGGCTTTTGACCATTGCGCGGGGCACCGTGCCGCTCGCTTTGTTCGGCCCCGCCGGTTATGGCCGGCTGGTCGGACGGATCGGCGGGCCGTTTCTGGTGGTGCAGGCGCTGGCGCCGGTGGCCGTGACTTATGTCGCCGACCGCGCTTCGGATGCCGGCGGGCCTGGCGGTGGTGGCGGCCTTTGCGGTTGCGGCGTTTGTTTGTTTCTTGATGATCCGCAGCCGGAATAGCGGCATGATGGTCTCAGCGCCGAACATCGCGTCGATCTCGCGCTTGCGACATGTGGCCCTTGTCGCCGTCGAGCCGCGGGCCATGCAAAGCCGGCGCGTCGTCTGTCGGCGGCATCGGCACGGCCTCGTCGGTCTGCAGCGTCTTCATCACTTTGGCGACGCGCTGGCCGATCAGATCCTGGAAATTGCACGCCTCGAAAATCCGCAGCACGCTGTCGGCGATGTCTTGCGCCAATTCCTGCTCGATCCGCCCGTTGAGCGCCGCCGAAAGATTATCGGCGAGCTGATCGATCTCTTCGGCGGCGGCAAGAATTTGCTGTGTCGCCTGCGCGGTGCCGGCGAACGACCGCATCGAGCTCGTGGGCGATGCGCGTCATGGCTGTCCGGCTGTGCCTGCGGGTTTTCGCCGACGTCGGCGCGGTGCAACGCGAATCGCCGGGCGATGCAGCCGGCGGATCGCTCGCCATCAGGGCCTGCAGCGCAGACAGCGCCTGCATGATTTCGCCGTGATGCGGCGAAGCGGCGTCGCTGCCGGCCTGCGGCGGCAGTCGCGCGGCGGCGGTTTGCTCGATACGAAAGACCTTGCGCGGTTCGCCGCCATGTTATTCCAGCGACAAATTTTCATTCCAACGCACGCCATAACCCATAGCGGCTTGCCGCTTAACACAGCGTTCACGTCCGTTAAAACGAATGACGCACACGTTCTGTTAACCAAGGCGCATCGCTATTGACACAAAATCAACTGTAACTTGATGAACAATGTACGAATAACGCGCCGCCGCAATTTGTTTACCAAACAGTCGAGGTTTACGGGCGTACTCGTGCAGAGGAGCGCGGACGGCGCTCGGCGTGAAATAGCAGTACGAGTACAGCAATGCGGCGTATCTGCGTGTGGGCGGCTCTTCCGAGCGCGGTTCTCGGTGCGGCTTTAAACTCGGCCTCGGCCGACCCTCTCCAGGTAGCCGTCTATCCCTATGGCGGTCAGCCGGCCTACGCCGCGCCGCAGCCGCCGCAGCAGTACTACTATTATGTGCAGCAGCCGCGCTATGTCGCCGCACCGGGCTATCAGGCCAGACTTACGCGCAAGGCTATGCCCCGAATTACGCCCCGGCCTACGCGCCGCGTTATGCCGCCGCTCCGCAGGGCTATGCGCCGGCTTCGCCGCAGACCTACGCTGCCGCTCCCCAGGGCTATGCGGCCGCCCCGCCTCAGACTTATGCCCGCGCTCCGCAAGGCTACGCGCCCCCGCCGCCGCAAACTTATGCCGCGGCGCCGCCCGCGGCTGCCGCCGAGCCGGAAGGTTCCAGCGGCGGCGGATTCCTGCAAGCCATCTTCGGCGGCCCGACCATCAACGTTCCGGTAGCGCGCGTCTATCCGTATCAGGCGCCACAGCCGCAACCGCAGCCGCAAGCCGGTCGGCGCCGGTGCAACAGGCGTCCTACAAGCCGGCCAATCCGCCCGACGAATCCAATTATCCGATCGATCCGCAATTTATGCGCCAGATCGTCGCTTATAATGGCGGCGAGAAGCCCGGCACGATCATCGTCGATACGCCGGACAAATTTCTTTTTCTGGTCGAGGACGGCGGCAAGGCGATGCGCTACGGCATCGGCGTCGGCCGGCCCGGCTTCACCTGGTCGGGCGTGAAGACAATCACCGCCATGAAAAAATGGCCGGATTGGACGCCGCCGCCGGAGATGATCGCGCGGCAGCCCGGCATTCCGCATTTCATGCCCGGCGGCATCGGCAATCCGCTCGGTTCGCGCGCGCGATTTATCTCGGCTCGACGCTTTATCGCATCCACGGCTCCAATGAGCCCTGGACCATCGGCCACAATGTGTCCTCCGGCTGCATCCGCATGCGCAATGAGGACGTCGAAGACCTTTATAACCGCGTCCATGTCGGCACCAAGGTCGTGATTATGTAGTCAGGCGAGCGTCACCCCGCGCTCCGCCAGCAGCCGCGGAAACTCCTCGCCGAGGAAATAATCGTATTCCCGCTCGCGCAGATCGGTGAGCGGATCGAGGCGGCGCAGTTCGCCGTCGACTTTGCCCGGGTGACACATCACCAGGCCGCCGTCGGGCAGGCCGTCGAGGAAGCCCGGAAACAGCGTCGCGAAATCGGCGCCCGGCGCAAAGGAATAGGTGCCGGCAAAGGCCGGATTGGTCGCGCACGCCATGCGCGGGCGGCGAGATCGCGCAGACGCGCGCTCAGCGCATCGAGAATAAAGCCCTTCGGGTCGGCCAGGCTCTTTGGCGCGGCGGCGGCGCGTCCGCATTGGCGCAGCCATGCCTGCGGCGCGGCATCCTTGAGTGACGCGCAAGCACGGCTCCGCGAATTTGCGGAAACACATGGATGTGCTGGTGGCCGTCGACGTAATCCGGCGTCCGGCCGAAGCCGGCCTGGAAGGCCGCGAACTGGCGCGCGATCTCGAGCTCCAAATCCTCGGGCTTGAGCCAATGCGCCAGCGCGCGGCCGGCCATGGCCGCAAGCGGCAGAAAGGCGCCGTCGCGCGTCGGCGCGAAGCCCGCGCTCATGGGACGAAACGGCGCGGTCAATGTCACATGCAGTCCGATGCGCGCCGTGCGCCGCCGCCGCCGCATCGAGCGCCGCGGCTTCGCCGGGCGAAAAGCTCGGCGCCGGCACCATGACGGAGGTGGCATTGATGCGGCGGCGCGCGATGAGATCGCGGATCGCCGCGCTGACCGCAGGCGATATGCCGTAATCGTCGGCGCAGAGCCAGATGCGGCGCTGCGGTGCCGTGGGCGTTTGCTGGCTCATTCGGCCGCGGTGCGGGCGTCGCGTTCGGTCTGTTTGGCGTCGTCTTGGATTGTCTTGCCCGGCGAGTTTCACGTCATGCTCGGCGACGAAATAGACCGGCCGGCCTTTGATCTCTTCCAAAATCTTGCCGATATATTCGCCGACCACGCCGATCATGATGAGCTGGACGCCGCCCAGCACCATGACGCCGACGAACAATGACGGATAGCCGGGAACGATCGGTGCCGTAGACCAGGGTCTCGATAGACGATCTGCAGTCCGTACAAGAAGGCAATCACCGCGAGCACCGTGCCCATCACCGTGGCGAGCCGCAGCGGCGCCACCGAGAAAGCGGTGACGCCGTCGATCGACAGCCCGATCAGACGGCGCATATTCCAGGTGCTGCGGCCGTCGACCCGCGGCGCCGGCTCGTAATCGATGCGCATCTGGCGGAAGCCGATCCAGCTCGACAGGCCTTTGAAGAAGCGGTTGCGCTCGGGGAATTGGCGCAGCGCATTGGCCGCGCGCGGCGACAGCAGCCGGAAATCGCCGGCGTCCTCCGGAATCTTCGGCCGCGCGCCCCAGTTCAACAGGAGATAAAACGATCTTGACGCGAGAGCCGGCGCAGGATCGAATTCGTTGGTGCGGTGCGCCTTGGCGGTATAGACGACGTCGCAATCGTCATCGAGCCAATGGCCGACCAGCCGCTCGATCAGATCCGGCGGGTGCTGGCCGTCGCCGTCGATGAACAGCACGGCGCCGCGCCGGGCGTGATCGAGGCCGGCGAGCAGCGCCGCCTCCTTGCCGAAATTGCGCGACAGCGAAATCACCTGGACGTCGACGCCGGCTCGCCGGCAGGTCGCGGGCGATGGCGAGCGTGCCGTCGCGGCTGCCGTCGTCGATATAGACGATCTCGCAGGACAGCGATCGCGCGGCCGCGGCGAGGCGGCTGCGCGATCTCGAGCAGCCGGCCGTGCATGCGCGCAAGCGCCGCCGCCTCGTTATAGAGCCGGCACGACGATGCGACAGCCCCGGCGCGCGCGGCTCCGGCGGCTCCGCTCGCGCGCCACCGGCCTCAATCGGGGGTCGGCGGTCGTCGCCATTCCACGTTCCTTTGCCGCCGTTCTATAGCGCAATCGGCCGTGCCTGTCCCGCGGCAGTACGGCACGAAAGCAGTGCTTGTCCAACGTGTTAACGGCCGTTGCTGCCGCGCCGGCACGGACGTGATATGCGGGGCGCAATGGCCCCGCCTTCCCTTACGATTCGGCCCGCAGCAGCAACCATCAGTCCGCGACCAAGCATCTGGCAAGCGAGGCCTGTGGCACGGCGAGCGCATCAGCCTCAAGGCGGCCTCGTTTGCGCTGATCGGCGTCGTCAATACCGCGATCGATTACGGCGTGTTTCTGCTGGCGCGGGCGGCGTACGAGCACTCTGCCGCCGCGCTTTCGCGTTCGCCGCGCTGGCGGCGTCTTGCCGCTGCGCCGCGCCGCCGACCGTGCTGTTGATTGCCGCCAACATGACGTCATGGACCGTCGCGGTGAGCGGCTCCTACATCATGAATTCCTCGATCACCTTCGCCGCCGAGTCTGGGCGTCGATTGCGCTGGCGCCATTATCTGACGTTTATCGTCGCCGGCATCGTCGGGCTCATCGCCAATACCGCGGCCCTGGTTGTTCGCCGCGCAGGTTCTGGCTGTTGCCGGTTTATGTGGCGAAAGCGCTTGGCGATTCTGGCGAGCTTCGTCGTCAATTTCTCGCTTGTCGCATTTCGTTGTGTTTCGCGTGCGCCGAGAGCCGCCGGCTCCTAGAGCCAGACTCGAAAAGCCGCGCAAGCGGCGCGCATGGCAGAAGAGCGCCGCGCTCATGCCTGTCCGCGCTCGGTTTTGATCTAGGTCAAGAGACTGCCGGGCCGGCCTGGATCACTTAGCAGTGGCCAAGGGAAACCGACGACGCGGGGAAATCCGTCATGTCGATCATCGGAATCGTCTGCTTAAGCGCAATCATCGTCGCGTTCGTCCTGTTTGCCGCGGTTTTGGCGTGGGGCGATTATCAGACGCGCGATGATCATCGTCCATCCGAAACAGCGGCAGGCGACGCAGGCGGCGTCGCGCGATCAAGGATGCCGCTGCGGAAGCGCGCGAACCCATTCACGCCGCGAAGCCGGCAGGCGCGCGAAGCGACGGCAAATCGCGCAGCGGAAAGGACGCGCGCCATGAAACAGGATATTCCGGGCACGACGCTGTTCGACGGCGATCAGGCGCAGCAAAGGGCTATGCGCTCAATCGCATGTGCTATTCGTTCAACAGCGCCGCGAATCGCGCCGCCTTCCTCAAAGACGAGGACGGCTATTGCCGCAAATTCGGTCTCACCGACGAGCAGCGCGCCGCGGTGAAGGAGCCGCAACGTGCTGGCCATGATCGCGGCCGGCGGCAACGTCTATTACCTCGCCAAGCTCGCCGGCATTTTCGGGCTCAACGTCCAGGACATCGGCGCGCAGCAGACCGGCACCACGGTCGATCAATTCAAGGCAAAACTCGCCGCGGCGGGCAGATAAGGGAAACTGATCATGGCCAAGATCATCGGCGGCGTCGCCACCACGCACGTGCCCTCGATCGGCAAGGCGATCGCCGAGCAAAAGCAGAACGATCCGTATTGGAAACCGTTCTTCCAGGGCTTCGATTACGTGCATTACTGGCTGGCGCGGGAGAAGCCCGACGTCGCCGTGGTGTTCTACAACGACCACGGACTGAATTTCTTTCTCGACAAGATGCCGACCTTCGCGGTCGGCGCCGCCACCGAGTATCGCAACGAAGACGAAGGCTGGGGCATTCCGGTGTCGCGCGCGATCGCCGGCGATCCGGCCTTGTCGTGGCACATCATCAATAATCTCGTCGCCGACGAGTTCGACATCACCATGTGCCAGGAGATGCTGGTCGATCACGCGGTGACCATTCCGCATGACGCTGATGTGGCCCGGCGAAAAATGGACGGTCAAGATCGTGCCGATCTCGATCAACACCGTGCAGCATCCGCTGCCGTCGCTCAAGCGCTGCCTCAATCTCGGCCGCTCGGTCGGCCGCGCCATAAGCGTCCTATCCGCAAGACCTGCGCGTCATGATCGTCGGCACCGGCGGGCTGTCGCATCAGCTCGACGGCAAGCGTGCCGGCTTCATCAACAAGGAGTTCGATCAGCTCTGCATGGACAAGCTCGCCGGCGAGCCGGATTTCGCTGACGCGCTATTCGATCCACGATTTCGTCGAAGAATCCGGCGCCCAGGGCGTCGAATTTCTCAACTGGATGGCGATGCGCGGCGCGCTGACCGGGCAGGTGCGCGAAGTGCACCGCAACTATCACATCCCGATCTCCAATACCGCGGCGGCGACCGTGGTGCTGGAGAACCGCGAGCGAGGCGAAGCGCCAAGCGGCGTAATCCGGCGCGGCAGCAAGACCAAACGCGTCGGCGGTCGCGCCGCGCGCCGTGCCTGGATGAACCCGATAAGCCGCATCCTCATTGCGACCGGAACTTGCTGGCGCCGCCGACCGGTTTCCCGGATATGCTCGACTTCGGCCGCGGGAACGGAGCGTCGTCGTGCCGGATAATGCCAACGACAATAAACGGTAAACGACCGTCGCGCGCGCGATACGGGCGAACCGGTCATCGTTGCCATCGGCGCTTCCGCGGGCGGCGTGTCGGCGTTGCAGAGTTTTTTCTCCGCGCTTCCGGAGCACCCCGGCGCGGCCTTTGTCGTGGTGGTGCATCTCGATCCGCAGCACCGCAGCGAATTGCCGAGCATTTTGGCGACCAAAACGCGAATGCCGGTCGTGCAGGTCACCGCGCCGCGAGCGTTTGCAGGCCGACCACGTTTACGTCATTCCGCCGGATCGCCGCTTGCAAATGGTCGACCACGAGATTTCGGCCTTTGCCTTCGACGAGCCGCGCGGCCAACGGGCGCCGATCGATTTGTTCTTTCGCTCGCTGGCCGATCAGCTCGGCGACGGCTTTGCCGTCATTCTTAGCGGCGCCGGATCGGACGGCGCGCTCGGCGCGCGCGCGGTGAAGGAATCGGGCGGCATCATCCTGGTGCAGGACCCCGACGGAAGCCGAATATGCCTCGATGCCGCGCAGCGCCATCGCCACCGGCGTCGCCGATTTCGTCATGCCGGTGCGCGATCTGGCGAAACAGCTGTTCGATCTCATTGACGGCAAATCGAGCGATCGGTCGCCGAAATCGGCAATGTCGACGAGGACCTGCTGCGCAGCATTCTTCGCCATTTTGCGCGTGCGCACGGGCCACGACTTTTCCAAATACAAACGGTCGACCGTGCTGCGGCGGATCGCGCGGCGCATGCAGGTGACGCGAAGCGCCGGATCTGAAGAATATGACCAGGCGCTGCGCGACAACGCGGAAGAGGCGCAAGCGCTGTTAGCGCGATCTCCTTATTTCGGTAACGACGTTCTTCCGCGACGGCGAAGCATTCGAAGCGCTCGCCGAGCAGGTGTTGCCGGAGCTGTTCAAGGCAGGAAACCCGATGAAACGATCCGCGTCTGGGTCACCGGCTGCGCCACCGGCGAGGAGGCCTATACTTTCGCCATGCTGCTGTTGGAAGAGGCGGCGCGGCATCCGGACCGGCCGTCGATGCAGGTGTTCGGCTCGGACCTCGATGCGCGGGCGCTGGCGCTGGGGCGGGAAGGCCGCTATCCGCTCGCCATCGAAGCCGACGTCAGCGAAGAGCGGCTGCGCCGGTTTTTCACGCGCGAGGGCGATCATTATCGCGTGCGCCAGGAGCTGCGCGATATGGTGCTGTTCGCCGTGCACGATCTCCTCAAAGACCCGCCGTTTTCCCACGTCGACCTGGTCTCCTGCCGCAATCTTTTGATCTATCTCGACCGCGACTTGCAGGAGCAGGTGTGCAGCACGTTCCACTATGCGCTTAATCCGGGGGGCTACGCCTTTCTCGGCTCTTCCGAATCGCTCGACAACCCGCCCGGGCTGTTCCGCTGTATCGATCGCAGCGCCCGCATCTATCAATCCACCGCGGCGGCTGGCGACAAGCCGCGACTGCTGCCGCGGCTGCTCGGCCCGGTGCGCGTCCGCGAAACCGGTCGTTCCGCTGCCGCGCACGGTGAGCCCGACGGTCGCGCTCGGCGAGGCGGCGATGCATCGGCGCGCCATCGAGCAGATCGCGCCGCCCAGCATCCTGGTCGATGAGGCGCACCGCCTCATTCACCTCTCCGAGCATGCCGGCCGCTTCCTGCTGCCCTCGGGCGGGCCGCTCTCCGGCGACGCCGTCGACTTGGTGCGCCCGGAACTGCGCTTCGAGCTGCGCTCGGCGCTCAATCGCGTGTTCGAGCTGCACCAAAGCACGCTCAGCCTGCCGATCCTGGTGCGTTTCAACGGCGCGCCGCACCGCGTTCATCTCTTGGTCAAGCCGGTGCAGGACGAGGGCGGCGCGGAAAGCCACAATGCGATCGTCATTTTCATCGAGGGCGAAGCAGTCGATGAAAGCCTGCTCAACGTCGACAGCCAGGCCAGTGCCGAGACGGTGCGCCGGCTGACCCAGGAGCTCGAGCTGATGCAGGCGCGGCTGCGCACGGTGCGCGAGGAATCGGACTCCGCCAATCAGGAACTGCGCGCCGCCAACGAAGAGCTGCAATCGATCAACGAAGAATACCGCTCCACCTCCGAGGAACTGGAAACCTCGAAGGAGGAATTGCAGTCGATCAACGAGGAGCTGCAGACCGTCAACGCCGAGCTGAAGCTGAAGCTCGACGCCATCTCGCGCGCGCACAGCGACTTGCAGAACCTCATTGCGGCGACCGACATCGGCACGCTGTTTCTGGATTTCTCGCTGCGCATCAAGCGCTTCACCGAGCGGGTCACCGATCTGTTCAGCATCACGCAAAGCGACGAGGGCCGGCCGATCACCGATTTCGCCCACCGGCTGGAATACGACGATCTGGTCAAGGATGCGCGCGCGGTGCTGGCCGACCTCGCGCCGCTGCGGCGCGAAATTCGCAGCCGCGACGGCCGCTGGTACGACGATGCGGCTGCGGCCCTATCGCACCGGCGACGACAAGATCGACGGCGTCGTCATCACCTTCGTCGACATTTCCGAGCGGCATGTGGCCGAGGCGGCGGTGCTGGCCGGTGAGGGACGCCAGCGTCTGTTGCTGAGCGAATTGACGCATCGCGTCCGCAATAGCCTGGCGGTAATCCAGGCCATCGCGCGGCACACGTTGCGGGGCGATCAGCCGAGGGAAGAAGAGCTCAAGCGATTTGAAGGACCGGCTGGCGGCGCTGGCCGGCGCGCATACGCTGCTGGTGGAATCGGACTGGAAAGGCGCCGACCTCGCCGACCTCGCCCACCAGCAGCTCGACGCTTATGCCGCCGAAAATCCGGACCGATTGCGCATCGCGGGAGAAGCGGTTCTGCTGCCGGCCGATCTGGCGACGCCGTTCGGCCTCGTGCTGCACGAGCTTGGCGACCAATGCCGCCAAACACGGCGCTTTGTCGAATCCGGAGCGGCAAAGTGGCGGTGACATGGACTTTGAGCCGCGGGAACAAGGAGCGGCTCATCAGGGTTGAATGGCAGGAAACAGGCGGTCCTCCAGTGCAGAAAGCCTGCAGCCGGCGGCTTCGGAACGACGCTCATCGAAAGTGCAATCCCGGGCGCGACGGTCAAGCGCGAGTTCCGGGCCGGTGGCTTGGTCTGCACGATCGAATTGGAACTGCCGGAGGCGGCCAGAAAATGGAGCAGCGGGCAGGGAATGGTGCGAGGCCGGCGTTGCACGGCGCCCGCGTCCTCGTGGTCGAGGACGACGCCATCCTGCTGATGGATTTGGAAATGATCTTGCGCGATGCCGGCGCCGAAATCGTCGGCGCTTGCCGCACCGTCGAGGACGCGCTGGCGACAGTCCGCAAGCAGGCGCTCTCCATCGCGGTGCTTGACGTGCGGATCGGCGGCGAAACCATCGCTCCGGTGGTCCGCCGGCTCTGGCAAGCACGGCACGCCATTCGTCTTCTATACCGGGCAGGTCGCCAAGGATCCGGCACTCGCCGAATGGCCCGGAAGCAGGATCGTTGCCAAGCCGGCGTCCGGGCGCACTATCATTGCCGCCGTGACCGAAACCTTGGAACGCGTGGTGCGCTTGGATGTAGTTCTTGATGTCAGGGAAACTACTTATGTTGTGGAACGGTCTTTGTTGTGACAAGAGTAGTCTGAGGTTTAATACCGGCGTGCCGGGTTCAGACGAGGAAAGGTTGCGGCGATGCCCAACTATACGTTCGAACTCAGGGACGGGCATGGCGGCCTCGATGACGAGACCGGCGTCTCGTTGACCGATGGCGCGGATGCGCTTGCGCTACGCGCAAACCGTCGTTCACGAGCTGATGCGCAGCCGCGAACCGCAGACCCGCACGTGGCGGCTCGATGTTTACGACGAAGCCGGCGCGCTGCGTGATCGAGTTGCCGTTCGCCAGCCTCGACCCGACCCTCGATCATTTGCGCCCGGAATTGCGGGCGATGGTGGAAAAGTTCTGCGATCGCCGCCGCGCGCGTGGACGAGATCATTTACGCGGTCGGCAACACGGTGCGCGAGTCGCAGGCGCTGGTGGCTCGATCGCGCGGACAATTATACGTCGCGGCGCGCGTCCGGCGAGAAAACCATACGGGATCGATAGGTCCGGGCGCGACGGTGGCCGAACTTTGGCACGACAAGATCATATGTGCGCGTACGGCGACGAACGGGCCTATTTGGGCAACTTGCCGCCATTCTGCTTTAAGCGGCGTTAGAGCGAAAATCGCGCTGTCCGAAAACCTTCCGCCAACCGGCGCGGTGCGAACATGGGTGCGAATCTTGGATCGTCGGAGGATCGGCGGTTTTGTCTTTCGTTCGAGCGGGACGAGGGTGCAATGCCGCCAAATGCAGTTGCGGAGATCCGGCAGCGGTTCCGTGCCATTCCCTGGGAGGAGCCCATTCGCGTGCCGTTTTCTTGCGACGACAAGCCGCTGTTCGGCTGCCGCCTGTGCATTCTTATGTTCGGGCTGCGGCGCGGCGGAGGGTGCGCGATTATTCGCCGACGAGGCCGAAGCGTGCGCCCATACGAAATGCCACGCATGGGCTCTGTCGGCGCTGCCCACCGTGGCCGCATCAGGCTCCCAAGTCCATGGTCGGCTGAAACCTATTTCTATTTTCCATTATGGCCGTTTCGGTGCAGAACGATGGAACTTTTTGCGGAGGGTTGCGTTCGGGCGAACATTGACGGGGCTTAGCGAATGATTGAGCCACATAATGCAGCGGGCAGGCTCGGGCCCTTCCCCGAGCAAACGTCAAGCATTCGACAGATGGGTAACCGGCTTCTGGCCGCCTTGCCCGGCGACAGTTTCGCGTTACTGGAGCCGGACTTTAAGCAGGTCGTGCTGCCGCAGGGCGTCGTCTGCTTCGATCCCGGCGATCCGATCAACCAGGTGTATTTTCCGCATACCGGCATGATCTCCTGCCTGGTCACCACCGGCGACGGGGAAATGGTCGAGACGTCTTCGGTCGGGTGCGAGGGCGCGGTCGGCTTGCAGAGCGGGCTCGGCCAGCCGCGTATCGTTCACCCGCGCCTTGGTGCAGATTGCCGGCAAATTCACGGTTTTGCCGGCGGCCGGCTGGAGAACGCCGTCAGCCGCAGTCCGGCGCTGCGCGACTGATCCTCCGCTACATCGAGACACTGTGGGCAGAAGCCCAACAAAATGCGGCCTGCAACGCGATCCATGACGGTTCGGCGCGGCTGTGCCGCTGGCTGTTGCAATGCGCCGACAAGATCGGCAGCGATCAATTGCTGCTGACGCAGGAATTCCTCGCCGAAATGCTCGGCGTGCGCCGCACAACGGTGACGCTGTTGGCCCAGGAGCTGCAGAAAAACGGGAATCCTGCGCTATAGCCGCGGCCGGATCACGATACTCGACCGCCCCGCGCTCAAGGCGGCGGCCTGCGAATGCTATGGCGCGGTCAAACATGACCGTCCGTTGGGCGGCGCCGTGATTTGAAGGCCGAGCCGCGGATGCGGGGGTGATCGGCACTCACGCGGTGATGCGGCTAGGCGCGCTCTGTCCCGTAATCCCCGCAATTCACTTTGATACAAATAATCGCGATTAAGTCGCTTGACTGCCCATGACGGGGGCATCTCGCAAAGGCCATCGAGGAATGCGGCGGCACGCCGCGCACTGCGCGCGCAAGGCCAACTCCGTCATCGAGCAGGACCCCCGTCACGACTTCTTCGCCTCGAACAAAGCTCACTGCAACTGGCGCGGTCCTATCGAATTGGCGCAAGCGATGACGAAGGATGCGATACCGAACGATAACGGCGCGATAATGATTAGCGAGTGCGGGCTCGGGTCGTAAACACTCATGACCGATCCGGGTCAAAGCGAAGCCTCGGCCACATGTGTGGCCGGGGCTTATTCTATGACAAAGTTTATCCGCAAATGGCGGAAAGCAGCACTCAGCCGGTATGACGTTTGATGGTCTGTTCGAGATTTTCGGTCTTGGCAGGTGAACCTGCGTTCTGCAAATTGTGCCAATCGTCGTTGACGACGCTCCAGTTGACCATCGGCGCCTGCGCGCCGGTCGTGTTGGCCGATGAGGCCGTTGGCGGCACGGCCCGTCGAGGCGTCGTATTCGTAGGCCCCGCCGATCGTGACGATGACCCCGAAGATAAATCCGAGCAAAATCGGCACGGTTGCCTCCCGTTTAAGTTGACTTTTCCGACAATGCAACGTAAGTGCGATGCGATAAGTTCCGTGCGCGTGCGCCGTGCAGACGATAAGGGCCCCGTGATGGCCGAACAGCAGCACCAGAACAACGATCAGCACCACAAGCCAGATCAAGCCATGGCCGCCGCCGCCGTAATAGCCGCTGCGGTAACCCCAATAACCGCCGCCGCCGCCAAACAGAAGGACCAAGAATAACAATGAGAAGGATAAGACCCATGATGTCGCCCTGCGATTGAGGTGTAACGATCGAACGTGGCAGGGCAAGTCGCGGCGGTAAAATTGAAAGTTCCATTCAGTGCCGCTAAATATTTTCTTGGTCGGCCTTTAGTAGCGGCTCATAAGACTTAAGACTTAACGCGGGCTCGGGCGTAAGCTGGGATTACAAGGTCCGCTTTGTGAACTTTGCCGGCATTGCGCGTTAATGGGCGAGAATTCCCTCGATCACCGCTGAGGAGCATCATGGCCGCAAGCTCGCACCGCCAATTCCGATTTCAGCCGCGCCTTCGGCGATGCCAAGAAACAAGCCAGCGGCGTCGCCGACGACGTGTCGGATGCCGCCCAGGACCTTTACGGCCAAGCCCGCGACAGCGCCGCCGATATTGCCGATAGCGCCAATCGCGCGGCGCGCCAGACCGCCGGCTCGTTCGAGCGGGCGTTGCGCAATACCATCGAGACGCAGCCTTACACCGCGGTCGCTATCGCGCTTGGCCTGGGCTGGCTGTTCGGCCGCATGCATCGTCCGCTGTGATGCCGAGATGACAGACAAATTCGCGAAGCGACGCGTGAGAACGAGCGCGAGACCGAGGATCAGATCGCGCGCCGCAAGCTCGGCCCGCGCGGCGAGCAAGGCAGCCCCGATACGGCAGCGATGACGCCGCAGCAGGAAAAGGAGCTGCCGAAAGAGGGCGAGTTCGACGGCCATACGGCGTAATTGAACGCGAGAAGACGCAGTCGCCGCGTCGAGAAACGCGCCTCGTTTTGGCGCGTTTTTGATTGTCTGCCGCCGTTATTTGATCGATAGGCCCAGCGTCTTGACCATGCCGCCCCACTTCTTCACTTCGGCGGTGAACATGGCGTCGGCGGCTGAGTCTGCGAGCCGGTGATCGGGTCAAACCCCATATCGGCGAGCTTCTTGGCCACCGCGGGGCTTTTGACGATGTCGTTGATCGCGGCGTTGAGCGTTTGCAGGATCATTCGGATCGGTCTTGGCCGGCGCGAAGAAGCCGACCCATGAGGCGGCGGTGAAGGCCGGATAACCCTGTTCGGCGTAGGTCGGCACATTGGGCGTCACCGCGGCGCGCTTGTCGGCGGCGATGCCGAGGCCTTTGAGCTTGCCGCCGGCGATCTGCGCCGCCGCGCCGCCGCCGAGCGTGGTCGCCATCAGATCGACCTGGCCGGCGACGGTCGCATTGATGGCCGGCGCGCCGCCTTGAAACGGGATCGGCTGCACCGGCACTTTGGCCATTTCCTTGAAGAAATATTCCGCCTCGATGTCCGAACCGGTGCCGACGCCTGGGATGGCGAGATTGATGGTGCGGCCGTTCATCGCCTTGATGAAGTCGGGAAGATTGCTGGCGGGATTGTTCGGGCTCGTCACCAGCGCTTCCGGGCTCGATGCGGCGATGGCGACGGTCTTGAAATCGTTCGCCGAGAATTGCTTGTTGACAAACAGCGTCTCGTTGATGGCGAGCGCGGTCGTGGTGGCAAGAAGCGTGTAGCCATCCGGATTGGCGTGGGCGACGACCTCGGCCGCGATATTGCCGCCGGCGCCGCCGCGGTTTTCGACCACCACGCTTTGATGCAATCGCTCGCTCAAGCCTTGGCCGATCAGCCGCGCCAGCGTGTCGGCGATGCCGCCGGGCGCGAAGGCGACGATGACCGTGATCTTTTCGGCCGGATAAGTCGCCGCTTGCGCGCCGCCGCAGGCGAAGGCCACCGCCGTCAGCGCAAGCGCCGTGAGCGCGTTTCGGACGATGCGTAAGACTGCCATGCTATTGTCCCGGTGCGGTATGCGAAGAAATGCCGGGTGATGCGGATGCATGCGAGGCATTGCCACGTGAGGTCCTCAAAGACGGCGCGGAGTGCATCATGAAGCTTTTACGCCGTCAATTCCGGCGGCGCTGCAGCGCCGCTGATCGCCGCCGCACGGCTTGTCCAAGGTCGACTCCGCCGCGAGCTTGGCGTACAGCGGATTGTCCCGCGTATAGACGTAATCCAGCGCCGCGACCGAGACCGCCTCGGCGCCGTGTTCGCGCAGGAAACTCGCCAAGCGCATGCACGTTTTGCGGGCGGGCAATGCAGCGTGAGCATGCCGGACGAGGTCGGGCCGCCGAACGGGGAGGCGATGCCGAATTTCTCCCGGGCGATGCCGAACAGCTTGTCGTTCATGCCGGCAAAGCGGGTGCGCACTTCAGCAAACGCCTCGGCGCGTTTTTGCGCGGCGATGCGGTCGAGGAGCAAGCGCGCCGTTTCGCGCTGCTCGCCGGTCCAGGCCGCGGCGCGCGCGGCGACGAGGTTGGCCTGCGAGCGCAGGATGACGCCGTCCTCGATCACTTTCAGCCCGTTGGCGGCAAGCGTGGCGCCGGTGGTGGTGATATCGACGATCATTTCCGCGGTGCCGGCCGCCGGCGCGCCTTCGGTGGCGCCCGAGCTTTCGACGATGCGGTAATCGACCACGCCGTGGGCGGCAAAAAAGTCGCGCGTCAGATTGGCATATTTGGTGGCAAGCCGCATCTTGCGCTCGTTCCGGAGGCGGAAGGCGGTGGCGACGTCGTCGAGATCGGCCATGTTGCGCACGTCGATCCAGGCCTGCGGCACCGCGACCACGACATTGGCGAAGCCGAAGCCCAGTCCCGCGATCAGCACGACGCGCTGGTCGGACTGCGGGATCATCTCGCGCACCAGATCCTCGCCGGTGATGCCGAGATGCGCGGCGCCTTGCGCCAGCTGCGCGGTGATTTCGGCGGCCGAAAGGTAAGCGATCTCGACGCCGTCGAAACCGGCAATGGTGCCGCGATAGTCGCGCGCGCCGCGTGGCTTGACGAGCTCGAGCCCGGCGCGGGCGAAGAAACTTTCCGCGTTCTCCTGCAGCCGGCCCTTGGACGGTACGGCGAGGATGAGCGGCGCGCTCATGGTGCGCCTCCGCGCCGGCAAGCTCGTCGATCGAGGCGGCAAAGCCGACCGCCGGGAATCGGCTCCTTGGCGCCGAGCCGCGTCAGCAGGCCGTCATAACGGCCGCCGGCCACCAGCGGCCGCTGACTGCGCGCGTCGTGCAGTTCGAAGACGAAGCCGGTGTAATAGTCGAAGCCGCGGCCGAAATCGGTGGCGAATTTGATCGTACGCACATCGACGCCGCGCGCGGCGAGAAAGCCGGTGCGGGTCTCGAACAGATCGAGCGCCGGGCCGAGCGCGATTTTGGCGTCGGCCGCGAGCGCGCGCAGTTCGCCGGCTGCATCGTCGGGATCGCCGGCGATCGACAGGAAGCGCTCGATCAGCGCGCGGGTCTCGCGCGGCAGCCGCGTCGGCGCGTTGAGCGCCGACTGCTCGAGAAAGCGGTCGGCGATTTCGGCGACCGAGCGGCCGCCGACCGTGGCGATGCCGGCGATCGACAGCAGATCGGTGACCAGATGGTGCGCCGCCTTCGGGTCGGAGCCGGCCAGCGCGGCGAGCACGCCCTGATATTCCTTCGAGCCGTTGGCGGTCGCGAGCGTCATCTGCTCGAGATCGTGCTTGAGCGAGGATTTGCGGTTGAAATCCTTGATCAGGCGGCGCTTCCACGCCGGCGCCAGATCGAGCGCGGCGACGAAAGCCGAGAACAGCCCGACATCGCCGATGCGGATTTCCGGCGCGCCGACGCCGTATTGCGTCGTCGCTTCGAGCCCGAGCGCCAGCATTTCGGCGTCGGCTGCGGCCTTGTCAGCCGGCCGAAGCTCTCGATGCCGGCCTGAAGAAATTCGGCCGGGCGCGCCGTGGCGGTGGCGGAACACCGCGCCGAGATAGCAGAAGCCGGCGGGCTTTCCGGCTGCGGCGACGCCAGATAATCGCGCGAAACCGGAATGGTCAGATCGGGCCGCAGGCACAATTCGCGGCCGTCCGGATCGGCGGTGAGGAACATGCGGCGGCGGATGTCCTCGCCGGACAGGTCGAGGAACGGCTCGGCCGGCTGCAGCACCGGCGGGTCGATGCGCGCATAGCCGGCGCGCGCATAGGACGCGACAAGCGCCTGCGCCCGCTGATCCGTGCCGGTTTGGCCTCGCTCGCCATAGCTCTCACTCACGGCCGGCCGGTTGGCCGGCCTCCACGCCATTGCATTTTGTTCTGCTGGCGGCAGCCCTTTAGCACGACAACCGTCGCCATTCGATGAAGATCGCCCGGGGCCGTTAATGCCGCTACGGTCAAAGTCAGGGTGACCGATGATTTTAACGTAAAAAATCAATGACTTCCGCGGACCTACTTGAGAATGGCCGAAAAGCAAGACAGCAATCTGCGCCAAGCGAGGACGATACCGCTGAGGCTGAAGACGAAGCCTAACGCGCACAGGGCGACGATCAACGCCGTGCGGAGCGGCGGCCGTGCGGCGAGGGCTGGAAAGTCGAGTTTATGCAGGCCTCCGAACAGCCATCGATAGGCGCGGCGCGACGAATCGAGTTTTTCAAGCAGCGCGCCGTTCGACGCGTCGATGTCGTACCAGTCGTCGCCGCAGGCCACACGATAGACGGGCGCGCCGGATACGCTCGGCAGGGAGGCGTAGCTGTCGCCTTTTGCAACGGCCACGACCGGCGCGCAGTCTTGAGCGAGGCGGGGCGCAACGGCATCGATGGTGTCAGCGCTGATAAAGGCGCGCGGGGGCATTGCCGCCACGGCCGCACCGGCGAGCATCAGCCTTTGGGCGCCGGATGCATCGCGCTCGCGCCGCCAGATACGTCCGCCGAACGCGAACCACTCGGCCTCGACGGTTTGCGGATCGAGATGGAGCGCTTCATCGCCCGGCAAAGCGCTCCAATCCGGCGCGCCGGCGATCGCCGCGGCCTCCGCTACGGACGGACGGCCGGTCGAAAACAGAGCGCCATCGTCCATCGACAGCCAGCCGCTGAAAATCCAAGTCAGCACGAACACCATGCAAGCAACGCCGAGCCAGTGATGCGCGGCTTTGAAGCTGGTATAAGGCGAGGCCAGCCCCGATCCGCCGCCGCCGAGACGCAACGTGCCGACCACCGCGCCGGCGCTTGCGCCGACCAAAGCCAAAAGCGAGAGCCACCATAACAGCCGGTCCCATGCGGCCGGATGGCTGCGCAGCGCGATCAGATAAAGCCAATGGGCGACGCTGCCGGCATAGTTCCAGATACGCTGGCGCCGTGTGGTGGCAAAAGCGATCGCGCCGGTCGCGGTGGAGACGTAAAGCTCGGTACCAAGCGGGTCGTGGAGCGCGATCCGATAAAGCGGCCGGTCGCGATCGTATTCTCCGGGCAGCGTCCACTGATCGTAGCGTTCGAGGGCAACACCGTCGGCGTCCGCCGCGCCCCAATGCCGCCTCGCCGCATAATCCTTTGCGATGCCGAGCGCCAAGCCCGCCGAGCGCACGCTGGCGCCGGAAAGGTCTCCCGCATGAAGCGCCGCTACACGCGAGGAATCCGCGATCAAATAAACCGGCCCATCGGCGCGCTGGATAAGCCGGATGCGCGTGACGCCGCCGCTTTGATCCGCCGCCATCGCTTCCGCCGGGCCGTGCCTAACGCCGGCAAGATCGAGCGGTGCGAGCCCGGCCAGCCGATCCGCTTCGCTGAAAGCCGGGAATGGCACGAAATGCATGACGATGCCGCTCGCGAACCACATCGCGAACAAGAGGGAAAAGACGACGCCGAGCCAGCGATGCAGAACAATGAGTGCGCCCATCACGCCGACGGTCTTTCACCATTTGGCCGAGGCGGCAACTTCATAGGTCCGCGGCGCGCCGAGATAAACCTGATCGGGATAGCCCGGATCCGAATACGCGGCATAGACGGTGTTGGTCAGGTTGCGTACACGGGCCGTGATACGAAAGGTCTTGATTTCGGGCCAGGCGACGTCGCGGCCAGGAATATCGACGAAGGCATAGACATCGGCTGTCGTATAGGCGTCCATCGTCGTGGCGTCGTCCTGGTAAACGAAGCGCGGGCCGACATGGCGCACCGAGCCGCCGATCTCGACTGGCCAGCGCCAATAGTCGAAGCGATAGGAAGCGCCGGCATTGACGATGAGCGGCGCCACATCCGGCGGGGTGTTGCCGGTCCAGACGTCGAAGCTGGCGTAGCGTGCGTGATTCCACGCCGAATTGGCCCAGAATTTCCAGCCTTCGAACGGACTGATCGCCGCCGAAACCTCGAGACCCTTGCTCTCGACCTCGCCGGCAAGATCGTCGACCGTCGCGCTGACCGGAACATAAACATTACGCTGGACGATGTCGTAGACCGCGACCGTCCACTCGGCCTTGCCATTCAACAGGATCTGCTTGGCGCCCGTCTCGTAAGTGCGCGCGCTGGTCAATAACAGCGGCGACGCCGAGGTGAGCGAGAAAATGCCGGCGACCGCGGGATCGTAGGCCGTCGCATACATGCCGTAGAACGTTAAATCGTGGATCGGCTCGTAGGTGGCTGCGGCGCGATAGGAGACCGGCGTCCAGGTTTTCGAGAACGGAAGACCGGCGGGAATCGTGCCGTCGAAGTCGCTGCCGGCGCGATCGAGCGTCAGCGCTTCGAGCCGGGTGCCGCCAATCAGCGCAAAGGCCGGCGTGATCTTGAGGCGATCCTCGAACGAGCCGGCGACGTCGCTCAGGCGGCTGCCGCGGGTGTCCGGAAATTCCGGTCCGTAAACGCCTTGGACCGGATCGACCACGCTGACATTATCGTATGGGTAGTCGCCGGGATTGCCTTCCTCGACGAAGGTGATCCAGTTGCGGCTCGTCTGCAGTTGCGCCGCGAAGCGGTTGTCGAAGCCGAACAGCCGCGAATCCCATGTGAGATCGGCATTGTTGCCGATCATTTGTTGATCGTGCGTCACGAAAAAGCGGTCGCGATCGATGGTATTGGCCGCAATCACCGAGCCGTCGTCGAACGCATAAGTCTCGCTGTCGAGCCAGTTGGCCTTGGCCCGCCAGTAATAGACTTGATCTTTTATGGTGACGTTGTTGAGCGGCGACCATTCGAAACCGTTGCGCAGCCACAGTTCCTGGGCGCCGGTTGCGCTGTCGGCTACGTTGTAGTTCGTCGTCAGCGTCCGGGAATCCACCGTCAATGGTCCGACGATGGAGCCGGAAAATGTGTTCGCCTCCACGCCCGAGACGACGCCATTGACAGCGTTCGATCCGGCAAACGAGGTCGGCACCAGCGGCGTACCCCAATAGGCCTGTCCGGAATCTTTTTTGTATTCGACGGCGCCCCACACCATGAAATTGTTGGTCACGTGGTAGTTCAATTGTCCGGACAGGTCGGTCAGGTCGCGGAAATCGCCGTCAATGAAGCTGTTGAGCTGTCCGCCGGACGCATCGAAACGGTAGTCGAGGCCCTTGATCCCGGTATTGCCGCCGGAACCGTAATGCGCCAGCGGCGATCCGTAGGAATCGAAGGAAAAATCCGCCTCGTTTTGGATCGGTCCGCTGGTCGGCTGCCGGCTCACATAGTTCACCGAACCGCCGATCGGGTTGAGCCCGGTCATTATCGACGATGGACCTTTGAGAAACTCGACCTGATCGAGATTGGCGGTCCCCATCCAGCGCGACGTAATGTCGGACGGCCCGGTCCAGATGCCGTTATAGAGCGTGTTGATCTCGCCGAAGCCGAAACCGCGCATGGAAAAATTCGCCGGCGCACCGGCGGAATCGACCGACAACACGCCGACGGCGCCTTGCGCCGTGTCGGCCGTGGTGCGGTAGCCTTGGTCCTGGATCGTCTGGGCGGTCACGATGTCGACGCTGGCCGGCGTTTCAATGACCGGTAAGCCGAGCCGGCTGGCGCTCGCCGCCACTCCATTCAGCGGCGTTGCCGGAATTCCGCCGAGCGCGCTGGACGCCGACGGGCCGGGGCTCGGCGCCGAAGGCACCGGATTTGGCGCCGCTGGCGCTGTGGCCTCCGTCTGCGGATTTTTGACTTTGCCGCGCTTTATCGGCCGATGACCCGAGACACTAATTGCCGGAAGATTTTTTTCGTTTCCGGGTGGCTGAACGATGGCCGGCTGGGCGGTGGCGGGCGGTGTGGTGGCCGGCTCTGGGGGTGGTGCGGCGGTCTGCGCGGCGCCGGGCCGGCTTGCCGCAAGCACCACGATGGCCGAAGTTGAGAGGACAAGGAAAACAAACGCGGAAATGCGACCGCGCTCGCGGCCGCGATTGATGACAGACAGCACGTTGCGCCTCAAACGGCGAAGAACGTCCCGTCACCGCGATTTTGGTTGAGTGGCGGTCCCATTCGCCCGTGTTGGGGACCGAAAACAACCGGACTAGGAGGTTACGTCAGGACACCCCGCCCAACGCGCTCGCGCGTAACTCGTTGCCGGTGGCAGATCTCCTGGCTCACGGGTCACCGCCTTTGGCCGCCTTCCCAGGAGCGTCAGTCGCTCCCAGTGGCAAAACTGGCCGAAGACTCGCCGCTTACAGTTGCGGGGGCAGCCGCGGCATCGCGTGCAGGAAATGCACACTCACCGCGTTCCCTTTTGATCCCTTGCGGGAACCACCGTGAGCAAGTGTGCAGAGGCGCCGGGAGGCGGTCAAGCGGATTCCGCAGCACTTCAGCTCGCGAGCCGGCGATGCCTGCGGCGATGGGTGTGACCGTGCGCCTCGCCGTGACCATGATTATGCATGCCGTCCGCCGGCAGGTACACCACACGGCCATAGCGGACGCCGCGCTCGGCGATGATGTGATCGGCGAAGGACTGCACCTCGGAGCCGCGACCCTTGAGTACGGTGACTTCCATGCAGCTCTCATGGTCGAGGTGCATGTGGAGCGTCGCTTGCGCCAGATCGTGGTGATCGTGAAAATCACGGGTCAGGCGCTTGGGCAGATCGCGCGCGGCGTGATCGTAGACGTAAATCAGTGCCGCGACGCAGGGCCTCGGGCCGCCGGCCTCGGTCGCCGCTTGTTGCAGGCCGGCGCGCGCAAGATCGCGGATCGCCTCAGAGCGATTGGCGTAGCCGCGCATGCGCATGTAGCGTTCAAGCTCGGTATCGAGTTCGTCATCGATGGTGATGGTCACGCGCTGCATCGCTGTCTCCTGGTGGCGGCAGAGCGATCCTAGCACTGCCGGCGGCTATTTGGCCTGCGCTTGCGCAGGCGGCAACGGCTCGACAGTGAACAAGTCGGGCACATTCATCACCGCGTTGAAGCGGCCGAGCGCGTCGAGCTTTTTGTTCATGCCGTCGAGCTTCGGCAGCCATGAGGCGGCGACCGTGTACTTGAAGCCGGCGCCGCTGGCCTTGCTCCGAATCTCCGCGACGCCCATGGCGTCGTCCGGCGCCTTTTGCGGGGAAACCTTCAACGTGCCTTGGCCGGCGCTCGCCACCGTGGCGATGGCGATGCCGTCGGCCGGACACGGGCAGGGCGATTTGGGGCCGCTGTAATACAGGACCGTCACGCCGCCCGGCTTGGAGTCGAGCCGCTTAAGCGCATCGAGGCCGATGCGAATGCCGACCGGCAAATAGGCGCCAAAGAAGCCATGGATGCGGGTGCCGAGCGTGACCCATTGCTCCGGCGTTTCGGCGCGGGTGGCCGTGGCAGACACTATCGCAGTTGCGGCGACAAGCACACGGATTGCGACTCGCCTCATGACATCCTCTCCTTCGGCACGTTGCGGCAGCGATGGTCTAGCATCAGTATGCACTTTTCCAAATAATATCATACCATCGCGGAAAATGGTTTGACGCAGTAAGCAAGGCGATCCATGCTTGCAATGAGAGTGCAGGTCGCCGAGTTGAGGCGGGACGTGCTGTCCATTCGCCCTTTTGTGCGGCGTTTGGCGTGTGGAACAGCGATGGCGTCGCGTCGGTTTGCGTCGATGATGTTGGCCGCCTCGACGCTTTGCGCGAGCGTGTGGGCCCAGGTGCCGCCGCCGCAACAGCCGGCAGCCACGCCTCCCATTACGGCCAATCCACCGCCTGCCATATCAGGCGGCAGCACTTCGCTCCCGACCATCCAGGTGACCGCCCCTCATGCCAAGCCGCGTGCGACACGGACAAAGCCGACGGCGGTCGCCGCGCCGAGCGTGGCCCCAACGGCGGTACCGACGCCTTACCAGACCGGTGCGCCCAATGTCGCCGGCGGCCCGGCGGTCGCGCCCACCATGGCGAGCCAGATGACGGTGTCCGGGCAGGATCTGAACAATCGTCCGGCGACGCGGCCCGGCGAAATTCTCGAAGCGGCGCCCGGCCTGGCGGTGGTCGAGCATTCCGACGGCGGCAAGGCCAATCAATATTATCTGCGCGGCTACAACCTCGATCACGGCACCGACCTGGCGATCTTCGTCGACGACATGCCGGTCAATTTGCCGACCCATGCCCACGGCCAGGGTTACGCCGATCTGAACTGGCTGATGCCGGAAACCGTCGGCAGTTTGAATATCCGCAAAGGCCCATACTTCGCCGACGCCGGCGACTTCGCCAATGCCGGCACGCTCGCCGTCAATCTGCGCGACAGCGTCGAGCAGCGGATTCTCGAGGAGACCTACGGCAGCTTTGGTTATGAGCGGCTTTTCACCATGGGCTCGGCCAAGCTCGGTGGCGGATCGCTGCTGTATGCCGGCGAGGTCAATACCTACGACGGCCCGTGGACCACGCCGGACGACATGCACAAGCTGTCCGGCCTGCTTGCGCTACAGCCAAGGCACCGCGACCGACGGCTTTTCGGCGACGGCCATGGGCTATTCCAATACCTGGATATCGACCGACCAAATCCCGTTGCGGGCGATCCAGTCGGGTCTGGTCGGGCTTTATGGCGAACTCGATCCGACCGACGGTGGCGACACCAGCCGGGCGTCGCTCTCGGCCCGCATGGCGCAAACCGTCGACGACGGCTCGTGGAAGGCCAACGCCTATCTGGTCAAGTACGAACTGGACCTGTTCAACAATTACACTTGGAACCTGACCGATCCGGTCAACGGCGATCAATTCCATCAGCACGACGACCGTGTGTATGGCGGCGCCGGCGCCTCGCGCACGGTCGAAGGCTCGCTGTTCAATCTGCCGACCGAGACCGTGTTCGGTTTTCAATCGCGCTACGACGACATCGACCTCGCTTTGAGCAACACGGTGCAGCGGCAATTTCTCTCGGCCGTACTCAGCGACCACGTCGACGAAGCCAACGCCGCCGTCTATGTCGAGAATACGGTGCACTGGAACGGCTGGCTCAAGACCACGCTCGGCTGGCGCGGCGATTATTACCAGGCATCGGTGAACTCGATGCTGCAGCAGGCTAATTCGGGAAACACGCGAATGGCGATCGGCAGCCCGAAATTCCGGATGGTGATCGGGCCGTTCTACAAGACGGAATTGTTCGTCGGCGCCGGCATGGGCTACCACAGCAATGACGCCCGCAGCACGACCGTCACCGAGGTCCCCGGCGATCCAACGACGCCGGAAGGCGCCTCGCCGCTGTTGGTACGCTCGCGCGGCGCCGAAATCGGCATCCGCAGCAGGTCCATTCCCGGCCTCGATAGTTCGGTCAGCTTGTTTTACCTGCACCAGGATTTGGAGCTGTTCTTCGACGGCGATACCGGCGGCACCACGCCGGGGCTGCCGAGCCAGCGCACCGGCGTCGAGTTCACCAACGACTATCGTCCGGCATCCTGGGTTCACGTCGACGCCGATCTGGCGCTCACCCGAGCGCGCTTTCTCGGCTTCGACGCGACACAGGACGCGCTCTATCAATCGCTCGCCGGCTACCCGCAGGCGCAGATCGGCAACGCCCCCGGAAACTATGTGTATAACGCGCCCTGGATGGTGGCGTCGGCGGGGATCACGCTTGGCGAAGCGACCGGCTGGTTCGGCGATCTGCGCTGGCGCTATATCAGTTCGCGGCCGCTCACCGAGGACGGTACGTTCCAGTCACCGCCGCTGAGTATTTTCAACGGCCAGATCGGCTACCGTTTCGACAATGGCTGGAGCGTTCGTCTCGACGGCCTCAATCTGTTGAACGCGCGCACCGATCAGGCGACCTATGCTTATGGCTCGCTGCTCAAGACCGACAGTCTGTTCGCGATGTGCTTTCCCGCGCACGGACCGCCGACAGCGCCGGCGGCTGTCTGCCAGAACGGGGTCATGGACTACGTGTTGCATCCAATCGAACCGCTGGCGGTGCGGTTGACGGTCGCCGCCACATTCTAAATCGGCGCGGCGGGATCGGTCGCGAAATCCAGCCTCATTGACGCAGCACTTCGACGGTGACGTGTGAAAGGCTGCGAAACCGCTGCAGCCGCGACTGGTAATAGTCCGGTCCGCGCGGCTGACAAGTCTCGACCGAAAGAATGGCGGCGAGGTGGCCCGGGCCGACCCGCCACACATGGAAATCGGTCAGCCGGTCGCCGTCGGTCTCGATCACCGCGCGCATGCGCTCGGTCATGGCCCGGTCCGGGTTCATGTCGAGCAGAATGGCGCCGGTGTCGCGGATCAGGGTGTAAGCCCAGGCGGCGATGACCACGGCGCCGATGAAGCCGACCGCGGGATCCATCCAGGACCAGCGGAACAGCAGCGCCAGCGTGAGGCCGGCAATCACCAGCACCGATACGGCGGCGTCGGCCAAGACGTGGACCACGGCCGCGCGCATATTGTTGTCGCGATGGGCGTGGTGATGGGCGTGCTCGTGATCGCTCTCGGCGTGATCGTGGTCATGCGGGTGCGCGTGGGAATGGTCGCCGCCGCCGAGCAACAGCACGCTGGCGACATTGACGCAAAGGCCGAGGACGGCGATCGGAATTGCCTCGCGAAAATGGATCGCGACCGGCCAGAACAGGCGCATGACGGCCTCGTAGCCGATCAGGATCGCGATCATCGCCAGCACGATGGCGCTGGTAAAGCCGGCCAGATCGCCGAGCTTGCCGGTGCCGAAGGAAAAGCGCTCGTCATGAACGTGATGCCGCGCGTAACGGTAGGCCAGCGCGGCCAGAAGGAGCGCGCTGGCATGCGTCGACATATGCAGGCCGTCGGCGACGAGCGCGATCGATCCGAATGCGAGGCCGCCGATGATCTCGGCCACCATCATGACGCTGCACAGCGCGATCACCATCCAGGTGCGGCGCTCATTGCGCTCGTGGCCTTCGCCGAGAAAAATATGGCTGCGCGCGCCCGGTGAAGCCTCGGCCATGGTCGTTTCCCCGTTTGCCCGACTCACTTCAGATAGGCCTGGACGGCTTCGATCAGCTCGTCGGCGCCGCGGCTGCGCTCAGGCTCCTTGGCAGGATCGACGACATGAAGATGGATGTGGTCCTCGATCACTTCGGTCATCAGGCCCGACATGGCGCCGCGCGCGGCGACGATCAGATGCAGGACACTGGCGCAGCTCTGCTCATCCTCGATGGCGCGCTCGACCGCTTCGATCTGGCCGCGGACGCGGCGGATCCGGTTCAGGAGCTTTATCTTCTCGCGTTTGGTGTGGGTCACGATTGACGGCCCTTCCGACGGAATGGTTTCCACATAGGGTAGGGGGTATAGTATATAGCATGGCGCCGGCAAAAGTCGAACCCGCGGGGGACCGCATCGCTTTCGGCCCATCTGGCGGCCGGCATGTGCGGTTCGGCGCATGGCCGCGTGCCTGGAACGTGAACGCCCGGGTCCTGAGAATTTTGCGTTGTGTAGCATTCGCTCTATAGTGTAGCCTAGACTACAAAGGCGGACCGGTCCGCCGGCAAATCTGGGCAGGCAGCGGGCGTTCGATGGCGGGCGCTGTCACGTTATTGTCGTCGGCGCAATGGCAGCAAAGCAGGGCCATCACGGAGTGCGGGTTGGGGGTGCGATGCGGGGACTGTGGTTAGCCGGTGCCGGACTGGTCGTGCTTGGCGGCGGCGCGCACGCTGCCGATCTTTCTGCCGCACTCCCGACCAAAGCGCCGCCGCCTATCGTGGCGCCTGCCTATGACTGGACGGGCTATCATATCGGCGCTCATTTCGGCTACGCGGCGGGGACCGCCGACTGGTCGTCGACCGCCGGAGTGTCCGGTTCGCTCGACCTCTTCAATTCGTTTGACGCCTTCAAGGGGACCGGCAGCTATTTTCTCGGTCTCCAAGCCGGCTATGACCGCATGCTGGCTTCGCGCTGGCTTGTCGGTGTCGAGACCGATATTTCGTTCCCGAGCTTTTCCGCGCGCAGGGTCGGCGGTTCGGCGATATTCGGCACCCCGGCGACAGGCGTTGCGAGCTATGCCGAACAGGCCGAGTTCTTCGGCACATTGCGCGGCCGCGTCGGTTATGCGCCGGGCAACTGGCTGTTCTATGCGACCGGCGGTTTCGCTTGGAGCTACGATCAGTTTACCCGCACGCAACTTGCCGGCGTTCCGGTCGGCGGCACCGCGATGCCCGGCACGGTGGAGAACCTGTTCATGGTGCCGCGCGTCGGCGGCGCGGTCGGCGCCGGGGTCGAAGTCGCGCTGGCGCCGAGCTGGACGGCGCGGCTCGAATATCTGTTCACCGATTACGCCAGCCGCGGCGTCAGCTTTCCCGCCGGCTGCGCAGCGTTTCAATTCCGACTTATGCTGTGCAGACATTGCGCGTCGGCCTCGATTACAAGCTCGGCGACGACATTGCCGCCGACACCTTCACCAAAGCGCCCGGCGCGCTTGCGCTCGACCGTTTCGCGCTGCACGGCCAGACCACCTTCGTCGAGCAATATGTGCCGCCGTTTCACTGCGCCCTATCACGGCCAGAACAGCCTCGATGCCAATCAGGGCCGCGAGGGCTGGGGCGCCATGTTCTTTGCCGGCGTCAAGCTTTGGGACGGCGCCGAGCTGTGGGTCGATCCGGAGATCGATCAGGGTTTCGGGCCGAGTAATTCGGTCGGCGTCGCCGGCTATCCGGGCGGCGCCGCCTATAAGGTCGGCGCTTCGGTGCCTTATGCGCGCATCCAGCGCGCTTTCGTCGGCAGACCATCGATCTCGGCGGCGACTAGCAGAAAGTGCCTGCCGATCAGAACCAATTCGAGGGCACGGACCACCAGAACCGCTGGTGCTCACCGTCGGCAAGTTCGCGCCGACCGACATGTTCGACAGAACAAATACGCCACCAATCCGCGCCAGGATTTCATGAACTGGGCACTGATCGACACCGGTACATTCGATTATGCCGGCGACGCCTGGGGCTATACTTACGGCGCTGCCGCCGAATGGTATCAGGGCGACTGGACCGTGCGCGGCGGCCTGTTCGATCTGCCTATCGTTCCCAACAGCACGGATCTCGATGCGAGTTTCGGGCAATTCCAATGGATCGGCGAAGTCGAACGCCGTTGGCGAGTTGTGGTCGCATCCGGGCAAAATCGCGTTTACCGGCTTTCTCAGCCGCGCCCGGCTCGGCAGCTATCAGGATGCGGTCGCAATTGGCGCTGATCGTCGGCGGTCCCGCCATGACCGCGCCGGTGCGGCAATATCGCAGCCGCGGCGGCATCAGCATGAATGCCGAACAGGAGATCACGTCCGATCTCGGCGTCTTCATGCGCGCCGGCTTCGCCAACGGCGATGTCGAGCCCGACGTCTATACCGACATCGACCGCACCGTCGCGGCCGGCTTGCAGCTCAAAGGCACGCAATGGGGCCGGCCCGACGATACGTTCGGCTCTGGCCGGCGTGGTCAACGGCATTTCGGCCGCGCACGCGGCCTTTCTCAATGCCGGCGGCATCGGCATCGAGGTCGGCGACGGCATGCTGCCGCATCCCGGTCTCGAGCAGATCATCGAGACCTATTACAAGTTTCCGGTCTGTGACTGGCAGGCGACGCTCGATTATCAGTTCATCGCCAATCCGTGCTTATAACCGCGATCGCGGTCCGGTCTCGCTCATCGCGTTCCGGCTCTATTCGGGATTTTAAATCCCGTTCCGGATTTTGAATGACGCAAGCACGACAGCGCGCGGCCAGCCGTCATGTCGTGCCGCCGTGCAATCCGCGCTACGGCTGGGCGATATGCCAGGCGCCGTTGAGGAAGCCGTCGCCGGTGATGTCGCCGGGCTTCTTGTCGTTCTTCCAGTTATAGAGCGGGCGGCCTTTGTAAGCCCACTGCTTGCCGCCATCCTGGCGGGTGATGATGGTGTAGCCGTCCATTGGCATGGCGCCGGCGCTTGCCATCAAGGGCGGCCAATTGCCGGCGCACGGCCCGTTGCAGGCCGATTTTCCGTCGGAATCTTTGTCGAAAACGTAGAGCGTCATGCCCTTGTCGTTGGTCAGCACCTTGCCCTTGGCGCTGTCGCCGGTCTTGGTCGGCGCCATCTGCGCAAAAGCTGCGGTCGCAGCCACGGTAACAACGGCGATTGCCATCATGAACGAACGACGCATGATTCCCTCCTGGATTTGGGTCGAAGCCGATGCAGCGGCCCTCCAATAACCCCGCCCTCCGGCATGTATTCCCTGCCGCGTGTCGCAATCGCGCTGCGGCCGTGCTAGGATCGTCTTCCATGCGACGCCTGCGACAATTTGTTCGGACGCAATCGAAGGGCGGCCTGTTGGCCGTTTACATCGCTTATTCGCTCGCCATCCAGGCGATGATGGCAAGCGTCGGGCTTGGCATGTCGGCGGGCGCGGCGCCGGACCAGCTTGGCTTCGTCCTCTGCAGCTATGCGTCGCACCGCGACTGCGCCGGCACCGGCCGACCGGCAAAACGCCGGACCCGGCCGCAGTGTCCGTTCTGCTTCGTCGCCGCGCAAAGCGCCGGCCACGTCGCGACCGATGGGCGAAGCCCCGGCGTTTCCGGCCTATTCGGGCTTGCCGATTGCCGCCTATCGCGCAGCCGCTCGGCGAAGGGACCGTTCGTCCCGCAATTCCGCCACAGGCTTGGCGAGCCGCGCGCGCCACCCGCCGTCTCCGTCTGACGCTTGAAGCCTGCTCCGCTCCGGCGGAGCATTTTCACTCATGCGCTTACGGAGAACACCATGCGCTACTTTTTCGAAACTCGCTCTCGCGGCTTTGTTGATCGCGCTTTGCCGCTCCGGCTCTCGCTCAGGGAGCAAGCAGCAGCCTCGCATTACCGTCGAACAGCCTTGGTCGCGGGCAACACCCGCCGGCGCCAAGACCGGCGCCGTCTATATGACGATCGACAACAAGTCCGGCAGCCGCCGACGATTGACCGGTGCTTCGTCGGACGTCGCCGACAAAGTGCAAATTCATGAAATGAAGGTCGAAAACGGCATCATGCAGATGCGGGAGATCGCCGGACGGCCTGCCGGTTCCGGCCAATGGCTCGGTCGTGCTCAAGCCCGGCAGCTACCACGTCATGCTGATCGGGCTGAAAAAGCCACTCACTGCCGGCGAGACTTTTCCGCTGAAGCTGACATTTGCGAAGGCCGGGACTATTTCGGTCACAGTTGCCGGTCCAGGCGATAGGTGCCATGCAGGATACAAGGCGGCAACATGGGCAATATGGGCGGCATGGGCAACGGCAATCCGGCGGCGGGCATGGGCAAGATGGAGATGAAGTGATGCGCGACCCGCCAATGGATCTGCCGGCTGCCGCCGGGTTTGCTCGGCTTTGCCGCGGTCGCGTTGTGCGCGGTCTACGCCGTTTCGTTCCGCGGGCGGCCACGGCGTCGCGGCCATCGCGGCGATCGGCGGGCCGTTCACGCTTGTCGACGACACCGGCGCAAAGGTCACCGAGAAGACGCTCGCCGGCAAACCCTACGCGATGTATTTCGGCTACACCTTCTGCCCGGACGTCTGTCCGACCACATTGCTTGACTTGTCGCGCTGGATCAAAAAACTCGGTCCGGACGCCGACAAGCTCAATTATGTGTTCGTCACCGTCGATCCGGAGCGGGACACGGTGCAGTCGATGCATGCCTATCTGTCGTCGTTCGACAAGCACATCCGCGGCTACACCGGCACGCCGGAGGAGATCGCCCAGATCGCCAAGGAGTACCGCGTCTATTACAAGAAAATCCCGACCGATGACGGCAGCTACACCATGGATCATTCCGCCATCATCTATCTGATGGGGCCGGACGATAAGTTCGTTACCGTCATTCCCTATCAGGAGGACGATGCGTCGGCGATCGCCAAGCTCAAGAATCTGGCGGGGCTGACGCCGACCTCGTGAAACGCGCTTGAAAACTCAGGTCGGCGCCGAAGCGGCGCTTGCGCGCTATTTGGCGTCGACCACGATCGGGTGCTTCGAGGTCCAGCCGGGTCCCGGACGGCAGCGTAGCGTGCACCGCCACCGTCCAATTGCCCGGCGCGGTGAGGGCGACGCCGTTGACGATCCAGGCGCCGTCCGAGTTCTGCAACGCGGTGCGGGTCACGGGCTTGCTGCCCGGCGCCGGCGCCGTGAGCGTCAAGGTCACGTCGCGGGCCGTCAGCGGCGCGAAATCGCCGTCCCAAAGCTGGATGGTGGCGCGCGCGATGCCGACACGGCCCGGTTCGATGGTGACGTCGGCCATGCCATCTTCGCCGTGAATGTGCTGGAACGTCGCGTCGGCGGGAATGGCGCCGGCGTGGGTGTGCTGGCCGATGTGGCTTGCCGGCGGCAGCGTGCCCAGCACGGCGACGATGGCGACGATGGCGGTGCCAAGCAGCGCCTCGATCGCGGCGTTGCGGCGCAAGCGGTGCCGGGCCTGCTGCGCGGCGATGATGTCGGCCTCCTGCACGAGTTTCGGCGTCAACCGCGACCAGTTCGCCGCCGCGATGCCGACCATGACCAAAAACAGAACGAGCTTGATCATCAAGAGCCGGCCGTAATCGGTTTCGGTCAGAGCCGGGATGCTGCCGACGAGATACCAGGAATTGATAAGGCCGCTGACGACGAGCGCCGCGACACTGGCAATGCCGAGATTGGAAAAGCGCAGCGTCGCCGTCCGCGCCATCGCGAGCGCCGCCGTGTCCGCGCGCGTCATCGTCAGCAGCAGTGCGAGCGGCAGCAAGCCGCCCACCCAGGCCGCCGCGGCAAGAAGATGCAGCACGTCCGCGGCCGGATGAAGGACGCCTTCGACGCCCTGGCCGCCGATGGCATGACCGGTCCAGGACAGGCTGCCGGCATAAACGGCGGCAACAATCCCGGTGGCCGCTTTCAAAGTCCGCGAGGCCGCGGCTTTGGCGTCAAAGACGTGAACGAACAGCCCGCCGAGCGCGCAGGCGAGCACGGCGCGCAACAGCCAGTCGATGCCGAAGTCGGTCTGTGTCAGCACCGTTCCCAGCACGCCCTGCGCATAGAGCTCGCCGAGCGGCTCTCCGCTCATCAATTCGGCGACGATGACGAGCCAGGGCACGGCGGAGACGAGCGCCACGACGAGACTGACCCACGCCATCCAGGCGAGCCGGCCCCGGATGGCGACCGCGATGCGCGGGTCGCTTGCAGTGCCGCGAAGCGCCGGCCCCGCGATCAAGACGATGAAAAACACCACGCCGGCCACCGAGAGGGTGGCCGCGAAATGCACCGCGCGCGCATAGAAAAGCAGATTATCCACTCAGTGTCCGTCGACGGTGAAGGAGAATGTGCCTTCGGTCTTGTGTGTATCGACTGAAACCGCTTTCCAATGCACTTCGTAGCTGCCCGGCCCGATCGTCTTGAGCCCGACGCGCATCGTGTTGCCGCCGATCTGCGCCGCACCCTGCGTGACCGCGGCGCCGGACGAATTGGTCACCTCGACCGAGCTAAAGGCGGGTTCGAGATTCTGCGTGAACCAGATTGTGACATCCTGCGGCGCGGTCACCACGGTGGAACCGACAGCGGGGCTGGCATGGTCGAGATGAGCATGAGCGAAGGCGACGTCGGCGGCTGACACCGCGATGAGGAGAGACAAAAGAAAGACAGTTTTTCGCATGTCGTTGCATCTCTGTTTTGCGGGCGGTGGCGGGTGCCTTTTCCGAACGCGGATCGTGGTTCTAGAACTTGACGCGCCCGGCCATCACATAAGTCCGCCCCGGGAATGGGTGGAACAGGAAGTATTGTTCGTTGAAGAGGTTGTCGATGCCGAGATCGAACGAAACGTTTTCGGTCGCCTCGTAATGCAGCTTAGTATCGACGACGAGATATTCGTCGAATGCGCCGTAGACGTGGGAAACGATGTCCGAGTTGTCGAGCGTGGAGTACATTTTGCCGCTATAGCGCCCCGCAACCGTCCAGCTCCAATGCTCGTCCGCCTTGTAGGTGAAGCCGGCGGTAGCCCGCCAATCCGGGACATAGGGCACACGCTTGCCGACCACGGTATCGGGCAAGCCGGTCAGCGGGTTGGTGCCCGCCCAAGTGGGGTCGGAAAGAATACGCGAGTCGACATAAGTAACGCTGCCGAACAAGCGCAGCCCGGTGAGCCACACGTTATCCTTGTCGGCGGATGCCTCGATACCCTGCATCTGGATCGCCGCGACGTTGCTGATGCTGGTTTCTACGGCTTGGGTACCGGTGGCCGAGGTCACCAGGTTCGACTGCGAGATGATGGCGTTGTTGGTACGTTCGTAGAAGCCGGTGAGCCGCACCCGGCCGTCCTGCCAATGACGTTCGATGTTGATCTCACTGTTGAGGTCTTGTTCAGGCGTCAGGTTCGGATTGGGCAGATAAACGATGCCGCCGCTCGACACATTCTGGTAGAGCTCGGTCACCGTCGGATAGCGATAGGCCTCGCCGAAATTCGCTGTGACGTTCCAATCCTTGTTCACGTCATAGGATAGCGACGCCTTGGGCGAGAAATTGGTCGACTTCAATTCCGGCTGATTGACCGCCGTGCTTGAAGTGATGACGGTGCCGGCGCCGTTGGCGACGGTATTGACGTTGTAGCCGTCGAATGCCCGCCAGGTCTCAAGCCGGCCGCCGAGCGTGAGCTTGACGTTGGGAACGATCTTCCATGCGTTTTGCAGCCATAGCGCTCCGGTATTGGTCTCGCCGACACCGTCCGAATACACAAATCCGTTTCCGCTCGACGCGATATTCCAGACCGACTAGCTACGGGCCACGGGCAGCTCTTGCCAGCGCTTGGGATTGTTGCAGGAGTTCTGCTCATTTGCATATTCATCATGAGGGGACTCGACGTCATGGATCGGCGAGGTCAGGCGGGAAGCTTGCACGGCCCGACGTTGCCAGTGGATAGCTACCAGCGCGACCAGTTGCCCCAAGGCGGTCCTAGGGCATTGCCAAGAAAATCCGGCAGGATCCAAGGACCCAAAGCCTTGCCGCCGGGGACCAAGGCGGCCGTCAAAAAGCAGACCGCGAATCGGTCAAAGGCTCGGAAAAAGCGTAAGAAACGACCGAACCGGTGAGACGTGTGCCGCGCTTAACTCCTCCCAAAATTGGTCCCGTCGATCCTGGACAAACGCCCCCGAGTGCATCGCTAAGCGTCCTGTATCTGGGGGTCAAGAGGTCCCGGGTTCAAATCCCGGCAGCCCGACCAGAAAGAGCAGTTCAGGAGACGTTTCTGTTCGAGCCCTTCGGGGCCGGACGATTTGTCCCCGCGTTTCCCCGCGCGATGGAGAGCCCTCGCGGTCACCAGCGGACCACAGCGGTTCGTTGGTGACCGCGGACCGAATGAGGTCCATCGCATCGGCGACGGCCCTCAGGTCCCCCGGATAGAGCTGGGCGTAGATCCTCGGGAAGATCGACGGATCGTGCCCTAGTGCAGCAGCCGCTGCTGAGATCGGAACCCCTCGTTGGGCCATCAGACTCGCCGCGGTGTGGCGCAGTACGTACGGCGTTGCCCAGGCCGGCAGTCCGATGGCGTTGGCCGCCGGCTGCCACACCCGGTGGCGCCAGTTGGCGATCCGCACCGGGGAGCCAGCGGGCGCCGTGAAGAGCAATGCCCCCGGGTCGTCCTCGACGAAGGCGTCCAGATGTGCTCGGAGCTCTTGGAGACCCGAGGTGGCACCTGCACAACTCGAGCCCTGTGCGTTTTGGTGTCTCGCTCCAGCAGCACGCCCCGGTGCTCGCTCATAGCCCCCTCCGCGGTCAGCCGGCCCAGGTCGTCAAGATGCCTCCACGGAGGGCGAGGGCCTCGCCGGGACGCAATCCGCAGCAGGCGAGCACGAGTAGGAAGGGCGCCACCACGGATCCACTGCAGCAGCCAGGGCTTCGACCTGCTCGACCGTCAGCGCATTGCGGGTCGACACGAACCCTTCGGTTGCCGGAGACCGGTCAGGGGATTGCCGGCCATTGGTGCTCGATCCTCTTTGAGCCACTCCGTGGCGAAGCCCTGGCGGGAGACTCTTCGGGCGAATGCCACCGGCTCACACCGGCGACAGGCACTTTGCGAGTAATCCCGCCAGGGACCTCTAAAGGCTACGGATGAATCGCAGGGCCTGCACCAAGTCTCAAGCAGGCACTAGGGGGATACCCACCAGGACGTCTCCGCACCCTGCCGGGACGGTGGGCAGTTCGACAGCGACGGAGCAGGCCCTCGGACCTGACGAGTCGGCCTCTCGGCATAAGGTTTCGACGTGGGCATTGGGGACGGGTTCAAGCGCATCGGCTCTGATCCGTTCGAGCTTCCCGTGGAAAAGAGAGATCGCATACGGCGTTTCCGTGGCCGAATCCCGATGCCCGTCACGATCTGGACCGCCAACGGAAACGAGGGCAGGCCGGAAGGAATCACGGTGTCGTCCATCCTCGTTGGGGAAGGTGACCCTCCATCGGTTCTTGGTCTCATTGCTCCGGATTCGTCGTTCTGGGACGCGGTGCGTGCGTCGAAGCGGTTCGTCATACACGTGCTGGACAAGGCGCACGCCCGAATCGCCGACCAGTTTGCGTTGCGATACCCGGGAGATCCGTTCGAGGGTCTTTCCGTCGTCAGGTCGGACTATGGCCCTGTGCTCAGTGACGTAACGACCCGCTCATCGGCCACTCTCATGGGGTTCATTGAGAGTGGTTATTCGCTAATGATCCGTGGCTCGATCGATGAAGTGGAGCTCGACCCCAATCCGATGCAGCCGCTAGTCCACTACAGAGGTCGCTACTTCACGACGAGCGCCAGGACATAGGAGCTGCCCCAACGCCGGATTGGATACCTCCGTCGTCGGCCAGTCACCCTGCCCCTCTTCACCGGGAGGGTGAGATAGGCCGGGCGGCCTTTGGCTAGCGATCGTGACTGATAACTCGTAGAGCAGGCTTCCCTACGAAGGCAAGGCCCAGCATTAGGGGTGTGCGGTATTCCAGGGAGACCTGCTCTCCGGCTGCGATATTCACGGTCGTGCTCGCCTCGGGATCAGGCCCACCTCGCCAACGAAAGGATACGGAGACCTCATGACACCCAGGTGGCGTCGGAAAGAAGTACCTTCCCCAGCTACGGATTTCCGACCTCCCATCAATCGTGACATTGGCCTTCACGAACAGGGGCAGTGGAGACAGCCAGTTGACCCGACACCGGACATTGATCCCCGTTTCCGTGTCTTCCACGACTTCAACGTATCTGAGACGCTGCCCCCGTACGCCGGGATGGAGTGCACTAGCGGCACCATGGGACAGCGAGCGCTGGGAGATGACATCCAGATTTCATCTGAAAAGGATTGAAATCGAAAGGTCGCCATGAGAGGGTTGAAATGGCGGTTGGGGGGAAGCGTGCGGCCGGGGCCATTGGAGTCGCACCAACCCAAACAAGGAGCAAGCCAATGGCTTGGTTAGCCATCTGCATTCCACTGATGTTGGTCGGAGTCCTCATCGCTGTCATTCCGCTTTGCTTTGCGACACACCATCAACACAAATACGGACACCATGGGTCATATCCCGACCGCCAGCCAACGCAGAGCACGGCTCCGACCTCAACTTCTGACTTGACCGTGTGTCCCCACTGCACCGCCCTAGTGGCTGATGGGGCGATCACCAAAGCTCCGTGCACGCAGCCGCTTAGCTGTTTTGTCCAATCTTGGCAGCCGGTTTAGGGGTGACCCCGAACGTTGGGAATGGGCCCTCCTCGTCAGCTCGGCATATCCTTCGCCAGAGTTCGGCGGTCGACTGACCCCTCGAGAAGGACCCGACTGCTACTACTGCGATGTGAAGGGTCGTAAGCGTGTCGCCAATAGCACGTGAGTTCGAGTTCATCCTCCCCAGGGGCTACCTCGACGAGAACAGCCGACGGCACAGGACGGGAATAATGCGCCTGGCGACGACCCGCGACGAGCTGAACCCCTTAGGGACCCATCAATCAGTGGACCCGATGACCCTCGCCTCACGATCTTGGTCCTCTCGAGGGTCATCATGTCTCTGGGGACGATGACGACCGTATCGACTGACGTGGTCGAGAACCTTTATGCATCTGACCTTGCTTATCTTCAGGACTTCTATACGGCGATGAATTTCAGCCATGAAGAGATTGACTCGGCGGCCTCGGGACCTCGCCTTGACGCTCACTGAGTTCGCGGCCACAGCTGGAGTGGACCTGCTTCGATGACGCGGGTGCTTCCATTTGTGCTTCGGTCATGGTGCCTACGGGGTCGCCGAGTTCGCCGGGGGTGAGGCACCCCACTGGATCGCCCGGCATCGCTACGCGCCTGCGCTGCATCCGCAGGCCGTCCGAGATCAGCGACCGAACTCTTTGCGAGTCTGCTCCTTGTCCTTCTTGGCCTGACGCTTCTCTTTGAGCGACTTCCCGGACTTCTTGGTGGCGGTCTTTCGAGGAGACTTCTCGGATATGTCAACCCCCTTTCCCTGCTGCGACCGTACTCTGCTGGCCCCGATCCATTCCGCAGGGCGAGGCCTGCGAGGGAGGTGCCCCCGTTCGCCGGAACCGCCAGACGGCACCACTGTATCTCAGTGGGCACCAGCGTCGCTATGGGGGTTGCAGGCGGCTTGAAGGTCGCCATACGATTCGGTCGCCACTTAGGAGGTGGCCGAATCTGGGGGAAACGTGCACGCAAACAGAGTCATCCGCAATCTTGTCGCTGCCTCTCTTGTGGCGGGCCTCGTGACCGCATCGTTATCAGTGATTTCGACCAGCTCCGGGGCTGCATCCACACCCCTCCGCGGTTTGATCAAGTACTGGGTCACAGTTCACGCCTCAGACCGAATCCATAACGATCACGGGGGCCATTGGCGACTTCGGGACAGTGACCACTGTGGACAAAAACGGCTCGACTGATCAGAACGGTAACTACGCACTAGTCACACTCCAGCACGGCGCATTCATGATGAACCTGACGA
>CAWHBC010000029.1:0-5952 GCA_963827465.1 uncultured Alphaproteobacteria bacterium
AGGTGTCGCGGATGTAGCCCGGGCCCTTTTCCTTGTCGAACGGGCAATCGGACGCGAACAGCACGTGATCGGCGCCGAAGAAATCGAGCCCGCAGACCGTTGCCGCGCGCGCGCCTTCGACCGCGGTGTCGCCGTAGAAATCCTTGAAATAATCGAACGGCCGCTTCTTCAGCGATTTCAGGATCGCGCCGTAATCCTCGTCCGAGGTGCGCACGCCGAGCTGATCGAAGGAGTGGCCGACGCGGCCTTCGAGATAGGGCACCACGCCGCCGAGATGATGCGCGATCACTTTCAGATCGGGAAAACGGTCCATGATGCCGGAGAAGATCAGCCGCGCCAGCGTCACGCCGGTCTCGTAGGGCCAGCCGAGCACGCTGCAGATCTCGTATTTCGAATATTTCTCGGTCGGATAATCCGGCATGTCGCGGGTGCGCGCCGGATGCAGCAGGATCGGCTTGCCGGATTTGGCGATCACCTCGAAGATCGGCAGGAACTCCGGCGCATCGAGCGGCACGCCGTTGGCGTTGGTGCCGAGCTGCACGGCATTGGCGCCGTTTTCCAGCGCGCGCTCGGCCTCCTTCGCGGCGGCCTCCGGCGCGTTCATCGGCAACAGCGCCGACCAGCCGACGAAATGCTTCGGATGCTTGGCGACGACTTCGGCGAGCCCGTCATTGGCGATCTTCGCCATGTCCGGCGATTTGTCCGGTCCCCACAGCCGCTCCATCGGCGGCAGGCCGTGCGACAGCAGCTGCGTGTAATCGTCGAAGGATTCGACGATGGAAATCCGCAAATCGACGTCGGACAGCGCCGGAATGCCGCGCACGCGCTTGCCGAGGTCCTTGGCGCCGGCCGGCGTCTCGAGAAGCGCGTCGTAATAGCGCTTCGGGAAAAAGTGATTGAAGGCATCGATCGTGCGCATGCGTGTCTCATATTTTTGGGGAGGAATGCCGCCAGTCTCGCTCTTATCGCGCCGCCAACAGCGACGACATCAGCCAGTTCGCCATGGCAAACGTTTCGGCATCGCGGTCGAAGAAGCCGATGAGCTGCAGGCCGAGCGGCATGCCATTGACGCCGAACACCGGCAGCGACAGCGCCGGCACGCCGAGCAGCGAGGCCGGCACGGCGAATTCGGGGCTGCCGGTCGATGGCCAGGCCTTCGGGCGCATTGCTCGGCGCGGCAAGCGCGATGCAGGCGTCGCAATTGGCGGCAAGCTCGGCGTGGACCGCGCGCAGCCGCGCCCGCTCGCGCAAGTCGGCGCGATGATCGGCCAAGCGTCATATCTTCGTATCTCTCCGCGCGCTCCATGACGTCACGGCTCAATTTGGCGGCGTCGCGGTCGCGCATGGTGCGGAAGAACCATCGCGTCTCCCAGCCGTTGCAGCGATGCGACAGTTCGGACGCGTTGCTGAGATCGTTCTCCAGCGCCGCGACCTTGTCGTCGTTCTGCCGGGTGCGGATTTCGATGCCGGCCGAGTGCAGCCGCATGACGCATTCGCCGAGCTGCTGCTTGGCGCCGGCCGAGGCGCTGTCCCATCCGGCGGTCTCGAGCACGGCGAGACGGCGCGGCTTTTGCGCCGCCGGCAGCGCGTCCGGTCCGCGCAGGCCCGCGGTGCCGGCATCGCCGCCGACACGGGCGACGATTTCGTAAGCGACCTGCCACACATCGGCGAGCGAAGCGCCGAGAACTCCGGTGCAGCTCTGGCTCTGGTAATCGTGGCTGCCTTCGCGGTTGATCGCGTTGACGCTGGGCTTGAAGCCGACGCAGCCGCAGAAGCTTGCCGGCCGGATGGTCGAGCCGATCACCTGCGTGCCGAGCGCGGCGCTCACGATACCGGCGCCGACCGCGGCGGCCGAGCCGCTCGACGAGCCGCCCGGGGTATGCGCGGTGTTCCAGGGATTGCGCGTGCCGCGCGGCTCGGAGGCTGCGAATTCCGTCGTCACGGTCTTGCCGAGGATGACGGCGCCGGCATCGCGCAGCGCGCGCACCGAAGCCGCGTCTTTCTCCGATCGCCAGCCGTCAAACAGCGGCGAGCCCATTTGCGTCGGCATATCGACCGTTTCGATGATGTCCTTGATGCCGACCGGCATGCCGTCGATCGGCGAGCGCGGCTGCCCGGCCCGCCAGCGCTCGGTCGCATCGTCCGCCGCGGCGCGCGCCGCCGGGACATCGGTGGTGACGAAAGCGCCGATGCGCGGTTCCCAGGACGTCGAGCAATTCCAGCGAGCGCTCGAGAAATTGCCGCGGCGTTTGCCTGCCGGCGGCAATATCGGGCGTCGCGGCGAGATAGGGCCGCAGCACGGGCTTTGTTTGCTCCGGCATTGTCATTTTCTCTTGTAGGGTAAGCATGGCGCGCCGCGAAGCGCATCGGCGTGGGCAAAGTCCGACTACGCGCCTTGCCCACGCCGGCACGCCACGGCGAATTTTGCCCACTCTACTCCTACTTCCCGCTCTCATCGTAATAATGAATCTCGTAAAGCATGCAGCCGCGATCGGACTTGAACGGACCGTGATAGATGCCGGGCGGGCGGCAGGCATAGGTCGGCGCTTCGAACGGCTTCGCCGCCCTCGCCCCTTGTCGTCATTGCCGACGATGAGATCGCCCGACATCAGATAAACCTCTTCCCAATGATCGTGCACGAACGGGCGCGGTGGTATAGACGCCGGGCGCGAAGCGCAGAAGCCGCGTGCGGCTGCCCATCTTGCGCGTCTCGTCGAGATCGCTTGCCAGGATTTTCTGCTGGATGCCGGACGGATAGCCCGGTGGCGTCGACCCAGCCCTGGCTCATGTCGAGCTTGTGAAACTCAAGATGCGGCTTGTTCATCGGCACGTTTGCGCTCTCCCTTCATTCAGCCGAGCACCGGCAAGGTCTGCACGCGGTATTGGTGGTGAATTTTGCGCCCCAGCACCGGATCTTCAAGCTCGAATTCGAAGACCTCGGCAGGCCGGATGCCGCCGCGCGCGGCCAGCGTGCCGCAAAACATGAGCGTGCCCTCTTCGAGGCCGGCCTTGCCGCCGAATTGCTCGATCAGCGTTGCCGGATCGAGCATCGCGCTCACCGGCCCTTCCTGATAGAGCGTCCCGCGCGCCGTCCTCGGCGATGTGGGCGCGCAAAACCAGCTTGTCCCAGTGCGGCGCGATCTCCTCGTAATCCCAGAATGCCGGCGCGATCGGCTTGTCGCACATCTGCTTGGACACCGAGACGCCGTATTTCTCGACCTCGCGGTCGGTATGATCGGAACCGGCGCCGACCCACAGCCGCTCGCCGTGGCGCAACAGGACGAACTCCGCCTCGCCGCTCGAGGCTTCGCCCAGCACCTCGATGGCTTCGTCGGTCGTGAGCCGCGCCGTCGAGGCGCGGTAGAAGATCGGCACGCTCGCCGGGCGCTTGACGCCGATCGCTTCGAGCTCGGCGATGTGCTTTTCCAGCGCCGCCTTGTCGCGGCCGGTCCAGCCGGCGATCACCAGCCGGTCGACCTGGACATTGCGGCCGCTCGGCCCGGCCTGGCCATGAAAGACAAGCGGCAGAACACGCGCCGGCACACCAAAACCTCCAGGAGACACAATGACTTGCGGCGATTGCCGTCGCATTGCAATCGAGTGGGGCGCATTGTACATGGGGTGAAAGCCTAGGCAATCGAAGCGATCATCGCTGTGCCGCAAGCGCAGACCGCTGCGCGGTTCCTTCCTTGGCGCAACCGATCGCATCCGGAGGATGCCCATGCACGAGATCACCGGCCAGGTTCATTGGCACGAGCCGACCGGATTCAAGCGCGCCGGCTTCGGCAAGTTCGGCCGGCCGAAGACGCCGTACGACCTGTTCATGGAATCCGACGACATTCCCGATCTATCGCGATATCGGCGTGAGCAAGGTGCAGAACCTGCCGCTCGCGCCGTGGCCGCGGCTCGGCGGCCGCGGCAGCTACATCCAGCTCCACGGCACCGAAGGCAAATGGGGCTCCTACGTCGTCGAGGTTCCGGGCGCCGGCGCGCTGCATCCCGAAAAGCATCTCTACGAGGAAATCTATCTGGTCGTCGAAGGCCGCGGCTCGACCGAGGTCTGGCTCGACGGCGACTACCAAGCGCCACGTGTTCGAGTGGCAGAAGGGCTCGCTGTTCTCGATCCCGGTCAACGCCATGCACCGCATCGTCAATGCCTCTTCGGCGCCGGCGCTGCTGTTGGCCGGCACCACCGCGCCCAATCTGATGAACCTCATCAACAACGCCGACATGATCTTCAATTGCCCGTATCAGTTCCGCGACCGCTTCTCGGGCGCCGACGATTTCTACAAATACAAAGACGACATCGAGCCCGATCCGGTGCGCGGGCTCGCCATGCGGCGCACCAATTTCATTCCCGACATCGTCAATTGCGATCTGCCGCTCGACAACCGCCGCTCGCCCGGCTGGCGCCGCGTCGAGCCGTTCATGACCGGCAACACCTTCTATCTGTGGATCGGCCAGCACGAGAACGGCCATTACTCCAAGGCGCACGCCCATACCTCGGCCGCGGTGCTGATCTGCATCAAGGGCAAGGGCTACACTTACACCTGGCCGGAGCAGTTGGGTCTGACGCCGTGGAAGGACGGCAAGGCCGAGCAGGTCAAGCGCGTCGATTACGAGCCGGTCGGCATGGTGTCGGCGGCGCCGGGCGGCGCGCGCTGGTATCACCAGCATTTCGGCGCCTCGAAGGAGCCGTTCCGCCTCACCGCCTGGTTCGGCCCGCACAATCCCGGCCGCGAGCCGGGCCCGCCCGGCGAGAAGCACACCGATTACACCGCGATGGATATTCCCGAAGGCGGCACCGCGATCCCCTATTACATGGAGGATCCGTTCCTGCGCCAGGAATATGCCGAGCGCATGCAGCGCGAAGGCGCCGAGAACCGCATGCGGCCGGAATATTACGAGCGCGATTACCGCGGCTTGCTGCCGAAAGAATAGCGGCGTGAGCGACGGTCCCTCAGGGCGGCCGCATCTTCTTCTCCAATACCGGGCGCACCTTCGGCGAAGAGGACGAATTGTGCGTGCTCTCGGTCGGCGTCGAATCGGCTCGTCGACCTCGCATCTCGTTTTCTCGCGCATCGTGCTGGAGCGGCTCGATGCCCGCTATGTCGTCACCGAGCGCGAGAGCTTCTATCAATCCGACATTCTGCTCACGCCCTATGCCGGCCGAAGACGAGATCGACGCCACGCGCTCGGCACTGTTCCTCGACCGGCAATACAAGGACGCCAAGATCGATCCCGACGAGATCGATACCGGCGCGCTGATCCTCACCGGCGTCGCGGTGCGGCGGAAGAACGCGCGCGCCATCGGCGAATTGTTCGCCCGGCAGACCGGCAAGCATGGTCGCGGTCTCGGCCGGCGACAGCCTGGAATCGGTGATGGCGGCCTATGGCTCGGGCGCCGTGGCGCGCTCGATCCGCAATGCCGCGCGCGGTGATGAATGTCGACGTCGGCGGCGGCACCGCCAAAATCGCGGTCTGCGCCGACGGCAAGGTGACCGACGTCACCGCGCTCGATATCGGCGCGCGGCTCGTCGTGCTCGACGAGCGAGCGCCGCATCGTGCGGCTCGAGGAGGCCGGCCGCCGCTTCGGCGCCGAGCTTGGGCTCAAGCTCGAGCCCGGCGCGATCTTGAGCGAAGACCAGGCGCACGCGCTCGCCGCCGTGATGGCCGATAAATTGTTCGAAGCGATGCGCGGCGGCACGCCGCGCGCCGGCGGCGCCGATCTGCTGCGGCTCGATCCGCTCGGCTATCGCGGCGCGATTGTCCGACGTCAGCTTTTCCGGCGGCGTCTCCGAATACATCTACGGCGGCGAGGCCAAGGCGTTCGGCGATCTCGGGCCGGAGCTCGCCGCCGAATTGCGGCGCGGCTGGCGGCAAGCGGGCTGCAACTGGCGCGGCCCGACGCGCGCATCCGCGCCACCGTGATCGGCGCCTCGCAATACACGA
>CAWHBC010000030.1:0-67919 GCA_963827465.1 uncultured Alphaproteobacteria bacterium
GCGCAACGCCATTGGGCCGCAGCGGCGCGCGGCCTGTGGATGGCCGCGCTCGGCGGCATGTATTCGTCGACCGCGACCACGGTGGTGCTGGCCCGGCAGGCCAAAGCCGAGCCGGCGCTCAAGCGCCAAGCGCAGGCCGGCATCACGCTTGCCACCGCAATCATGTATTTGCGCATTTTAGCCGTCGTTGCGATCTTCAATGTCGGGCCTGGCGCGCATCCTGAGCGTGCCGTTAGGCGCGCTGTCGCTTGCCGGATTTGCGATCTGCGCGTTGCAATATTGGCTGGCAGCCGGCGCCGGTGCGCCAACAGCCACGGCGGCCAGATGCAGCCCGCGATGGCCGGTAATCCTTTGGAACTCGGCGCCGCGGCCATCTTTGCGGCGTTGTTCGTTGCGGTCTCCATTGTCTCGGCCTGGCCAAATCGCAATTCGGGATATCCGGCATTTACGGGCTCGCCGGCGATCGTCGGCGTAACCGACATCGATCCATTCGTGTTGAATCTGGCGCAAGGCGGCGTCGACCAGTGTGGCCGACGGCCGAACTCGCGGCCGCGATCCTGATCGCGGCCTCCTCCAACAATATCCTCAAGGCGGTCTATGCCGCCTCGTTTGCCGGCGGCAAGGCAACGGCCGGCAGCGCGGCCGCACTCGTCTTGCTCGCCGCCGGCGGCGTTGCCATCGCCGCCGCATTGGCGACCGGCGTGTTTTGAGGATCGCGGCGGAAACAAATGCCGCTCAGCGGATGACCTGATCGCTCTGGAATTGCGGCGTTGTGGTGCAATTTTTCTCGGCCGCCGTGCGCTGCAGCAGTCTCTCTTCGCTCAGGACGGAGTCGTATTCGGGCCGGTAGGCCAGCGAGCCGATCACGCCGCCGCCGGCGCCCTGATCCGCCCGCTCCATCAGCGCGCGCAACTCCTTCTCGCGCGCGACCAGAACCTTCCACTGTGTGGCGAGAGCATCGCAGTGATAAGCGCTGTAATGGGACGGGTCGACCAGGAGCGCACCCGCCCCATCGTTCGCGCTGCATCCGCTGAGCGCGACGCCGGCCACGACGGCCAGCAGGACGGCTAGTCCCGGGTGCGCCACGGCTGTGGACGGACTGACGCGTGACGGAGCGATAGCCTGCAAGGCAGTGGGCCGCCATTTACAACCGATGAAAATGCCGACACGCATCGATAAGCCCACTCGCGCCGAACCCGCGCCAAATCCCCAAAGGCAGTCTGCAGCGGGCTAGCGCCGCAAATATGGCAACGCCGACGGCGGCCCGTGGCGCGAAACGATTGCAGTCAGTGGCTCTCGGGAAATTTGACGCCGAGGCTCAGGCCGTCGCGCCAGATCACACGGCACTGCCGGCGGGCCGCCCCGTTACGGGTCAGCAGCAAAACGAACTCGACCGGCAGCTCCGCGTCACCCTCAACAGTCAGTCGCGCCCCGCTGTGGGAGATATCGGCGATCGCACAGGCGACCTGTGCATCTCGGTCCGTCAAGATCTTTGCGTTGTAGTGGAAGCTGCGCCGCGGCTTTTTGCGCATTTCGGCGCGATTACGAGACTTTGCCATGGCGCCCATCGCAATCCCGTTCCCGCGCGTGCGGTGAAACGGCGTAGGAGAAGCAACCTAGGCAATCGGCCCTAACGGCCCGTTAACCCGGACCGTCACGGTGAATTCCGGCTTTGCTGGTAAGGCCTTAGGCTCCCCTGCGACGGTATCGCATTCTCGCCATATGTGTCGTTAGTGATACGTTCTTGTGAGGGTGCGATGACATGATGTCGAGTTGCGGATGAGTTTTGCCTGGCTGTCGTGGTCCAACCCGGTTGCGGTGTGGTGGGGCTTTTTGCTGACGGTCAGCGCGATCAACATCGCCCTGCTATTCGGTTTGCGCGCCTGCTACCGCATCAACCCGTTTGGAGCGCGCGGCATTGCCTTCGCGGTCGAGCCGCTCGCGCTGTTAAGCGCGGCTTACGTGCTTGGCTGCGCCTTCCGCTCGATCCTGCCGCGCGCCGATGTGCAGCGGATTTGTCTGTTCAATACCTGGCTGTCGAGCGTGCTGGTCGGCCGGTCTGTCGCCACCGTGGCCGAGCTGTGCTTTGTCATTCAGTGGGCGATCGTGCTGAGTGAGCTCGGCCGGATCGCGCATTCCGACACGGCGAGAAACATTGCCAAACTGGTCGTGCCGGTGATCGCGCTGGCCGAATGCTGCTCGTGGTATGCGGTGATATCGAGGGATTTCTTAGGCAACGTCCTGGAGAACTCGTTGTGGACCTTAACCTTCGCATTCATCGGCATTGCGCTTGTCCGGCTTGCCTTGAGCTTTCGCGGCGTCGCGCAATTGGCGCTCGCCGCCCTGGCGGCCGGAACGGCGGGCTACGTCGTCTTCATGTGCGGCGTCGACGTGCCGATGTATTTCGCCCGCTGGCAGACGCAGCTCGCCGGCGGCACGCATTATCTCGGCCTGTTCGCCGGGCTGCGCGACCTCGCCACCCATTGGGTGGTCACCCACAGCTTCGCCCGCTGGCACAATGAAATACCGTGGATGTCGCTTTACTTCAGCGTCGCGGTGTGGACGAGCCTGTTGCTTGGCGGCTTCGGGCTGATCCGCCATCTCCTGCCGCGCTATCGCGTGCGCCGGCCGCTCCTGAAAGCGACGCGCCGCCCCGTTCCGGTCGCCATCCGCTCATCCTGACGCCGGCTGGCCTGCCTTTGAGGTGGTCTTGACCATAGTCTTGACCATTGGCGATAGGCAGTCCGCCGCGAATCAAATACCATTTTGACGCCGATTCGCGTGCGCCTCGCGTTTATTTGGACGGCCTTTATTTGGACGGCTGGAGACGACAGGCATGATCATCACAGTGGCCACCATGAAAGGCGGCAGCGGCAAGAGCACGCTGGCAAGTTGCCTTGCGGTCTATTGGCACCTGCGCGGCCGGCGTCCGAGCCTCATCGACGCCGATCCGCAACGTTCGATCATGCGGCTCGCCGCGCGCGAGCGCGCACTTGGCGGCGTCAGCGTCATCGAGGACGCCAGCGACGAGGCCGCGGCCGCAGCGCGGCGGCTTGCCGCCGGCAACGGTCTCGTCATCATCGACACGCCCGGGTTTCGCTCGCGCACTACGCTCGATTGCCTGGCGATTGCCGACTTTCTGCTCATTCCGGTCAAGCCATCGCCGTTCGACGTTGACCGCATGCTCGATACGGTGAGTCTCCTCACCGGCCGTGCCGATGGACGGCAGCCGCTGTTTCGCTGCGTGCTGACGCAAACCACGCGCGAATTCGGTGGTCGCCAAACATATCCGCGCCGAATTGACCGCGGCCGGCCTGCCGGTGCTGCAGAACGAAATGGCGAACCGCGTCGCCTATCCGGAGGCCGCGCTGTGGGGCGCCACGCCGAGCCTCATCAGTTGGAAAGGACCGGCCGCCAAGGAGATCGCGGCGATCGCCGAAGAGGTCGACATGGTGCTCGGCGCACAGCAGGCCGCCGCATGACCCGCAAACCGCTTCCGAAAGCCATCACCCAGCCGCTTGGCGCGTTGCGGCCGTTCGACCGCTCTACCGCGCCCGACGAAGAGGCGCCGCTACAGCCACTATCGCCGCGGCCAGCCGCCGTTGCGGCGGCCGAGCCGGCGCTGGCGGTATCCTCCGCACCGGCCGCCAACGATGCCGCGCCCGCGGCTGCCGGCCTGCCGCATCATCTCGCGGTGGAACGGCACAAAGCCGCGCAAAAGATCGTCGCCCGCCATAAAAATTACGCCGCGCTCGGCGGCTTGGTGCCGCTGCCGGTCGCCAATATCGGCGCCGTCACCGCGGTCAATCTGCGCATGGTGCGGCAGCTCTCCGCACTCTATGAAGTGCCATTCGAGCGCGACCGCACTCGCGCGCTTATCGTCGCGCTGGTTGGCGGCGCGGTGCCGACCGGCGTCGGCACCGCAGCCTCGACCACGCTGATGTGGGTGATACCGGGCGGCCTGTTGGTCGGGCTCGGCACAGCAGCGCTGACCGCCGGAGCGCTGACCCGCGGCATCGGCCACGTCTTTATCGAAAGCTTTGAAGCGGGCGCGCTGCCCGGCGGCGAGCGGCCGGCGGAATAAAATCAATCCGATTTCGCCTCAGGCGCGTCCGCGGCCGTCGTGGGTATGCTGTCTTGCTTCTGCGCGCCGCTGCTCGGCGCGGCATCGTCCTCTTCGGCCACGCCGCACGCCGGAAACGGCGTGCCCGGCAGCAACAGCCGCCACAGCCCTTTGACGTCTTCACCGGGTTTGCAAGGCCGTCCCGTCATCGAAACAATATGGGTGAAGCGCAGGCTTCCCGCCAGCGCGCGGCAAGCCTCCCTTGGCGCATTTGCCGCCTCACATGCGTCGAACAAAGCCCCATAATAACTGGTCACAGCAAAGCGAGCCCGGGACGACCACCCTCTGGAGGATATCATGGACACGATCAAACCGCTTTTCACCGCGACCGCGACCGCCACCGGCGGGCGCAATGGCCACACCGAGGCAAGCGACGGCTCGGTGCGCGCCGACTTGTCCGTCCCCAAGGCGATGGGCGGTCCCGGCAAACCGAACACGACGACGCCGGAGCATCTGTTCGCCGCCGGCTACGCCGCCTGCTTCGGCGGCGCGCTCGATTTTGTCGGCAAGCAGCATAAGAAGGATGCCAGCAAAGCGAGCGTCACTGCCGAAGTGAGCATCGGCCCGCGCGACGGCGGCGGCTTCGGGCTCGCCGTAAAGCTGCATGTGGCGGACCCGAGCCTCCCGCAGACTGAACTCGAATCGCTCGCCAAGGAAGCGCACGAGAAAATCTGCCCCTACTCCCATGCCACGCGCGGCAATGTCGACGTGCAGATCGATGTGAAGGGGGCGTGAGGAGCGGGAGAATTGATATCAGAACAGCTTGTTTGGTGCGGACGGCCGGACTCGAACCGGCACAGGGATTTCTCCCCGAGGGATTTTAAGTCCCTTGCGTCTACCATTTCGCCACGTCCGCGCAGCGGATATTTGCAGCGGCTTCGCCAAGCCTGCCTTGCGTCAGGTCTTTGCGCGGACCGCAAATCCGCCGCTTAACTTTTAGAGCATGAACCGGAAAAGTAAAAACCGCTGCCACAACGCCGGCGGTTCATTCGCCAGGCTTCTTGGCGCCTTCCGATAATTCCTGCTTCTTGGCCCGCGACAATTCTTGCTTCTTCTTGGCCATGGCTGCGGCCGGCGCCGGGCGCACGGTGGCCCAGGGATCGTTGACGCTGGTCTGATCGGGGATTTTTTTTGTCGCCGACCGGTAGGCCTGGTCGATTGCCTTATCGTGCGCGATCTCCTCCGGCGTCTTGTGCTTATCGTTCTCGAGCGAAAACTGGGGGATTGGCAACTGGGCGGCCGCGCTGCCGGTCAGCACGGCGCTGACAGCGGCGGCTCCGAGCATCGCGCGCAGCATGTGTCGGCTCTTATCCATCGCATTCACCGTATGTCTTCGTCCCGAAATCTTCCCACTTGGCCCGCGCCCTGCCCTTCTGCTTGACCAAACCTTCGAGCGTTGATCCCCGGAGACCTGATTTGATAGGCCCTAATCCTTGAAGATGTGGCCCCACAATTTGTCCCAGTCGGTGCCGGAAATGTCGGTCACGCGGCCGTCGGTCTCGAAGAATTTGTTGGGCACTTGAAACATGGCAAGCATAAGTCCGCCTTCCGGCGTCCAGGCGACATGGCGGCTGCCGGCCTCGCGCCAGACGAATTCGCCGGGGCCGACGGTAAAGCCTTTGGCCGGGCCTTCCTTGTCGACGAGCTTGCCCTCGAGCACATAGGTCTGCTCGATCTTGACGTGCTCGTGGTCGGGGAGCGTCGCGCCGGGAGCAAAGCGCATCAGCGCGGTGACAACGCCACTCTCTTTGTCGAACAACAGGCCTTTGACTTCGCAGCCGGCGAAGCGGGTCTTTTTCCATTCCATTTCGGCCGGGCGGACGATGTGGGAATGGGTGTCCGGGGTGTCGTGCTTCGATTTTGGCGTGACGGCGTCCATCGGGGTCCTCCTGGCGGTCTTTGAGCCTGCGCGCTGCTTGTGACCCCCAGCATAGCCGATCGCGGCCGCAAGCTCTACAAGCCGGCTTCGCGGATCGGCGGCTGGAAGGCGAGCCCGGTGTCCCAGGGAAAGTAGATCCAGGTGTCCTGCGATACTTCGGTGATGAAGGTGTCGACCAGCGGCCGGCCCAGCGGCTTGGCGTAGACGGTGGCGAAATGCGCGCGCGGGATCAGCGCCCGCACCACTTTGGCGGTCTTGCCGGTGTCGACCAGGTCGTCGACGATCAGCACGCCGGCACCTTCGCCGCCGGCCGCGGCGACAACGCTTGCGGCGACGTCCTTGAGCACCCGCAATTCACCCTGCCGGGTCCCGTTGTAGCTCGAGACGCAGACGGTCTCGATCAGCCGGATGCCGAGCTCGCGCGACACGATCGCCGCCGGCACCAGGCCGCCGCGGGTGATGCAGACGATCGCCGTGAACGGACCGGCGTCGCTCAAGCGCCATGCAAGCGCGCGGGAGTCGCGGTGGAATTGATCCCAGGAGACCGGAAAGGCTTTTGCCGGTTGCGGGGGCTGGTCGAGTTCGGTCAGCGTCATCCCGTCAGATTATATCAAGGAATCTCGTAAACAACCGTCTCGTCGGCCATGCCGCGCAACGCCGCCCGCTGCTCGGCCGGGTGCAGGTCCAAATCCTCGATGATCCGCGCGGTGCGCGGATTGTCGATCACTGGCTTGGTCACGAAGATGGCGCGCGAGGACGCCAGACCCTGCACGCGGGCCGCGACGTTCACCGTCTGGCCGAAATAGTCCTGGCTGTTGTTGAGCGTGACCGCGAGGCATGGGCCTTCGTGAATGCCGATCTTGAGCAGCAGATCCTCGTGCTCGCGTTCGGCATTGATGCGGGTCATGGCGTCGCGCATGCGCAATGCCGCGGCAAGCGCGCGGTCCGGCGTCGCAAACGTCGCCATCACCGCGTCGCCGATGGTCTTGACCACGGCGCCGGTCTCGCCGGCCACGATGTCGTAGAGCACGCGGAAATGCTGGCGCACCAGATCGAAGGCGACGAGATCGCCGACGCGCTCATACAACGCGGTCGAGCCCTTCAGGTCGGTAAACAGGAAAGTCAGGCTCGTGATCTTGAGCCGCTGATCGGGATCGAGCGTGTCGGTCTGGTAGATGTCGCGAAACGTCTGGTTGGTCAGAAGCCGCTTCGCGGTCAGGAACGGCCGGCGGCATTCGAGCAGATGATGCAGCGCATCGCCGGCGATCCACAGTGCCGGCAGCACCCGGCGCTCGGTGCGGTTCTCCAGCGACAGGCGCAGCGGACCCGGCCGCAGCTCGACGCCGCCTTCCGGCGGCCGGACCTTGTTGAACACCATCGACAGCGTTTGGCGCTCGCGCGTCGGCTCGCCCTTGACGGCGATGATCTGTCGGCCGTGCGTCACCGGGTCGAACACGATGACGTAACCTTCGGGGAGCTGCACCGACAGCACCGCCTTGTCGCCGGGCGGCAGTTCGATCGAATCGATGGTGAATTCCTCGAGCTTCGCCGCCAAATCCTCGGGCAGATCGGCGCCGGAGCTCCAGAAAATCTGCCGGTAATATTCGACCTCGGGAAGCGAATCCGGATCGTGCCCGGCGATGCGCCGGGCGCGCGGGCTTACCGTGAACGTGACTTCCACCATTTCGTCGAGCGTCGGCTTGTAGTCGGTGGCGCACAGCGTGCAGGCATATTCTTCGCGGTTGACTGTCTTCAGCGTTGAACTGGCGTCGAGCACGCCGCCGCAGCCGGGGCAGATGACGTTCCAGGACAATTCGAACAGGCCGAGCCGCGCCGCGTGCAGGAAAGCGGCCACTGTGCGCTCTTCGTCGAGACCATGCCGACCGGCGAAAGCGAGCACGTTGATGCGGCACAAATCGCGGTCAGGCGCCTCGTTGACCGCACGCTCGATGGCGGCCGTGCAGTCAGCGTCGGCCGACTGCCGCAAAACGCCGAAGAGGGCTTCAGTTTCGCTCACCGCAGAAAACCCCGCTCATGCAACCGTGCTTCGGGAAGGTAGGGAGCAGCGCGCAGTCAAACAAGGCGAGCGCCGCTCACAGCGAATTGATCCACGCCACCACTTGCGCGCGGGCGGCCAATGGCGTCGTCAGGTGGCCGGCGAAGACTTCAATATATTTGCTCTTCGGATTCTTGGCGGCGGCGTCAAAGGCGTAACTTGGACCGCGCCGGTCGATCGGGTCGAGCTTGCCGACCACCCAGAGCAGCGGCACGGGATGCGGCGAAGCGCCGATGGCGGCCGCGTTTTTAGGAATGACGGCCGGGCCGTCTGGATCGAACCAGCTCAGATAGACGGTAGGCGTGGCATGCGCGATCAGCGGAATGCCTTGCGCCATGTCGGGAAAGGTCTGCACGACGTCGCCCTTGCCCTCGGCAACCAGTTTTTTGGCTCGCGCAACCGCGCCGGCGACGAAGCTGCGCATGTCGCCGACTTCGGGCAAGTGACCGGGCGACAGCGCGACCACCCCGGCAAACTCGGCGAGATTCGGGCGCCGCGCGGCATAGCCGATCGCCGCATTGGCGCCGAGCGAATGGCCGATGATGACGATTCGCCGCGCGCCCTTTTCTTTCAGCCCGGCAACAGCAGTATCGATCTCCGCCATCGCCTGATCGTAGGTGGCGGCATAACGGCGGTGGAACGACCACGGCATTTCCGGCGTCGCGGTGAGCGCGCCTTCGTCGCGCAGCGCGCTCAAAATGCCGCCATTGAACGCTCCCGGCCACGCGCCCTTGCCATGCAGGTAGACGACACCGAAATCCCGCAATCGACCGTCCGCCGCGACGGCACCGACCGACGGCAGCAAACAGGCCACGCACAGCACGAAAAACACGTGTGCAAGAGCCGATGCGGTGCCGTGTCGCCTGGTCATGCCGTCAACAGTTGCAGTGAGGACCGAATCACGGCGGCGATTGCGCGCCGCACCTCAGGCTTTGGCAAGCTCGGCCTTGACCCGCACCAGCATCGCCTCGACGGCGGCTTTGACGGCAGCGAGTTTTTGCGTATCGCGCGAACGCATCACGACATTGGTATTGGCCTTGCCGTTGTCATCCTGAAACGGGTAGGAGCCGATGATCACGTCGGGATTGGCCTTGGCGATCACGCCGAGCTCGGTGCCGATATCGCCCTCCCGGCAATCGGCGCGCACCGTTTCCGAGAGCATGCGAATGCCGGTCTTCAGCGAAGGCGTGACATAGTCCAGCATCGCCTGCATCACGCTCGGGATGCCCGCCATGACGATGACATTGCCGATGCGGAAGCCCGGCGCGCCCGAGACTTTGTTGAGCACCAATTCGCCGCCGACCGGAACGCGGGTCATGCGCATGCGGGCCTCGTTCATCGTGCCGCCGGTCGCGGCGGCGCGCGCCCGCATGATCTCGACCGCGCGGGGATGATATTCGAGCGCGACGCCGAACGCCTTGGCGACGCAGTCGGCCGTAATGTCGTCGTGGGTCGGGCCGATGCCACCGGTGGTAAAGACATAGGTGTAACGGGAGCGTAGTGCATTGAGAGCCGAGACGATCTCCGGCTCTTCGTCGGGAACGACGCGCACTTCCTTGAGATCGATCCCGATATTGGTGAGGTATTCGGCGATATAGCCGATATTCTTGTCCTTGGTCCGGCCCGATAGGATCTCGTCGCCGATCACGAGGACCGCGGCGGTCACAATCCCGGCGCCGGTCTTGCCCGCCCCATCGGCCACGCTGTCGGACATTCTCGCTCGCTCCCCGTGTTGCGCCTGTTCCACCGCTCTAGCCCGCCCGAAGGGGCGGCTCAAGCCACCGCGAGACGGACGGTGGGAGGTCAGGATCGCGTCGGGACGACGGTGGAGGCGAGAATATCGTTGCGCTTTTGCAAATATTCGTCGCGATCGATATCGCCGCGGGCATAGCGTTTGGCGAGCATTTCGAGCCCAGTCGGATCGCGGATGGCTTGCTGCATCGCGGCGAGATTGCGCATGCGCTTTCGCCACTTATGCTGCACGTACCAGGCGGTGCAGGCGACCACAATTCCAACGATCAGGATCGGCTCAAGCATGGCTGCAGGCTCCCCGCCGCGATAACACGGCATACAAATTCAGGTTCCATGGACGGCGCGATGATGGTCAAAACGCCCAAAACGTGGGCAATGATATCACGCCCGACGGAAACCAGGCCACCGCCTCGCGCGTTCGAATTGGCGCGAAGCTTGCTACAAATAGCGGTGCCGCAAACCTTTACGGTGGAAGCCGGGCCGGGGGCAATATGTTCGATGAGATGCGAGGCAGCGGGGACGCCGTGCGACCGGCCTATGCCGAGTTGTCGGAATGGCTCACCGAGGTCAAGCCGGACGTGCTGGATTTCCGCCGCCGCGAGGCGGAGCTTCTGTTCCGGCGCATCGGCATCACCTTTGCCGTCTATGGCGATCCGGAGGCCCAGGAACGCCTCATTCCCTTCGACGTCATCCCGCGCATCATTTCCGCCAAGGAATGGGAGCTGTTAAAGCGCGGGCTCGAACAGCGCGTCAAAGCCATCAATGCTTACATCAAGGACGTCTATGGCCGCCGCGAAATCCTCAAAGCCGGCATCGTTCCCGAAGATCTGGTGTTTCAGAATCCGGTATTCCGTCCGGAGATGAACGGGCAAAAAGTCCCGCACGACATTTATGTGCACATTGCCGGCATCGACATCGTGCGGATCGACGCCGACACCTTTTACGTTCTGGAGGACAATGCGCGCACGCCGTCCGGCGTGTCCTACATGCTGGAGAATCGCGAGATCATGCTGCGGCTGTTTCCGGAGTTGTTCTCGCGCTATCACGTCGCGCCGGTCGAGAATTATCCCGACGAGCTTCTGGAAACGCTCAAGTCGGTCGCGCCGCCATCGGCTGCATCCGACCCGACCGTCGTGCTGCTGACGCCGGGCGTCTACAATTCGGCCTATTACGAGCACTCCTTTCTGGCCGACAAGCTCGGCATCGAATTGGTCGAAGGCCGCGATCTCGTCGTCAAGAACGACGTCGTCTCCATGCGCACGACCGAAGGGCTCAAGCGCGTCGACGTCATCTACCGGCGCATCGACGACGATTTCCTCGATCCGCTGGTATTCCGGCCGGACAGCGCACTCGGCGTGCCCGGGCTGATGTCGGCTTATCAGGCCGGCAGCGTCACGCTCGCCAACGCGGTCGGCACCGGCATCGCCGACGACAAGGCGGTCTACAGCTATATGCCGGATATCGTCAGATTCTTCCTCGGCGAAGAGCCGATCCTGAAAAACGTGCCGACGTGGCGCTGCCGCGAAGAGGAGCACCTTAGCTATGTCCTCGACAACATCGAAGAACTGGTGGTGAAGGAAGTTCACGGTTCCGGCGGTTACGGCATGCTGATCGGGCCGAAAGCGGACAAAGCGAGCGTCGCCGCGTTCCGCGCCAAGCTTAAATCCAATCCGAGAAATTTCATCGGGCAACCCACCCTCGCCTTGTCGACCTGCCCGACCTGCGTCGAGGAGGGCATCGCGCCACGCCATGTCGACCTGCGTCCGTTCGTGCTCTCCGGCCGCACCCGCATCCGCATCGTTCCGGGTGGATTGACCCGGGTTGCGCTGAAGAAGGGGTCGCTCGTGGTCAATTCGAGCCAAGGCGGCGGCACCAAAGATACCTGGGTGCTGGATGCATGACCGACCGAGCGAGTAAGAGCTGAGACACGCCATGCTTTCGCGTACCGCCGACAATCTTTACTGGCTCGCCCGCTATGTCGAGCGGGCGGAATATATCGCCCGCATCCTCGACACCACACTGCGGCTCACCGCACTGCCGCTCGCCTATGTCGGCAGCACCAATGAATGGGAATTGGCGGTCGCCACGGCCGGCTGCTCCGGCGCGTTTTTCGAGACTTACGACGAGGCCAATGAAGAGACCGTCATCGAATTCCTCGCCTTCTCCACCGCGAACCCGTCGTCGATCCGCAACTGTTTCGAAAGCGCACGGTTGAACGCGCGCGCAGTGCGCACCGCTCTGACCATCGAGATGTGGGATGCCATCAACAGCGCCTGGCTCGAGCTCAGACGATGGGGCAACGGTCCGAATTCCCGCGAGGAATTTGCCCGCTTTCTGCGCTGGGTCCTGGAATTGTCGTTGCGCTTCGATGGCTCGGCCTATCGGACCATGCTGCGCAATGACGCCTACTGGTTCTCCCGGCTCGGCGTCTATATCGAGCGCGCCGACAACACGGCACGCATTCTCGACGTCAAATATCATCTGCTGCTGCCGGCCGAGGAGAGGGTCGGCGGACCGCTCGATTACTTTCAATGGTCCTCGATCCTGCGCACGGTCTCGGCGCTCACCGCTTATCACTGGGTCTATCGCGAAAACGTCAAGCCTTGGCTGGTTGCCGACTTGCTCATCCTCAAAGACGAGATGCCGCGCTCGCTCGCGAGCTGTTACGAGAACCTGGTGCAGAATCTCGATCGTATCGCCAATGCCTATGGCCGCCAGGGGCCGGCGCAGCGCCATGCCCGCGCCGTGCGCGGCCGGCTGGAAAACGCGAAAATCGAGGGCATTTTCCAGAACGGCCTGCACGAATTTATCGACGAATTCGTCGAGGACAATAACCGGCTGGGAAGCGCAGTCTCGCAGCAGTATCTGCTGTGAACGGGAATCGGTCGCCGGCCGTTCGGTAATCGGAAAAGCAACGCGACATGGCGCGTGATGTCGTCTATCGTCTGACTGCCGATTGCCGATGGCCGACTTCTGATCCACATGCGTATCCATATCGCCCACCGCAATGTCTACCGCTACGATCCGCCGGCGACCGGTGTGATCCAAGTGCTGCGGCTCACCCCGCGAAATTACGAAGGCCAGTACGTCGCCAATTGGCGCATCGACGTGTCGGCCGATGCCAGGCTGGCGGCGCACGAGGATGCGTTCGGCAATATCACCCACACCTTCTCCGCCGACGGACCTTTTAGGGAGCTTGTCGTCCAGGTCGACGGCGTGGTCGAGACGCAGAACGCCAATGGTATCGTGCGCGGCACTGTCGAACGTTTCGGACCGAGTCTGTTCCTGCGCGACACCGCCTTGACCCAGGCCGATCCGGCGATTCGCAGCTTCGCCCACAGCACCGCCACGGCACAGGAGGGCGGCGTATTGGCGCAGCTCCACGCCCTGCTCGACCGGCTGCATGACGAAATGCACCACGAGGCCGATGACGCTCCGGGCGCCGCCAACGCCGCCGAGGCGTTTGCCCGCAAAGGCGGGCCGTCGCGGGACTTGAGTTACATTTTCATCTCGGCGGCCCATGCGCTCGATATTCCGGCGCGCTTTGTCGGCGGCTATTATCGCGGCGACGACGCCGTTGCCGCGCAGCCGGCGGCGCATGCCTGGGTCGAGGCATCGGTGCCGGACCTCGGCTGGGTTGCCTTCGATCCGGCCAACGGTTTCTGCCCGACCGAAGGTCATGTGCGGGTTGCCGTGGGGCTCGATGCGCTCGGGGCGGCGCCGGTGCGCGGCATGCGATACGGCCCCGGCGCCGAAACCCTCGCGGTGGCGATCAAAGTCGGCCAATAAGGGTTCGATCCGCCTACGCCGCCGGACCGGGATGTTGTATAGACCCCGCTGTTGGGGAGCGCTGAGTCGATGACCTATTGCTGCGGCATATTGGTGCGCGAAGGGCTGGTGATGTTCGCCGATACGCGGACCAATGCCGGCGTCGACAACATCTCGACTTTCCGCAAGCTGCATATTTTCAAGGACCCCAAGAAGCGGGTGATGGCGATCGCGTCGGCGGGCAATCTTTCGATCAGCCAGTCGGTGGTCAGCATCCTCAACGAGGGCTACGAGAATCCGGAGACCGGCGAGCACGAAACGCTGATGAACTCGCCGACCATGTTCCAGGCCGCCCAGCGCGTCGGCCACGTCATCCGCATGATCCACGCCACCGAAGGCAAGGCGCTCGAAGCTTCCGACGTCAGCTTCGACGTCTCGTTCCTGTTCGGCGGCCAGATCATGGGCGAACGCATGCGGCTGTTCATGATCTATTCGGCCGGAAACTTCATCGAATGCACCACCGACACGCCTTACCTGCAGATCGGCGAGCACAAATACGGCAAGCCCGTGCTCGATCGCGCCATCACCTATGAAATGGACATTTACGACGGGCTGAAGGTCGGCCTGGTTTCGATCGATTCGACCATGCGGTCCAATCTGTCGGTCGGCCTGCCGATCGACGTCCTGGTATTGCGCCGCGACACCTGCGACCCGGAACTCATTTACCGCATCGAGCCCGGCGAGCCGTATTTCACCGACCTGCGCGAGCGCTGGTCGTCGGCGCTGCGCGCCGCCCATATCGGCATTCCGCGCCCGCCTTATCTCAACAAGCGGGCCTGAGCGCGCGCTTTGCCGGCCGGCCATCGTTTACGTCTCGTTAACGACGGCGGCCGGAAGGACGCGCGATACAGCCTGGGCGCGCGTCCGCGGTCATATTGCAAGCCATTGGAAAGCTTTGCTCTCTAAGTTCCCTCCCGAGCCAGTGACGCAAAGGGTGGAACGTGTTGCCTTCGGCGCGTTTGCAAATCGCCGGGGAAAGGCAAGGGTCGCGGTGGGATCAGGCGCGCCTGGTTCTTCCGCTCGGCGCTATCGTTGTGATTGCGATCGTCTGCATCGTCGTCGCGGTGGTCGCTTCCGCCCGGCGCGCCGACGAGGTTGCCTTCAGCACCCAGCGCGAACTGATCAAGCAGTCGATCTTCGAGCACGGCCAGCACGCCCTGCACCTGGCCGAAGGCGTCACCGCCGCACCGCAAGCCGTCGCCAAGATACGCGACGGCTTCGACCCGCAATGGGTCGATCAACAGGTCGGCTCCTGGCTGGCAAAGTCTGATTTCGACCTGGTGGCGATCGTCGGCCCCGACGACAATCTCGAATTCAGCCGTTACCTCGACGGCGTCTTTAATCCGCCGACGGATCTGGCCGTGCAATTCAAGCCGACGGTCGATCTGTTGCGCGGCCGGCTCACGGCGTTTCCCGGGCAGAGCCTGCCGCTGATCGAGGGCCAAAATCCGGCGGATCCGGGCTACAAGACCGTCCTCATCGAAAGCTTTCTCGACCGGCCGGTCTATATCACGGCCATCGCGGTCGGCTCCGCCGCCGATTTGGCGCATGGCAACGGCCATGCCCCGATCGTGCTCGCGGTCAAAAGCCTCGGCAGCCGCCTGTTGACCAAGATCGGCAGCCATTTGCAGTTGGCCAATCTGCACATGATCGAGGACCCGAGACAGGCCGGCAACGACAGCACCGTCGATCTCGCCGATCCGCAGGGCACCGCCGTCATCCGCCTGGCGTGGCAGTCCACCCAGCCCGGCGGCGCCATCGTCGTTAGCGTCGTGCCTTTTGTCGCGGTGGCCCTTGCCGGATTCGCGCTGTTTATGTGGCTCGGCATCCGCTACATGCGGCGCACCGCCGCCGACCTCGCCGCCGGCGAGCGCCAGCTTCGCCACCTGGCGCTGCACGACCCGGTCTGCGGCCTGCCCAACCGCATTTATTTCGGCGAGCGGCTCGAACAGAGCATCAACAATGTGCGCGGCGGCGGCCTGTCCGCCGCGGTTTTCTACATCGACCTCGATCACTTCAAGGACGTCAACGATACGCTCGGCCACCATATCGGCGACGAACTGATCCTCAACGTCACCCAACGCCTGAGCCGCATCATGCGCGGCGACGACCTCGTCGCCCGGCTCGGCGGCGACGAATTCGCCATCATCACCACCTGCGCCTCGGATTCCTATTCGCTGCAGGCGATCGCCGGGCGCATCATCGCCGCGGTCTGCGCGCCCTACGCCATCTCCGGGCATAACATCATCATCGGCGCCTCGATCGGGATTGCCGTGATCGACCGCCGCGTCGGCGACGCCGCCGATATTCTGCGCTACGCCGACATGGCGCTCTATCGCGCCAAGAACGAGGGCCGCAACCGCGCCTGCATCTACGACGCGGCGATGGACGCCGATCTGTCCAGCCGCAAATTGCTCGAAGGCGATCTGCTGCAGGCGATCAAGACCGACGGCCTGCGCTCGCACTATCAGCCGATCGTCAACGCCGCCGGCGATACCGTGGTCGGCGTCGAGGCGCTGGCGCGCTGGCAGCATCCGACCCACGGCGACATTCCGCCGTCGCGCTTCATTCCGATCGCCGAGCATTCGGGACTGATCATCGAGCTCGGCGAGTGGATGCTGCGGCGCGCCTGCCTCGACGGCCGCAACTGGCCGAATCTCGCCGTCTCGGTGAACGTGTCGCCGCTGCAATTCCGCCGTTCCGACTTCGTCGAAGTGGTCGAGCGCATCCTTACCGAGACCGATTTCGACGCCAGCCGCCTCGAGCTCGAGCTCACCGAGAGCACGCTGCTCGGCAACCTGGAGACCGCCGAACTGTCGATGCTCCGGCTGAAGGCGATCGGCGTGCGCTTCGCACTCGACGATTTCGGCACCGGCTATTCGAGCCTGCTCTATCTGCGGCGCTTCCCCTTCGACAAGCTCAAGATCGATTCGAGCTTCGTGCGCGCGATCGAGAAGGCGCCGGATGCGGCGGCCATCGTGCACGCGGTGGTGTCGCTCGGCCGCGGTCTCGGCATGAAGGTCACCGCGGAGGGCGTGGAGACCGCCGAGCAGCATCTGTTCCTGCGCGCCGCCGGCGTGCATTCGATGCAGGGCTACCGCTTCGGCAAGCCCGGCCCCGCGGGCGAGATCGACGACCGGCTGGCCGCCCCCGACGCCTACCGCGTCGGCAGCCCCGACAAGGAAGTCGCGCTGGCGAGCTAGGCGCCTGTCGTGCCCGCGAAAGCGGGCATCCAGTAATCGCCGGCCGTGGTGTACAATCGCAAGCTTCGAGGATACTGGATCGTCCGCCTTCGCGGACGATGACAAGCGTTGAGCAATGGGGAGGCGCACTTGGCCGCAAAAAAGGTTGCAGTGGTGACGGGAGCCGGGACCGGAGTCGGCCGGGCGGTGACGCTGGCGCTGATGAAGGAGGGCTATGCGGTGGTGCTGGCCGGCCGGCGCAAGGACATGCTGGAAGCGGTCGCCAAGGAAGGCGCCCAGACCCCCGGCGAAGCGCTGTGCGTGCAAACCGACGTCGCCGATCCGGCCTCGATCAAGGCGCTGTTCGCCAAGGTCAAGGAGACCTATGGCCGGCTCGATCTTTTGTTCAACAATGCCGGCATCGGCGCCCCGGCGATGCCGATCGAGGACATCCCGTTCGACAAATGGCAGGCTGTCGTCGCCACCAATCTCACCGGCGTGTTCCTGTGCACCCAGGAAGCGGTCAGGATCATGAAGGCGCAAAACCCGCGCGGCGGGCGCATCGTCAATAACGGCTCGATCTCGGCGCACACGCCGCGCCCGGGCGCCGCGCCTTATTCCGCCACCAAGCACGCCGTCAGCGGGCTCACCAAGCAGACCGCGCTCGACTGCCGCGGCTACGACATCTGCTGCGGCCAGATCGACATCGGCAATGCCGCGACGCCCGCTCACCGACCGCATGGTGCAGGGCGAAGGCGTGCTGCAGCCCGACGGCACCAAAAAGATCGAAGCGCGCATGGCCGCCGACGACGTCGGCCGCGCCGTGGTCTACATGGCAAGCCTGCCGCTCGACACCAACGTGCTGTTCATGACGGTGATGGCCAATCTGATGCCGTTCGTCGGGCGGGGGTAAAGCGATTTTCAAAAAGTACGAGGCCAAAAAGTACGAGGCTTTGTCTCCCGGATGCGGTGCAGCGTGAAACGGTGCACCGCTGATCCGGGACCGTCGTAGACTCAGCGTGCTTGACGATCCCGGTTCTGCAGCGCACCACTTCGCTCCGCTTCGTGCTGCGCAGCGCCCGGGATATGCAGTTGCATTAATCCATCTGTTTTGCCGAACAGAATAGTACCGGTACAAATGCTCTCCACCTGGCATGAATTCTATACTCTCCTCGGCACCGCGGCGGCGGCGCTGGTGGCGCTGTTGTTCGTCGCGGTATCGATCGCGACTGACGTGCTGACCACCGAACCGGAGAGCCAGCGCAACACCGCGACCTATATGACCCCGGTCGTGTTCCATTACGCCAATCTGTTGTTTCTCAGCCTGATCGTTCTGGTTCCGACGCAGACCTGGGAATCCTTCGGCATCGTCATCGCCGTGGCCTCGATCGGCAGCTTCGGCTATTCGCTCGTCGTCATGATGCGCGTGCACCGCAATTCCATCTCGGATTTTTCCGACCGCCTCGGCTACGGCGCGGTGCCGATGCTGTGCTACGCCGCGGGCCTGGTGTCCTCCTGGCTCATTTTCCAGGAACGGACCGCGGGGCTTGATCTTCTGGCCGCGGCGGCGCTGTCGTTGCTCGTGATCAATATCCGCAACGCCTGGGATCTGATGATTTCGCTGGCGCGGCGGGTGAAGCCGCGCTGAACGGCGAGACCGCTGTCCCGCACATTGGCACGACGACCCTACCCCTTTCATCGTCGCCCAGCGCGATCAGGAAACGGCGCTCACGGTAATTTTCGCACCGGCTTTGACCTTCGCCAGCGTCTTCACGTCGCCGCGCGCTTTCGCCCAGATATTGCAGGGGCTGGCGAGCCGGGTTTCGCCGCCTTGCGAAATCGGCGTGCGGCCGAAGCCGATGGCGATGGCGTGGCCGTCCGGCCAATAGGCGATCTCGCCCGGCGTCACCACCGCGCGCGCATCTTTTTCGCGCGCGACCTGCACCGGAATCTCGAAATAGACTTCCTCGCCCCAGGTCAGCGCCGACGCGGTGAACGGCAGCGCCCGCTCGATCGCTTTCGCCGTCGGCGTGTCGAGCGTGTCAACGTCAAGCGTGAGCGAACCGAAGTCGAAGCGGATATGCATAGTGTCTTCCTTGCCGATCAGTTGACCCGTTACCCATGTCGCCGGTCTATTCTGTCACCCATCTAGCCGGTTTGGACCCCTGCTCCCTCTCCCCGCGTGCGGGGAGAGGTGGCAAGCCTCCATCGTTCTCGCGATGCCCCTTCGCATCCGAGGTCTCCCCACGCCACGGTAAGAAAGCCCTTCCATCATCTGCCCCCCTTCAAAAAGAAGGGAGGCGGGCGCCGCTTGGCGCGCCCCGGGGATCCGTCCTCGCCGCAGATAGGACAAAAGCCTGCTGCGAGGCCGGCGAGCACCATCGCTTCTTCCCGCTACCGTGCGGGATGAAAGCGGCGGCGCCCTCGCCTTACGGCGCCCACCGCGGTCATGCGCCGAGAGTGTGACCTCTCGACTCGGCCTCGGGCCGCGCTTCCTGGAATCACCGGGTGCAAACGGGAGGACCCTCCCCGGCGCCAGTGCAGCGAGCACCTCGCACTCCGATCACGCGCCGGAGGGTTCGATGCCCAAGGCCGCCCGGCATGCAGTGTATCGCTGCATCCCGGGAACCGCTCCCGCCCCGTCTCCGGAGTACCCTCGCGAAGGCGTCCCTTCGAGGGCGGAATGATTTGTCACGGTATGTAGTCTAAACGGGGACATTTGTCAAGCGTCGTCGCGTTATCGGCGACGCACCGCTGCGAGGCCGTGATGGCCACGCTGTCCGGGCCATCCACTCATCGAGAAAGACGCGGGCAAAGAAGGCGGGATCGCGCAATGGCTCGACCATCTCGCCGCCCTCGGCGATCATATCGGCAAAATCACGCTCGCCTTCGGTGCCGTCGGAAAAGCCGATTGCCAGCCGATAGCCGCTGTGCGGCTCGACCCGCGTCACGTCGATCAGTTCGAATATCTGGTCCCGCACGTTCATTCTACGTCTGCTCCCGGGATGCGCTGCAAGGGCCGCCGTGCTCGCGCTCGCTCCCAATTGTCTAGCAACTCCTCACGATGCCGGCCGGCCCAGTCACGAACAAGGCGATGCACCGCGGGTGGCAACGTGCCGGCGATGATAGCACCGGTTTCGACCAATCCCGGCCCGATAGCGTTGATAAGCGACATGAAAATGCGGCGGCGGATGGTCCGAGAAGAACATCCGGACCGCGATACCGAAGAACCGCTACTGCCGACTTGGCACTTAATCATTCTCGATCATCTTCGAAATCCGCAAGCCGCTTTCGGCTGCGCCTCGGCAGCATCCTTCGAGGCCCGCCTTCGGCGGGCACCTCAGAATGAGGAGGGAAGAGCGGATTGCGCTTCAGCAAGTAGCAGCCGGATGGAGCGCAGCGCAATCCGGGAACGATCGCGAAGAAAATCGCCGGCGTGCCACGTCAACGTCGACGCAAACGAACGTCAGACGTGGGCACGCTTCGCTTTGCCCACCCTACGCAACTCCCGGCAACACAGCGCCCTGCGCCCCTACCGCCAATGGCCGCCGTGCCGATAGCCGTAGGCGTAGCGCGGGCCGTAGCCGTGCCAATAGCCGCGGCCGTAATAGTACGGCGCCACGTAATAGGCCGGCGTGTCATAGGCATAATAGGCGACCGGCGGCGGCGCGTAATAGGCGGGCGGCGGCGGCGGATAGACGTAAGCTTCCTCGACCGGCGCCGGGGCATAGGCAGGCGGCGGCGCATATTGCGCTTGCGGCGGCTGGTATGGCGGCGCCACGCTCATATCGGCGGCGCTGGCGGAAAGCGGCGTGAGCGCGCCGAGCGCGACGGCGCCGGCGGTCAATGACAGCATGATCGGATTGCGCATGGATTGGCCTCTTCCAAAAAGCGGATTCAAACGACCGTTTCATTAGAGGCCGGTGCCCGGGCAGAATTAGAGCCGGTTGGCGGCGGATTTGGGCAATTTCGGCAACAGGCGTTCATCGCACGCCGGCTTGCGCCATCCGGCCGGGAACTCATTGCCCGCGGCGGCATTAAAATGTCGGGCTGGAGTGTCACTCACCTGCGCGGGTGAAGGGGGCCGATGGAATCGCCGGATCAACTCGACTTGCCGCGGACGCTTGACGAACGCTATCGCCTCTTGATCGAGGCGGTGACCGACTATGCCATCTACATGCTGGATCCCAGCGGCATCGTCGTGAGCTGGAACCCCGGCGCCCAGCGCTTCAAGGGCTATTTTGCCCACGAAATCATCGGCCAGCATTTTTCACGGTTTTATACCGAGGAAGACCGCGCGACCGGACTGCCGAAACGCGCACTGGCGACCGCAGAGCGCGAGGGCAAGTTCGAGAGCGAAGGCTGGCGCGTTCGCAAGGACGGCAGCCGGTTTTGGGCGGCCGTGGTCATCGATCCGGTCCGCTCGCCGGCCGGCAAGCTCATCGGCTACGCCAAGGTCACCCGCGATCTCACCGAGCGCAGGCAAGCCGAGCAGACGCTCAAGCTCAGCGAACAGCAGTTCCGGCTGCTGGTGCAGGGCGTCACCGACTACGCCATTTTCATGCTCGACACCAACGGCATCGTCACCAACTGGAATCAGGGGGCGCAGCGGATCAAGGGCTACACGCCCGACGAAATCATCGGCCGGCATTTCTCGCAATTTTATACCGATGAGGATCGCGCCACCGGCGAGCCGGCACGCGCGCTTGAGACCGCAAAGCGCGACGGCAAATTCGAGAAGGAAGGCTGGCGCGTGCGCAAGGACGGGTCGCGGTTTTGGGCGCATGTCGTGCTCGATGCGCTGCGCGACGAGACCGGCTCGCTGCTCGGCTTCGCCAAGATTACCAAGGATATCACCGAGCGAAAGGACGCCCAGGAGAAGCTCGACCGGACCCGCGAAGCGCTCGCGCAATCGCAAAAAATGGAAGCCATCGGCCACCTGACCGGCGGCATCGCCCACGATTTCAACAATCTGCTGATGGCGGTGTTGAGCGGTCTCGAGCTTATCCGCAAACGTCTGCCGGACGATCCGAAGCTCACGATGCTGCTCGACAATTCGGTGCAGGCGGCGCGGCGCGGCGCCGCGCTAACCCAGCGCATGCTGGCCTTCGCGCGGCGGCAGGAGCTGAAAACCGAAACCATCCGTATTCCGCAACTGGTGCACGGCATGAGCGATCTGCTGGAACGCTCGCTGGGGCGGTCGATCTCGATCGAGACCCGGTTTCCGCTGCGATTGCCGGCGATCCTGGCCGACGCCAATCAGCTCGAAATGGCGCTTCTCAATCTGGCGGTGAACGCGCGCGATGCGATGCCGCAGGGCGGCAAAATCGTCGTCGCCGCGGAGGAACATTCGATCGGCGCCGACAACGACTACGATCTCAAGCCGGGGCGCGTATGTCCGCCTCAGCGTGACCGATAACGGCGCCGGCATGGACGCGGCCACGCTGCGGCGCGCGACCGAGCCGTTCTTCACCACCAAGGGCGTGGGCAAAGGCACCGGGCTCGGCTTGCCGATGGTCAATGGGCTTGCCGAACAGTTCGGCGGCCGTTTCGAGCTGCGCAGCCGCGTCGGCGACGGCACGATCGCGGAAATCTGGCTGCCGGCCGGCGAAGCGCCGGCAGTGCCGGCCGCCCGCGCCGCCGGACCGCCCGCCGAGACGGCCCGCGAGCCGCGGGTAATACTCGCCGTCGACGACGATCCGCTGGTGCTGACCAACACCATCGCCATGCTGGAGGATCTCGGCCACACCGCGTTTGCGGCGGAGTCCGGCCGCGAGGCACTGGAGATTCTCCGCGGCGACAATCCGATCGATCTCGTCCTCACCGACCAGATCATGCCCGGCATGACCGGCGCGGAGCTGGCGGCGGCGATCCGCGCCGAATGGCCGGGCCTTCCCGTCGTTCTCGCCACCGGTTACGCCGAGACGCCGCGCGGGGTGGCGTTGCCGCGGCTGTCGAAACCGTTCGGCCAGGCGGAATTGGCCGAGCGCATTGCGTCCCTGCATGGCGAAGTGAACAAAATGGCGGCGCTTGCCGCGGCTCCGAAATAAAAAGAAGCCCCGGCGCGGTGCCGGGGCTTTTAGAACATCATGCAGTTTTAGTTTTTGTTTTGACTAGCGGTTCTGCTGGCCGCCGTGCTGTCCGCCTTGGCCGCCGTGCTGGCCGCCCTGTCCGCCCGACCGCCTTGCTGGCCGCCCTGTTGGCCGCCTTGGCCCGGCTTCTGGTTGGGCTGCTGATTCTGCTGGTCGTTGCGCTGACCGCCCTGACCGCCGCCCTGCTGCTGGCCACCCTGGCCACCTTGCTGCTGCGTGTGCTGCTTGTTTTCTTGATCGGCCATTGATTGTTTCCTTGTTTGAATTGCCGGAGCCTCGCCGTTTTCGATCGAATCAAAAACGGGCGCCGGCTTTTTCGATTGAGCGTGATCTTGGTCCGAAAACCGAAGTCCGCTTTTCGGGATCATGCCCTGGCCGACTTCAAGTATCCGATAACGCGTTACGTTCCTTGTGACGAATCGGAAAAATATGGTGCGCCGCACTGCGTCAATTGCCGCAAGCCGCGAGCGCATCGCCTGCATCATTTCGAAACAATGGAACTAATAGTTCCCGAGCCCGCTTGATGTGTGCGGTCGAGGCGGCCGCACAGGAGACTGACATGCCGGTTCTGCTCTGGTTGCTGGGTGTCCCAGCCATTGTCGTGATCGCGCTCGTGGTCACTCACGTTATCTGAATCTGACGGTCTTTCTTTGTCGCCGCCGCGAGGCGGCCGTTCGGTCTTTGACGATCGGTCGCCGCGAGCGCGCAAACAGGGGGCACCCATGGAATTGATTTTGATTATTGTCGTGCTGGTTCTGCTTTTTGGCGGCGGCGGCTATTACGGCCGGCGCAGAGGCCATTGGTGAGCAGCGCCGTCTGCGCGGCTTTGCGCTAAGGCCGCGCCCAGCGTTCACAGCGACAGGTTCGTCACCGGTACCGTCATGGCGACGGTCAGGCCCTCGGGCTTCCAGTCATATTTCAGCTCGCCCTGGAATTGACCGACGATGGTGGATTGCGACAGCTTGGTGCCGAAGCCGGTCACGTCCGGCGGCCGGGCGATCGCCGGGCCGCCGCGCTCCGACCAATCGATCACAAGCCGCTCGCCTTGCGTCCGCCATTTCAGCTCGACCGTGCCGCGCTCCGCCGTCAGCGCCCCATACTTCGCCGCGTTGGTCGCGAGTTCATGCAGCACCAGCGCCAGACCGTTGGTCGCGCGCTCGCCCAATGACACCGCCGGGCCCTTGGCGACGAAGTGATTGCGCTTTTCGGGCGGCGCGTGCGGCCGCATGATCTTTTCGACCAGTTCCGCCAGATCGGCGCGTTCGGCGACCGCTTTGTCGGCAAAGCTCCGGCGCACCAAAGCGTTGGCTTCCTGCAGCGCTTCCAGTCGCCCCGATAGAATTTCCGACATTTCCGCCGGCGTCGACGCCGCCTTTTCGCTCACCCGCACGATGCCGGCGGTGACCGCGAACAGGTTCTTGACGCGGTGGCTCATTTCCTTGGTCAGCGTCTCCTGCTGCTCCAGCGCCTCCTTGAGACGGTGCTCGGTATTGAGCATGCGCAGCGCGATGCCGACAAACGCCGCCAGTTCGGTCATCGCGCGCGCATGACCGCTGTCGAAGTGGCCTTCCTTGTCGGAGACGATCCACAGCGTTCCGAGCGGCGCGTTGCTGCCCAGATAAAGCGGGACCAGCAGCACCTCGGGAACGACGATATTGGCGTTGGCAATCCAATCGTAGACCCGCTCCGGGTGCAACGACAGGACGGGCCGGTTGCAGTCGAGCGTCACGCCGCACGGGCTGAAGTTTCGCGGCGTGGTGGCTTCCTCGAACGGCGCCAAGACGCCGCGCAGATAGCGCCAGCGGAACACGCCCGGTGCCGGTTTTTCCTCGAACAGGCTGAGACCGGCCGAGACCCCGCCGGTGATCTCCATGGCCAGATCGACGAACCGCGGCAGGATCTGCTCGGGCTGGTCGGCCATGCGCGCCGCCAGATCCTGCAGCGCCAGCTTTTCCTGGAGGAAGTCGGTTTTCTTCGGAACGCGGCGGTCGAGCTCTTCGGTGATGTACACGGCCTCGACCGGCACACCGTTGCTTTGGACTTCCCGCTTCAGAGGCTGGTTCACCCGTCACCCGATCGCGAAAGCAATCCGCGGCTCGCTACTCTATAGTGTTACATAGGGGACCGCAGAAAGCACGACGAGACATCGTCTCCCTTAACTTTATGTCATTTGTAACTTATGTCATTTGACATGGTTCCACTGTGGATTCGCAAAAGCTTGGCGGCTTGGCCATGGCCGGCGCGCCGCCGCCCAGCGGAATAAGGCAGCGTGAACCAGCAATGACTCGGCGACGTATTTCTCTATAGTGCGGCCAGGTTGCCGCGCCTGCCCCGGAGGCGATCTTGCCGATCGAACATGACGACGACGCAACGCGGGCGGTGGCGCGGCTGCCGGGGCTCGACATCGCGATCGAACACCGCCGCTCGGACCATGCCGAGCAGATTTCCATTCACCTGCAGGCGACGCCGTCATTCAAGGCGTTCGGCGATTATATCGACACCGCTAATCCGTTCGCGTTCTGGGCGCGCGCCGCCCAACTCGCCTGGCTGCCTTGGCTGGCCTGGTCGCCCTGGCTCAATGCCACGCGCGCCCTGCTGCCGCCACGCGCCGAGGATACGCCGCCGACGGCGCCGGAATAGGGGGATAGCGGCGGGGCGCAGGCGGCTCGATCACTTCGCTTCGCCGGCAATGACGCATACACTGCGCCGCCGGGGAATCGGGGCCGAAATCCGAACATGCCAAATCTGCAATCGGCGCTGGGCGTGATCGCTATTCTGGCGTTCGCCTTCGTCATCAGCGAGAACCGGCGCGCGGTGCCGTGGCGGCCCGTCGTCATCGGACTGGCGCTGACATTTGCGCTTGCCGCGCTGATGCTCAAAGTGCCGCAGACGCAAGTCGCCTTCAACTGGATCAACAGCGCGGTCGAGGCGGTGGCCGGCGCGACCAAGGCCGGCACCAGCTTCGTGTTCGGCTATGTCGGCGGCGGCGCGCCGCCGTTCGACGTCAAGACGCCAGCGGCGCAATTCATTCTCGGCTTCCAGGCGCTGCCGGTGGTGCTGGTGATGAGCGTATTGTCGTCGCTGTTGTTCTATTGGCGCATCATGCCGCCGATCGTGCGCGGCTTCTCCTGGGCGCTGGAGAAAACGCTCGACGTCGGCGGCGCGGCGGGGCTGTCGACCGCGGCCAATATTTTTGTCGGCCAGGTCGAGGCGCCGCTGTTCATCCGGCCCTATCTGCCGCAGCTCTCGCGCAGCGAAATGTTCATCGTCATGACCGGCGGCATGGCCGGCATCGCCGGCACCGTGTTCGTGCTCTATGCCACCATCCTCGCCGATGCCATCCCCAATGCCGCCGGCCATATCGCGGTATGCTCGGTGCTCGGCGCGCCGGCCGCGATCCTGATTTCGCTGATCATGGTGCCGGATCCTTATCAGCAGCACACCGGCGGCACGCTCGACGACGTCGAGCAGGTGGCGCATTCGACCATGGATGCCATCGTCAAAGGCACCGGCGCGGGGCTCGAGCTGCTGCTCAACATCGTCGCCATGCTGATCGTGTTCGTGGCGCTGGTCTATCTCGCCAATGCCATCCTCGGCGCGCTGCCGGACGTGCTGGGCGCGCCGCTGACCATGCAGCGCATGCTCGGCTGGATCATGGCGCCGGTGTGCTGGCTGATGGGCATCCCGTGGTCGCAGGCCGTCACCGCCGGCGGCTTGATGGGGATCAAGACAATTTTGAACGAGCTTGTCGCCTATCTGCAGCTCGCGGCGCTACCGGAAGGCGCGCTCGATGCCCGCTCGCGGGTGATCATGCTCTATGCCTTGTGCGGCTTCGCCAATTTCGGCTCGCTCGGCATCATGATCGCGGGGCTGTCGACCATGTGCCCGGAAAAGCGCGGCGAGGTGGTGTCGCTGGGGCTCAAATCGATCGTGTCGGGGACGCTGACCACGTGTTTGCTGGGCGCCATCGTGGGCGTGCTGACGTAACCGTCGCCTCTACGATCTATTTCAGGCTGACGGTAAAGACGCCGTCGAATTTGGTCCGGTCGGCGGCGGGAGTTCTCGGCATGGCCTGCCGCCAAAGCCGGCGCCACGGCTGCGGCCGCCGCCGCGGCATGCTGGCGTTCCAAAAACTGGGCTGGCTTGGTCATGAACGCCGTGTCGATCTTCAGCCTGAGCGCTTGCGCATCGAACGGCTTGACGATGTAGCTGTTGGCGCCCGCTTTCTTCGCGGCGATGACATCGTCCGATTTGGATTCACCGGTTACGACCACGGGAATGCGATTGAGGCACGGATCGCTGCGCATCTCATGAAGCAATTCGCGGCCGGTCACCGGCGTCATGTCCCAGCTCGAAATGACGAGGCTGTAGTGCCGCTCGCGCATCTTGGCGAGCGCTTCGCTGCCATCGGCCGCATCGTCGACGTCAAGGCAGCGTAATCGCCGCAGCAGGGCGCGGATAATCCGAATCTCCGCTTCGTGGCCGTCGACCACGAGCACCGGCGCGAATGAATCGAATGCCATGTTATGCCACCGGCTCATGCAATCGGTGCATCACGGTCGCGCCCTGGGCGTCGAAAACGGCCGGACCCTCCAGGCGATCCCAGTGTATCGTCGGCGAAGCTACACCAATAGATTGAACCACAGGTAAAGGGCGGTTGGCGATCAGCCCGGGGCAGAGCAATCTCTGAGCCCGGTATCGCCCTGCAATCCAGGGGAGAATCGCTCCCGGATCGCGCCAGGCGCGATCCGGGCTAGGAATTCAATGCAGCCGGAATTCGCCGTCCACGGCGCGGATTTCGGCCGGCTTGATCAGCTTGGCATGGGCCACGGTGACCGAGTGCAGCGGCCCTTCAAGCTTCTCCAGCCAGAAATTGAGGAATTTGTTGAGCACCGGGAAGTTCGGGCAGAGGTCGTAATCCTGCCAAACATAGGTCTGTAATAGCCACGGGTGGTCGGGCCGCCGGTAGAGGATATTGGCGGTGGTCAATCCGTAGCCTTCGAGCTGACTGCGAAACTCTTTCGACACCATAGTGCCCTCCAATCCCGGCACGGGAATGTTTCGAGACTCGCTTTGCTATTGCAAGCCTCAAAAGTGAATAAGTTGTGTACTTTCAAGGCACTAGCAGCATCCTTGCGGCGGTGCTAACAGCGCGATCGGAACTACACCGTTCCGATTCCAACGGAACTTTCTGGGACAAGTTTCCTGGTCTGGAACCGGAATATTTCGCCGCAGCGTTTGGAACCCGACGGAATAATCCGCCCGCCAATTCTTGTTGGCAGTCCGATCCGATGAGTGCTAAATAATTTTCCGAGACCTCTTGTGGGCGCCAAAACCACGCCCCAATTCAGCATCAAGCGGTCTGCCGAGGGACTCTTGAAGGCCGCTCACACGAAATCACAAACGTCTTTGTTTTCAACAACTTAGGAGGACACCATGAAGTTTCGTCCGCTTCACGATCGCGTCGTCGTCAAGCGCATCGATGCCGAGGAAAAGACCACCGGCGGCATCATCATCCCGGACACCGCCAAAGAGAAACCCTCGCAGGGCGAAGTCATCGCCGTCGGCCCGGGCGGCCGCGACGAGGCCGGCAAGCTCATCCCGATCGACATTAAAGTCGGCGAGCGCGTGCTGTTCGGCAAATGGTCGGGCACCGAGGTCAAGATCGACGGCGAGGATCTCCTGATCATGAAGGAGTCCGACATCATGGGCGTGCTCGACGAGCCGGTTGCCCGCAAGAAGGCCGCGTAATCAGAAAACCCGTCATCCTGAGGTGGCCGCGCAGCGGCCCTCGAAGGATGACATTCCGAAACAGCACCCTTCGAGGCGAGCTTCGCTCGCACCTCAGGGTGACGAACCAGGAGTTAAATTCAAATGGCTGCCAAGGAAGTTAGATTTGCGGTCGACGCGCGCGACAGAATGCTGCGCGGCGTCGACATTCTCGCCAATGCGGTGAAAGTGACGCTCGGCCCCAAGGGCCGCAACGTCGTGCTGGACAAGTCGTTCGGCGCTCCGCGCATCACCAAGGACGGCGTCACCGTCGCCAAGGAGATCGAGCTTGAAGACAAGTTCGAGAACATGGGCGCGCAGATGGTCCGCGAGGTCGCGTCGAAGACCTCCGACATCGCCGGCGACGGCACCACGACCGCGACGGTGCTTGCCGCTGCGATCGTGAAGGAAGGTTCGAAGGCGGTTGCCGCCGGCATGAACCCGATGGATCTCAAGCGCGGCATCGACCTCGCGGTCGAGACCGTGGTCGAGGAACTCAAGAAGAACTCCAAGAAGGTCACGTCGAATTCCGAAATCGCCCAGGTCGGCACCATCTCGGCCAACGGCGACAAGGAAATCGGCGACTACCTCGCCAAGGCGATGGAGAAGGTCGGCAACGAAGGCGTCATCACGGTGGAAGAGGCCAAGAGCCTCGAGACCGAGCTCGACGTCGTCGAGGGCATGCAGTTCGACCGCGGCTATATCTCGCCGTACTTCATCACCAACGCCGACAAGATGCGCGTCGAGATGGAGGACCCCTACATCCTCATCAACGAGAAGAAGCTCTCGGCGCTCAACGAATTGCTGCCGCTTCTGGAAGCGGTGGTGCAGACCGGCAAGCCGCTCCTCATCGTCGCCGAAGACGTCGAGGGCGAGGCGCTGGCCACGCTCGTCGTCAACAAGCTGCGCGGCGGGCTGAAGGTCGCGGCCGTGAAGGCCCCTGGCTTCGGCGATCGCAGGAAGGCCATGCTGCAGGACATCGCCGTCCTGACCGGCGGCCAGGCGATCAGTGAAGATCTCGGCATCAAGCTCGAGAACGTCACGCTCGCCATGCTCGGCAAGGCCAAGAAAGTGATGATCGACAAAGAGAACACCACGATCGTCAACGGCTCCGGCAAGAAGAAGGACATCGAGGACCGCATCACCCAGATCAAGGCGCAGATCGAGGAGACCACCTCGGACTACGACCGCGAGAAGCTGCAGGAGCGGCTGGCCAAGCTTGCCGGCGGCGTCGCGGTGATCCGCGTCGGCGGCGCCACCGAGGTCGAGGTGAAGGAACGCAAGGATCGCGTCGACGACGCGATGCATGCGACCCGCGCCGCGGTCGAGGAAGGCGTTCTGCCCGGCGGCGGCGTGGCACTGTTGCGCGCCACCGAGGCGCTCAAGAAAGTGCGCACCGCCAACGAGGACCAGAAGCACGGCGTCGATATCGTGCGCAAGGCGCTGCAGGCTCCGGCCCGGCAGATTGCCAGCAATGCCGGTGAGGACGGTTCCGTGATCGTCGGCAAGATCCTCGAGAACTCCAACTACTCGTTCGGCTTCGACGCCCAGGGCGGCGATTACGTCGACATGGTGAAGAAGGGCATCATCGATCCGACCAAGGTCGTGCGCCAGGCTCTCCAAGGCGCTTCCTCGGTCGCCGGTTTGCTCATCACCACCGAGGCGATGGTTGCCGAACTGCCGAAGAAGAAGGACGCCATGCCCCCGATGCCGGGTGGCGGCGGCGGGATGGATTTCTAAATCCATCTCCGAGTCAATCTACGAAGGGCGCGGCGCAAGCCGCGCCCTTTTTCTTGTTCGACAAGTGACTACAATGGCGCCGAACAGAGAGACATCCCGGCATGAACGTCCAGCTGCCCGTACATATGGACCAGCAGCACTTCCTCGCCTGGATACAGGACCGCGAGGAACGCTACGAGCTCGATCGGGGGCGTGTGATCATGATGACCGGCGGCTCGCGCGCGCACTGGCAGATCACTTTAAATCTCGCGAGGACTCTGGTCGAACGTCTCGACCCTGACCGCTTCGCTGTTCTGCCCGAATTCGGTGTCGATCTTGGCCCCGATACCATTCGCTTCCCCGATGTCGTCGTTGACGCAGCGGGGGAAGCGTCCGGCGATCTGAAGGCGACCGCTCCGGTGCTGATTGCCGAAGTTCTCTCGCCGTCATCCGAGCGGATCGACCTCGGCGACAAAGCAGCGGAGTGTCTTCGCCTGCCAAGCCTGCTGGCCTATTTTGTGTTCGCGCAGGACGAGATGAAAGCGTGGGTATGGGCGCGCGGTCCGGCGAATTTTCCGGCCAGCGCCGACGTGCTTGAGGGTGAAGGAGCGGTCGTCCGCATCGAGCGGCTATCGCTCGATTTGCCCTTTACAGCGGTTTACGAGCGCGTGCGATTAAAATAATGGCGGCGTCGGTTACGCGGCAGCGAGCGCGTAAGCCTGATCGATCAACCGCACGAAGCGCGCGCAGTCCTGCACGGAAATCGGCGGCGCCTTGCCTGCTTGCCAATGATCGAGCGCGTCGCGGACCGCGGTGAAATACGGCGCGGTGAGATCGACGCCCGGCAAAACCTTGTCGCCGTCCTTGGTGGAAAGCTTCACCACGTTGTCTTTCATGGTGAGGATGGCGTCGCGGCCGGCGAGCTTCCATTCGCCGTCGGTGCCGTCGCGCGGGAATGTGTTGCCGACTTCGACGGTGCCGAGAATGCCGCTCGCCGAGCGCAGCAGCACCGAGGCGTAATCCTCCACGGCATTGCCATGCGCGCGCGAGCTGAATTGCGCGCCGGTGACTTTGGCCTCCTCGCCGGTCAGATGCCAGAACATGTCGAGGCCGTGCGGCCCGAGATTGCGCAAAGCGCCGCCGCCGGCCTCCGCCGGGTCCATCATCCACGGGCAGTCCCAGGCCGCATAGCGCGGCGGCGCCGGCCGGTTTACGCGGACATAAAGGTGCGACAGCGGGCCGAAGGTCTTGGCGGCAAGGAATTCCCGGGCGCGCTGCGGCGAAGGGGCTATAGCGCTGCGCCATCGGCACGGCGACGAAAGCATTCTTGCGCGCCGCCTTCTCGGCGACCGCGTCGACTTCCTTGGCGCTCACGCCCATCGGCTTTTCCATGAGAAACGGATAGCCGGCATCGATCAGATCGTGCGCAATCGCCGCCATCTGGCTGTGCCGTCCGAGCGCGACGACAAAATCGGGACGCAGCGTCTTGAGCATGTCGTGGTAGTCGGTGAAGACCGGCGGGTTGCCGACCTCGGCGGCGCGCTTGGCGACGAGGCCGGCGTCAAAATCCTGCAGGCCGACCAGTTCGACGTCCTTCATGGCGAGGAGGTGGCGCAGATAGGCGGCGTCGTTGAGCGCGTGCCAGTGGCTCACTCCGATGGCGGCGACGCGAATGGTCATGTTTGCTCCCTTTGGCGTTTTTGCTGTTGGGCCGGTGGTGTGCGGAGACGGCGGGCGACGCGATCAGATATTGGACGGCGCCATGCCGAGGATTTGCCGCGCTTCGCGCGGGGTGGCGACGAAATCGCCGAGCACCTCGATGATTTTTGCCGCCTTCTCGACCAGCGCGGCGTTGCTCGGCGCGAGCTTGCCCTTTTCCAGATAGATATTGTCCTCGAGCCCGACGCGCGGATGACCGCCAAGCAGCAGCGTCTGCGCCACCATCGGAAACTGGTGCAGCGAAATGCCGAACGCGAACCACGGCGAGTCCGGCGGCAACAGGTTGCGCATATAGGTCATCGCCTCCGGCGTCGCCGGCTGGCCCCAGGAAATGCCGAGGCAGATCTGGAACATGCCCGGCGGCTTGACGTAGCCCTGCTCGAGAAACCGCTTGGCAAGCAGCAAGATGGCCGGTCTCGAACACTTCCAGCTCGGGCATCACGCCGGCGCCTTGATCGCCTCCGCCATGGCCTGCAGATGGCGACGGCGTGTTGACGAAAACCCGGTCGCCCATATTGAGGCTGCCCATGTCGAGGCTGCAGATATCGGGCTTGAGCTCGACGACATGGCGCACGCGGTCGGCCGGCGATTTGAGCGAGCTGCCGGGCCCGGGCTTTGACGGATCGCTTTCGTCATGGGCGAAGCGCGCGCCGGGACCGGTGGTGAGGTTGATCAGCACGTCGCCGTTCTTCGCCCTGATCCGCTCCATCACTTCGCGGTAATGCGCGCCGTCCATGCTGGGCTTGGTGGTCTTCGGATCGCGCACATGAATATGCACGATGGCGGCGCCGGCCTTGGCGGCATCGAGCGCCGAAGTGGCGATCTGTTCCGGCGTCACCGGCACCGCCGGGTTGCGCCCGGGCGTGTCCGCCGAACCGGTAACCGCGCATGAGATGATGACTTTACGCTGCATGAAATCCCCCGAATGCCCGACCGTTCTCGGCGAGCCCGGTAAGGGCTCGCGGCGCCGATGCCTTCCCGCTTTATAGCGGGACGGCAGCCCAATGTCGCGCCGTCTTAGGATGACGGCCAAGGGCCCGCGCGATATAAGGCGCCATGGCGGGAACCAAGGCCTGTTCGAGCTGCAGCCATCAAATTCCGGCTGACGCGCGGTTTTGCCCGCAATGCGGCACGGCGCAGGCGGTGGCTTGCGCCGCCTGCGGCCACGCCAATGCGGCGGGCTCGAAATTCTGTGCGCAGTGCGGCGCCAAGCTCGGTGCCGCGGCGACGCCGGCGCCCTCTCCTGCGCCGGCGGCTCCGCCGGTCGCCCGCGGCGCGACTGCCGCCGAGCGGCGGCAGCTCACGGTCATGTTCTGCGATCTGGTCGGTTCGACGGCGCTCTCCACCAGGCTCGATCCGGAAGACCTGCGCGAGGTGATCGCGGCCTATCACAAATGCACAGCCGACGTCGTCACCCGGCTCGGCGGCTATGTCGCCAAATATATGGGCGACGGCGTGCTGATCTATTTCGGCTATCCGGAAGCGCACGAGGCCGACGCCGAAAATGCGGTGCGCGCGGCGCTGGCGCTGATCGAGGCGGTGGCGCGGCTGTTCGCCGAAGGCGGCCACGAGATCCGCATCGGCGTCGCCACCGGCCTCGTCGTCGTCGGCGAACTGGTCGGCGCCGGCGAAGCGCAGGAGCGCAATGTGGTCGGCGAGACGCCGAACCTCGCGGCCCGGCTGCAGTCGGCCGCGGCGCCGAATACCGCGGTGGTCGACGCCACGACGCGGCGGCTGGCCGGCGACCTGTTCGCCTATGAAGCCATTGCACCGGCCGCGTTCAAAGGCTTCGCCGAACCGGTCGGCGCCTGGAAAATCCTGCGCGAGCGCAGCATTGCCAGCCGCTTTGAGGCGCTGCGCGACGCAATGCTTGCGCCGCTCATCGGCCGCGAGGAGGAGATGGAGCTCCTGCTGCGCCGCTGGCAACAGATCGCCGACGGCGAAGGCCGGGTCGTGCTGCTCGCCGGCGAGGCCGGCATCGGCAAATCGCGCCTGACGGCGGCGCTCGAAGAGGGCGTGAAGAACGAAGCCCACATGTGCCTGCGGTATTTCTGCCAGCCGCATATTCAAGGCAGCACGCTGGCGCCGGTCATCGCACAAATCCAGCACGCCTGCGATTTCAAGCCGGACGATACGGCGGCCGAGAAGCGCGCAAAACTTCAAGAACTGCTCGGACCCGAGACCGACGCCGGGCCTTTCGCCGAGTTACTGGGTATCGCCGAGCGGCCCGCCGAGGGCATTCCGGATCCGCAGCGCGCCCGCCGCCGCATTCTCGCCGCGCTGGTCGGACGGCTCGAAGCGCTGTCGCGCCGCGGCCCGGTGCTCATGGTGTTCGAGGACGCGCATTGGGCCGATCCGACCTCGCTCGAGCTTTTGACGCTCGCGATCGAGCGGCTGCAGACACTGCCGATACTTCTCGTCATCACCTTTCGCCCGGATTTCCAGGCACCGTGGGCCGGCCAGCCGCACGTCACCGCCGTTGCGCTCAACCGGCTCTCGCAGCGCGCCCGCACCGCGCTGGTCGAGCACATCGCCGGCGGCAAGGCGCTGCCGCCGCAGCTTCTCGCCCAGATCGTCGAGCGCACCGACGGCGTGCCGCTGTTCGTCGAGGAATTGACCAAAGCGGTGCTGGAAAGCGAGCAACTGCACGAGGATCAGGACCGCTACGTGCTCGAGCAGCCGATGCAGCAGTTGTCGATCCCGACCACGCTGCAGGCTTCGCTGATGGCGCGCGTCGACCGGCTCGGCTCGGCGCGCGAAGTTTTGCAGATCGGATCGGCCATCGGCCGCGAATTCTCCTACGACGTTCTTGCCGCCGTGGCCGGGCTGCCCGACGCCGTGCTGCAGGACGCGCTCATCCGCCTGATCGAAGCGGAGCTTCTGTTCATGCGCGGCACGCCGCCGAACGCCGTCTATTCGTTCAAGCATGCGCTGGTCCAGGACACCGCCTATTCCGCCATGCTGCGCGCACGCCGCCAGCAACTGCATGCGGCCATCGCGCTGGTCATGGAAAAGCGCCATCCCGAACTCGTCGCGGCGTCGCCCGAGGTGCTGGCCCAGCAATTCGAGCAGGCCGGCCAGAGCGAAAAGGCGATCGCGTATTGGCTGCGCGCCGGCGATCGCGACCTGCGCCGCTTCGCCATGAAGGAATTGATCGCGCATTATTCCAGTGCATTGCGCTTAATTCTCGCGATGCCCGATACGCCGCATCGCGACGGCCTGGAACTCGACGGCTGCCTCAAAATCGCTTTGGCGGAGCAAATCAGTCACGGGCCGAGCGCCAAAGAAGCGGACCAACACTATCTGCGCGCTCTGGCGCTTGCGGAAAAGCTGCCGGACCGCGGCCGCGAACGTTTCCTGGCCACCTGGGGCATCTGGTTCGCCGCCGTCATCAGCGGCCGGGGCGCCGACGGTTTGCGGCTGGCCGAAGATCTCCTCGCCATCGCCCGGCAGCTCGGCAATCCCGACCTCCTGCTTGAAGCCTACCACTCGCAGGTGCCGATGCTGTTGAAGCGGCCCGATTTTGCCGGCATGGCTCATGCGGCGCAGGAAGTCGTCCGGCTTTACGACCGTGAGCGTCATCGCGATCACGCCTTTTACTTTGGCGGCCACGATTCCCGCATGTGCGGCCGCTCCTTTCATGCTCTCGCGCTCTGGGGCCAGGGGCTATTCGCGCAGGCTCAAGCCATGTCGTGGCGGGCCGTCGAGGATGCCCGCGACCTCGGCCATCTTTTTTCCCTGACGCATGCGTACCAGCGCGCCGGCATGACGATGATGCTGCTGCGGGACTTAGCCGCCTGCCGCACCGTCGCCGACGATCTCTATCCTATCGCCGAGCGTAACAAATTCGCCTGGCCGCTCGCCGACGCGATTTACCTGCGCGGCTGGCTGGCGACGCAAGATGGCGATTCCTCCGGCATCGCCGCCATGCTGGAGTCGGTCTATCAGCCGTTTTTCGCCGCCTTCCGCCCGGTCTATCTCATTCTGATTGCCGCCGAACATTTGCGCGCCGGCGATTTCGAAGCCGCCACGGCGCTGCTTGACCGCACTGTCACGGAGTCCGAACAACAGACCAACCATTTTTGTGAGCCGGAAATTCCACGGCTGCGCGGCGAAATCCTGCTGGCGCGGTCGCGCGATAACGCCGCGGCGGCGGAGCGGGCCTTCCGCGACGCGCTGGCGCTGGCGGCACAGCAAGCGTGCCGGCCGCTTGAACTGCGCGCCGCGACCAGCTTGGCGCGCCTTTTGGCCGATGGAAGTCGCCGCGAAGAAGCGCGCGGCGTGCTGGCGCCAATCTACGCCACCTTCACCGAGGGCTTCGAAAAACCCGATTTGGCCGAGGCTAAGGCGCTGCTCGCCGCATTGGGCTGATCGGCCATTGGCGCCGTGGGGCTGCGCGCTCGCCAGCCCCTCCCCGCCGGCTGTCCAGTTGACATTATAAACAGAACTGATATTGTTCTGTTATGGCGGCGAACAGCCTTCTTGCCGGAGCGGTGCAAATCCTGTGCGTGCTTGCATGGCGCAAGCGCGACACCACGTCGGCGCAGATCGCGCGCAGCCTGCAAACCAACCCGGTCGTGGTCCGCCGCATTCTCAAGACGCTGGAGCATGCTGGCCTGGTAAAGGTGCGGCCCGGGCGCGACGGCGGCGTAGCGCTGCTGCGGTCTCCGGCCGACATCACGCTCGACGATATCTACAAGGCCGTCGAGCCCGGCAGCACGCTGTTTGCGCTGCGCGAGCGCGGCAGCCCGCGCTGCCCGGTCAACCTCGCCATGAAACATCTACTGCCGCCGGTCTTCGACGCCGCCGATGCGGCGGTCGACTCAGTCTTGCGCAAGACCAAGCTCGCTTCCCTCGTCGAACGGATCGAATAAAGCCACGCGGTGCGATTGGAGAAAGCGGCTCCCCTCCCGCGCCCATCGTTTTGCGGCGCCAAACAAAACAAATGCTGTTTAGTATTAGATTGGAAAATGCAATGAGCTCCATCACCGACGGTCCCGCTCTGCCAAACGCCGTGCTGGCCGACACCACGCCGATGCACGGGCGGTCCGCCGCCCGCGCGGTGACCGCTAAGAGTCCGAAAGCCGCCGGCGGCAAAAGGGTCGAACCGAATCAGGTCCTCGCTATCGCCTGCGTCGGGATCGTGCTGGCCAATCTCGACCTGTTCATCGTCAACGTCGCTTTGCCGCGTATTGCGGATAGCTTTCCCGGCTCGAGCCTCGACGGCCTGTCGTGGATTCTCAACGGCTACGCCATTGTCTATGCCGCGCTGCTGGTGTTTTTCGGCCGGCTCGCCGAGCGCTATCGCCGCGACCGCAGCTTTCTTATCGGCGTTGTCCTGTTCACGGTCGCGTCGGCTGCCTGCGCCGCGGCGCAAAGCGTTGACATGCTGGTGGCCTTCCGCGTGTTGCAGGGCGCCGGCGCGGCGCTGATGACGCCGACCTCGCTCGGACTGTTGCTCGCGACCTTCGCGCCGGAAAAGCGCAGCGGCGCGGTTCGCGCCTGGACCGCGGTGGGCGGCTTTGCCGCGGCCGTCGGCCCGCTCGCCGGCGGGCTTCTGGTGTCGGCAAACTGGCGCTGGATCTTTCTGGTCAATGTGCCGATCGGCCTCGCCGCGCTCGCGGTCGGCCTGTTCAAGCTGCCTGCCGTTCCGGGCCACGACGTGCGGCCGCCGCACGCCCGCGACGCCGTGCTGGTGACATTCGGCATCGGCGCGCTCACGTTCGCCATCATGCAGGGTCCGGTCTGGGGATGGACGTCGCACGGCGTCGTCTTAAGCTTCGCCGCCGCGGTGCTGCTGCTCGCCGTCTTCGTTGCCGATTGTCTGCGCTCCGATAATCCGTTCGTCGACCCCGCATTGTTCCGAATCCGGCCGTTCGCCGGCGCGACGCTGATCATGGCGCCCTATTCGATCGCTTTCGGCGCCATGCTGCTGTCGCTGGCGCTGTGGATGCAGCAAGGCTGGGGCTGGTCGGCGCTGAAAACCGGCATCGCGATCTCGCCGGGGCCGTTCATGGTTCCGGTCACGTCCTTCCTCGTCGCCGGACGCCTGATTGCGCGGTTCGGTGCGGCGGCCGTGCTTACGCTCGGCATTCTGCTGTTTGCCCTAGGCTTCGTCTGGTTTGCGACCGTCCCCGGTCTGACGCCCAGCATGGCTGACGCACTGGTCGGAATGCTGCTCACCGGCACCGGCGTTGGCCTGACCTTCCCGACGCTGATGGGTGTCGGTACCGGCGCGCTGCCGCCCTCTTCGTTCGCGACCGGCTCGGGGGTGCTCAACATGACGCGGCAGACTTGCCTTGCGGTAGGCGTCGCGCTCTTAGTCGCCATGCTGGGCGCGCCGGCTTCGCCGCTCGCCCGGCTTGACGCGTTCGACCGCGCCTGGTGGGCGATGGCCGGCATCACTTTGCTGAGTGTATTGCCGCTGATGTTGCTGCGCGGCGCCGACCGGCGCTGACGCGGAGGTGTGGCGCGACAGTTGGTGCGGCACGCGAAATCAGACGGCTACCACCGGGGACCGCGTTCATCCAGCATCGCCGATCTCACCGTGGCCGTTGTGGCCGGGACGGAGTAAGCTGACGGGTTCGCTCCATTTAAGGCCAATAAGCCTCGCAGAATTCGAACCCGGCCCTATTTAAAGGGTTCGCCGGACGGCAAGAGGCTTCAACGCGCGCATGAATTAGGCTTTGGCCGTCGCATTGCCGGAATGGCTGACGCAGGCCGGTTTGGCCGGAACGTCGGAGTCCGACATCGTTTCGGGTTTCTGCGACCGATGCGTCGGCGCCGGGCTTCCGCTCGGCCGCGCCCAAGTGTTCATCGACACGCTGCATCCCGTCCATGAAGGCCGCTTGTTCCGCTGGGGGCATGATCCGGGCGAGGAGCCGCTGGTCGACTATGGCCGCACCACCGTCGATCCGCTCGCGCCGACCGGGTCTTACCCGCTCGACGTCGTCGCCGCGGAACGCTGGCGCGAAAGCCCGTTCTATAAAATGCTGCAAACCGGCGAGTCGACATTGCGGCGTCGCGTGAGCGCCGCAGCGCTGGGCGAATTCGCGCTGCTGCCGGAACTGCTGGCGGCCGGGATCACCGATTACGTCGCCATCATCACCCGCTTCGCCGCCGACGGCGTCATCGGCGACATGGACGGCGTCTATTCGTCATGGGCAACGCGGGCGCCGGACGGCTTTACCGACGCGCAGCTCGCCGCCCTTGAGAGCGTCGTGCCCTACCTCGCTCTCGCCATCAAATCGATCTCGCTCGCCCGCATGACCGATACTTTGATGCAAACCTATCTCGGCCGCGACGCCGGCCGCCGCGTGCTGTCCGGAAAAATCGTCCGCGGCATCGCCGAGCGTATCGAAGCCGCCGTGTGGTTCAGCGATCTGCGCGGCTTCACCCGGATCACCGACACCACGCCGGAACACGTCATCCCGCTGCTCAACGACTATTTCGACGTCATCATCTCGGCGATCAAGAAACACGGCGGCGACGTTCTCAAGCTGATCGGCGACGGCACGCTCGCCATCTTCACCGCGGCCGACCGGACGGCGGCCTGTGACATGGCGCTCGGCGCCGCGATCGCCGCGCGCCGCGGCGTCGCCGAACTGAAAAAGCTGCGCGCACAGGCCGGCAAGCCGGTCACCGACATGTATCTCGGACTGCATGTCGGCGAAGTGTTCTTCGGCAATGTCGGCAGCCGCGAGCGGCTCGACTTCACCGTCGTCGGGCCGGCGGTGAACGAAGCGAGCCGGATCGCGGCGATGTGCCGCTCGCTGGATCAGCCCATTCTGATGTCGGAGACATTCGCCGAGGTCGGGGATTTAGGGCAGCGTCTCGTCTCGGTCGGCCGCTATGCGCTGCGCGGGGTCTCGCACGCCCAGGAATTGTTCACCCTCGATCCCGATGCCTGACTCGAAGAATTCGGCGCCGGATACCAAAACGACCACATGCGGGCGCGCGTTCATCCGGCGTCGCCTACAGTGGCCGTTGCGGCGATGAAGAACTCAAAACAACACGCAACATCGCCTAAGCATCTGAAATCTATCATTCCTTGGTGACAGTCCCATGACTCGAAAAATGACTCGAAAGACGCCTCCGAAAGAGCCGCCGAAAAAGCCGCCGCAGGCGCCCGCGAAAGGCGGCGCGATCTTTGTCGGCATCGGCGGCTGGACCTTCGAGCCCTGGCGCGGCGCGTTCTATCCGAAGGGTCTGCCGCATGCGAAGGAGCTTGGCTATGCCAGCGAGCGGCTCACCTCCATCGAGGTCAACGGCACCTTCTACCGCACGCAGACGCCGGCCACGTTCCGCAAATGGGCGGGCGAGGTGCCCGAAAACTTCGTCTTCGCGCTGAAAGGCCCGCGCTTTGCGGTGAACCGGCGCGTGCTCAAGGAGGCCGGCGACTCGATCAAACGTTTCCTCGATTCCGGAATTACCGAGCTCGGCGACCATCTTGGACCGCTGTTATGGCAATTCGCGCCGACCAAGAAATTCGACGCCGCCGATTTCGGCGGCTTCCTCGAACTGTTGCCGAATACGTTCGACAAGCGTGCTTTGCGTCACGTGATCGAGGTGCGGCATGACAGCTTTCTGACATCCGAATTTGTCACGCTGTTGCGCCGCTTCAATTTTCCCGTCGTCTTCACCGACCACGCCAAATATCCGAACATCGCCGACGTCACCGGCGATTTCCTCTATGCCCGGCTGCAGCGCGGCAAGGACACGATCCCGACCGCCTACCCGCCGAAAGAGATCGCGGCCTGGGCGCGGCGGCTGCAAGACTGGGCGCATGGCGACGAACCGGACGATTTGGGACGCGTCGAGCCGCCCGCAAAGAAAAAATCGGCGGCCCGTGACGTTTTTGCTTACGTGATCCACGAGGGCAAAGTGCGGGCGCCGGCGGGCGCGATGGCCTTGATTGCGGCATTGCAATGAGACGCTGTCACGCCATTGCCATCACATATTACAACGCGATGACCCGGCATTCCGGCAACGTCGTGACAGCGTCATGCCCGGTGTCATCATGGACGGCATGATCGTCGCCTGGGTTTGTCGCCTTGCGCCAAGGCCAAGCGGGCCGCCGGTTCGTGCAAAGTCTCAAAAATGAATGGCCCGAAAAACGCCAATGGCCCGAAAAACGCCAACGGCCAGAAATGCTAACGGCCACATGTTCCGAAAGAGCGCGCGTACATCCGGCGTCGCTCAGATCGTAACAGTGGCCGTCCCGCAACGGAGCCGCAAGCTCGACGTTGCAGAACCTAAATAGGAGCTTGAGGCAGGTTATGCAAGGCCGGCTTTGGTGTAACATCATGAGACCGGACCGGTTCCAAAATGGTTAACAAAGCGGCCAAGACCGATTTCCGCCGCTTGCCAGGGAGCAGATTATGACAATGAATCAATCGCCTAACAGCGACCAATTCCGGCGCGACGTGGTCAGCGCGATCCATGCCCATTGGGGCTTGTTCCTGTTCGAGGGCATTTTGCTGATGGTGCTCGGCGCCGCCGCGATCATCTTGCCGGTGGTCGCCACACTCGCCTTCACGCTCGTCATCGGCTGGCTGTTTTTGATCTCCGGCGGCGTCGGCCTGGTTACGACGTTCTGGATGCGCAACGCGCCGGGGTTCTGGTGGTCGCTGCTGTCCGCGGTCATCGCGCTGGCCGCCGGCATCATCCTGATCCGCTGGCCGATCAGCGGCACCGTTTCACTCACTCTGGTGCTGATCGCCTTCTTCCTCGTCGAGGGCATCGCCACGCTGATGTACGCCTTCGAGCATCGCGCCCAGCTTTCCGGACGTTGGGGCTGGATGCTGGTGAGCGGCATTGTCGATCTGATCCTTGCCGGTATCATCTTCGCCGGCCTGCCCGGCAGCGCGACCTGGGCGCTCGGGCTTCTCGTCGGTATCAATATGCTGTTCGGCGGCTCGGCGATGATCGCCATGGCGCTGGCGGCAAAAAACCGCACGGCCTGAGCCGGGCCGGCCACGCGTCACCGCAAAAATCGATCGGCAATCAGGACCACGCCGATCAGGCCCATCAGCAGCAGCACCAGCCGCTGGAACGGGTCGAAAGGAGCACGCGTCATCGGATTTCCTGGACAGGACGCCATTGGCTGCGGAATGCCGAAGGCCTCGGTATTGCATGCCGCTACACCACCGCACCGCCGCGGTCAGCCTAGCTAGTTGGAGAGGTTTAAAGCGCGCCGCACGCCACCGTTCGGCCCTTGCCGAACGCCTGGGCTGGAATTCGCAGGCGCCCGGTATGATGGCCTATCTGCCCGATATTTAATCCAATTTCAGGAATTGCTGCGAAACTGGGCCGGGGTGGAACGGCTGGGGGTCTCTCGTTGCGCGAGAAAGAACTCCGCATCGCGCTGGTGTTTTTTGGCGGCGTTTCGCTTGCCGTCTACATGCACGGCATTTGCAAGGAAGTCCTCAAACTGCTGCGGGCTTCGAGCGCGCTGCACCGCATCACCGACCGCACCCGGCGGGCGCAAGCGGCGTTTTTCGACGGCGCCGACCCGAACGATCCCGAATACGACACCGAGGCCGAATATTTCGAGCTGTTGCGCGACATCGGCCGCAAGCTCGAGCTGCGCGTCATCGTCGATGCCATCGCCGGCGCTTCCGCCGGAGGCATCAATGCCGCGATGCTGGCGCGGGCGCTCAGTCATGACTTGCCGACGCTGTCGTTGCGCGATCTGTGGCTCGACAATGCCGATGTCACCGTGCTGCTGGCGCCGGAGGCCCGCGCCGGAACCTGGAGCAAGGCGGTCCTGAAACCCTTTATCTGGGGCGTAGCGGCGAGCGGCCTGTTCGGCAAGATCCGCGACAAGGAATTGCGCCAGAAGGTCTCGATGTTCCTGCGCTCGCGCTGGTTCAAGCCGCCGTTCTCCGGTCCCGGCATGGCCGGGCTGATGTACGACGCGGCCGTCGCCATGGGCCGGCCGAAGACGCCGACGGCGTCCTTGCTGCCCTCCGGGCACGGCCTCGATCTGTTCGTGACGCTCACCGACTATTACGGCTACCGGCAGCTTGTCGAAATTCACGACCCCGCGGTGATCTACGAACTCGAACATCGCCACGTGCTGCATTTCAAATATCGCCGGCGGCCGGGCGGCGAGGTGGAGAGCGATTTCGACCTCGACAATGCGCCGGCGCTCGCCTTCGCCGCGCGCGCGACGTCGTCGTTTCCCGGCGCATTTCCGCCGGCCCAGATCGTCGAAATGGACGCGCTCGTGGCGAGCCGCCGGGCGCAATGGCCGCGCCGCGAGGAGTTCATCCTGAAAAATTTCGAGCAGCATTTGCGGGCCGACAGCGACCCGGCGACGGCGGCCTTCATCGACGGCGCGGTGCTCAACAACCGGCCGTTCCGCGACGTCGTCGCCGCGATCCGCGGCCGCTCGGCCTATCGCGACGTCGACCGCCGGCTGATCTTCGTCGATGCCAATCCCGCGTCGGCGGCCGTGGTCCGGCCCGCCGGCGTACCGAACTTCTTCTCGACCATTAAGGGCGCGCTGTCGGACTCTGCCGGCCGGGCAACCCGTCGCCAACGAACTGACCTGGGTCAATAACCTCAATGCGCAAGTCCGCGGCATCAAGTCGATCATCGAAGGCGCCCGCCCGCATGTCAGCGGTCTGGTCGGCGACATCATCGACAAGCCGTTCGACCATCGGTTCTCGGAGCACGACATCCGCGGCTGGCGCGAGCAGATCAACGCTCGGGTCGCCCGCGAGGCCGGCTTCGCGCATGAAGGCTATGCGCGGCTGAAGCTCGCGTCGGTCCGCGGTTTCGTCGCGCGCATGATCGTTATCTGCGGCGGCGAGTCGGTCGATTCCCCGATGGCCCGCATCGTCGAGGACGTGATCAATGCCTGGGCCATCAAGCGGGGCATCGTCTACAAGACCGCCGAGAGCGATGCGCTCAAGCACGAGAGCGCGGCGGGACCGGAGCTGCCGTCACTCCCCTCCTGGGTCGAATTCGTCCTCGCCTTCGATGTCGCCTATCGCCGGCGCCGGCTGAACTTTTTGATCGAGGGGCAAAACCGCCTGTACCGCCTGCTCGACGAAACCCGCTTTCCGGGGCTCGATCCGGCGGTCGTCGATCGGCTCAAGCGCGACTTCTACCTGAAGCTCGACATTCTGCAGCGCTGCGAGGAGCCGGGCTTCTTTAGCGCCGCGCTGCATTCGATGGCCCATGATCTGTTCGAGAGCATGCCCGCGGCGGCCGAGATCAGAAATTCCCTGCTCTACGCGGAGGAATTCGCCGGCGGCGAAACCATCGACAAGATCGACCGGCTGGTGGCGGCGCTGGGCAAGGAAATCGATCTCAACGCCAGCACGCGCGACCTTGACGAGCTGTTGGCCTCGCTCGATCCCGCCGACTGGCATCCGGACGCACGCCGCGAGGTTCTGGTCAACTACCTGGGATTTCCGTTCTGGGACGTGCTCACGTTTCCGGTCATCGGGCGGGATACGAGCGAACTGCAGGAAATTCTGGTCGACCGCATCAGCCCGGAAGAAGCACGCACGCTGAAGGATTTTTCCGGCACCAAAAGCCTAAAGGGCGTCGGCTTCGAAAATTTCGCCGCCTTCTTCTCGCGAAGCTTTCGTGAAAACGACTACCTGCTCGGCCGCCTGCACGGACTCGACCGGCTGATCGATATCGTCTGCGACGTCGCCGGCATCGATCGGGTGCATGACGGCATCGATATCCTGGCGCTGAAGCGGCGGGCCTTCCAACGCATTCTCGATGCCGAGGCCCCGCACCTGCCGCACAGCGCCGGGCTGATCGCCGCGATCCGGCGCGGCGTTGCCGAAATCGGAAAAACCTGACCGTGGCGCCGGCCGGCAGGGAAAACTAACCCGCCGGCTGCGGCAGGCGCGCCTTTTCCACCTTGCCGGCGATCGTGGCGATGGCCAGGACCGCCATGAGAAATCCGAGCGCGATGACCGCAGTGGCGCCGAGCACGAGGCCGAAGCCGCCGCGGCCATATAGGATCGCGATCATCGACACCGCCACGCCGGAGACCATGAAAGTCAGAAAGTAGCGCACCGCGTAAACGCGGCTGCGCCAGGCATCGGCGGTATAGCGGGCGATGACGAGATCGTTCACGGTGATCTGGCCGTAAATGGCGGCCATCGTGAACGCCAGCGCGAACAAAAGAGTGATGCCGCCGGCGTAAGCGGACCAAAGCACGGCCGAGAATTGCATGACGGCGAGCACGGCGAACAGGATGTGCAGCGGGAAGCGTTCGACCAACCGGCCCACCGTGAGCTGGGCAAGCGCGCCGCACAGAAACACCGCCGTGGTCAGGCCGCCGACCGCGATCAGGGATATGTCGTTGCCGACGCGCTCGTCGACGATCTTCGGCAAGGAAACCGAAATGGTGTTGAACACCAGGCCGGCGCTGACCGCGACGACGATGAACAGCACGAACAAGGTTGCCGCGATCGGCAGCGACACCGAGACGTCCGCCGATTTGGACCGCGCCGCGGCGTGATGCTTCTCCTCGACCGGAACGAGCCACGGATAAATCAATCCGGTGGCGAGACAAACCACGCCGGGGACGAGAAACGCGCCGCGCCACGACAGCATCGCCGTCAGCGTGGCGGTGATGCCGGCCGCGAGCGAAACGCCGAGATTGCCGCAGACGCCGTTGAACGCCAAAGTGCGCCCGCGCACCGTCGCCTTCTCCAGGATCACCGCGGTGCCGACCGGATGATAGATCGCGGCGAACACGCCAAGGGCGAACAACGCCACGGCGAGCATGTGAAGCGACGGCGCGGCCGCGGCGGCGATCAGCGAGGCGCCGCAGCCGAGATAAAAGGCGACCATCAGGTTGCGGCGGCTCCAGCGATCGCCGAGCCAGCCGGCCGGCAGCGAAAACAGGCCGAAGGCGACAAACGAGGCGGTCGAGAGCCAGATCAGATCGGCGTAAGAGCGGCCGTAGACCACCGTCAGCTCGATCACGACGGTCGGATAAATCAAGATGACGTAATGATCGAGCGCGTGAGCCCAATTCATGAAGCCGATCGCCAGCCGCTTGCGCGACAGTTCGGTGGCGGGGTCGGCAGCCAAAACGGCCGGCGATGTCGTGGTGATTGTCATCGGTCGAATCCCGGATTCCGGTTCGAGGTATAACCCGGACCGCCGCCTCGACATACCCGATTGCTGCAAGGCTGGTCGGCGGGGTCACCCTCCCCCTGGCGGGAGCCGCCTCAACCCCCGCCGCCTAGGACGAATTTCCCAGCCGACTTTTCCACAGGGCAAAAAGGCTGCCCGCAACCGCGTCCGCCTTGGCTAAATTTGCAACCGGTGTAACTTACGGTTGCTTCAACGGGGCGTTGGGGGCCTCGGTGTCAGTGATACGGTGGGTTGTCGCGGCGGCATTTGCTGCCGCCTGGTTCGTCCTGTCGGGCATGGCGGTCCGCGCCGGCGCCGCTATGCCGGATGTACCGACAGTCCTGCTGTTCGGCGGCGCCGATCTGTGGCGCTACGGCGATTTTCTTTACGGCGGCACGCTGTGGGCGCCGAATGGACTTCGATTCCAGCGGCTTCACGCTGAAGCTCTTGGTCAACGGCGGCCGCTACAGCTACGCCTCGGGCAGCCTCGGCACGACGGTCGACGGCACCATGATCTCCGGCGCCGCGCTGCCGGGCTTAAGGCTGGTGCACGACACGCTCACGGTCAGCCTGTTCGCCGGCCCCGTCGTCCAAGACTACCGGCTGTCGCCGTTCGATCCCGGCAGCCGGCTGCACGGGTTTTATGCCGGCGGCGAGTTCGCCGGCGATCTCTGGTATCAGCCGACGCCCGCCGTCATGGCCGCGCTCAACGGCTCGCTGCTTTCGATCGGCCCGACCGGCTATGTGCGCGGCGCGCTCGGCTATCGGGTGTTCGACGCGATGTTTATCGGCCCCGAATCCGCAATGCTGTGGTGTGGCGATTTCCAAGAGCGCGAATTCGGCGCGCACATCACCGGCCTTCGCGCGGCGGCGATGGAATGGTCGGCCGGCGGCGGCTGGGCCATGGATTCCGACCGCCGCAGCGGGCCTTATCTGCGGGTCGGCGTCAGCACGCGCTATTGACGGCCGCCACGATCAGTCGAGCGTGCGGCGGAAGCGCGTCACCGCGATAGCCATGGCGATCAGCGTCAGCACCAACAGCGCCGCGGTGTCGTCGGCCATGACGGAGAGCCCGGCGCCCTTGAGCATGATGGCGCGGACGATGCGCAGATAATGCGTCAGCGGCAGCGCCTCGCCGACCCACTGCGCCCAGGCCGGCATGCCGGCGAAGCGGGAACATGAAACCGGACAACAAAATATTCGGCAAAAAGAACATCAGCGACATCTGCATCGCCTGCAACTGGTTCTGGGCGATGGTCGAGAAGGTATAGCCGATCGCCAGATTGGCGGTGATGAACAGCGTCGACAACAGCGCCAAGAGCATCAGGCTGCCCATCAGCGGCACGCCGAACAAGGCGATGCCGACGCCGACGATCAGCGCCGCCTGCACGAAGCCGACCAGCACATAGGGCGCGATCTTGCCGAGCATGATCTCGAGCGGCGTGATCGGCATGGCGAGCAGGCTTTCCATGGTGCCGCGCTCGATCTCGCGCGTCACCGACAAGGCGGTGAAGATCAGCATGGTCATGGTGAGGATGGTGCCGACCAGGCCGGGCACGATGTTGAGCTGGCTCAAGCCGGCGGGGTTGTAGCGGACATGGGTGCGGATCTCGAAACGGCGGCGTGCCGCTTTGCGGCAGGCCGTGATCGTGATCGAGCGCGGACTGCACGACTTCGTCGAGCGCGCCGAGCGCCGAGCCCGAGGCCACCGGATCGGTGCCGTCGGCGGCGACCAGCATCGCCGGATCGTCGCCGCGGCGCACGGCGCGCTCGAAATTCGCGGGAATCTCCACGGCGAACAGCACCTGTCCGGAAAGCAGCAGGCGGTCGAGTTCGGCCTCGTTCCGCGGCAGCGCCGTGACCTTGAAATATTTGGTGTTCTGCAGCGCCGCCAGGATCGAGCGGGCAAGATCGCTGTGCTCCTGCAGCAGCACCGCGGTCGGCAAATTGCGCGGGTTGGTGTTGATGGCGTAGCCGAACAAAACGAGCTGCATCAGCGGGATCATGATGATCATGACGAAGGAAACGCGGTCGCGTTGAGCTGGATGAATTCCTTCACCAGCACCGCCCAGGTTTTGCGCAACAGTCCGCTGCCGCCGAGACGGCGCGGCGCCTCCGAGGGCAGCAGGTGCGCCATCAGTAATTGTCCTTCGACTTGCCCATCAGGTCGATGAACACGTCTTCCAGCGAGGGCTCGGCGCTCTTCCAGATGAGATCCTTGCGCGGCCGGTAGGGCGCGATCGCGGCTTCCAGCGCGCCGGCATCGCGGCCGGAGACGTGCAGGCTGGTGCCGAACTGCGCCACCATGTCGACGCCGGACCGGCCGGTCAGTTCATCGGACAGCCGGCTCAGTCCCTCGCCGTGTTCGGCGCTGACGGCAAAAGTGGTCAGGTGCGAGGCCGCGATGACCTCTTCGACGGTGCCGCGCGCCAGCAATTTGCCGTAGGCGATATAGGCGATCTCGTTGCAGCGCTCGGCCTCGTCCATGTAGTGGGTGGTGACCAGCACGGTGAGGCCGCCGGCGGCGAGGCCATGAATCTCGTTCCAGAATTCGCGCCGCGCCTTCGGGATCGACGCCGGCCGTCGGCTCGTCGAGCAGCAACAGCCGCGGGCTCGGCAATGTGCACGCGCCGAGCGCCAGCCGCTGCTTCCAGCCGCCGGACAGGTCGCCGGCAAGCTGTTCCTCGCGGCCGGAGAGTCCGAGCCGCTCGATCGCCGCGCGGGCGGTCGCGACCGGGCGGGCGATGCCGTAGATGCGGGCGATGAATTCCATATTCTCGCGCACGGACAGGTCTTCATAAAGGCTGAAGCGCTGCGTCATGTAACCGATCTGCAGCTTGATCTTGTCGGTCTCGGTGCGGATGTCGTAGCCGAGACAGGTGCCGGTGCCTTCGTCGGGCGTCAGCAGCCCGCATAGCATGCGGATGGTCGTGGTCTTGCCGGAGCCGTTGGGCCCGAGGAAGCCATAGATGGTGCCGCGCTTGACCTGCATCGACAGGTCGCTCACCACCACGCGGCCGTCGAATTTCTTGGTCAGGCCGTGCACGTCGATGGCGATGTCGGGGCTGGCATCGGCGGTGGCGCTCATCGCGGCGCTTCCTGCGCCGTCCGCGCTGGCGGCGGAACGAGCGCGACGTCGACCGGCTGGCCGACCCGCACGGCGCCGGGATTTTCCGGTCTCGCCTCGACCAGGAACACGAGCCGCGCGCGCTCTTCGCGGCTGTAGATCACCGGCGGCGTGTATTCGGACTGTTTGGCGATGAAGCTCACATGGGCGGTGAGATCGCCGGCGCAGCCGTCGCAGGCGATCTTGACCGTGTCACCATAGGCAATATGCGGCAGCACCGATTCGGGCACGAAGAAGCGCACCTTGATATTGCCCGGCGGCAGCAAGGCCAGCACCGGACGGTCGGCGGGAACCATCTCGCCCGGCCGATAATAAACTTCCTGCACCGTGCCATTGACCGGACTGAACACGCTGCGCCGGTTGAGCCGGGTCTGCGCCGAGTTGAAGCGTGCCTGCGCGTCGCGCAGCGCCGCTTGCGCGGCATCGAAATCCTTTTGCGTGCCGGCGCCGGTCTTGAGCAGCATGCTGGCGCGATCGTAGGTCTGCTGCGCATTGACCAGCGAGGCTTTCACTTGGGCGAGATCGGCCTCCTGCAAATCGTCGTCGACGGTGTACAGGAGTTCGCCGGTCTTGACGGTGTCGCCCTCTTGCACCGACAAGGTCTGCACCCGCCCGACCTCATCCGGTGCGACGAAAATCAGGTCCGCCTCGATCCATCCCTGATAGCTCGCGGGGTTGTCGTTGCAGGACGCGAGCGCCAGCGCGAGCAGGCAAACGGCGGCGGCGGTGCGCAGGCGTGCTGTCATGCCGGCCTCCGCGCCGCGAACAGGTGGTCGAGATTGGCGCGCATCATCGCCCGCACGTCGAGCGGTTCGAAGCGGTCGAACAGGCCGCTCCAGAAGATCGCGATGATGCCGGGCGCGACCAGCAATTGCGGGAAGCGCACCAGCGCGTCGTCGGCAAGCTCGCCGCGCTCGAACGCACGGCGCAACAGCGTCCGCACCGTCTTGATCAGATGCGACAGCACCTCGCGGTAATAGAACTCGGCGAGCTTGGGGAACCGGCGGCCTTCGGAAATGATCAGGCGGATCACATCGCGGCGCCGGGTCTCGTAGACCTCGCGCACGAATAGATCGATGAACCGCTCGCCCAACACGTTCATGGGCACGTCGCGCGCGCCCAGCGCAGCGATGGCGCCGATCATCGGGCTGAGCATGACCCGGATCAGCTCCTGGAACAGGCTCTCTTTGTCGGCGAAGTGCAGATAGATGGTGCCCTTGGCGACATTGGCGCGTTTCGCCACGTCGTCGAGGCGCGCGGCGGCAAAGCCTTTGGCGGAAAATTCATCGAGCGCCGCGGCAAGAATGGCATCGCGGCGCGCGGCGGCCTTGGCCTGGCGCCGGGGCGGCCGGGCCGCCGCAGCCGCCCGCTTGCGGGATTTACGCTTTCGCCCGGGGAGCGCTTTTTCTGTCATTTTCGCCATTGACGTAATATGACTGACCGGTCAGTCATATTCAAGACCCGGGCCCCGCATGGCGCAACGTCATAGAACCCGGGCAGCGCCAAGGCCTTGATTTCGATCAAAAGCAGCCGAGCCACGACGGCCCCAAACTAGGGGCGGAACCGGCCCATCAGGGCGGTTGTTGGCTATCGACAGAGGCCCGGATTGCGCTCGTGCGGAATCGGGGTACAGGTCAATCCGGAAGAATCGACCGCCTCGGCGAAGATCAGGAGACCGCTTTGACCGCCACCATGACTGCCCCGCTCCCGACGCGCAGCGCGCAGCCGTGGTGGCGGCAACTGTGGGTCTGGGTGCTGATCGGCATGGCCGCGGGCGTCGCGCTCGGAATGGCCGCGCCCAATCTGGCAATCGCCATGGGACCGCTCGGCGACGCTTTCATCAAGCTGATCCGCATGCTGATCGCGCCGATTATTTTCTGCACGGTGGTGACCGGCATCGCCCGCATGGCGGACATGGCGAAGATCGGCCGGGTGGCGATCAAGGCGCTGGTCTATTTCGGAGTGATGACGACCGTGGCGCTGATCATCGGCCTGGTCGCCGTCAACCTGTTGCGCCCCGGCGTCGGCATGAATGTCGACGTCTCAAAGCTCAATCCAAGCGTCATCGAACCCTACGTCAAGCTGACCCACCAAGTCGGCGCGGTGCCGTTTCTGATGAACATCATTCCGAACAGCTATGTCGGCGCCTTCACCGAGGGCAACATTCTGCAGGTGCTGTTCGTCGCCATCCTGTCCGGCTTCGCGCTGGTCTTTGTCGGCGACAAAGCAAAGCCGCTAGTCGACCTGATCGATATCGCCGCCAAGATGGTGTTTCGCATCGTCGGCATGGTGATGTGGACGGCGCCGCTCGGCGCCTTCGGCGCGATCGCGTTCACCGTCGGCAAGTTCGGCGTCGGCTCGCTCGCTTCGCTCGGCTATCTGTTGCTCGGCTTTTATCTGACCTGCATCGTCTTCATCATTGTCGGTTTCGGCCCGGTGGCGCGGCTGTGCGGGTTCAGCCTTTGGCGCCTGATCCGCTATATCAAGGAAGAGTTGCTGATCTGCATCGCGACGACATCGTCGGAGACCGTGCTGCCGCGCATCATCGCCAAGCTCGAACAGCTCGGCTGCGAGCAAAGCGTAGTCGGGCTGGTGGTGCCGACCGGCTATTCGTTCAATCTCGACGGCACGTGCCTTTATCTCGCCACCGCCACGGTCTTTCTCGCTCAGGCCACCAACACCCCGCTCGATCTGTGGCATCAGATCGGATTGCTCTTGATATTGCTGCTCACCTCGAAGGGCGCGGCGGGCGTCGCCAGCGCGGCCTTCGTGGTTTTGGCCGCGACGCTCGGTGCGGACTCGACCATTCCGGTCGCCAGCGTGGCGCTGATCCTCGGCATCCATCGCCTGATGTCGCAGGGCCTGACGCCGACCAATCTGCTCGGCAATGCCGTCGCCACCATCGCCATGGCCAAGTGGGAAGGCGCGCTCGACGAGACGCGCCTGCATAGCGAGCTCGACAGCAACCCGGATCGAAACGTGCCGGTGGCCGCTTAGAACGCCCTAGCCCTTTTCGTCACAGGCCCAGGCGCGCACCATGCAAGCGTGACCGCCGAACTGGGCGCAGCGCTGCATCGAAATATTTTCGGCCTTGCCGAGATGCGAATTGAGCGCCCAGCCGTAGGAGCCGCATGGGTTCTTGGCGTCGACCGCCATGGCGGCGCAGCCCTTGCGGATGACGCCGACGATTTTGCACGTGCCGCCCGTGCATTTGCTCATCGCGGCGGCGCGGGCATCCGCGATTTTGCTGTAATCGAAGCCGTAGCCATAAGCGCCGCAGCTGCCGACGGCGAGCGCACCGGCGGCTTCGGCGAGAACTCGCGGCAGACAATGAAAACGCAAGCACAAGCGCTAAACTGCGCAGAACGACCGGCATGGAAGCCCCTCCCCCGAGGAACGCGGCAAAGCTAACCGGGAAGGGTTGCGAGTTAGTGAACGGCGGTTACGTCTTCTCCAGCTCTTTTTTTACCGCCGCCAGCGCTTCGGGCGTATCGACATCGGTGAGCGCGGCAGCGCCCGAAACCGGCACTTCCGCGACGGCTTCAGGGTAGCGGCCGATCAGATAGCGGGCGCCGACGTCGCCCTCGACCGTCATCAGATCGGCAAAGAAGCGCCGCGACCACACCACCGGATTGCCGCGCTTGCCGTCGATGGTCGGCACCGCAACAAGCGCGCCCTTGTCGGGATCGAGCGCGCCGATCAGCCGGTCGATCAGGCCGGCATCGACCTGCGGCATGTCGCCGAGGCAGACGATGACGCCGTCGACACCGGCCGGCAGCGCGGCAATGCCGGTTTTGAGCGAGGTGCCCAAGCCGTCGGCGAACACCGGATTGTGCACCAATGTCACCGGCAGCCCGGAAAGCGCCGCCTCGACGCGCTCGCGCTGATGGCCGGTGACCACGATCACCGGCCGCGCGCGCGAGGCCAGCGCTTGCTCGATCACAATCCGGATAAGCGGACGGCCGCCGATCTCCGCCAAAAGCTTGTTCGGGCCGCCCATACGGCTTGAACGGCCGGCGCCAAGGACGATCGCGGCCACCGCGCGAGCCGGACGCACCGGCTCCTCGCGCGGCTGCGGCCGGGTGACAATTTCCATCAGGAGGCCGCCGACGCCGAGCCCGGTGATGTCCTCGCGCGGCACCGCTAGACCGGCCAACATCCGCATCAAGACCCAATCGAATCCGTTCTCCTTGGGACTGCGGGCGCAGCCCGGCGCGCCGATCACCGGGCGCGCACCGGCGGCGCCGATCATCAACAGGTTGCCGGGATCGACCGGCATACCGAAATGCTCGATGCGGCCGCCGATCTCTTCCAAGGCTGCGGGAATAACATCGCGGCGATCGGCAATCGCCGAAGCACCGAACACGATGACGAGCTCAGAGCCTGCTTTAAGGACTTCATTCAATGCACGAGCGAGCGCCGTGCTGTCATGCGGCACGCGCCGCTCGGCGACAATCGTAGCGCCGGCGGGCGCCAGCCGCTCCGCCGTGATCTTGAGCGTCTTTTCGATGACCTTCGATGCCAAGCCCGGCAACACGGTCGACACCACGCCCACTTTGCGGATGCGGTAGGGCGCGATGCGAATGAGCGGGGCTTTGACGCCGGCAAGCGCTTTGTCGCGCGCCGCGCCAGCGACCGCGAAGGGAATGATTTTCACGGTCGCGATCATCTCGCCGGCGACCACCGGCTTATAGGCCGGCAGCGTCGCCAAGGTGATCGCCTCGTCGACCCGGTTGAGCCGATCGATGGCGTCCTTGTCGACCACCAGCACGCCCGAGCTTTGCGCGAACAGATTGGCGCGGCCGGTGAAGGCGCGATCGACATGCACGCCCTCCCCGGCGACCGCCTCGGCGATTTCGGCAGCCGCGACATCCTCGGACACGTCGCCCGGTTCGAGCCGTGCCACCACGACATCCTTGATTCCAGCCGCCTGCAGCGCCGCGGCTTCGGCGGCGCCGATCAGCGTGCCTTTCTTCAGGACGAGGCCGTCCTGCCGGATGGTGTGCACGGCGGTGGCGCCGATGGCCTCCGCCGGCGCGACCGCACCGAATTTCATGACGCCGCCTTGATCGGCTCGGCGTCGACCTCTTCGCGCAGCCGCTCGGTGATCTGCGCCATGATGGCAACCGCGATCTCGGCCGGCGACACCGCGCCGATATCGAGCCCGATCGGCGCGGCGATGCGGCCGATGGCGGCGTCGCCGAGGCCGGCCGCCTTGAGCCGCTCGACGCGGCGGCCATGAGTTTTGCGCGAGCCGAGCGCACCGACATAAAAACAGTCGCGCTCCAGCGCGTGCAGGAGCGCCCGATCGTCGATCTTCGGATCGTGGGTGAGCGCGACAAATGCCGTGTAGCGGTCGACGTTGAGAGGCGGCAGCGCCTTGTCCGGCCACTCGGCGATCACCTTGACGTCCGGGAAGCGTTCCGGCGAAGCGAACGCGGTACGCGGATCGACGATGGTGACGTCATAGCCGAGAAGCTTGCCGATCGGCGCCAGCGCCTGGCTGATGTGAACCGCGCCGATGATGACAAGCTGCGGCGCCGGAACATAGACAGTGAGAAACACCCTGCCTTCGGCGGTCTCCTCCATGCCGCTTTTGCTGGTGCGCAAATGCTCGGTGAGGATGCCGCGCAGCGGATCCTTGCCGATGTCGGCGGCTTTCACCAGCCGCTGCCGGCCGCTCTCGACGTGGGTCACGACGATCACGGCGCGGCGCGCGGCGCGTTCGGCGTTCAGGGCGGTGAGGATGGCGAGCTTCATGGCCTCTGACTACTCCACCTTTTCGACAAGCACCCGGATGGTGCCGCCGCAGGACAGGCCGACCTTCCAGGCGGTTTCGTCGGCGACGCCGAATTCCAGCATTTTGGGCTTGCCGCTTTCGATGACGTCGAGCGCTTCGGTGACGACGGCGCCTTCGACGCAGCCGCCGGATACCGAGCCGAGGAAATTACCGTCCTGGTCGATGACGAGGTTGGAGCCGACCGGCCGCGGCGCCGAGCCCCAGGTCTCTACCACGGTGGCGAGCGCCACCGCGCGGCCGGATTTGCGCCAGTCCTCGGCGGCCTTGAGAATGTCGTTGTCGGTCGAAAGCATGATTGACCTCCTTACCGCTATATCCGCCCGAATATAATGCTTTACGCCACGCTTTGCATCCAGGCTTTCGGATCACCGGCCCGGTCGCCGCCGCCGGACAGCGCGGCAACCAGGGCGCCCATGGATTCCAGGTTGTGGATGGCGCGGAATTCGTCGACATGCGGCAGCATCGCCTTGATGCCGCGGGCGCGCGCCTCGAAGCCCTCGAAGCGGAGCAGCGGATTGAGCCAGATCAGCCGCCGGGCGGAGCGGTGCAGGCGATCGATCTCGAAGGCGAGCGTATCGTCGGAGTCGCGCTCCAGCCCATCGGTGATCAGCAGCACGATGGCACCCTGGCCGAGCACGCGCCGCGCCCACTGCTTGTTGAAGACGTGCAGCGACGAGGCGATGCGGGTGCCGCCCGACCAGTCCGGCACGGCGCCGGAGCAGGCCGCCAGGGCATCGTCGGGGTCGCGCTCGCGCAGCGCGCGGGTGACATTGGACAGCCGCGTGCCGAACAGAAACGTCGACACCCGCTTGCGCGCATCGGTCAGCGCGTGGAGGAAATGCAGGAAGATGCGGCTGTACTGACTCATCGAGCCGGAGATATCGAGCAGCGCCACGATCGGCGGCGGCTTGGTCTTCGGTCCGATGAAGCGCAGATCGATGAAGTCGCCACCGCCCTTCATGCTGGCGCGCAGCGTGCGGCGGATATCGATGAAGTGACCGTGGACGTGCGGGGCGAGCCGCCGCGTGCGCACTTCGGCGAGCGGCAAGACCAGGCGCTTCATGGCATCCTTGGCTTTGGCGATCTCGGCAACCGTCATCTGGGCGAAATCCTTGCGCTGCAGCACCTCGCGATCCGACACCGTCATGCGGGCGTCGAGCTCAATCTCGCTTTCCTTTTTCAGCTTGTCGTCAAGGCCGGCGAACAGCGCCTCGTGCACGCGCGTGGCGCCGGCCTGGGGCGCCTGCGGCGGCGCCGGCGACTGCGGCAGCATCATCGCCAGCAGTTGATCGACATAGCCGCGGCGGCGGAAGAAGATGCGGAACGCCTGATCGAACAGGATCGCGTGCTCGTGCCGTTTCACGAATACGGCGTGCAGCGTCCAGTAAAAATCATCGCGGGTGCCGACGCCGGCGGTCTTTAACGCCTCCAAGGCGTCGAGCACCGCGCCGGGGCCGACCGGAATCCCGGCGGCGCGCAAGGCGCGGGCGAAATAAAGCACGTTCTCGGCAAGCCGGCCGGATGGTTGGGGCTCGGTCATGCGGCCTGCCCGGCTTGCGCCGCGTGGCGGCTTGCGATAGATGCTGCAGCCGACGCGGCCTCCTCCGCGCCGTAAGCGTTCACGTCAGTCAACGCGCCAGTACGATCGCTGTCCGCAAGGTGCGGAGAGAAGCGATCCGGCGCTTGGAGCCATGACGTGTCGCGCATCTTCAAAGTCCTGATTTCTCCGTTCACCACGTTTCGTGCCGCGCCTCCCGCGGCGCGGGTCGGTTCGTTCCTGTTTTTTGTCGCCAGCGTCGCCGACGGCACGCTGATGCCGTTTTTCCCGCTATGGGCGCGCAACGACGCCGGCATACCCGTGCAATATATCGGTTTGCTGCTCGGATGCTATGCGGGCGGCGAACTCTTGGCCACGCCCTTTGTCGGCGGGATTGCCGACCGCGTCGGGCGGCGGCCGGTGCTTCTGGCCTCGACGACCGGCATCGGCATCGGCTTTCTGCTGCTGTACTGCGCTCCGGGCATTATCGCCACCGCGGGGTCGCTTCTCGTCATCGGCTTGTTCGAAAGCGTTCTCCACCCCACCGCCGCGACCGTGATTACCGACGTGGTACCGGTGGAAGACCGCCGCGGCCATTTCGCCATGACGCGGATGATGTCGAACGCCGGCCGGATCATCGGTCCGGCGCTCGGCGGCGTGCTGGCGCTGTGGTCGCTGCACCTCGTCTTCTTCGGTGCCGCCGCCACCATCCTGACCGGCGCGGTCGCGGTCGCGGCGCTGTTGCCGGAGACATGGCACAAGACTTGGCACGGCGCAGCCGAGCGCGAGGAGGACGATGACGACGAAAGCCTCACCGCGCTCGGCGCGGCGCTGCGCGACCGGCGGCTTGCCGGGTTGCTGTTGTCGATATCCGCACTCGAAATCGCCGTAAGCTGGATCGAGGCCGTCACGCCCCTTTATGCCACCGCGGCAGGCGCGGTGACACCGACCGGCGTCGGGCTGCTGTTCGCTTATGCGGGCGTCGTCGGCGTCATCTTCCAGTTGCCGGTGACGCAGGCCTCGCAGCGCGTCAGCGGCTTCAGTACCGTCTTGGCGGCAGGCGCCATCGAGGCGATCGGTTTCGCTTTTCTGTTGCCGGCACCGGCGCTGCCGCTTCTGATCGCAGCCATCACCTGCATGTCGTTTGCACGCATGCTGTCAGGCCCGCTGGTTCAGGCCATCGTGTCGGAGCTGGCGCCGCGCAACGCGCAGGCGACCTATCAAGCCGCATTCTCGGTGGTGTTCGATCTGAAAGACGCCGCCGGACCCGCGGTCGGGACCTGGCTCTACGCGATCTCGGCCGTGCTGCCCTGGGGCACCGGGATTGCGGTTTCGCTTGTCGCTTCGGGCGCACTGGCCGTCGCAACGCGGCGGCACGAAGCAGAAAAAGCCAAGACGCCGTGAGAAAGCGGCGCCCTACTCGGCCGCGCGCAAGTCCGACTTCACCTCGTCGAGCAGCTCCTTCACTTTTGAGCCTTCGAGCTTGGCGATGTCGTCCTGATATTTGAGGAGCACGCCGAGGGTATCGGACACCGTTGCCGGATCGAGCGCCACCACGTCGAGCTCGGACAGCGCCGCGGCCCAATCGAGCGTCTCGGCGACGCCGGGCGATTTGAACAAATCCTGCTTGCGCAGGCGCTGCACGAAAGCGACGACCTGCTCCGTGAGCTTCTTGCTCACGCCGGGTATCCTTGTGCGCACGATGGCAAGCTCGCGCTCGGCCGTCGGGTAACCGACCCAGTGGTAGAGGCAGCGGCGCTTGAGCGCATCATGCACCTCGCGGGTGCGGTTCGAGGTAATGACGACGACGGGCGGATGCGCGGCCTTCACCGTGCCCATTTCCGGGATGGTGATCTGAAAGTCGGCCAAGACTTCAAGAAGGTATGCCTCGAACGCTTCGTCGGTGCGGTCGATCTCGTCGATCAGCAGCACCGGCGCCCCGGCGGTATCGGGCTCGAGCGCCTGCAGGAGCGGCCGCTTGATCAGAAACCGCTCGGAGAACACGTCGTGCTCCAGCCGGGCGCGGTCGTGCTCGCCTTCGGCTTCGGCGACGCGGATGGCGATCATCTGCGCGGCGTAATTCCACTCATAGACGGCGGTGGCGACGTCGAGGCCCTCATAGCATTGCAGCCGGATCAAATGGCGGCCGAGCGTCGTCGACAACACTTTGGCAATCTCGGTCTTGCCGACGCCGGCCTCGCCTTCAAGGAAGATGGGCCGGCCCATCTTGAGCGCCAGAAACAGTACGGTGCCGAGCGAGCGGTCGGCGAGATAACCGGCCTCGGCCAAGAGATTGACGGTGGCGTCGATCGAGGCCGGCAGCGGGCGGGGCGAAGAAACCGGGTTCATGCCGCCTGGATATAGGCCTTCGGGGCCGCGATCAAATCCACCCTCCCAGGCGGAGTTTGGAGATTGGGGTTGTGTCCCTTTATTTAGGACTATGTCCTTTTTATCTCGACACTCGTCTCTCACACGATTACGTGCGCTGATGGTTGGAGGGGAACCGAATGCTCCATCAAGTCTGGCGTCTCAGTGAACCGGGCAACGACAATCTCGGTCTCGCTTGCGATGAGCGGGGTTTGGTCCTGGGCCGCACGCCGCTGATCGAACGGCGGGATGGGCGCTTTAGGGTGATGCAGGCGAGATCGAATGCTTGTTCGACCGGGCCTACGGCCGCGCGTTACCACTCCAACGCATCATGTCTGGGCTTGCCACGGTGGCTAACGCGTTGAACGCCGACGATGCGTGCCTGGCGAGCATCGCTGCGGTCCATTTGCAGATTCCCGATCTCCCTAGCCACGCCGCGCGCGACGATATGGAAGCGGCGGATCTGCTTATAAAATCCGGCGATTGGAATCCTGCGCTACACCCGCGCGCTGGAACGCCGCCCAATCCCGGCTGGTTTGCTCCGACCGGCGGCGCCGACCAAGAGCTGTCGCCGGTCAGAACGGCGGAGAACCTATCGCCGAATCAAGCTTCGGATGCACCGATCGCCGGCGGCAATCGGGTCAGGCTACCGTCCGGTCCGAAACGCATCGACGAACTGGCGGATTTCGCGGAGTGGCTTGCTAATGCGACCCCTCAAGACGAAGGCGCGATCCGGGCGGAAATTAAAAGATACTATGCCGATGTCGGCTGGCAGGCCGCCGCAGACGATCTCAACAGCAAACTGAGCGTCGTCCTGCGGCCCGGCGTAACTCAGGCCACGCGGCAAAGCATCCTCAACAGCATCGACCTCTACACCCGCGTCGACCCAGCGGAATACGTCGGCACGCGCGACTTTCTCAATGCCGTAGTCCTAGCAAGCGCAGGGCTCGCGGCAGGTGGTGCCGCGGCCGACGAACCCTCACCGGTTTGGCAATTGGGCTGGGCTAAACGCGGTCAAATGATCAATGAGAAACTCGGCGAGCCCACTTTCCCCGCTAATTATCCAATCATTGATAAAATCCCTAACGGCATCGCCACCAGCGTTAAATCGATCGACCTCAATGCGGCGACGTATCAGAACGATATAAGTCTAGCGAATAGATTGCTCCAATACGTTGAAGACGTAAGGGACTTTGACGGTGCCACCTGGGGAGGCAAGGAGGTGAGGTCCGATCAAATTGCCGGTTGGGCGGTCCAACTGATCGTTCCCAAGGGCAGCACGACCGCCGCACAACGAGCTATCATCGACCAAGTCCGCGAGATAGCGAAACTCAGTAACAGGCCCGTCGATATCATCGTCACAGAATTCTAGGAATCCGCAATGTTGTACAAATGCTATTTGAAAAAGCATACGGTTTATCTGCCAACTACGGTGAATCAGGGAATTGCCGTTTACATGGATGTCGATCCCGTCACGGTGGTCCCGGTCGCGGATACGGATCACTTGCGACGAGCCATGCTCAATACAATCCCCAAAGAAAATCCATTTCGCGCGCCGACAGTCGAGGACGCGCGCAAGCCGCCGGTCATGTTGAAATATACCGGCGACAAAAGCTGGTCGGCATTCATGCGCGGTGCGTCAGTTTGGTCGATCTACGAAAAGGACGGAATCTTCCAGATCGAACCCTATCGCGTGCATTCGAAGGGCTATTGGGAGCCGGATCGCGAGAACTTCATAAAATTTCCATCCGAAACGTCGATCAACGTCGTGATTGATCGCATGATCGCGACTTTGCAAAGCGCGGCGAGCGCTTCGGGCAAATCATCGTCGCCGCCGATACGTAAAAAGAGTAGTTCAGGGCGTTAAATCGTGGTCTGGCCGTTAGTCCGCCGGCTTGCCGATCGCCTCGGCGACAGCACGGCGCGCCAGCACGCTGACCAGATGTGCGCGATATTCGGCGCTGCCGTGGATGTCGGAGTTCATGCCGTCCGCAGGGATGGTCAGGCCTTCGAGCGACTTCGGGGCGAAGCGCTTCTTCAGCGCCTCCTCGAACGACGGCACGCGGAACACACCATTCGAGCCGGCGCCGGTGACGGCGACGCGGATCTCGCTGCCGCGTTTGGCGACGAACACGCCGACCAGCGCGAAGCGGGACGCCTGATTGCGGAATTTCTGATAGCCGGCCTTCTTCGGCAGCGGGAAGATCACCTTGGTGATGATCTCAGCCGGCTCGAGCGCCGTGGAGAACATGCCGGTGAAGAAGTCGTCGGCCTTGATACGCCGCTTGTTGGTGACGATGGTGGCGCCGAGACCGAGGCAGGCGGCCGGATAATCGGCGTTCGGATCGTTATTGGCGATCGAGCCGCCGATGGTGCCGCGATGGCGCACCGCGGGGTCGCCGATCAGCCCGGCGAGCTTGGCGAGCACCGGCGCGGCCTGCTGCACCACCGTCGAGGTGTTGACTTCGTTATGCGTGGTCATGGCGCCGATGGTCAGGTTGCGGCCGCTCTGCTCGATGCCGGACAAGCCCTCGATCTTGGTCATGTCGACGATCTGCGGCGGCCCGGCGAGCCGTAGCTTCATTGTCGGCAGCAAAGTCTGGCCGCCGGCAAGCAATTTGGCGTCTTCGTTCTTGCCGAGGAGGCCTGCGGCCTGCCGCACGGTTTGCGGGCGATGGAAGGTGAAAGCGTACATCGAAGTCCTCCGTTATGCCGCGTGCGGCATTTTACTCGTTTTCTGGATCGCCGCCCAAACCGCCGCCGGCGTTGCCGGCATGGCAATGTGTTCGGTGCCGATCGCATTGGTGATGGCGTTGATGACGGCGGCCGGCGCGGCAATGGCGCCGGCCTCGCCGCAGCCCCTGATGCCGAGCGGATTGGACGGGCATCGGGTCATGGTCGTGCCGACATTTAAGGACGGCAAATTGTCGGCGCGCGGCATGCCGTAATCCATGAACGAGCCGGTCACGAGCTGACCGTCCTTGTCGTAGACCACGCCTTCGCACAGCGCCTGGCCGATGCCCTGGGCGATGCCGCCGTGGACCTGACCCTCGACGATCATCGGATTGACGACGACGCCGAAATCGTCGACCGCCGTCCAGGCCACGATCTCGGTGTTGCCGGTGTCCGCGTCGACTTCGACCTCGCAGATATGGCAGCCCGCCGGGAAGGTGAAATTGGTCGGGTCGTAGAACGCGCCCTCCTTCAAGCCGGGTTCGAGCTCCTGGCCGGAGAATTTGTGGGCGATATAGGCATTCAGCGCGACCTCGCCGAAGGCCGCCGATTTGTCGGTGCCGGCGACGCTGAATTTGCCGTCCTTGAACTCGATATCGCCTTCGGCCGCCTCGAGCATGTAAGCGGCGACCTTCTTGGCCTTGGCCTCGACCTTGTCGAGCGCCTTGACGATCGCCGACATGCCGACCGCGCCCGAGCGCGACCCATAGGTGCCCATGCCGAACTGCACCTTGTCGGTATCGCCGTGCACGATCGAAACCGTGTCGATCGGAATGCCGAGCCGCTCCGACACCAGTTGCGCGAACGTGGTCTCGTGGCCCTGGCCGTGACTGTGCGAGCCGGTGAGGACTTCGACCGAGCCGGTCGGATTGACCCGCACTTCGGCGGATTCCCATAAACCCACGCCGGCGCCGAGCGAGCCGACGGCTTGCGAGGGCGCAATGCCGCACGCTTCGATGTAGTTGGAAAACCCGATGCCGCGCAGCTTGCCGTGCTTGGCCGCCTCGCGCTTGCGCTTGTCGAAGCCTTTGTAGTCGGCCATCTCCAGCGCTTTTTTCAAGGACGCGCCGTAATCGCCGGAATCATAGGCCATGATGACCGGCGTCTGGTGCGGGAACGTTTTGACGAAATTCCGCCGGCGCAATTCGGCGGGATCCATATTCATCTCGCGCGCGCCGACCTCGACCAGCCGCTCGACCACGAAGGTTGCCTCGGGGCGGCCGGCGCCGCGATAGGCGTCGACCGGCACGGTATTGGTATAGACGGCGTCGACCTCGCAATAGATTTGCGGCGTGCCGTATTGTCCCGACAACAGCGTCGCATAGAGATACGTCGGCACCGACGACGAGAAGGTGGACATATAGGCGCCGAGATTGGCGATGGTCTTGGCGCGCAGCGCGAGAATCTTGCCGTCGCCGTCGAACGCCATTTCGGCATGGGTGACGTGGTCGCGGCCATGCGCATCGGTGAGGAAGGCTTCCGAGCGGTCGGACGTCCATTTCACCGGCCGGTTGACGCGGCGCGACGCCCACAGCGCCACGACCTCTTCCGGATAGATGAAAATCTTCGAGCCGAAGCCGCCGCCGACATCCGGCGCGATCACGCGCAGCTTGTGCTCCGGCGCCATGCCGACGAAGGCGGCGATGACGAGGCGCGCCACGTGCGGATTCTGCGACGTATTCCACAGCGTCAATTGCCCGCTGCCGGAATCATATTCGGCGATCGCGACGCGCGGCTCCATGGCGTTGGGCGCCAGGCGGTTGTTGACGATGTCGAGCTTGGTGACGTGCTTGGCCGCCGCGAAAGCCGCTTCGACCGCTTTCGGATCGCCAAGATGCCATTGATAGATGGTGTTGTTCGGCGCCACCTCGTGAATCTGCGGCGCACCCGGCTTCTGCGCCGCGGCCGGATCCGCGACCGCCGGCAGCACTTCGTAATCGACCTTGATTTTTTCGGCGGCGTCGCGCGCCTGCGACAACGTGTCGGCGATCACCACCGCGACGGCGTCGCCGACATGGTTGGCTTTGCCGCTGGCAAGCGCCGGATGCGCCGACATTTTCATCGGCGAACCGTCCTTGGAATGGATCATCCAGCCGCAGATCAGATTGCCGATCTTGTCGGCGGCGAGTTCGGTGCCGGTCAGAACCGCGACCACGCCGGGCGCGGCGGCCGCCGCCTTGCTGTCGATCGATTTGATTTTCGCGTGCGCGTGCGGCGAGCGCAAGAAATAGGCATAAGCCTGGCCGGGCCGGTTGATGTCGTCGGTATAATGGCCCTTGCCGGTGATGAAGCGGTGATCTTCCTTGCGGCGCACCGCAGCGCCGATACCGGTTCCGCTCATGGTCGTTTCCTCCGGCATTGCCGCTCGGCAATGTCCTTGAAACTCAACTGCCCGCCGGCAGTGTTCTTTTTGCGTTTCTTCTCCTTATTCGGCGGCCTTGGTCGTAGCGGCGCTGCCGCGCATGGCCTTGGCCCCGGCGGCGATCGCCTTCACGATATTGTGGTAGCCGGTGCAGCGGCAGATATTGCCTTCCAGCTCCTCGCGGATGGTGCGATCTTCCAGATCGTTGCCCTTGCGCCGCACCATGTCGACTGCGGTCATGATCATTCCCGGCGTGCAATAGCCGCATTGCAAACCGTGGTTCTCGCGGAAGGCCTCCTGCATCGGATGCAGCGGCCCGTCGGCGGGAGCCAATCCTTCAATGGTGAGAACGTTGGCGCCTTCGAGCTGAAGCGCCAGCACGGTGCAGGATTTGATCGCCTGACCGTTGACGTGGACGACGCAGGCCCCGCACTGCGAGGTGTCGCAGCCAACGTGAGTACCGGTCAGCCGCAAATTTTCGCGCAGCAATTGCACCAGCAATGTGCGCGGATCGACATTGGCGCTGATGGGTTTGCCGTTCACGGTCATGGAAACCGCTACCGTGTCGGTTGCCGCCATGGGACTCCTCCCCTTCAATATTCCGGTCAAACGTGACGATTCACCGGTTGTTCTGGCCCGCCGGCCAGGTCCCGTTACGAATTCGAGGCGATTTTTGCCGATTTCGTAGCTTGGAACAAGAATTACTCTGAACCGAGGGCCGCCTTTCGGTCAAGGGAGTTTCGCGATGGCCTCTGGCGGCGCAAGCCAGCACTACGGCAAGAGCGGCCTTCGAGAGCCGCCGAAACCGCGCGCCGGAAGACCCCCCGCCCGGCCAGGTTATGCGGCCTTCGGATTAACGGCGGCGGCGAAGTTGCCGAAGAAATCGTCGGCGACTTTCTTGGCGGCGCCGTTGACCAGCCGCTGGCCGAGCTGCGCCAATTTTCCGCCGATTTGCGCATCGACGTCGTAACTCAAGAGCGTGCCGCCATCCTTGGGCGTCAGCTTGACCGTGGCGCCGCCCTTGGCGAAGCCGGCCACGCCGCCGTCGCCCTGCCCCGAGATCTTGTAGCCGTGCGGCGGATCGAGATCGGACAAGGTGACTTTACCTTTGAACTTGGCCTTCACCGGGCCGATTTTGACGGTCGCCACGGCCTGCATTTCGGTGTCGGAAAGTTTGTCGAGCTGCTCGCAGCCGGGAATGCAGGCCTTCAGCGTCGCCGGATCGTTGAGCTTCTCCCAGACCGTTTCCGGCGTGGCCGCGAGTTGCACCTCGCCGTTCATCGTCATCGCCATGGCCATGCTCCTTGGGCTTCGCCGGCTGCGCCGGCCGTTCCGTCAGAACCGCTTAGCGCCTCGCGCGAAGGCTGAAAAGGGTGCTAGGAGGGTCCCTGCATAAGGGAGGGCGCGGATGCCTGACATCAAGGTCGACGACGGCTGCATCATCCATGTCGAAATCGAGGGCCCGCAAGCGGCGCCCGTGCTGATGCTGTCGAATTCGCTCGGCACCAATCTGCATATGTGGGACGAGCAAGTCGCCGCCTGGACCAAGAATTTCCGCCTGGTGCGCTACGACCGGCGCGGTCACGGCCAATCGAGCGTGCCGAAGGGGGCGTACACCATGGAGCGGCTCGGCCGCGACGTTGTCGGCGTGCTCGATGCGCTGAACATTGCCAAGATCAACTGGTGCGGACTGTCGATGGGCGGCATGGTCGGACAGTGGCTCGGCGCCAATGCCGCGAGCCGGATCGACAAGCTCATACTTTCCAACACCGCCTGTTATTTCCCCGACCCGGCGGTGTGGAACGGCCGCCTCAAGATGGTGCGCGAAAAAGGCCTGGAAGGCATTGTCGACGCCAATATGGAGCGCTGGTTCACCAAGGGCTTTCGCGAGAGCAACCCGCAAGCGATGGCAAAAATGCGCGACATGTTCCTCGCCACCAAAATCGACGGCTATTGCGGCTGCGGCGAAGCGATCCGCGACATGGATCATCGCCCCTTGCTGGCGAAAATAATGGCGCCGACACTGGTCATCGCCGGCCGGCACGATCCGGCCACCCCGCTCGAGGGCAACGAATTCATCAAGCAGCATATTCCCGGCGCGCGGCTTGCGGTGCTCGACGCGGCGCATATCGCCAATCTCGAGCAGCCGAAAATCTACGCCGACACGGTGCAGGATTTCCTGCTCAACTAAATCGAACGCCGCGACCGCTTTAGAGCATGATCCCGAAAAGTGGACACCGGTTTTCGGAAAAGATCATGCTCAATCAAAAAGCTAGGGCCCGGTTTTGATTCCATCAAAACCGATTGGGCTCTAGGAGTTGAGCGCCGTGCGCACCGCGGTCGCCAATTCCGCGGGGCGAAACGGCTTACGCAATAGCGGCGCATTGCCGACCGCCGATTCAAGGACAGCGGACTCGGCATAGCCGCTGAGGAAAAGAACTTTCAAGCCGGGATTTCGCTTTCGCGCGGTGGTCACCAGCTCGGCGCCGTTCATGTTCGGCATGGCGAAATCGACGATCAGGAGATCGGGGCTGAAATCGGCGAGCGTGGCGAGCGCCTCCTGGCCGCCGCCGGCCTCCCGCACTGTGTAGCCGAGTTCGCCCAGCACGCGCGCGACAATGTCGCGCACGTCGGCATCGTCATCCACCAGCAGAAGCTTTTCGGATTTGGCCGAACGGGGCGGCGCCTCGTCGGTATTTTTTTGGCGGGCGTCATCGCCTGCGGCACGCGGCAGGCGCAGGGTCACGGTCGTGCCCTTGCCGACCTTGCTGTCGATCAGGACCTCGCCGCCGGCCTGCCGGACAATGCCGTAGACCTGCGACAGGCCGAGACCGGTGCCTTTGCCGGTCGGCTTGGTGGTGAAGAAAGGATCGAAGGCGCGCGCTATCACCTCGGGCTCCATGCCGGTGCCGGTGTCGGCGACCGAAACGACGATCGACTTGGCATCGTCGGCCGAAAGCGCCGTCGTGATCGTCAGGATGCCGCCGTCGGGCATCGCGTCGCGGGCGTTGAGCGACAGATTGAGAATGGCGAGCTCGAGCTGGTTGGTATCGGCCACCGCCGGCGGCAAACCGGGTGCCTGTTCGAACTCGACGGTGATGTTGGCGCCGAGCGACTGGTTGAGCAGGTCCTTCATCCCGCCGATCAGGGCGTTGACGTCGACCGCCGCGGTGTCGAGCTTCTGGGTGCGCGAGAAGGCCAGGAGCTGCGACGTCAGTTTCGACCCCCGCTCGGCGGCCTTGAACGCGTTCTCCGCCCATTTGCGCACGTTCTGCTCGGTGCTGCGCACGCGGATGAGATCGAGATTGCCGACCACCGCGGTCAACAGATTATTGAAGTCGTGCGCCAGGCCGCCGGTCAATTGCCCGATCGCTTCCATTTTCATCGATTGCCGCAGCGCCGATTCCGCCTTGACGCGCTGCGTGGTCTCCACCGCCTCCGGCACGATGCCGACGACCACGCCATTTTCGTTCTTCACGGGACGCAGCGACATGTCGAAGGTGCGCTCGCCGTCCCGCAAGTTCAGCACGACGGACTGCTGGATGGTCTCTCCGGCTGCCGCGCGGGTGACGGCCTTGCGGATCTCCTCGGGCATTCCCGGCGTGTCCGAAAACCACGGCGTTTGCCAATACGGCCGGCCGAGGACCTCATCGACCGTGGCGCCGATGCCGTCGAGGGACGCGCGATTGGCGTCGAGCAGCGTTCCATCCGGCGTCATGTAGCCCTGGAAGATGTAGGTCGTCTGCAGCAGGCTGC
>CAWHBC010000031.1:0-43374 GCA_963827465.1 uncultured Alphaproteobacteria bacterium
TTGAGAAGCGTGGCTTGCCCCACCTCCAGGTCGATCTGGTATTGACGGGGATCGATCTGCGCCAGAAATTGACCTTTCTTGACATCTGGCCTTCCTTGTAGCCGACTTCGGTGAGATAGCCGCTCGAACTGCGGAAACACCGTCACCGTCGCGAGTGGGCGACACCGTACCGAGCTCGGAGAGGGTTTCCGGCATGTCGCCCGAGCGCCGCCTTGGAGACTTTGACGACCTGCGGCGCGGCGGTGCGAGCAGGCTTCTTGCGCTCAGTATATGAACCAGCACGAAAATGACTAGGATTACCACCATCGCAGCTACGATCCAACGGGTACGATGGCCCCGCCGGTCCGTCGCCGAGGGTGCTTCCTGCGTTTCGCTCATACCGACTCCAGATGCTGAACTGCCGAACCAATGTTCCGGCATCGCCAGGAAGACCGCGGCAACCGAAGGGTGATTTGAGACGATTCGTGCAAGATCGTTCCACGAAGGACGCACTCGACCGGGTTATCCCCGGGAGTGCGACGCAGTGTACAGCACCTCGCGCCGAGGTTTCAGCTGCGCCTAGATTTCAGCTGCACGATGGTGGTCAGGAACCATCTCCGCCACCGCCAGTCCACCGGACGGAAACCTTTGCAAAACTTGTCAAATCAGCCATGGATGAATCGACCCGGTGGGGATCCAATCGGTATTTGACGCTGCTCGCCGTGATGGTCGGTCATGCGGCTGCTGCTGGCGTGGCTCGCGGCGGCGGTGCACACGCGGCGGGTCGCAGCGTATGTCCCGTCCGAGTCCGTTCAGGTGCTGTTCATACCTCCGCCGATCCTACCCAAGATCCGCCTCGGAGCGTCCCGCCGACGCGCCTTCGCAGCGGCACGCCCGTAGCGGTTACCCTGCCCACGCTCGATGCGCCCCCCTCGCTTGCGGCCGAGTCGCCCCCCCGTTCGGGCCCGAAGGACGGCGGTTCCGGGGTGGACTGGGCTGCCGAAGCACGGCGCGCGTTGCAGGCGTTCGAGATCCGAAGCCACCAGCCCGCGGTCAACAACTCCGTCTCGAGGCGCTCGCCCGCCGAACAGCCGTGGTGGCCGGCGCACCGTCCCGGCGAACGCTACAAGACCGCCGACGGCAACTGGATCGTCTGGATCGATTCGAGCTGCTATCAGGTGGCCACGTCTTCGCCCTTCACGAACGGCTCGGGATCGCCGCCGCTAACCATCTGCCCGAAGGGGGCGCCCGCCCCCGAACCCACCGATCGGGCGCGGTCAGTAGGCCAGGGGAGTTTCGCCCCTAGCCTCTCGCAGAACCGTACGTGACAGTCTCCCGTCATACGGCTCCCATCGCCCGACCGGTGGCTCTGCCATAGGTGCGCCAATGGGCGAACAACTGGGGCTGTCTACACGCAACCCGCCATAGCCACTGGAAGCTGCGACCTTCGTGCCGCTGAAGCTTCTTGTATTTCTGGCGAGCCCACCGCACCAAAGCCGCTTCGAAGCGAGTAAAGACTCTGAGCAGGGCCGATTTGTAGAAGCGTCCATAGTAGTTTATCCATCCTCGCAATATCGGGTTGTATCGGGACGCCAGCTCACCGATGCTGGCCGGGGTTTGTCGCGACAGTTTCCAACTCTTGATCGTGCGCAGCATCTTCTTGGTCGCATCCAGGCTCACCGCGGGTAGAAAGCTGTCAAACAGCTTCCCGTAGCGATTCTTCGCCCCTCGCGGCCTGAAGGTGTAACCCAGGAAGGTAAACTGCTTGTGCGCATGTACCTCGGGACGACGACTGTCCTTGCAATACACAATGGCCGTCTTCTGCAGATTGAGGCGCAACCCGCACTCCTCCAACCGCTTGCCGATCGCCTTGAGCTTCCACTGCGCTTGCAACTGCGAGCTACAGTGCACCACGGCATCATCAGCATATCGGGCAAAGGGACAGTCCGGATGCTTCTCCTGCATCCATCGGTCAAAGCAATAATGCATGAACAGGTTCATCAACACGGGGCCGATCACCGAGCCTTGTGGCACCCCTTGACTGCGCGAGACCTGCGTCCCGTCCGCCATCTTAAAGGGCACTTGCAACCATCGCTCGATATACAGCACCGCCCATCGCTCCTTGACGTGCTTGCGCACTGCTCTCAGTAACAGTGTCCAGTCCAGTTCGTCGAACGCCTTATGGATGTCGAACTCTATGATCCAGTCGTATTTCCAGCACCGCTCACGAGTCACCCCAACAGCCTGCAAGGCAGACTTGTCGGGCGATACCCATAAGAGTCCGGATGAAACAACTGCTCCAGAGCCGGTTCGATGTAGGCCTTGGCCACCGTCTGAGCGATCCGGTCTTCGATTGTCGCGATTCCAAGCGTCCGCACGCCACCAGTCTTCTTCGGTATCTCTACCAGCCGAATGGCCGGAGGCGTGTCGGAGCCGGAACTCATCCGATTCCATACCCGGTAGAGATTATCTTTCAGGTTCGCCTCGAACATCTCCATGCTCTCGCCGTCGATGCCCGCCGCGCCCCGGTTGGCTTTGACATGCCGGTACGCTTCCCACACCACCCGCTTGGCTATGCCAAACGGTTTGACCGCTCTCGCAGGCTCCTCCCCGTTGCCGGGTTGACCCGCGCTCTCGGTCAGGACAACGTCGCTGCTTCGCTCCAGCCCCATTACAGGACCTTCAACGCTACCATCAGCGACTCCTCCACTGACCTGTGCCTCGGTATTCTTCCTCATGGTTTCAAACCACTTGTCATTTCCCTACACATCACAGCGTCAGATTTCCCGCGTTCCCCATGAGCGCCCATGTCGAGCTCGTGCCGCCTTTACACCGGCTGCCGTCTGAGCAGTAAGCAGATCATCCCTCAGACTCAATTCCTGCAGGTTTCTAACGCCCGCAGTTTCGACAGCACTTCTGTACATCACGATGCGTCCTCGGACGGTTTACTTTCGTTCACCTTCTCGACACTCACCTGACGCCCTATTCGAGCGCCTTTTCCCAGAATTGCTCACTACCATGGCCTTTTGAACCACAGCAGCACCTGGGCGGTTTGAGACCTGTGTCTGCACACCGATCTCGGGGGGCCGTCCCCCATCACTCATGCGGCACCGAAGCTAGTGGCTTTCAGAAAGACAAGCCATCAGCTTCGTTTCGCGTCGCACCTAGAATTTATAGCCGAACGAGCCGCCGATGACGCGCGGACGAAGCGGAGTCTGCTCCACGATGAATTGATCGGTGCTGATGAAGGTGCTGGCGTTGGAGTTGGCGAGGTTCTCGCAATACACGTTCACCCACCAGGGGTCCTTGGCGATGCCGACCGAGGCGTTGGAGGTCGAATAAGCCGGAATCTCGAACCGCCCCCTCGAGGTCTGGACGGATCGCGCCCGGCAGGATCGTGGGGTTCGACCCGGCCTGCGTGAATGAAATGCCCTGATGGGTGACGCCGGCTTGAACGAACGCGGTGTAGTCCGAGGCGATGGTCCATTCGTAGCGGGCGCGCACGCTGAACTGCAGCGGCGGCGCGTCGGCGCTCGGGGCGCCGATCGGGCCGAACGGGTTGGTGACCGCCGTGCAGCCGGTGCCCCCGGCGCCGCAGACCTGCGTGATCGGCTTGCCGTAGTTCGACGCTCGCCGGATTGTTGTCGATCAGTGCGGGCGAGTTCTGTCTGCCGGCTCTGGTTCCAGGATCCCGCGTATTGCAGCGTCAGGCCGCTCACCACCCGGAACACCAGCGAGGTCTCGACGCCCTTGATGAGGAAGTTCTGGCCGTTGGTGTCGTAGAAGAGATTGCCGACCACCCCGGGGTTGAAGAACTCGATCTGCACGTTATTCCAGTTCTCGCGGTACACGGCGCCGTTCCACTGCAGGCGATGGTCGAGAAATTCCGTCTTCCAGCCGATCTCGTTGTTGGTCAGATTATCGGAGGCGAACGAGCGGGGAATCTCGTACTGCGCGCACGCCGTCCGGCCCGATGGCGTGCTGGGCGCCGCCGTTCTGATTGAAGCCGCCCGGGCGAAAGCCCTGCGAATACGTGTAATACACCATCATGTCCGGAGTGATGTGCCAGGTGATGTTGCCGCGGCTCTTGAAGCCCGATTCGGTATCGCGCAGGTTCTGGGCGTTGAGATTGTAGCTGTAGCCCGGATCGTGGCAGCCGCCCGCGGGTGTGCCCGCCTCGAAGCAGCCGAAGCTCGAGAGGATGCTGCCTTGATTGTTGTTCTCGAACAGGAAGTGGCGCGTGCCGGCCGTGATCGTCAATACCTTCGGAATGATGTCGAAGTCGGCGGAGGCGAAGAAAGCCGTCTGCTTGGTGTCGCGATACTGGTCCTGGTAGAAGGAGGTGTTGTCCCCCTGAACCCCCGGATTCTGCACGTACGTGCCGGGGAAGGTGCCGACGTTCGACAGGCAGTTGGTATTGCCCGGCGTGCCCGCCGCGCCGTTCGAGGTGCACGGGGGAAGGTTCTTGTACATCCAGGTGGTCTGGTCGTAGAGCTTGTTGTCCTCGAAGATAGGCGCCGGCGATGCCGCGCAAGCGCCAATCGTCCGGCGTGCTAGAAGCGCAGCTCGTTCTGCAGGTGCTCGTTCTGTTCGACGGAGTGCCAGGAGGAGCTCGGCGAGTAGCAGGTGCCGGCGACACACTGATAGTAATCGGCATACACGCCGCGCGCGTAATTGGTGTAGTCGCCGGCCTGGTGGACGTTGCGATCGAGGTAGCCGCCGGTGTAGACGGCCGATGATCGGGCCGAGCTTGCCGTTCAAGGTCCACGCGGTGCTCTCGAATTCGTCCTTGTCGTACGTCGGGATTGAACAGCGTGACCTCGAGCGGCGACAGCGCGCCGCCATCGGAGGCGTTGGGCTGCTGATAGAACACGCCCTGCGAATTCATGTCCTGGTAGGACTGCGTGACCAGCAGGTTCCAGTCCTCGTTGAACTTGTAGAGCGCCTCGGCCCGGATTCCCTGATAGGTGACGGGGTTGATGGCATTGCCCACCAGGTTGTTGTTGTTGAGCGAGGGGCTTCCCGGCGGCACGCCAGTAGCCGCTGGTCGGCTGCCGTTCGGACATGCGCCGGCCGGCGCGCCGGCGAGCAGCGGTGGCGTAATTGCCGTAGTGGATGCCGATGTCGGTGTTCTTGCGCGTGAACGTCGCCGGCACGTTGTCGATATAGCCGCCCCGGTGGTCGTCATAGATGACGGCGCGCACCGCCATCGTGCCTTCGATCAGCGGCAGGTTGATCACCGCCGTCGCGTCGGCATTCGGATCGCCGTGAGCGGTGACTCCGTAGCCGGCCTTGATGCTCCCCTCGGTCACGTCGAGCTTCGGCTCGTTCGTGATGTAGCGGATGACGCCGGCCTCGGCGCCCGCGCCGAACAGCGTGCCCTGCGGACCCTCCAGCACCTCGATGCGATTCAAGTCCGCCGCATAGATGTCGAGGTTGCGATTCGGGACCTGAGCGGATTGGTTGTCCAGGTAGATGGCGACGTTCGGCCACAATCCCGTTGCGGCGCTGCCCTGGCTGGCCTGCGAGCCGGCGCTCAGGCCGCGCATGAACACCTCGTTCTGACCGGGTCCGTTGTTCGCGCTGGTCACGTTCGGCAGATACTTGATGTAATCGTCGAAGGTCTGGATGTTGAGCTGCTGCAGCGTCTGGCCGGTGAACGCCTGCATCGAGATCGGCACGTTCTGCATGCTCTCGCTGCGGCGCTGCGCGGTGACGGTGATCTCCTGCAGCGATGTCGGTGCTCACGCTCGGCGCGGCGGCAACAGCGGCGTCCGGCCCGTCGGCCGGCGACGCCACCGCGAACGCTCCGCACGACACGCCTCCCAGAATGGCCGCGATCGCGGTTGAAAGCTTCGAATTCATGTCTGCATCCCCCTATCTATTTGGACACCGTCCCGTCGGCGGCCTGCCCTCCGGCAGTCCGAATATCGATTCCTCAGCGCTGCGCGCTCTCCCAATTCGGCGCCGCGTAGAACGGCGCATCCTCCGCGGACAGCATGCCGCGGCCGAGAATGTGATCGGCCGCCTTCTCCGCGAGCATGATGGTCGGCGCATTGAGATTGCCGGTGGTCACCGACGGCATGATGGAGGAATCCACCACCCGCAGCCCTCCGAGTCCGCGGACGCGCGTCTGGGGTCGACCACCGCCATCGGATCGCCCTCGCTCGCCCATCTTGCAGGAGCACGACGGATGATAGGCGCTCTCGACCTTGGCGCGGACGAAGGCATCGATCTGCTCGTCCGAGCGCACGTCCGCGCCGGGCTGAAGCTCGCGGCCGCGGTAGCGATCGAAGGCCGGCTGCGCGAAGATCTCCCGGGTCAAGCGCACGCAGGCGCGCATCTCGGTCCAGTCGTCCGGGTGGCTCAGGTAATTGAACAGGATGCGCGGCTTGTCTCGCGGGTCGGGTGGAGGCGAGCCGCACCCAGCCGCGGCTCTTGGAGCGCATCGGCCCGACGTGCGCCTGAAAGCCGTGCTCCTGCGCGAGCGTCGAGCCGTCGTAGGCAACGGCCATGGGCAGGAAGTGATACTGGATGTCCGGATACGCGATTCCCGCGCGGCTGCGGATGAAGCCGCAGGTCTCGAAGTGATTCGTGGCCCCGAGGCCGTCCTTGAACAGGAGCCAGCGCGCGCCGATGAGCGCGCGGCTGCGCCAGATTGATCGAGGAGTAGAGCGTGATCGGCTCCTTGCAGGCGACCTGGAAATAGAACTCCAGGTGATCCTGCAGATTCTCGCCCGACGCCCGGGAGATCCTGGACCACGCTCGATGCCGAGCGCGCGCAGCTCCTGCGGCCGGTCCCGACGCCGGAGAGCTTCAAGCAGCTGCGGGGAGTTGATCGGGCCGCCCGACAGGATGACTTCCTGGGCGGCGTGCGCGCGGTGGGTCGCGCCGCCGCGGCTGTATTCGACCCCGGTCGCGCGCCGCCCCTCGAACAGCACGCGGGTCGCGAGCGCGTGCGTGAGCACCTTCGAGGTTCGGGCGGCCCATCGCGGGCTTCAGGTACGCGCGGGCGGCGCTGCAGCGCCTGCCCTCGCCCACCGTCATGTCCATGCGGCCGAAGCCTTCCTGCTGAAAGCCGTTCACGTCGCTGGTCTGCGGATAGCCCGCCTGCGCACCGGCGGCGAGCCAGGCGGCATGCAGCGGGTTGGCGAGGCGGCCGTAGCTGGTCTTGAGCTTGCCGGCGTCGCCCCGGTATTGATCGCCGCCCTCTTCCCGGCTCTCGGCACGCTTGAAATACGGCAGCACGTCGCGGTACGCCCAGCCGCGCGCGCCCTCGGCAGCCCAGCGCTCGAAATCCATGCGGATTGCCGCGGATGTAGACCAGGCCGTTGATCGAGGAGGACCCGCCGAGCACCTTGCCGCGCGGGGTATGCATGCGCCGTCCGTTCAGATGCGGCTCGGGCTCGGTGTGGTAGAACCAGTTGTACTTCGGCATGTTCATCGGGATGGACAGCGCCGAGGGCATCTGGATGTAGATCGAGCCGTCCGAGCCGCCGTACTCGATCACCAGCACGCGGTGCCGTCCGTCCGCGCTCAGCCGGTCGGCCAGCACGCAGCCGGCCGATCCCGCCCCCACGATCACATAGTCGAAATTCTCGTCGGCCAATCGCTTCGCTCCGCCCTCGTCCCGCGCCGCCTCGCCGCTCCGCCGAGTCAGTACGGCGCAGTCCACATCGCCCATGGCGACGTAGACGCTCTTCAGCCGCGTGTAATGCTCGATGGCGGCGCGCCCGTTCTCGCGGCCGAGGCCCGACATCTTCACGCCGCCGAACGGCAGCTCGATCGGCGTGATGTTGTAATGGTTGATCCAGCAGGTGCCCGCCTCGAGCTTGGCGATCACGCGGTGCGCGCGGGTCAGATCGTTGGTGAACACCCCGGCGGCAAGGCCGAACTCGGTGGCATTCGCGCGCTCGATGACTTCCGCCTCGTCGTCGAATTCGAGCACCGACATCACCGGCCCGAAGATCTCCTCGCGCACGATCGCCATGTCGTCGCGGCATCCGTCGAACACGGTCGGCGCGACGAAATAACCCTTGGCGAGATTCCCGGAGGCGACCCGGTTGCCGCCGATCAGGAGCCGCGCGCCTTCGGCACGGCCGCGCGCGATGTAGCCGAGCACCTTCTGCATGTGCTGTTCGGATACCAGCGCGCCGACCTGCGTCGCGGGATCCATGGGATCGCCGATGCGCATCGCGCCGACGCGCTTCACCAGCCGCTCGAGAAATTCGGCCTTGATCTTCGAGTGCACGAACACCCGGGTCGCGTTCGAGCACACCTGGCCGGAGGAGTAGAAATTGCCGAGCAGCGCGCCTGAAACCGCATTGTCGAGCTTGGCATCGTCGAACACGATCAGCGGAGATTTGCCGCCGAGCTCCAGCGTGACGTTCTTCAGGGTTTGCGCCGAGTCGCTCATGACCGCTTTGCCGGTGCCCACCTCCCCGGTCAGCGACACCTTGCGAATGTCGGGATGCCGGGTGAGCAGGCGCCCGGTTTCGGCAAAACCCTGCACCACCTGGAACACGCCGGCCGGGAGTCCGGCCTCCGCGAAGATCTCCTCGAGCTTCACCGCGGTGAGCGGCGTGAGCTCCGCCGGCTTGAAGATCATGGCATTGCCGCAGGCGAGCGCGGGCGCGGCCTTCCAGCAGGCGATCTGCAGAGGGTAGTTCCAGGCGCCGATGCCGGCGACGACGCCCAGAGGCTCCCGGCGCGTATACCCGAAGGCCTGGGGCCCGAGATCGATGTGCTCGCCGCTCAGCGACTGCGCGAGACTTGCGAAGTACTCGAGGCAATCCGCGCCGGAGACCACATCGACCACCAGCGTCTCCTGGATCGGCTTGCCGGTATCCCGAGTCTCGAGCTCGGCGAGCGGTTGATTGCGCGATGCGGAGCAGGTGCGCGGCCCGGCGCAGCACCCGGGCCCGCTCCGCGCCGGTCAGGGCCGCCCATTGCGCCTGCCCGCGCTGAGCGGCGCGCACGGCCGCGTTGACCTCGTCGGCGCCCGGCCACGTTCACGTAGCCCAGCACCTCGCCGTTGGCCGGATTGATGGAGGCGAAACGCTCGCCGGCCGCGCGACTCGAGCGCGCCGCTGCGATTCCGGCGGCGCGCCCGCGCTCGGATTCGGCGCGAAGCTCGGCGCGCGGCGCGCAACCCCTGCAGCCGCCGATCGACGAACTCGGTCAGCAGCGCACGGGCGCTCGCGCTGTCCGCCTCGCGCCATCCGGACAGCGCGGCGCGCAGCCAGACCCCGTCGATCATCGAGGCGATCATGGCGGCGAGACTCTGCGCCTGATCGGGCGGCACCAGCTTGTTGAGCGCGCTCCTCAGAGTGGTGAGGGTGCGCCGCTGATACACCGACTGCACCCGCCGCAGGCTCTTCACCTGCAGCACCTGGCCCCAGAAGGCGAGCCACGCCGTGCCGGTACGCTGGTCGAACTCCTCGGGCGCGAGGTTCGCATCGATCACCGCCTGGATCCGGGCGCGCGGGGTGCTGACGTGACGCAGCCGGGAGCGCGCATGATCGCTGACGCGGCGCGCGAGCGAGCGGAATGCCGCATCCAGCAGGCCGTCCTTGTCGCCGAAGTAATGGGCCACCAATCCCGGCGAGACGCCGGCGCGGCTCGCGATCTGGGCGAGCGTCGTGCCCACGTAGCCGACTTCCGCTAGGCTATCGATGGTAACTTCGATGAGTTGGCCGCGCCGGGTCTCCTCGATGGGCTCTTCCGTGGGCTCCGCCGAGGTCGTTGATTGGCTGTTCAATGTATCGTCTCCCGAACTCTAAAAGCGCTTCTCTGGACGGCCGTACCGGCTTCTGATTAAGATGGGGAACCCAGAAAATTATACTTTTAATTCAATCCACTAGGGATACAAGGTGATCGCCGACTAACACGTCGTTAAACGGTCATTCAAACGCTCGCCTTGCAGGCGCCATCATGCCGCCGCGATCGCCACAGGGTCAAGCTCGTCCTGGTGGTGGGGCCTACTCGCTCCCGCTGCTGGGCGCCGTCCGCCGCCCACGCCGCCGCCACGGCCGATCCGCCGAGCTGCCGCACGGTCCGATTTTCCGACGTCGGGCTGGACCGACGTGACCTCGACCACCGCCCTCACCGCCCAGCTGCTGCGCGACATCGGCTACACGCCGACCATCACCGTGCTGTCGGTACCGGTCACCTTCGCCTCGATCAAGAACAAGGACATCGACGTCTTCCTCGGCAACTGGATGCCCGCGCAGGTGGCGGATCGGGCGCCTTACGATGCCGACGGCTCGGTGGTCGTCATTCGCCCGAATCTCGAGGGCGCCAAGTACACCCTCGCCGTGCCTGCCTATACGCAGGCGCAGGGCCTCAAGGACTTCAACGACATCCATCGCTTCGCCGCCCAGCTGAACAACTCCATCTACGGCATCGAGCCCGGCAACGACGGCAACCGGCTGGTGCTCAAGATGATCAAGGACAACCAGTTCGGTCTCGGGGATTTCAAGCTGGTGGAATCGAGCGAGCAGGGCGAGCTCGCGCAGGTCGAGCGCGCCGTGCGGAACAAGGAGCCCATCGTCTTTCTCGCCTGGGAGCCGCACCCCATGAACATGCGCTTCGACCTGAAGTACCTGACCGGCGGCGACGCCGTGTTCGGTCCGAACTTCGGCGGCGCGACCATCTACACCGTGACGCGCAAGGGCTACAGCGCGCGAATGCCCGAACATGGGCCGGCTGCTCGCGAATCTCTCGTTCACCCTGCGGGGCGAGAGCGAGATGATGGCCGGCATCCTGGATCGGCACGAGCAGCCCGAGGTCGCCGCCGCGCAATGGCTCAAGTCGCACGCCGCCATGGTGAAGAGCGTGGCTCGAGGGAGTGCGCACCTTCGACGGCCGCCCGGCCTATGGCGCCTTGGCGCATGCATCCGCGCGCTCGCGCCGGCGGATTGGAGCAATGGATCGTCAGCCACAAGATTCCGGTGGGCGATGCCATGACGGTGGCCATCGATACCATCAAGGCTCACGGCACCCTGGTGTTCGACGGGATCTCCATCGCCATCAAGGGCACGGTCGACGGCGTGACCGCGCTGTTGCGCGCCCTGCCCTCGCTCGCTGCTCATCGTCGCCGTCGGCGCGCTGGCCTGGGTGCTGCGGCGCTCCTGGTCGCTCGCCGTGTTCGTCGTGCTCGCCCTGGTCTTCATCCTGAACCAGGGCTACTGGGAGGCGACGCTCGAGACCCTGGCGCTGGTGCTGGTGGCCACCGTGCGTCTCCGCGCTCATCGGGGTGCCTCTGGGGATCGCCGCCGCGCACCGGCCGCGGGTGTTCGCCGCCATGCGTCCGGTGCTCGATCTGATGCAGACCCTGCCCACCTTCGTCTATCTCATCCCGACGCTGGTCCTGTTCGGACTGGGCGTCGTTCCCGGACTCATTTCCACGGTGATATTCGCGCTTGCCCGCGCCGATCCGGCTCACGCATCTCGGCATCTCCTCGGTGCCGCGACCGCTGATCGAGGCCGGCGAGGCCTTCGGCGCCACCCCGCTGCAGCTTCTCTGGAAGGTCGAGCTGCCGAGCGCCGCCGGCACCATCGTCGCCGGCATCACCCAATGCATCATGTTGAGCCTGTCGATGGTCGTGATCGCGGCCCTGGTGGGTGCCGGGGGCCTCGGCGTGCCCGTGGTGCGCGCGCTCAACTCGGTGCAGATCGGCATGGGCTTCGAGGCGGGCTTCACCATCGTGCTGCTCGCCATCATCCTGGACCGCATCAGCCGGCCGAAAGATCGCGAGGTATCCCGATGAGCGCCGCCGTGGAATTCCAGAACGTCGACATCCTGTTCGCACGCGCAGCCCGGCCGCGCGGGCCGCACCGCCATCCGCGAGGCGCTCGCCGCGCTCGATGCCGGCGGCACCCGCAGCGACATCCAGACCAAGTTCGGCGTCATCGTCGGCGTCGCCGGCGCGAATTTGAGCGTGGCGCAGGGCGAGATCTCGGTGCTCATGGGGCTGTCGGGGTCCGGAAAATCGACGCTGCTGCGCGCCGCGAACGGCTTGAACCCGGTCACCCGCGGCCACGTGCGGGTGCGCGACGGCGAATCCGACGTGGATGTCGCCACCTGCGACACGGTGCAGCTGCGGCGCGTGCGCCGCGAGCGCATCGCCATGGTCTTCCAGCAGTTCGGACTCCTGCCGTGGCGCACCGTGCGGGAGAACGTCGGCCTCGGGCTGGAGCTGCGCGGCGAAAGCGCCGCCGCGCGCAAGCCGGTCGTGGACGAGAAGCTCGAGCTCGTGGGCCTGTCCCAATGGGCGGACCGCTACGTGAGCGAGCTGTCCGGCGGCATGCAGCAGCGCGTCGGCCTCGCCCGGGCCTTCGCCACCGATGCGGACATCCTGCTGATGGACGAGCCGTTCTCGGCGCTCGACCCGCTGATCCGCGGCAAGCTCCAGGGCGAGCTCCTCGCGCTGCAGGAGCGCGTCAAGAAGACCATCCTCTTCGTCAGCCACGACATGGACGAGGCGCTGCGCCTCGGCGACCGGATCTCCATCCTGCAGAACGGGCGCATCATCCAGACCGGCACCGCCGAGGACATCGTGCTCGCGCCGGCGGACGATTATGTCGCGGAGTTCGTGCGCCACATGAACCCGCTCGACGTGCTGACCGGCGCCATGATCATGTGCGAGCGCGGACGCATGGCCTCCGACGGCGGCGCGCTCTGGCTGGACGAGGCGCGCCGCTACCGGCTGTCGCTTGAGCTCCGAGCCAGCAGGCGCTCGGCCTGCACTTCGACGGCATCCGGCACGCGTTGCGGCACATCGCCGACGATTCGGCCGGCGAGGCGGCGCTGGCCGACGCGAGATGCCGGGCTCGCGGTGGTGCCGGCCTCGTTCTCGCTCCAGACCATCATCCGCCTGCGCCAGAGCACCGGCCATCCCGTGCTGCTCTCCGAAGGCGGCAGGATCGTCGGCGTCTGCGGCGAGGCGGAGATCATCCGGGCGCTCGCCGGCAGCCGGCACTGAGCAGCCGGCCACCGAGACGGCAGCCGATGCCGGAGCGAGAGTTGATCGGCGGCGCATTTAAATATTATCATCGAGATAATATAAAGCCCCGGACTGCCCGAAGAGCTCCCTCGAAAACCTCCCAGGAGTTGCCATGAATCACGACGTCATCATTTCCTGCGCCGTCACGGGAGATGACACCAAGGTCAAGAAGAGCCCGCATTGCGCCATCACGCCGGAGCAGATCGCCGCCACCGCGATCGAGGCGGCCAAGGCCGGCGCGGCCATCGTCCATATCCACGTGCGCGACCCGGAGACCGGCAACTTCAGCATGGAGACCCGCCACTACCGCGAGGTGGTCAAGCGCATCCGCGAGAGCAAGGTCGACGTCATCGTGAACCTGACCTGCGGCATGGGCGGCTACATCGTCATCGGCGAGAACGGGCTGAAGGACACGCCCGCGCCCGGGAGCGACTTCTGCACGCAGGAGGAGCGCATGCGGCACATCATCGATCTCGCGCAGGAGGGCCTGTACAAGCCCGACATCGCACGCTCGACTGCGGGAGCCTCAATTTCGGCGACGGCAATCGCGCCTACGTCTCGACGCCCAATTACCTGCGCCAGGGCGCCGCGATCGCCCGCGATCTGAAGGTGAAGCCCGAGCTCGAGGTGTTCGACACCGGCAATCTCTGGTTCGTCAAGCAGATGATCAAGGAGGGGCTGCTGGACAACCCTGCGCTCATCCAGCTCTGCATGGGCATCGCCTACGGCGTGCCGGCCGATCCCGGCCACCTGCTCGCCATGGTCAACGCGCTGCCGGAGAACTGCAATTGGGGCAGCTTCGCCATCAGCCGCATGCAGATGCCCTGGGTGGCGCAATCCATTCTGCTCGGCGGCAACGTGCGCGTCGGGCTCGAGGACAATCTCTACCTGAGCAAGGGCGTGTACGCGAGCAACGCGCAGCTGGTCGAGAAGGCGCGCACCATCATCGAGGCGATGGGCGCGCGGATCCTCACCGCCGCCGAGGCCCGCGACCGGCTGAAGCTCTATTGAGCGCGGCCACGCATGACCGAGCTCCCCGCCGTTCCGCGCGACTTCGAGCCCGACTGGATCGACTACAACGGGCATCTGCGCGATGCCTATTACGTCGTCGCGCTGAGCGTCGCGGTCGACGAGGTCATGGACCACCTGGGCCTCGATGCCGCCTATCGGGAGCGCACGCGCTGCACGCTCTATACGCTGGAGCTGCACATCCACTATCTGCACGAGATCAAGGCGACCGACGAGCTGAGCGTGGTGACCTCGGTGCTGGATTACGATGCGAAGCGCATTCATGCTGCCTGCGATTTCCTCTGCCCGCGCATCGAAGGCCCGGCGGCATGCGGCCGATCTCATGCTGATGCATGTGCACCAGGGCGAGAAGCCGGCGGGCGCCGCCTTTCCCGCCGGACATCGCGGCGCGGCTCGAGTCGCCTCAAGCTGTCCCCGCCGCGGCGGCCGCGCGCCGCGTCACGGCTCCCGCAAGATCGAGATCAAGCGGCGGTGAGCCGCGTGCATGGAGCGCGACATCCGGCGGCTGATCGCACCGCGCAGCATCGCGCTCATCGGCGCCACGGCCTGGACCGATGCGGTGGCGGCCGGCAATGCCGTCGTCGGCTTCCGGGGAACGATCTGGCGGGTTCACCCGAGCAAGCCCTCGACGCCGCGCCACGACCTTCTATCGATCGGTCGCCGAGCTGCCCGAGGCGCCGGACGCCGCGTTCATCGCGGTGCCCAATCGCGAGGCGCCGGCGGTGGCCGGAGCGCTCGCGGCGCGCGGCGCCGGCGGCTTCGTCTGCTTCACCTCCGGCTTCTCCGAGCTCGGCACGGACCTCGGCCGGCAGCTGACCGAGGATCTCGTCGGCCAGCGCCGGCGGCCTGCCGTTCTTCGGCCCGAACTGCTACGGCTTCGTGAATTTCTTCGATCGCGCGGCCATGCTGCCCGACCAGGTCGTCGGCGCGCCGATCGAGCGCGGCGTGGCGCTCGATCTGCCAAAGCGGCACCATCGCGCTCACCTTGAGCTTCAACGAGCGCTCGGTGCCGATCGGCTATCTGTTCTCGTCGGCAATCAGACCCGGCTCGCGGTGGAGGATCTGATCGAGATCCTGAGCGACGATCCGCGCGTCACGGCGTTCGGGTTGTATCTCGAAGGCATCAAGGACGCGGAGCGCTTCGCGCAGGCGGCCGACAAGGCGCGGCGCGCGGGCAAGCCCATCGCGGTGATCAAATCGGGCCGTACGGCGGCCGCGGCGCGCACCGCGCACAGCCACACCGGCGCGCTCGCCGGCGCGGATAGCGTGTTCGACGCCTTCTGCCGCCAGGCCGGCATCGCCCGCTGCGATACGCTGGGCACGCTCTGCGAGACCTTGAAGATCTTTCATTCGGGAGGCGCGCTGGCGGGCCGCAAGGTGCTCATCATGGGCGCCTCCGGCGGCGACATGGCGATGACGGCCGATGTGGCGCGCACGCTGGATCTCGATTTCGCGCCGGTGCCTGAAGCGCCGGCCGCGAAGCTCAAGGAGCTCCTGACCGATCGGGTGACGGTGGCGAATCCGTTCGATATTCACACCTATCTCTGGTTCGATCCGCCTGCGCTCGGGCGCGTGTTCTCGACCGCGATGCGCGCGGGCTACGACGCCGTGGGTTTCATGCTGGACTTCCCGCCGGAGGGCAAGGCCGACGCCTCCTCGTTCGACGCCGCGATCGACGCCTATATCGAGGCCTCGCGCGGTGCCCCCTCCCGGGTCGCCTTGATCGCATCGCTTCCAGAGACCCTCAGCGAGCGCGTGCGCCGGCACTGCCTCGAAGGAGGCATCGTTCCTCTCCAGGGTCAGCGCGAGGCGCTCGAGGCGCTCGCGGCGGCCGGGGCCGTGGGCTCGGCATGGCGCAGCGGTCCGGGAGTGCAGCTGCAACCTGCCCCGCAAGCGGCTCGTTCCCCACGGAGATCCGCAGCCTGAGCGAGGCGGACGGCAAGGCCGCACTCGAGAAATTCGGGGTGCGTGGTTCCGCGCAGCAAGCTCGTGGCGCCATCGGAAGCCTCCGCCTGCGCCGAAGCGCTCGGTTTCCCGGTGGTGATCAAGGCGGTCGGCGCACACCTCGAGCACAAGACCGAAGTCGGCGGCGTCGTGCTCAACGTGCGCAATGCGGCGGAGGCCGATGCCGCGGCGCGCCGGCTCGGCGCTCTCTCGGACACCTTGCTGGTCGAGGAGATGATCGCCGACGGCGTCGCCGAGATCCTCGTCGGTCTGATCCTCGACCCCCAGTTCGGCCAGGTGCTCGTGCTGGGCTCCGGAGGCGTGCTGACCGAGCTTCTCGCCGACAGCGTGACGCTGTTGCCGCCGTTCACCAAAGGCTCGGTAGAGACCGCCCTCGGCCTCGCTCAAGCTCGGCAAGCTCCTGCGCGGTTATCGCGGAAAGCCGGCGGGCGATGTGCCGGCGCTGATCGCCGGCGTCCTCAGCGTGACGCGCTATGCCGCCGCGAATCTCGATACGCTGTGTGAAATCGATGTGAATCCCATCATCGTGCGGCCGGCCGGCAAGGGAGCGATCGCCGTCGATGCCTTGATTCGTCTCAAGAAAACCGCTCAAACCTGAAGGGGTCGACCATGTCCGAAGGTGTCAAACTCGTCAAAGACGGCAACATTCTCACCGTGACCATCGATCGCCCGAAAGCGAACGCCATCGACCTCGCCACCAGCCGCGCGCTGAACCAGGCCTTCCTTTCCTTCCGGGACGACAAATCACTGCGGGTTGCCATCGTCACCGGCGCGGGCGACCGGTTCTTTTCGCCCGGCTGGGACTTGAAGGCCGCCGCGGGCGGCGAGCAATCCGACGAGGATTGGGGCCCCTCAGGATTCGGCGGACTGAACTATCCGCGCAATCTCAACAAGCCCATCATCGCCGCGGTCAACGGCATCGCCTGCGGCGGCGGATTCGAAGTCGTCCTCGGCACCGACATCATCGTCATGGAGGAGCATGCCAAATTCGCGCTCCCCGAAATCAACGTGGGCGTCCTGGCGGACGCCGGGACCGTCAAGCTCCGGCGGCGGATCCCCTATCACGTGGCGGTCGAATTTCTGATGACCGGCCGGTGGATGGACGCCGCCGAAGCGAAACATTGGGGGCTCGCCAACCATGTCGTTCCCAAGGGCGAGGGGCTCGCGAAGGCGCGCGAGATCGCGCAGCAGCTCGCCGCGGGCCCGCCGCTCCTGTTTCCCGCCATCAAGCAGCTGCTCCGTCACACCGAGATGGTCCCGGAGCACGAGGCGTTCGAGCTCCACGATTCGCTCGACATCGTGCAGCAGGTCATCCGCTCGGAGGATCTCAAGGAGGGCACCCGGGCGTTCACCGAGAAGCGCAAGCCCGTCTGGACCGGCCGCTGAGTTGCCTCGGCCGGCGACGGACGGCGGCCCTGGTTATTTTCCAATCGTAACTAGCCAGCGGTGCGATTTACGTCCATGCTCTTGCGCGCATGGACGTATTGCTTGTTGAAGATAATGTCGAGGTAAGCCTGATAACCGTTGAATATTTAACGGAATTAGGTCATCAGGCTACGGCTGTGCCGGCCGCCGAGCCCGCGCTCGCCCAACTCGCCGAGCGACGCTTCGACGCCGTCATGACCGACGTGAGTCTGCCCGGCATGTCCGGAATCGATCTCGCCAAGGAGCTGGTCAAGCAGTATCCGAAGCTGCCGGTGGTCATTTCGTCCGGATATGGTGGACTCGATGTCCAGCAAATCCTCGGCCAGCGCCGCCCCAGCGTCTTCATGCTACCCAAGCCGTACGACATGCCGACGCTCGAGCGGACATTGAATGCGGCCGCGGAGTTCACCCGGAGCTGATCGGTCACGCGGAACCGATCAGACCGGATGCAGCTTCGCTTCAGCCGTCACTCTCCGATGCCCGTGCGCCACCCCTGCGCAGATAGGGCACGAGGTCGGGGCGGCACCGATGGTTTCGCTCAACAGATCCGTCAACGCGTGCGCATTGTCGTGAAATTCATCGACGTAGGGAGTGTGCTGGTGCACCAGCTCCACGGCCAGCGCAAAGGCGCTCGAGGGATCGACCTCATCGTCGCAGAATATCTCGTTGTGAATGGGGCACGTCTGCAGGACGTGGGTTTGGAGTGCAATTTCCACGGCGATGGCCTGTTTGTGTTCCATGAAGCAGTCCTTTCAATGTCGACGAGACGCTTTGATGGCAGCGCGCCCGCGCTTGTTGGTTCTCCACGGCCGGCTTTTGGTTGAGCCCTCGGTGCTCTGCGTGGACTCCATGAAGATCACGCGCAGCGCGCGATCCCAGGCGGCAGCCTGCGGCGCCGGATCCGGCGGATCGTGGGGAGTGAGCGGCGGGCGTTCCGGACTCGGACTGGGGGGGACGCTTTCCTCGCCCCAACGCTTGGGCGCACTGATCGAGGTGTGATTGAGTCTATTCATCTACCCTCCTTCGGATGACGCACCACAATTGGGCGGATTATCCGAGGGGGTTCGGCGCCGGTGGATCAGCCCACTGCGCCACCGGCTGTAGGAATAGTCAGACGGGTGTAACGACGAGGCGCGCGCCGTGCGGCTCCTCTCGGGGAGCCGCATGGCGCGCCCAACAGCAGCAGCAGCGCTCAGAGCGCGAGGTAGGGCCAATCCCCCTCGAGCGCCGGTCCGAGATCGCCGACCATCCGCTCGGCGCTCGACGGCCGCACCGCCAATCGTTCCTGCGTCCTGCCGCTTCGAGTCTCCTGGGCGAGTGCCGCGCCCAAGGCTTTGATCTCGAGCTGAGCCCGCGACAAGGCCTCGGTGAAGTCGGATGACCATGCGAGGGAGATGGCATCGTCCAGCTGCTTGCCGAGCGAAGTCACGTGCTCCTCGAGCGCTTGGAGCGCCGGGACGCGATTCTCGTGGGTCAACGCAAGGTAGTAGGCGTGAAGACGGTTACCTGTCCGGGATGCGGCACTGGCGTGTCTTTGATATTGGGCATAAGGATGGCCTCTCAGCCTTCCGGATACCACGCGCGCGATACGCCAGCCGGCGCAGGCGCTACGGTCGAGCAGAGACTCATTCGCCGCCCATTGACTTGACTCGAATGTGCGGGCGATTTCCCGCACCAGCAACGCTTCACTGCGCAGCCGTCGCAAACGCGCAACTTCTGGATCAATCATGGTCTTCCCCTTTGTCCTTTGGAGCAATACCGATATCGGGATTGCGTCACCATTCTCAAGGATTTTACGAGTAAATGATGTAGGAAGAACGCCTATACCCCTGCAAGCGTTGACCAGGTTCGTTATGTCGCATTTATGTTGTATTTCCGTCACAAATGGTCGCGAAGCACGGAAATAGAGCGTGGCGGCGCGTCCACCGCGACCGTACGGCGCCGCCGGCCGCCCGTTCGCTCGATGGCCCGTTCGCCCGCCGAGGGGTCAGCCGCCCGCCGAGGGGTCAGCCGCCGAGCGGGCGCAGCAATGCCCGAGAGATGATGTGACGCTGTACCTCGCTGGTGCCGTCCCAGATGCGCTCGATGCGCGCGTCCCGCCAGATCCGCTCGAGCGGCAGATCGCTCATGAGTCCCATGCCGCCGTGGATCTGCAGGGCCTCGTCCGCCACCATGGCGAGCATTTCGCGTCGCCTTCACCTTGGCGATGGCCATGTCCATGTCGGTGGCGATCTTCCGATCGTGTCTTCCACGCCGCCTCGAGCACCAGCAGATCGGCGGCGCGCAGCTCCACCGCCATATCGGCGAGCTTGAAGCTCACGCCCTGAAACTTGCCGATCTGCTGTCCGAACTGCACCCGATCGACCGCCCATTGCTTGGCGAGCTCGAGCGCCCGGTCGGCGCGACCGAGGCAGGTGGCGGCGACCTGCAGGCGCGTGGCGCCGAGCCATTCGTTGGCCACCTCGAACCCCCGATGGACTTCCCCGAGCACGGCGCTCTTCGGCACGCGGCAGTTGTTGAACTCGAGAATGCTGTTCTTGTAGCCGCGATGAGAGACGTTCTTGTAGCCCGGCAGCACCTCGAAGCCCGGATGTCCCATGTCGATCAGGAAGGAGGTGATTTTCTTGCGGGTGCCGCGCGTGCCGGCCTCCTCGCCGGAGGCCGCGAACAGGATCACGAAGTCCGAGCGGTCGGCATGGCTGATGAAATGCTTGGTGCCGTTGATGACGAAATCCCCGCCCGACTCGACCGCCGAGGTCTTCATGCCGCGAAGATCCGATCCGGCCCCCGGCTCGGTCATCGCCAGACATTCGGCCCGCTCGCCGCGCACCGCCGGGCAGAAGATAGCGTTCACGCTGTTCGCCCCGGCAGGCGAGCAGGATATTCGAGGGCCGGCCGACGCACGACCAATGCAGCGCGTAGTTGGCGCGGCCGAGCTCCTTCTCGTAGAGCACCCAGGAGACCGTATCCAGGCCCGCGCCGCCCACCTCCGCCGGCATGTTGGCGGCGTACAGGCCGGCCTCGATCGCCTTCGCCTTGAGCTCGCGATAGAGCTCGTCGCGCAGCTCGCCGGTCTCCTCCACTTCCTTCTCGTGAGGATAGAGCTCGTTCACCACGAAATCGCGCGTCGTCTTGACGATCATCTGCTGTTCATCGTTCAACGAGAAATCCATGCGTCGCTCCCTCTTACAGCATGGATTTTTGGCGCGCTCGCGCCGCGCTTCGGCGAGGCCCACTGCCGCAACAGCTCGAGCTGCAGCCGCAAGTGCTCGATCTGCTTGCTGCGCGGGCCAGTCGCGCGGGCTGGTGACGGCGCCTGCGGTCAGGCCGTTCATGCAGGTCACCACCGAACGCAGCACCTGGTCGCGCACTTCCGCGGGCAGCGACTTCCATTCGCGGCCAGTATTCGGCGAAGCAGCGCTCGAACAGCCGCATGTATTCCCGGTGCACCCAGACATTCAGGCGCTTGAGCTTCGGATCGGCGGACATCTGGCCCCAGAACGCCAGCCAGAACGCGGACTCGGTGAAGCGCTGCGCATCGATGGCGATGGCCTCCGACAGCACGCTCAAGAGGTTCGCCTCGCCGCCGTCGCGCTCCCGCGTCAGCCGCTCCTCGATGCGCTTCAGGATCAGGCGCAGCGCCGCGAGGATGATGTCCTGCTTGGAATCGTAGTAATGCGCCACCATGCCGGTGGTGTAGCCGGCCGCGCGCGCGATGCGGGCCACGGTCGCCTGCTCGAACCCGTGCTCGGCGACCACCTGGCAGGCAACCAGCGCGATCTCGTCGCGGCGCTTGGCATGGTCGACGATCTTGGGCATGGCGGGAGGCTAGCTCGGCCCGGCTGCCGACCGGCTTTGCCCGCCTCCGGGGGCGCGGCGAGCGATGCATGAGCCTTCGCGATCGGCTCGAGCTTGGCGCGCAGCGCGGGATCCATGCGCGGCGGCCTTGGCTTTCGCGGTGTCGACGAACAAATGCATCTGCTCGCCGGTCGCGATCAACGCGTCGTCGCGCTTGCGGTACAGCCGATGGAACACGTGCAGGCGCTTGTCGTCGAGCGCGAGCACCTGGGTGGTCGCATACAGGGGCTCGCCGACCTTCGCCTCGCCGAAATGCTTGACGTGGCTTTCGACGGTGTAGAACATCCGCCCGCCCCTGCGGAAGCTATCGTCGATCCCGACCTGGCGGTACAGCGCGTCCATGGCCTCGCCGAACACGTGGCCGTACAGGAAGTCGGACATGTGGCCGTTGTAGTCGACCCACTCCGGCCTCACCAGCGGTCTCGTAGCGCGGCAGATCTGCCCGCTCTGGCTCCAGGCGGGCTTCGGCTGCCGCGGCGTCCCGGTACAGCCGCTCCTCGAGCTTGCGCAGCGTCGAGCCCGCACCGATGTCGAACTGGCGCAGCACCTGCTGAATGGCGACCAGATAATCGTCGCGCAGGCGCTCGAGTTCCCGGATGGAGCGGCCGGCCGCCTGCTCCTGCGTGCCCTCCACCATGCGGTCGATCAGCTGTCTCGGTGAGCTCCGGCGCCTCGAGCTTGGTCCAGGGCCATTTCAGCGCCGGGCCGAACTGACGCGAGCATGTGCCGCATGCCGGTCTCGCCGCCCGCCAGGTGATAGATGAGGTTCATGCCCATCGCGGCCCAGCGCAGCCCGGGGCCGTAGATGATGGACTCGTCGAGCTCGCCCGTGGTCGCGACGTCCTCGTTGACCATGTGCAGGATCTCGCGCCACATGGCCTCCTGCAGCCGGTCGGTCAGATGGCCCGGAACCTCGCGCCGCACCCGCAGCGCATGCATGCCGATGTGCGTGAAGAACTCCGCGGCCGCCTCGATGGTCGCCGGCGCCGTCTTCGCGCCCGGGAACGAGCTCGACCAGCGGCAGCAGGTACACGGGATTGAACGGATGAGCGACGCAGAAGCGCTCCGGGTGCGACCATGTCGCGCTGCAGATCCGTGGGCGTCAATCCGGAGGTGCTCGATGCGATGATGACATCGGCGGCGGCGTGCCGGCTGACCTCGGCCAGCATGCGCTGCTTGAGCGGCAGCTGCTCGGGGATGTTCTCCTGGATGAAGTCCGACGGCCTTCGCCATCTCGCGCGCATCGGTGGTGAAGGACAGCTTGCCCTTGGGCGGAAGCGGCGCGAAGGTGAGGCGCGCCAGCGCGGGCTCGGCGTTCGCGACGGCTCCGCGGATCCAGTCCTCCATCTCCGGCTTCACGTCCGCCGCGATCACGTCGATGCCGAAATGCATCGCCCGCGCCGCCCAGCCGCCGCCGATGACGCCCGTGCCCAACAAGACCGAGTGTCTTTACCTTGCGCATGAAACGAGCCCCCTAGCCGCGTGGAGGCTTTATAATATCCTCACTATAATATAAAAACCAGCGGCACGGCCGAGGCGGCGGCTGCCGCGGCGCCGCGCCGGCGCTTCGATGTCGCGCGTCGTCATGAGTGGATGCGGCTGTCGCGTCCATCCAGGCGGACTCATCGGCCTCCGCCGCCCGCCGATCCGAGCAGGTCCGCGATCGGGCGGCGCCGCCCGCGGCACGGCGGCGTGGTAATCCTTGCCCAGGAAGGCGGCCACGGTCGCGGCGATCTGCGCCTGCGTCACCGGGCGCCGCCGCGCCGCTCGCCGAGCGCCGCGCGTGTCGGGGCCGATCACGGCGATCCAGATGTTCTCCGAGCCCTTCTCCTCGACCCCGTGCTCCTTCCACTCGGTCAGTCCGCTGCCGCGGCCGTGATCGGTGGTGATGATGAAGGTGGTGGTGCCGCGGTACTGCGGCATCGCCTGCATGGTGTCCCACAGCTCCTTGACGAAGCCGTCGGTGCGGTGGGCGCTGTCGAGCACCAGATCGTAGCGCCCCTGATGCGCCCAATTGTCGGTCTCCCCGTAGCCCGACGAACAGCACCCGCGGCTTCGCGGATTTGACGTAGTCGAGCAGCGCGACCTGCAGGAAGGAATTGTCCACGTCCTCCTCGTCGAGCGGCGTGGTGGTCGCGTACAGGCGCCGCAGCAGCGCGTCGCGCGGGCTCGACGGAGCTCTTCGCCGGCGGCGGCGTCCAGCCGGCCTGCATCGACGAGGCCGCTGCGGCGCTCGTTGAAGATGTTCTCGAACACATTCCAGGTGCCGTAGATCGCCACCCGTCCGCGGATACTCATCGAATTGTTCGAGCCATTCGAACACGCTCGGCGTCGGATTCGGACCGAACTCGTTGCTGTCGATGGCATCGTTCGGAAATCCGGTGGTCATCTCGTTGTAGCCCGGATAGGAGAACGCCTTGCCGTTCGTCACCCGCGCGATCGCTGCCGAGGGTCTGGTTGCCGAAGATCTGGCCCTGCTTCGCCACGGTGCCCCACAGGAACGGGAACAGCGCCTCGCGGCGCTCGGCCGGCGTCGTCGCGCCAGTAGCGCTTGCGCAGATCCTCGTCCGACAGCCAGCTGCCGCCCGCCTTGTCGTTGAGCAGATCCTCCTCGGCGCCGGTGAACACCTCCTGCCAGCGCAGGCCGTCGCTCACGATGAGCACCACGTTGTGCGTCTTGCCTGCGGCCGGGTCGGGACGACGCGCGGCCGGCAGCGGCCGGCGATGCAGGCAGCGCGCGAGGCAGCGACAAGCCGGTCGCAGAGCAGCGATCCGAGGCCGACGGCGACGCGCCGCCTCATTGGTGCAGCACCACCGCGCAATTCGCGGTCCAGCTCAGGTACACCTCGTCGCTCCAATCGATGCTCCACTCCGACGTGCGCCGGTCGTTCTGCGCGAATACCGTGACCATCTTTCCGGTCTCCGTCTTGATGCGATACGTGGAACGATTGCCGAGATAGCCGAGCTCCCACACCATGCCCTTGATCTGGTTCGCCGCCGCGCCGGGCGACCGGCGCCTTGCTCAGGCGGATCTTCTCCGGGCCGCAGCGACACCCAGACGCGCTGGCCGTTGCCGAAGCGGCCCGGGATCGTCGACGATGAGATCGCAGCCCGCCTCGGCGCTGCGCACCACGACGTGCCCGGGCATGGCGCCCGCGTTCGACGGTGCCCTCGAACAGGTTCGTCGTGCCGATGAAGTCGGCCACGAAGCGGTTCTGCGGAAACTCGTAGATTTCCGACGGCGTGCCCACCTGCACCACCTGGCCGCGATTCATGACCGCGATGCGCGTGGACAGCGCCATCGCCTCGTCCTGGTCGTGCGTGACGAACACGAAGGTGATGCCCACCTCGTACTGGATGTTCATCAGCTCGAACTGCGTCTGCTCGCGCAGCTTCTTGTCGAGCGCGCTCAGCGGCTCGTCGAGCAGCAGCACTTTCGGCCGCCGGATGAGCGCACGGGCGAGCGCCACGCGCTGCCGCTGGCCGCCCGAGAGCTGGTGCGGCTTGCGTTTCGCCATCGGCGCCGAGCTGCACCATGTCGAGCGCCTCGCGAATGCGCTTGAGCGCGCTCGTCGTCCGCGAGACCGCAGCCGCCGCAGACCGTAACCGACGTTCTGCTCGACCGTCATGTGCGGAAACAGCGCATAGGACTGGAACATCATGTTCACCGGCCGCTCATAGGGCGGCACCCGGGTCATGTCCGCATCCTCGATCAGGATGCGGCCGGAGCTCGGCGTCGTGAAGCCCGCCAGCATGCGCAGCAGCGTCGTCTTGCCGCAACCCGAGCCGCCCACCAGCGCGAACATCTCGCCCTTGTAGATGCGCAGGTTGATGCCGTCGACCGCGGTGAAGGCGCCGAAGGTCTTGCCGACGCCCTCGATGACGATTTGCGGCTTGGCGTCGGGATCGAGCCAGGGGCGGTCGGCGTTGGATTTCTGCGGCGACAGCATGGCTATGGCAGGCGGCCGGAACCTCAGAACTCGCCGGGAGGCGTCGCCCGCCGGCGCTCCGGCGCGAAGAAAGGACGCTCCACCACCACGCGCTCGCGACATCCGGCGCTCCCAGACCAGTTCCCGGTTCAAATAAATCTCCGCCCAGAGGGCCGTGCCCGTTTTGAAGTGCGGCGCATCGACCATAGCAAGCGCGATGTTGCGCTTGCAAGTGGGCGACCACGCGGCCGAGGTGACGCTGCCGATCTCGCCGCTTGCCGTCCGCCTCCGCGTAGAGCAGTGCGTTGTGCGCCGGCTTGTTGCCCGCGATGTCGAGCCCGACCAGCCGGCGCCGCGGCTCCGCGCGCCCGCTCGGCGAGCAGCGCACGCCGGCCGTTGAAGTGGCCCTTGTCGAAATCGAGCAGCCAGGCGAGGCCCAACTCGAGCGGCGAGCGGTCGCGGCCGACGCGGATGGTCTGCTCCGCCGACACGAAATCCACGTGCGGACTCAAGAAGCCCGCTTCGATGCGCGCGATGTTGAGGGCCTGCGATCCGATGGCGCGGATGCCGCGCGTGCGGCCGGCCGCCATGAGGTCATCCCAGATCTCCTCCGCCGCGGCGGGCTCCATCCACAGCTCGTAGCCCAGATCGCCGGTGAAGCCGGTGCGCGACACCATGAGCTCGCCGCGCACCGAGCGGAAAGCGGCCGATATCGAAGGGCTTCAGCCGCTCCACGCCGGCGAGGCCCGCGTTGCGCAGCACCGCGTACGAGGTCGGGCCCTGCAGCGCCAGCGCCGCGATCTCCTCGGTGATCTCGCTCACCTCGACATCGAAGCCGACGGCCGACTCGAGCAGCCAGTCGATCTGCCGCTCCGCCGTGCAGAGCCGGTACTCGTCTTCGCCCAGCCGAAACACCGTTCCGTCGTCGAGCACATGGCCGGCATCGTTGCACCAGACGCAGTACGCCACCCGGTTCGGCTTGAGCTTGGCGATGTCGCGCGTCACCAGGCGGTTCAAGATACGGCAGCGCATCGGCGCCGGTGATCCGGTACTTCACCATGGGCGTGAGATCGTAGAGCGTCGCCGCGTTGCGGATCGCGAAATACTCCTGCTCGACGCGTGGTGAACACGTCGACCGTGGTGTAGCCCGCCCACGGAATGAAACTGTCGACCTGGCTCAAGGCCCGGGCGCGCTCGTGAAACGGCGTCTCGAGCAGCGGCTTGACGAAATGGGGAACCGGCGGTTGCGAAGCGCTCATATCAGGCGGCCTCCAGGATTTGGCGGGCGGCATTGCGGCCGGCGGTGCCCATGATGCCGCCGCCCGGATGGCAGCCCGCCCCGCATAGATAGAGGCCCGGCAGGGGCGTGCGATGCTGAGCGGCGCCCGGAACCGGCCTCACCAGGAAGAACTGGTCGAACGCCAGCTCGCCGTGATGCCAGTGTCCTCCGCTGATCCGGAATTCCTGCTCGATATCGAGCGGCGTCAACAATTCAGCCGCCAAGGATGCTTGCCTGGAGGCCGGGCGCATGCCTGTCCAGAACTCCGATGCAAAGCTCCATGAAACGTTGCGCGCTCCTGGGTCCAGCCGCCCTTGAGCTCATAGGGCGCGTACTGCACGACGGCGGACAACACGTGCTTTCCAGGCGGCGCCAGCGCCGGGTCGTTCAACGACGGCACCGTGATCTCCATGGCCGGCGCCAAGGAGTATTCCCCGTACTTCGAATGGTTGTAGGCCCTCTCCAGGTACTGAAGCGACGGCGCGATCAATAATCGTCCGCGGAGCGCCGGGTCCGCCACGCCGCGGAACGCGGGCACGCGGTCCAGAGCAAGGTGCAGCTTCGCGGCGAGCCCTCGGGCCCGCAGGTGCCGCACGCGGCGTACGAAACCGGTATCCAGGTGCGCCGCGCCGAGTAGCTGCAGAAAAGTGGTCTTGGGGTCGGCGTTCGACACCACGGTTGTTGCTTCGATGCGCTCGCCGGACTCGAGCTCGACGCCGGCGGCACGGTCCGATACCACCAGGATGCGTTTGACCGCAGAGCCCGGGCGAATGGCGGCGCCCGCGGCGATGGCCGCTTTGGCGAGCGCATCGCTCACCGCCCCGACCCCGCCGCGCGGCTGCGCCAAGCCCCGCGTGCCGCCCGCCGCCTCTGCGGCGAGACGGTAGAGGAGCGTCAACACCGTGCCCGGAGAGCGAGGCCCGAAATTGGTGCCGAGCACGGCGTCGCGAACGCCCGATGCTGCCGGCCGATCGCATCGCTTACTCAGCCATTACCGAGCGCCCGCCGCTTAAATTACCCAACGGAGCGCGCATGGCGGTGTGGGTGGTCATCAACGTCGAGGAATGGGACGCGACGCAGCCGATGCCGCGCACGGTGCTCACGCCGCCGGCCGGCGGCTCGCCGATGCCGGACGTGCCCAATTGGGCATGGCACGAATACGGCAATCGGGTCGGCTTCTGGCGGTTCGTCAAAATTTTCGACGAATTCGCCATTCCGGGAGTGATCGCGATCAATGGTTCGGCGCTTGCCGCCTATCCGGCGATCGTGCAGGCGGCCGTCGAGCGCAAATGGGAATTCATCGGCCACGGCTTCACCCAGCGCAATTTGCAGAAGGTGCCAAACGAGCGGGCCGATATCCGCAAAGTGCGTGAAGTCATCGCCAAGGCAACCGGCAAACCGCCGCGCGGCTGGCTCGGCCCGGGGCTGACCGAAACCTGGCAAACGCCAGACGTGCTGGTCGAGGAAGGCTATGATTATGTCGCCGACTGGGTGCTCGACGATCAGCCGGTCTGGCTTAAGACGCGCGGCAAGCCGATCCTCAATTTACCGTACACGCAGGAATGCAACGACGTCGCCATGATGCTGATTCAGCATCATAAGGCTTCGGAATATTGCGAGCGCGCGCTCGATCAGTTCGAACAGATCTATGCGGACTCGGCCGACTCCGCGCGCATCATGGCGCTGTCGATTCATCCCTACATCATGGGCGCACCGCACCGCGCAAAATATCTCCGGCGTATATTCGAGGCCATCCGCAACAAGCCCGATGTGCTGTTCTGGAACGGATCACAGATCGCCGACTGGTTCCTCGGTGCCGGCCCCAAAGCCCCGTGACGATCGCGCCGGTGACGATCCTGTGAGAGAGCCAGACCGCGCATCCGAAGCGGCAGGCCATAGCGACGTCGGCGCGCGGCTGATGCTCGTCTTGCTGTGCGTCATCTGGGGCGCGACCTGGCCGATCATGCGGATCGCGCTTTACGAAATCCCGCCCCTCAGCATGCGCACGGTCACCGCCGCGCTCGGTTCATTGACGCTCTATTTGGCGTGCCGCGCCCAAGGCCGCAGCTTGCGGGTTGCGACCGCTACCGATTGGCTGCATCTCACCATTGCGTCACTGCTCAATGTGGTCGCTTTCACGGTGTTCGGCTCCTTCGCTCAGCTCTCCGCAGCAACGACGCGGGTCACCATCCTCGCCTATACGATGCCGATCTGGTCGGTTTTGTTTGCCTGGCCATCCTGCGCGAGTGGCCCAATCGCCTGCAGGCCGTTGCGCTCTTGCTGTGCATCGGCCGGTCTCGCCATCCTGATTTATCCGCTGGCGGAGACAAGAATTCCGCCCGGAATCTGGCTGGCTCTGCTGACCGGGGTGTGCTGGGCCGCCGGCACGGTCTATCTGAAGTGGGCGCAGATCAAAGCCGATCCCATGGCGATCGCCAGCTGGCAGGTGACGATCGCATTCGTCGTCACCACGGCGTTCATGCTGATATTCGAGGGCCATCTGCATTTCGCCCACGCAAGCCCGCTCGCCCTGCTGTGTACGGCGTCCACCGGCATTCTCGCCAACGGCGTCGCCTACGGCCTGTGGTTCGCGATCGTGCGCCGTTTGCCGGCCATGACGGCCTCGCTCGGTGTGCTTGGCAGCCCGGCGATCGGCGTCGTTGCCTCGATCTTGATCCTGCGCGAACGGCCGACCGCCGCCGATCTCATTGGCTTTGCTCTGATCTTTGCCGCGTCCGCCTGCGTGCTGTTTGCCCGGCAGCCGCCGAAGGTGCCGGCTAACGCTTGATTTGCTGCGCTAATGCGACGACGCGCGCCGTCATCGCGCTCTGCGCATCGGCCAATGATTCGATGACGGTGAAATGGTTGGTGCCGGCGATCTCCTCGTAGCGGGTCTGCGCACCGGCCCCCCGCCAAGCCTGCACGATAAGCTGGCTTTGCCGCTTGAACTCGCTCGATCTCGAATCCGCCAACCACCGCATCGAAGATGCGACCGGATTTGACCGGCCAGAACACCGGCGATACCTCGCGCGCCGACGCGGCATCGAGCCGCAAATCCTGATTGATGCTGATGCCGATCAGCGGCGTCAGGTCGAACAGGCCGGAAATCGGAATAGCCGGCCGGAATGAGATCGGCGGGCGCCTTGGGGTAGAGCGACGGCCAGTCGGTCGCCGACCATCGCCGCCGCGAGATGGCCGCCGGCGGAATGGCCGTAGACCAGCATGCGCCGGCCGAACCGCTGCCATAAGAACGCGCATGCGCGCCGCATTTGCTCGATGATGTCCGCGATCGAGACATTCGGGCAAAGATCGTAGCCGACGACCGCGACCGCCACGCCCCGCGCATTCGGGCCGCGCGCCATATGGCTGAAGAACGACGGATCGAGCGACCGCCACCAGCCGCCATGGATGAAAATCGCCAGCGGCGCGGCCTCGCCGGCTTCCGGCAGAAACAGAGTCGAAGTATTGCCGCGGCGTATCGCCATAGGACAGGCCGAGCTCGGCGCGCCCGTCTTTGAGCGTGTCGGCGCGAAACAGCTCGGCATCGCGCGTCCAGCGGGCGAATATCTCCGGATGTTCCGGCACGCGAGCGCGGTTGTCGTATTCGGTTTCGTAGTCGATGTCGGCCACCGGCCGCCTCCTGCCATTGACGGCGCAAATTGCGGCATGCCGCGCCGGGCTGGCAAGTTGCCGCGGCACTTTACGGCATCGACAGCGCGCGCGAAATCTGCTAGGTCAAGCGTCATGAAAGTCGACGGCAAACCAATGCGCAGCATCTGGCTCGAGCCGGACGGCTGGTCGGTCGGCGTGATCGATCAGACGGCCTTGCCGCATCGGCTCGCGACCGCCCGCCTGACCACGCTCGACGAAGCGGCGCACGCCATTCGCGCCATGCTGATCCGCGGCGCGCCGCTGATCGGCGCGACCGCCGCCTACGGTATTTGCCTGGCGTTGCGCGCCGACGCCTCCGACGAGGCGTCTCGAGCGCGCCTATGCCACACTGCTCGCCACGCGGCCGACCGCCATCAATCTGCAAATGGGCGCTCGATGAGATGGTGGCGGCGGTGCGCAACCGGCCGCGCGGCGAGCGAGCCGCCGCGGCCTATCGCCGTGCCGGCGAAATCTGCGAGGCAAGACATCGCCATCAACACCGCAATCGGCCGCAACGGCCTGCCGCTGATCGAGGCCATCGTCCAGCGCAAGAAACCAGGCGAGCGGGTGAACGTGCTCACCCATTGCAACGCCGGCTGGCTCGCGGCGGTCGATGTCGGCACCGCGACGGCGCCGATCTATCTGGCCCACGACAGCGGCATCGCCGTCCACGTTTTCGCCGACGAAACGCGGCCGCGCAATCAAGGCGCTTCGCTCACCGCGTGGGAGCTCGGCCAGCATGGCGTGCCGCACACGGTGATCGCCGACAATACCGGCGGCCACCTGATGCAGCACGGCCTCGTCGACCTGGTGATTGTCGGCACCGACCGCGTCGCCGCCAATGGCGACGTCTGCAACAAGATCGGAACCTATTTGAAGGCGCTCGCCGCGCGCGACAACAACGTGCCGTTCTATGTCGCGCTGCCGTCGCCGACCATCGATTTCACGATCGCCGACGGCGTCGCCGAGATTCCGATCGAGGAACGCGACGCCGAAGAGGTGGCGACCATGACCGGGCGCGCCGCGGACGGCCGCATCGAAACCGTGCGCGTCGTTCCCGAGCATTCGCCGGTGGCGAATTACGCCTTCGACGTGACCCCGGCCCGACTGGTGACGGGTCTGATCACCGAGCGCGGCGTTATCGCGGCGTCGCGCGAGCGCCCTGGCAGGGGCTTTCCCGGACCGCGCCGGCGCGGCAGAATGAGCGCACCACCGTTTGCCCTGTCGGAGTACGTGGCGTGCGTAAGCTTGCGTGCCGTCCGCTGTCGAACCTACCGCTGCCCGGAATTCTGGCCATGAGCCTCGCATCGCTTGCGTCTTCGCTGCCTGCCGACGGGCGGCAATCGCAGACCGCGCTGGCCATCGCCCGCGGCACGGCGCGATATCTGCATGCGCTCGGCTATTGCGTGGTCAGCGAGCTGCCGCTGCCGTCGGGCCGCCGCGCCGATCTCGTCGCGCTCGGCGGCGACGGTGAAATCATCATCGTCGAAATAAAATCCTCGGTGGCCGATTTTCGCGCCGACCAAAAATGGATGGATTACCGGCTGCATTGCGACCGGCTGTTCTTTGCCACGATCGTGGACGTGCCTCCCGAGATTTTCCCGCCGGACGCCGGGCTCATCGTGGCCGATGCCTTCGGCGCCGCGATCATGTGCGAGGCCCCGGAGCACCGGCTGCCCGCGGCGACCCGCAAGGCGGTCATGCTTGCGCTTTGCCCAGCGCCGCGGCGCATCGCCTGCAGGCGCTGGCCGATCCGCAGGGACCCTATCGCGGAGAGCTTTGAGTGTAGCGCGACGGGCAACGCGGGCCTGCTAACCTTTTCCGGCGCGCGCTTGGCCAGGATCCGCTGCAGGGTGCGGCGATGCATGTTGAGGCGACGCGCGGTTTCCGAGACGTTACGGCCGCACAATTCGTAAATGCGCTGGATGTGCTCCCAGCGAACGCGATCGGCCGACATCGGATTTTCCGGCGGGTCGATTTTCCTGTTGTCGAGCGCGAGCAGCGCCGCGGCCACATCGTCGGCATCGACCGGCTTGGCAAGGTAATCGACGGCGCCGAGTTTGACCGCGTTGACCGCGGTGGCGATATTGCCATAGCCGGTGAGAATGATGGCGCGGGCTTCGGGTCGGCGTTTCTTCATCGCCGAAATGACATCGAGCCCGTTGCCGTCGCCGAGCCGCATATCGACGACGGCGAAGGCGGGGGCTGCCTTCTCGACCTGCAACAGGCCGTCGGCGACGGATTCTGCGGTGGTTACCGCAAAGCCGCGGCCTTCCATGGCGCGGGCAAGGCGTTGCAGAAAGGATTTGTCGTCCTCGACGATCAGAAGCGTCCGCTCGGACGGAAGCGGGCGCGGCCGCGGCGTTAATCATGGCAATTCACTCCGTCAAAGCGATGCGAAGCCCTGACGCTCGGCTCTACCGCATCGTATAGCCGATGACCGCGCAATCTGGAGGGCCTGATCCCAAAAGTCACGCCGAAATCAACACGCAGCGTCAATTAGGCCAATCACTTGTAATAAGTTAAGAAGCCCGGGCCGCAGCCTCAAGAGGAGGCGACACCAGCGGGCGCTCGAAATCGGCGCGGCTCCAGGTCACCGTGACCGTGGCGCCGTGCAGCGGCGGCGCCTGGTTAATCAGCGCGAGCCTGGCGCCGGAACGCTCCAATAAGCGTCTTGGCGATGAAAAAGCCCAATCCCAGGCCGAACACGCACGTCCTCATCGCCCTCCGGGCCGCGGCCGCCGGGCCGCCGATGGGTCACATAGGGCGCGCCGATACGATCGACGACCTCAGGAGCGAAGCCCGGCCCATCGTCGCTGATGGAAATGCTGACTTCGTCGCCCGTCCATTTCGCCAATATCTCGACCCGGCTATGGGCGAAATCGACGGCGTTCTCGATCAGATTGCCGAGCCCGTAGCGGATCGCCGGATTGCGCGCGCCGGCCGGCTCCGTGGCGCGATTGGCGGGATAAGTGACGCCGATCGAAACGCCGAAATTGCGGTGCGGCGCCACCGCCTCTTCGATGAGCGCAGACAGCGGGATGCGGTCGAACGGCTCGCCGGTCGGAAGTTCGGTGATCTTCGCCAAGATCTCGCGGCAGCGCTGCGCCTGCTCGCGCAACAGCTTCACGTCATCGGCGTAAGGAGAATTCGCTTCGAGCGCGCGCTCGATTTCGCGCACCACCACCGTGATGGTGGAGAGCGGCGTGCCAAGCTCGTGCGCCGCGGCGGCCGCCAGGCCGTCGAGCTGCGACAGATGCTGCTCGCGCGCCAGCACCAGTTCGGTCGCCGCCAGCGCATCGGAGAGCTGGCGCGCCTCTTCCGCGACCTGCCACGTGTAAACGCCGATATAGCCGATCGCGAGCAGGATCGAGAGCCAGACGCCGACCATGTAGATTTCCGGCAGCTCGAGCGGATTCTCCGCATCCCACGGCAAATCGTAATGCAAAAACACCAGCACGGTGGCGCAGAACATCGCGAACGTGCCGATCAGCAGAGTCATGCGCGGCGGCAGCGCGGTGGCCGATATCAGCACCGGGCCCAGAAGCAGGAATGCAAACGGGTTTTCCAGGCCGCCGGTGAGATAAAGCAGCGCCGCGAGTTCGGCGATGTCGAAGGCCAGGAGCCAAGCCGCCCGGTCGGGCTCAAGCCACTGCGTCTGATGAAAACTGACGCGCAGCGCCACATTGAGCAAGCGCCGCGAGCGCAATGACGGCAAGGCAGGGCCAGATCGGAACCTCGAATTCGAGGCCGAAATGCACCACCAGCACCGCGGCGAGCTGGCCGAAAACCGCAAGCCACCGCAGACGGATCAGGGTGTCGAGCCGCACATTGCGCGGACGCTCGTAAGTCCGTGGCAGACCAAACATGACGCGCTAATGTAGCGGCTGGGGGAGCCATATCCAAACGCGGCCACAAGCCCCTGGCGCCGGTCGCTGCGGATGAGCGAAATTATGCGAAATCGGCCTCAGCCTTGGGAGTGGAAAACAATGGCTTATCAACTTGATCAGTTCATTTCGGATTGTCGTTCCATCCTGTCGCGCGACCCGGGACCGCAAGGCCGCGAGGAGGTGCGCACGCACCTCGAGCAGCTCCTGCAAAACCCCGCTTTCGTCCGCGAGCATTGCGAAGAAGCGCCGCAGGGCTTGCACGTGCTCTACGAGGACCCCGAGCTTGGCTTTCAGGTTCTCGCCCATATCAACGACAAGGCCCGCGTTTCGCCACCGCACGACCACGGCGAGTCATGGGCGATCTACGGCCAGGCGACGCATTACACCGACATGACCGAATGGGAGCGCGAAGACGACGGCGGCGATCCGGACCACGCCAAGCTCAAAGCCGGTGAAGAAATATCGACTGACGCCGGGCCACGCCGGCATCTATCAGGACGGCAAGATCCATTCGATCGATTATCCGGATAACTCCCGCTTTGTCCGCGTCACCGGAACCAATCTCGATCAGATCGATCGCGTGCGCTTCGATTTGAAAACCGGCGAAGTCAAGCGCATGTCGCCGCAGCAGGCGACGTGACGTGCGCGTGACGCGCCGTCGGTGCCCGCCGATCTGCGCGGACATGCTTGGCGACGGCGGCGAACTCGCGCTCGTCGACGTGCGCGAGGAGTTGATCTTTTCGCAACGCCATCTGCTGCTGGCGCGCTCGGTGCCGTTAAGCCGGTTCGAGCTGAAGTTCGCGCAATTGGTGCCGCGCCGCACGACGCTCATCGTGCTGTGCGACGACGGCGACGGTCTCGCCGAGCGCGCCGCAGCGATCCTGTCGCGCAACGGCTATACCGACGTGCGCATTCTCGCCGGCGGCGTCGACGCCTGGGCGGCGGCGGGCTTTGAGCTGTTCTCCGGCGTCAACGTGCCGAGCAAGGCTTTCGGCGAATATGTCGAGCACGCCAGACGGCACGCCGAACATCGCCGCGGACGAACTTGAGAAACTGCTGCGCGACGGCGCCGATCTGGTCGTGCTCGACAGCCGGCCGTTCGACGAATACGTCACGCGTCTCGATCCCGACCGCGACCAACGTGCCCGGCGCGGAACTGGTGCTGCGCGCGCGCGAAATCGCGCCGTCGCCGCAGACGACGGTGGTCGTCAATTGCGCCGGCCGCACCCGCAGCATCATCGGCGCGCAGTCGCTGATCAATGCCGGACTGCCGAACAAGGTCGTGGCGCTGCGCAACGGCACGATGGGCTGGAGCCTGGCCGGCTTCGCCTGCGACAAGGGCAAGAACCGGCGTGCGCCGGCTGTGTCGCCGACGACCTTGGAATGGGCGCGCAGCGCGGCGCAGCGCGTGGCGCAAAGCTGCGGCGTCGAGCGCATCGATCGCAGCGACGCTCGATGCCTGGCGCGCCGACGCGGAACGCACGCTTTACGTTTTCGACGTGCGCGACCCCGCCGAATACGAGGCGGGCCATTTTCCCGGCGCGATCTCGGCGCCGGGCGGCCAGCTCGTCCAGGCGACCGATCAATATGTCGGCACGCTCGGCGCGCGGATCGTGCTGGTCGACGACGCCGAAGTGCGCGCCGCGATGACGGCGTCGTGGCTGCGGCAGATGGGGTGGCAGCGACGTTTACATCCTGACGGAGACGGGAACCGAGACTGGTTGGCCCGCGCGCCCGCGTTCTGGCGTCGACACGGCGTCCGGACGCCGCCATCGATTGCGAGGCGCTCGAGCGAGCTTCTGTCGCGGAAAGCCGCAACGGTCGTCGACCTTTCGCTGAGCCGGAATTATCTCGCGCGACATATTCCGGGCGCCTGGTTCGCCATCAGGACCCGGCTCGCCCGCGCGTTCGAGAAGATACCCGTTGCACGGCACGCTGGTGCTCACCTCGGAAGATGGCGCGCTGGCGAAGCTGGCGGTCGCCGAAGCGGCGCGTTTGGTCGATCGCCCGGTGCGTTTTCTCGAAGGCGGCAACGCCGCCTGGCAGGCGGCCGGCAAGCGCATTTCCGCCGAAGCGCAAAATGGCCGACGACGTTGTCGATCAATGGCGCAAGCCCTACGAACGCTCGGCGACACCAAGGCGGCGATGGCCGAATATCTGGCGTGGGAGACCGATCTGCTGCCGCGCATCGAGCGCGACGGCTCCTTGAAGTTCTTCTGCGTCGGCGCGTGGATGCGCGGCGTCGGATCAAGGGATGCCACGCGGTATCCGACGTCGCGATCGGCGCGCCGCTGCCGCGGCGCGCCTGGTCGATCACCTTGAGCAGCGCCCGCAACACCTCCGTTACGCCGTCGCCGCTGACCGCGGAGATCACCAGGGCGGATTTTTCTTGACCACGCGCCGCAAAGCCGTCACCTGCCGCTCGATCTCGTCCGGCGCTGAGCGCGTCGGCTTTGTTGAGCGCGACAATTTCCGGCCTTGTCGGCAAGGCCCTGGCCATAAGCCAAAAGTTCCGCGCGCACCGTCTGATAGGCCACGCCGGCGTCGCCGGCCGTGCCATCGACCAATGGAGCAACACGCGGCAGCGCTCGACATGGCCGAGGAAGCGGTCGCCGAGACCGACGCCTTCGTGCGCGCCTTCGATCAGGCCGGGAATATCGGCCAGCACGAATTCGCGGCCGTCGGCGCTCACCACGCCGAGCTGGGGATGCAGCGTGGTGAAGGGATAATCGGCGATTTTCGGCTTGGCGGCGCTGACCGCGGCGAGCAAAGTCGACTTGCCGGCATTCGGCAGCCCGACGATGCCGGCGTCGGCGATCAGCTTGAGCCGGAGCCGGATCGTGAGCTCGGTCCCGGGCTGGCCGGGATTGGCGTGGCGCGGCGACGCGGTTGGTCGACGACTTGAAATGCGCATTGCCGAACCCGCCGTTGCCGCCGCGCAGCAGCACCGTGCGCTCACCCGGCCGCGGTAAGATCGGCGAGCAGCGTCTCGCCGTCTTCTTCGTAGATTTGCGTGCCGACCGGCACTTTGAGCACGACATCGGGGCCATTGGCGCCATGGCGGTCCTTGCCCATGCCGGCTCGGCCATTCTTGGCGGTGAAATGCTGCTGGTAGCGGTAGTCGATCAGCGTGTTGAGGCCGTCGACGGCTCCGCGATGACATCGCCGCCCTTGCCGCCGTCGCCGCCATTCGGTCCGCCGAACTCGATGAATTTCTCGCGCCGGAACGACACGCAGCCGTTGCCGCCGTCGCCGGAGCGAATATAGACCTTGGCCTCGTCGAGAAATTTCATCGGTCTATTCTTTAAAGCGTGGCAGACGGCCGTCAGGACCGGCTCCCGTTGGCCGCAGCCACGACCTGATATAGTGTGAATTGTGGCTTTGTGGCAGTCGATTTCGCCGGCGTGTTTCGGAGAAAGTTAAGCGTGTGGCGAGTGCTGAGACTTGGCGGCGCGGGCGGTCACTGTGGCGGACCACGCCCGATCCGCCGCTTGCCGGGTTGCCCGTTCTTCTCGGTTTCGCGGTGCTGACGGCCGGCGATCCGGATCGCGTTGCAACTGCTCGCGGCCGGGTCCGGCGCAGAATTTCAATCCTTACGGCCTCAATGCCGCGGTCGCCTGGATCGCGCTCGAACTCGCCGTTGCGGCGTTGTTCGTGCGACCCGCCGGCCGGGTGACCGCGCTGTCGGCCATGTTGGTGCTTTCGATCGTGGCGGAGGTCGTTACCACCGGCCTGCCGCTCGGCATGCCCATTCTGGCGCCATCGGCCGCGCAAAGCGCGCTATGGACCGGCCCGACTGCAGCGTACGTGATTTATGCTCGGCCGTGTCGCTTGGTGGGTCGGCGCCATGGCCAGTGTCGTTGGCAGTCTTGAGCCGCAGTGGCGCCTCCGCCTGATCGGCAGAGCCGCCGCGTTGTGGGTGGCCTTGTTTGCTGCCAATGCGCTGGTGCCGCAAGCGCCGGTGTTCCTGCCGCCGAATTTCGACTCCCGTAACGCCAATTGGTGGGAATTCCTCTACGCGCTGCATCGGGAGAAGAATGGCGAGGCCCGCATTGCGCGTTCGCAGATCGCCGGCATCGAAAAAGCGCAACCGGCGCTCCTGAAGGCCGAGATCGCCGCTCTTGCGCCGCCACGCCAAGGACGCGACCGACATTTACGCGTTGGGCATCGCAGGGTGGGCCGATCAGGACGTATTCGGCAAGGAGCTCGACGGCGGCTTGCAGGCGATCGCCAGCGTATTGCCGATCAAGCAACGCACCGTTCGTCTGATCAATCGCCGCGAAACGCTGGACACTATTCCGCTGGCGGATTTTCAAAACTTCAAGGCCGCCGTTCAAAGTATCGGCAGCGTCATGAACAAGCACAAGGACGTCTTGGTGCTGTTCATGACTTCGCATGGCGAAAAGACCGGCTTTGCCCTCGAATTGCCCGGTGGGGTGGCCGAGCTCACCCCGCAACAGGTCGCCGCGACGCTCGACGAGGCCGGAATCAAGAACCGGATCGTGATCGTATCGGCGTGCTTATTCGGGAATCTTTCGTGCCGCCACTGAAAAACGCCAACACTATCGTCATCACGGCTTCGGATGCGAAGAACACGTCGTTCGGCTGCGCCCCGGAGCGGGATTGGACCTATTTCGGCGACGCCTTTTTTCGCCAGAGCTTGCATCCCGGCACAGACTTCCAGGACGCGTTCAATCAGGCCCGGGTTTTGATCCAGGGCTGGGAGCTGATGGACCATGCGCCGCCGTCGAACCCGCAAGGCGAGTTCGGGCCGGCGTTGGTCGACAAGCTGGCGCCGATTTTGGCCGCCGCGCAGACCGCGGCGCAGTAGGTCTTGCCGCACGGCCCGGGCACGATCACGCCACTTCGCGGGCGTGTCCCCAAGCCTTGAGCGACGCCCAGAAGCCGCGATCGAGACGGAAGCGGTCGAGCGGCGCCGACGAATTGATGGCGCGGATACGGTAGAGACCGACGCCGGTCCACTGGAATCCGCATTTCTCCAGCACCCGCCGCGACGCCGCGTTGCTGACGCGCGCGCCGGCTTGCAGCGCGTCATGGCCGAGCGCACCAAAGGCATGATCGATCACCGCACGGACGGCCTCCGTGGCGTAACCGCGGCCCCAATACGGCACGCCGAGCCAATAGCCGATCTCCGGGACGTCCTCGCGCGGCTCGACGCCGCAGATCCCGATCAGTTCGCCGCCACGGGTATGGCAAAGGCCGCTTCGCCGTCCTGCCGGTTGACCGCGGCAATGAAGCGTCTCGGCGTCATCGAGCCATAGGGATGCGGAATGCGCGCGGTATTTTCCGCGATGCGGCGGTCGTTGACGAGGCGGACGATGGCTTTGACGTCGCCGCGGCGCGGCGCGCGCAGCACGAGCCGCTCGGTTTCGAGAACGGGCGGGCTGCGCTGTTCCGGTGCTGCGCGAGAACTGGCTTTGCTGATTGGCGTTGCTAGAGTCATCGCCTGGGCTCCTGCAGAAAAACCGAAAGGGGGAGCCGGCATCCCGGTCTCCCCCTTTTCGAAGCCCATTCGGGTCCGCCGGTTCGACTGGATGCCGGCGGACCTCATATGATCCACCGTATTACTGCGCCGCTGCCTCCGACGGAAGTACCGATACGAAGACGCGGCCTTTGGTTTTGGTACGGAACTCAAGTTTGCCGTTGATCAACGCAAACAGCGTGTGGTCCTTGCCAATGCCCACATTGCGGCCGGGATGCCATTTGGTGCCGCGCTGACGCGCGATGATGTTGCCGGCGAGCACCTCGCTCGCCGCCGAAAATCTTCAGCCCAAGGCGCTGACCGGCCGAATCGCGGCCATTGCGCGAGGATCCGCCTGCTTTCTTGTGCGCCACCAGTGGCCTCCGAATCTACTCGTTGAAAATACCTATACCGGATTCGTGACAAAAGCATCACTTCCCGGCATCACTTCTTTTTGCCCTTTGTTGCCGGCTTTTTTGCCGACGGTCTTTGCGTGCGGCTTCTTGGGTTTGCTCTTGCCGCAGCCTGGCGGCCGATTTGCCGTCTTGCCCGGCGCCTCGTTTTTCGCCGCCTCCGGCGTCCCCCTTCCGCGCCGCCGCCACCGCAGGGCTGCCGGCGCGCGCTTTCTTTCTCGGCTGGACTTCTTTGTTCGGCTTTTTGCCGTCGGTCAGAATTTCGGTGATGCGAAGCAGCGTGAATTCCTGGCGGTGGCCGATTTTGCGCCGCGAATTTTTCCGCCGGCGCTTCTTGAACGCGATGATTTTCGCGCCGCGGCCCTGCTCGATCACTTCGGCCGCCACCGTGGCGCCGGCGACCATCGGGGCGCCCAACATCACGCTGTCGCCGCCCACGACCAAGACTTCGCCAAATTCGACGATCTCGCCGGGCTCGCCCTTGACCTTATCGACCTTGAGCACGTCCTCGGCGGCCACCCGATACTGCTTGCCGCCCGTTTTGAAGACCGCGAACATCTGACTTCCTCGTATGCCGATGGTCGGAAGGAGTCCGGACCGGCTCTTTCAGTCGATTCTGCTGATGGTTAGCGGACAATGGGCTTAATGCCGCATCGGACGCCGCGCCGACCGCGCGTCGTTATGGCGGTACGATAAGTCCCTGTCAAGAAATGCAAAGCGCCGACTGCATGGCGGCGCGCCGGTTAGACCCCCGAAAGCGCTCACGTCAAATTGGTGACGGTCGCGACTTGGGCATGTTAAAGCGCCATCAGACAAGGCGATCGGCGAATCAGGCCGAACTAAGGGGAGGAAACGGCCGATGAGGACAAAACGGCGTTAACCCTTTCGCGCCGCGCTTTGCTGGCGGCCGGCTTCCCGCGATGGCGCTCACGGCCGCCCGCGCCCAAACGTCGCCGAGCCTGCGGCGACTATCCGAACCATCAGGTCACATTCATCGTGCCTTTTGCGCCGGCTGGCGGGACCGACGTCCTGGCGCGGCTCCTTGCCGAGAAACTCGAACAGGCGGCCTTCGGCAAGCCCTTTGTGGTCGAAAATCGCCCCGGCGCCGGCACGGTGACTGGCCACCAACTTTGTCGCCAAATCGCCGCCCGACGGCTACACGATCATGATGGACGTGTCCTCGCTGGCGATCGACGTCACGCTTTACAAATCGCTGCCCTACGATCCGGTCAAGGATCTGGCGCTGGTCGCGCTGATCGCCAGAGTGCCGTTCGTGCTGGTCGTCAACCCGTCACTGCCGGTGAAAAGCGTCGAGGATCTCATCAAGCTCGCCAAACAACGGCCGCTGAGCTACGGCTCCGGCGGCATCGGCGCGTTCCATCATCTGGCCGCCGCGCTGTTCTGCAGCATGACCGGCATCAAGATGACTCACGTGCCTTACCGCGGCACGGCGCCGGCGCTGAACGATCTGCATCGGCGGTTATATTCAGCTGATGTTCAGCGATCTCGGCCCGGCGCTGCCGCTGATCAATGCGGGCAAGATTCGCGCCGCTCGCGGTGACGACCAAAGAGCGGTTCGCCGCGCTGCCCAACGTTCCGCCGCTCGCCGATGTCGGCGTGCCCGGCTTCGATGCCGCGGCATGGCAAGGCGTCGTCGCGCCGGCGAAGACGCCGCAACCGATCCTCGCCAAGCTCAACTCGCAGCTCAATGCGATCGTGGCCATGGACGACGTCCGCACCCGCATGACCGATTTCGGCATGATTCCGGTCGGCACCGGCTCGCTCGACGAACTCCAGCAATTTCTGCAGTCCGAGATCGTGCGTTGGGCGCAAAGTGGTCGAGGAAGCCGGCATCGCCCATTCCGAGTGACCGACTTGCCAGCCCAAGCCATGCCGGAGGAGATCGCCCGCCGCCTTCCCGACGGGCGATGAAATTTTTCTCGATCATGTCGGTCATTTCGTGCGCGATGGCGAAGCCGCCAGCCGCGCGCTAGCGCGCTGCGGCTTTGCGCCGACGCCGATTTCGATCCAGGTCAATCCCGATGCGGGCGGCGGCGCGCGCCCGACCGGAACGGGCAACGTCACCGCGATGCTGTAGCGCGGTTATCTCGAAGTCCTGTTCAAGACCTCCGACACGCCGCTCAGCCGCGAATTCGACGCGGCATTGAGCCGTCACGCCGGGCTGCATCTTGCGGCATTTGCCGTTGCCGACGCCGCGAAAGGCGCATCGGCGGCTGGCGGCCGATGGATTTCGCGGTTCGCGACCTGGTGCATATGCAGCGGCCGGTCGAGACCGTGTCCGGTGCGGCGACGGCGGCCTTCACGATTGCGCGCGTCGAGCCCGAGGCGATGCCCGAAGGGCGGATTCAGCTATTGACCCATCACACCGAGCAGGCGGTATGGCAGGAGCGATGGCTGAAGCATCCGAACAGCGCGATCGGGCTCATCGACGTCGTCATCGCGGTTGCCGATACGTCGAGGAGGCCGCCCACCGCTTTGCCCGCTTCACCGGCCGTGCGGCGACGCCGGACACCGGCGGCGCCCTCATCCGCCTCGACCGCGGCGGCGTCTATCTGGTCACGCATGAGCGCGTGACCGAGAAGCTTGCCGGAAGTCGCGATTCGACGCGGCTGCCTTTCATGGCCGGCTATGCGCTCTGCGTCCAATCGCTCGCCGCCGCCGAAGCGGCCGTCGACCGCGCCGATCTCGAATGGCGCGCGATCGAGGACGGAATAGTCGCCGCCTTTCCGACCGAGCTCGGCGAGGGCGCGTGGTTTTTCGTCGAGCAGGCGTCGGACCTGCCGTGGCGGCGCTGACCATCATCGAAGAAATGCCTGCCGCCGGACTTGATCCGAGGATGGAAACCGTCGACCTTGATAACCCGATGTCCGCTACCGGTTTGGCCCCGATAGCGGCACGACGTTGTTGCATAATCCGGCAGACATATAACGCCAAACATCGAAACATCCTGGCCGGACGCGATCTACGCGCAATTCCGTCGCGTCGGCATTCGTCAAGTCGGTTATGTGCCCGATGCCGGCCACAGCCGGCTCATTGCGCTTTGCCGCGACGATCCGAACATCGCCGACGTCGTGCTGACGACCGAGGAGGAAGGGGTCGGGCTGGTCGCCGGCGCCGCGCTTGGCGGTCAGCGCGCCGCGCTGCTCATGCAGTCGAGCGGCGTCGGCAATTGCGTCAACATGTTTTCGCTGCTGCGCAATTGCGGTTTTGGCTGCGTCGTCCTGGTGACGATGCGCGGCGAGTTCGGCGAATTCAATCCGTGGCAAGTGCCGATGGGCACGATCACCGAGGATGTGTTGCGGCTCTGCGGCTTTCTCACCTACCGGGTCGAGGGTCCCGATGCGGTCGACGAGATCGTCGGCGCCGGCTGCGACATGGCATTCAACGGCAATCTGCAGGTCGCGATTCTCCTGTCGCAGCGGTTGATCGGCCGCAAGCAATGGACC
>CAWHBC010000032.1:0-62909 GCA_963827465.1 uncultured Alphaproteobacteria bacterium
ACGAATTCGATCCGCTCACCGGACAGAAGACCGACGAGCTGGAATTCGTCAAAATCTACGCCAATTCGCACTATGTGACGCCGCGGCCGACGCTGCTGCAGGCGATTTCCGGCATCAAGCTCGAACTGCGCCAGCGGCTCGACCAGCTCAACGCCGCCGGCCGGCTGCTCGAAGCGCAGCGGCTCGAGCAGCGCACGCTGTACGATCTGGAAATGATGGAGGCGACCGGCGCCTGCGCCGGCATCGAGAACTATTCGCGCTATCTGACCGGCCGAAAGCCCGGCGAGCCGCCGCCGACCTTGTTCGAATATGTGCCCGACAATGCGCTGGTCTTCGTCGACGAGAGCCACGTCACCGTGCCGCAGCTCGGCGGCATGTATCGCGGCGACTTTCGGCGCAAAGCGACGCTCGCCGAATACGGCTTCCGCCTGCCGTCCTGCATGGACAACCGGCCGCTGCGCTTCGAGGAATGGGACGCGATGCGGCCGCAGACGCTCGTGCGTCTCGGCGACGCCCGGGCCGTGGGAGATCAACGAATCCGGCGGCGTGTTCACCGAGCAGGTGATCCGGCCGACCGGTCTGATCGATCCGCCGGTCGACGTGCGGCCGGCGCGCACCCAAGTGGACGACCTGGTCGGCGAAGTGCGCCAGGTGGCGCAGCAGGGTTATCGCGCGCTGGTCACCGTGCTTGACCAAGCGCATGGCCGAGGATTTGACCGAATATCTGCACGAGCAGGGCATTCGCGTCCGCTACATGCATTCCGACATCGACACCATCGAGCGCATCGAGATCATCCGCGATCTGCGCTTGGGCGCGTTCGATGCGCTGGTCGGCATCAATCTGCTTGCGCGAAGGCCTCGATATTCCGGAATGCGCGCTGGTCGCCATTCTCGACGCCGACAAGGAAGGCTTTTCTGCGCAGCGAAACCAGCCTGGTGCAGACCATCGGCCGCGCCGCGCGCAATATCGACGGCCGCGTCATTCTTTATGCCGACCAGGTCACCGGCTCGATGGAGCGCGCCATGGCGGAAACCAGCCGCCGGCGCGAGAAGCAGGAAGCCTACAACACCGAGAACGGCATCACGCCGGAAAGCGTGCGCAAGGGCATCGGCGACATTCTCAACAGCGTCTACGAGCGCGACCACGTGCTGATCGCCGCCGGCGCCGGCGAAGGCCGGCGAATTCGAAGAAGCCGCCACCATCGGCCATAATTTCGAGGCGGTGATCGCCGACCTGGAAACCCGCATGCGCGCCGCCGCCGCCGATCTCGACTTCGAGGAGGCGGCGCGGCTGCGCGACGAGATCAAGCGCCTGCGCACGACCGAGCTCGCCGTCACCGACGATCCGACCGCGAAATTCTTGCCCATCTCCCTACAGGCGGAGGATCGTCCCGCCGCGGCGCGCAACGCGGCGGCGGGCGGAGTGCGAACCGTCAGCCGCGCTCACAAACCCCGCGCTCGACGAAATGGGGATCGCGCTTCACCACGAAGTGGCGCCGCACCGCGCCGCAGGGCCGGAACCCGCCGCGCAAGCCCAATCTCGACGAGATGGGACCGGGCGTCGAAGCGGTGCCAGGCGAAAGACGTTCGGGCCCGCGCTCGACGCTCGGCCGCCCCGGCATGCGCGGCGGCTTTAAGCCAAGGGGCCGCTGACGTTACCGCCGCACGCGCTAATATCGTCCGGTCGAACAATGGGTTAAAGTGACCAACTGTCAGTTACGAATCACTCCACCACGAACCGGAGGCCGCCATGGCGAAAGGTCAGATGCGAAGCAACAAGGAAAAGAAGAAGCCGAAGCAGGACAAGAACAAGAAAAAGGGCGGCTGCCGCCCCTTCGCCGTTCGCCGGCATGCACAGCCAGGCGCAGCCCGCGGCAACGCGTACGGTAAAAAACACTAGCCGGCGCGCAATTGCCGGCAAAGTGCAATTCCGCACTGAGCACCTTTGCTCGCGTCGCCAACGTCAAATGACGTTCATGGCGCGCCAGTCGCGCGGCCCGCGCGTATGCGGCCGGAACAGTAGGAACGAAGCCATCGGGGTCGAGTTGAGCCACGATCACTCAATTCGTCAGGAGTCCCGCGATGGCCGCAAAAGAAAAGACGCTCGACGACCTGTTCGAAGACACGCTCAAGGACATCTACTACGCCGAAAACAAAATCCTCAAAGCCCTGCCCAAGATGGCGAAGGCCGCGCAATCCGAGGAACTCAAGGACGCTTTCGAAAAACATCTCAGGAAACCGAAGGCCAGGTGAAGCGGCTGGAAAAAGTGTTCCGGCTGATCGACACCGCGCCGAAGCGGCAAGAAATGCGAGGCGATCGAGGGCATCATCGAGGAAGGCTCCGAAATCATGAAGGAGTTCAAGGGCGCGCCGGCGCTGGATGCCGGCTTGGTCTCCTCCGCCCAGGCCGTCGAGCATTACGAGATCGCCCGCTACGGAACTTTGAAGCGCTGGGCCGAGCAAATGGGACTGGACGAAGCCGCGAGCCTTCTCGACGAGACACTGACGGAAGAGAAGGACACCGACGAGTCGCTCACCGAACTCGCCGATTCCATGGTCAATCAACAGGCGGAAGCGGCGGAATAACGCCGCCGCGCGGAACGCTACAGCGTCCGCAAGACGATCCGACGTGCAAGGACGGCCGCGCCCGGCGTGCCGCGACGCCGGGCGTTCTTTGCGGTAGCGTCGGTTGGCGCGCGTGTATCCGCTGATGACTTCGGCAATCATCATGTCGTGCGGGTTGACGATCAGCAGCTTGCCGTTGACCTTGGCATAGTCATAGGGCCGCAGCGCCGGAACGGCGCTGGCCGTTTTTGCCGGGATGGCGTGGACCGTCAGCGTGCTCGGCAGCGCCGAACTCGTCGCCGGCTGGAAGCTCGACGGCGCGTTCGACGCCTTGGCGCCGTTGAGATCGTTCCACGCCGTCTTCTGCTGCTGGCTCGACAGCGTCAGGCTGTCGCCGCCTTCGGCGCCGACGACGAAAACAGCGCCGCCGAAGCCGGGACGACGGCCAGCATGGCGCCGGCAGAGCACAGCCGCGGCGACGCCATTGTGGTTTGAGGTTTCATTGGCGATCTCCTCCTTGCGGAATGATCGCCCCATGGCGGAAACGCGCCGCGTGCCGCGGCTGTTTCGTTACATCGGGTTCATGTCCGCGGCGCGCGGTCGCGGGGTTGCAAAGGCTCGATCCAGAGGGGCGCGCGTGCTCCTCTCATAATCACGCGCTCAAATAGCTCCGGTATCTCCCGCTCGGAGAACCCTACAGCTTGAGAATCCGGACCGCTGACGAGAGAACCTCCGTGGCGATATCATGCTTATCCGGATTTTCGATTCTTAAAGTCTCCGTCCGACATGGCACTGCTCCGGTTCTCAATTAACTTGATCTCGAATTGATCATACGCCACGGAAGAGGTGGAGCAACTCCCGGTGGATCTATTTGCACGTATTTGCTATCGCTGCTCGGCGAATGCCGATTTCGATGAGCAACGCGAATGGTGGGGGGCACAGCAGCTGATTTCTTGGCCTTGTCTGGAAAGGGCTTTGAAATCGAATTCCACTCCCACGCACAAGCTATCCTCTCGCTTGATTTTCCCGACGCCCTTACCGAGCTTCAATCGAGCCTGGCCGGCCTGACTATCCCGATCGAGGAGATCATTGCCGGCGGGGGCGGCGAAGCGAAAGGCACTCAGCGCCTGAGGAGGGCGTTGACTGCTGCAGGTTGGCTGAAGACAAAATTCGAAGTTAAGAAGACCATTAACGGCCGCGAGAAGGAATCCATCTCGCATGAAATCGATCACGTTCGAGAGTCTTCGGCCGGCACTCTTGCTCTTGAAATCGAATGGAACAACAAGGACCCTTTCTTCGACCGGGACCTTGAAAACTTCAAGCGATTACATGCCGACGGCGCCATATCGGTTGGGATCATCGTCACCCGTGGACGCTCGCTCCATGAAAACATGCGGAATCTCGTCCGCAGATTTGTCGATGAGCGGCAGGCTCTGTCCTTCGATCAGTTGAAACAATGGGGTTATGAGCCGACAGCCAAGCAGAGACGTGCCATCGAAGCGCGAATTAACAGGAAGAAAAATCCTCTCGCATTTCGCGAGGCATTCGTCGACAAGTTCGTTTCGGATAAATTTGGTGAAGCTACGACGCACTGGCGGAAACTGAACGATCGCGTTCACCGCGGGGTCGGAAATCCATGCCCGCTGGTGTTGATTGGCTTGCCCGACGGCATCGTAACGTTTCACGAAGGCAAGACGGCGCTCGACGAAGTGCTCGAAGAGGACGATGAGGCCGAGGAGAGCTAATTATTCCGCGGGAATGGCAAGAGCCTGGGAGTGGTGCGCGTAAGTCTTCCATGTCGGCCGGTAATTTTCGTCCGCTTGATTGCCCCACATCGCCCAATTCCTTCGCGTCCCTCTGGCAAACAGTTCGAGGAAAGGCCCAGGGCTACAAGCCTCAATGATCTCGTATTGCTCGTCTGGCTTGCGCGAGTGTTCGCGCTTGCGCGTCGCCAGCAAATTCACTTGCCGCCGTCCGGGAGCGAGGGTACGGGCATTCTTGCCCCGCACTCCGAATAAAACGAGCTCCGTTACGTTGCGAAAATAAAACCCCACGCCGCGCCCGTCCGAGCCGCCGTCTTTGCGTATCTTGTGCCACACGATGTTGGACTTGTACCTAAAGCCCCATGCTTTCATCACCGCGAGACCTTCCGGCAGCAGCGCGTTGGGGCACCATAGGTAAAGATGTGAGGTTGGCTTCACGACGTGCGAAACAGGAAGCGCCTGAATTTCTTCGAAAGTGAGGGTGCGGTAGCGTGAAAGACGCTTGTGTTCCGGCGCCACCTTCCCGGTCTTATTGGTAAATTGCCACGGCGGGTCCGCGAGAATCGTCGCAAACCTGCGCTCACCGGCGAATCCGAGAAGGTCTAGTCCCACGCCATCGATAGAGTCAGAAAGCATCGGGAAAGACTACTTTTCTTGTGTGAACATATAGTGAACATACACAAGAATGGCGGCAAGTCCAGGGCCTTGCCTCACCGCCTCAGCTTCGCGGTGAATGAAAACCCGCCCCCGCCGCAACACGGGCAGCTCATGGCGATCAGGATCGATTGCTTCTGCTCGTCGGAAAGGTCGGCGCGCTCCAGCATCGCCGTGGTTTGCCGCTGAAACAGTTCGTGCAGCGACAGATCGCTGGCGAGAATTTGCCCCTCGCCGGACGGCGGCAGGTCGGCGATCGGCGGTGTTTTTTTGCGTTTCGGCATCACGTCTCCCGGCCGCCCGTTCGCCGCGTCCGGCTTTGCGCGGTTCCAGGCTGCCACCACCCTGCGGCGCGGAAAGAGTAGAGTGCGGCGCCCGGAAACTAAATAGTCCCGGCCCCGTAGCTTGTCAGGGGGTCGACTGCGCAAGGAAGCGCGATGACCGCAGGCGACAACGGCGAGTTTTACGCGGCCGTGCCGGTGCAGCGCGGCTTTCGCAGCCTGATGGATGCGCGCCGCTACACGCCGCTGCCGAACGACTGGAGCGTCGGCATCGCCGACGTGGTGGCTTCGACCCAGGCGATCGCCGAGCGGCGCTACAAGGCGGTCAACATGGCCGGCGCCGCGGTGATCGCCGCGGTAAGCAACGCGCTCGGCGGCCGCGAATTTCCTTTTATCTTCGGTGGGGACGGTGCGAGCTTTGCGGTGCCGCCCGGCGACGCCGCCGCGGCGCAAGCGGCACTGGCGGCGACCGCGGCCTGGGCCGACGGCGAGCTCGGACTGAACCTGCGGGTCGCGCTGATTCCGGTCGCGCATATCCGCGCGCAAGGTCACGACGTCCGGGTGGCGCGCTACGGACGGTCGGCGAATCTGTCCTATGCGATGTTCGCCGGCGGCGGGCTCGCTTTCGCCGACGCCGCGATCAAGCGCGGTGAATTCGTGCTGGCACCGGCGCCACCCGGCACCTGGCCGGACCTCACCGGACTGTCATGCCGGTTCGAGCAATTCCGCACCGCGCGCGGCATCATTCTGGCGCTGATGGTCCTGCCGGCACCCGGTGCCGATCCGGCGGCCTTCCGCGCGCTCACCGAAGCCATCGTGTCGCTGGTCGAAGCGAGCCCCGACGCCGGGCGGCCGCTGCCGGAAAGCGGGCCGAAGCTCGGCTGGCCGCCGCAGGGCGTCGAACTGGAAACGCATACGTTGCGCCACGGGCACTTCAAGCGGCTGCGCGTGCTGGCGCGCACGCTGGTTTATTTCCTGATCATGCGTTCCGGCCTGCGCATCGGCAGCTTTTCGCCGGCGACCTATCTGCGCCAGGTCACGGAGAATTCGGACTTCCGCAAATACGATGACGGGCTGCGCATGCTCATCGATTGCACGCCCGCGCTGGCCGACGCGCTGGAGCGGCGGCTCGCCGCCGCGGCCGGCATCGCCCGCTACGGGCTGCACCGGCAGGACACGGCGATGATGACCTGCTTTGCGCCATCGCCGGGGCGCAGCGATCATGTTCACTTCATCGACGGCGCGCAGGGCGGCTATGCCGCCGCGGCCACGGCGCTGAAGGCGGCGGCGATGCCGGCCTGAAGGAGACTAAAGCCCCGGCTTGGCCAGCGCGTCGGCGCCGGCCTTGGCGACCTGCTCGTCCTGCGCCGACAGCGCGCCGGAGACGCCGATGGCGCCGGCGATCTTGCCGTCGACCAGCACCAGAAGCCCGCCTTGCAGCGGCGTGATGTCTTTCAGCGCCAGAAACCGCATGCCGGCGCCGCCGGCGGCGATAGCGTCGTCGAGCGCCTTCGACGGCAGCTTGAACTCGAGCGCCGTGCGCGCCTTGCCGTCGGAGGTGGTGATGGCGGAGAGCTGGGCGTTGTCGATCTTGTGGAACATCACCAGATTGCCGCCGGAATCGAGGATGGTGATGCCGACCTGCCACGAATTCTTGGCCGCTTCGAGCTCGGCGGCCGCCATTACGCGCTTGGCCTGATCGAGCGTGATCGGCGGCCCATAAGGCGGCGCCGGCCGGTCGGGGTTTGTGCGCAACACGGCACTGGCGGCAAGCGCCATAACCACCGCCGCGCCAGCGCAGGAACAGTCGTCGAACCATCTCAAAAGGCCTCCCACCGAATTTGCCGGGCACAATAGGGGGCAAAAGTGGCAGGGAAAAGGGAGGCCGCCGGGCCGAATTCAAGCAACGAAGTCCCAGTATGAATCGATCCCGCCTGCTCCGGATGCCCCCTGCCCGATCGCCGGTCCCCACAAACGTGATCGCGGCGTGAGATGCGCCAATCGCGCAGCAAGTCTATATTCCGGGCGTAACCTGCACGATCCGATTGGGAGGCGCCGCCATGTTCTCGTTCCGCAAGAAGCTCGAAATGCCCACCGCCAGCCGAAGCCCTGCCGGGGCGCTCGACGCCGATTCCGACCGCGAAGACGCATTTCGTCAACGGCCGCGCGCTCAAGGGCCCCTATCCCGGACGGCATGGAGATGGCGATGTTCGGGTTCGGCTGCTTCTGGGGCGCGGAGCGCAAATTCTGGGAGCTGGGCGACGGCATTTACGTCACCGCGGTCGGCTATGCCGGCGGACTGACCGCCGAATCCGACCTACGAGGAAGTGTGCTCCGGCCGCACCGGCCACAACGAGGTCGTGCTGGTGGTCTATGACCCGAAGAAAATCTCCTACGAGCAGCCTGCTCAAGACGTTCTGGGAAAGCCACGATCCGACCCAGGGCATGCGCCAGGGCAACGACGTCGGCACGCAGTACCGCTCCGGCATCTATGTGTTCTCGCCGGAGCAGCGCGCCGCCGCGGAAGCCTCGAAGGCGGCCTATGCCAAGGCGCTCGACGCGCCAAGCGCCTGGGCCCGATCACCACCGAAATCGTCGATGCGCCGCCGTTCTATTTCGCCGAGGATTATCACCAGCAATATCTCGCCAAGAATCCGCACGGCTATTGCGGCCTCGGCGGCACCGGCGTGAGCTGCCCGATCGGCACGGGAGTGGCGGCGTGAGACGTGACGGGTCGCGAATAGCTGGCCGCAGACAGTACGCTGACCGCGATTCACCGCGCGAGAGACCGTCCATGTCCTGGCCCGACGGACGCTATATCCAGGCGTCGATGTTTTTCAGCCGCTGGCTGCTTGGCGCCGTTTCTGCTCGGCCTGCTGCTGTGTCTGCTGCTGCTGATCTACCGCTTCTTCGCCGAACTGTTCGCGCTGACGCTGCAAGTGCCGGGCATGAACTGGCACGACCTCGTCACCGACGTGCTCAATCTGGTCGATCTGGCGCTGACCGCCAATCTCATGTTCATCGTGATTTTCTCGAGCTACGAGAATTTCATCCGCCGCATCGACGCCTCTGCGCATCCGGACTGGCCGGAAGGCCTCACCCAGGTCGATTTCGGCTCGCTCAAGCAGAAGCTGCTCGGCTCGATCGTCGGCATCGCCGCGGTCGATGCCCTGGCCTGGTATTTCGACATGGAGAAATACGCCGGACACGTCGAGGCTGATCTGGGTGCTCGGCCTTTCCGGTGACCTTCGCCGTCGTCATGGTGCTGTTGGCGCTCGCCGACTGGCTGACCGCCCGCCGTCACGGCAAGCCCGAATAGGCCAAGAGCGCTAAGCCGGATAGGCATAAGTCCCTGTGTCGGCTCGCAACTCGACGCGGTGAGGGTTTGTTAACCATAACTGGCGTTAATCGGACCTCGGCTTTGGCTCGAAACGGGGTCGGATTGCGCCTATGCGGGTCCCCCGCTCTCTTCTGTTGTTGTTGCTTGCCTTGCAATCGCGGTCGGCGGGCTGCGCGCGGCAACCCGATGATCGCCGTGCCAGATGGCGGCCGCGCCGGCGCCTTACGGCATCGACAATGTGGTCTATGGCGGGGCGCCGGGCTATGCGCGCGCGCTACGGCTCGCCGCTTACGCACCGGCGCCCGCGCCGCCCAATTACGCCGTTGCCGCCACACCCAGCCTACGCCGGCGCCGGCTTATGCGGCGCCCGCTTACGCGGCACCTGCTTATGCAGCGCCGGCCTATGCGGCACCTGCTTAGCGGCGCCGGCCTATGCCGCCGGCTATCCAGGAGCGGCCGGCCTACGCGCCGACACAGCAGCAATATCCCTACACCCTGGATTCCGGCGACCGGCTGCGCGTGGTGGTGTTCGGCCAGGACGGACTGACCAATTCCTACGTCCTGGACGCCAGCGGCGATATCGACATGCCGCTGATCGGCTCGGTGGCGGCGCGCGGGCTGACCACCGACCAGCTATCGGCGCGCATCGCCGACCTGTTGCGTCAAGGCTACGTGCGCGATCCGCATGTCGCGGTCGAGATCGAAGCCTATCGGCCGTTCTTCATTCTCGGCGAAGTCACGCAGCCGGGCCAATATCCCTACGTCGCCAATATGACGGTGGAGACCGCGGTTGCGATCGCCGGCGGCTTCGGACCGCGGGGCTACAAAAAATCGGTCACCATCAGCCGCCACTACGGCGGCCAAACCTACCGCTTCCAGACGCCGATCACCGCGCCGGTCGAGCCCGGCGACACCATCCAGGTGCAGGAGCGCTGGTTCTAATCGGGAGTCAGCAATCAGAGATCGGTAATCAGAAGATTCCGGTTTCCGATGACTGATTACCGACCACGATTAAATTTCCGCTCACTTCACGTGTTTCGCCAGAAACGCCATCGAGCGCTGCCAGGCAAGCTTGGCCGCGGCCTCCTGATAGCTGCCGCGCTCGTCGCAATTAAAGCCATGCTGCGCGTCCGGATAGACGTAGATTTCGCAATCGCCGCCGCGCTTCTGCTTGATCATGTCCACGTCGCTCATCGGGATCGACGCGTCTTTTTCGCCGAAATGCATCTGCACCGGGATTTTCGGCTTTTCGTCGGCATTCTTGGCGATGTTGCCGCCGTAATAGCAGACGGCGCAGGACAGGCCGTTGAGCTTTGCCGCGGCGAGAAACGAAATCGAGCCGCCCATGCAGAAGCCCATGATCGCAACGGGCCCGCTTTTCTTGAGCTCGTCGATCGAGGCTTGAACGTCACGCAGCATGGCGCCCCAATCCGGATTGGCGACGAATTTGCGCGCGTTGGCGATCTCGTCGGGCGAATAGCCGGATTCGAAATTCGGCTGCTGCCGATCGAACACCGCCGGCGCCAGCGCGGCATAGCCCTCGCCGGCCAAACGGTCGCAGACCGCGCGAATGTGATGATTGACGCCGAAAATTTCCTGAATGACGACGATGCCGCCCTTGGCCTTTCCGGCCGGATCGGCCCGATAGGCGCCGAGCTTGAAACTATCCGATGACGTCAATGTAAAATGCTGACCCAAGATGTTCCTCCTTAATTTGCGACAAACCTCATCCTCGCGGCACCTACCATATAACAGGCCGGATGTCGTTTGAATGGCGGTCCGCCGCACCAAACGCCGCGGCCGCCGGAGGCCGCGAAGCGGCCGCATTCAGCGCAGCACGACGATGAAATTCGTGCCTTCGCCGGTTTCGTCGCCGAGACCGTGGTCCGAAACGGTCAGCGTGGAGCCGGGAACGATAAGCTGGGAAATATAATCGATCGCCGCTTGCGGGATGGTGATGCGGGCGAGCGCCTCGGCGGGCGTCTGCGGCGGCGGCAGATCGGCGGCTTTTCGACGTTCCTCGACATAGCGCCGGGCGCGCGCATACTGTCGTAGCGCATCTCGCGCTCGGCTTTCCGTTTCGCCTGCGGCGGCGGCTCGGCCGGGAAGAGACGACGTTCCAGCGCAGCGTGGTGCGATCGTCGCCGGCGAAATCCAACGCCGTAAACGCCAGCGTGCCGACCGGCTTGTCCGGATCGGCAATGGTGACCGGCGCCTGGAACAGCGGCGCAAAATCCTGCCGCACGTAAATCTTCTTTTCCTTGCGGCTGATGAAAATCGCGATCGGCGCCTTGCTGGCCGGCGCGGTCTTGATCGAGGCCGGCGGCTCGGCCGGCGGCATCGGCACGGTCGGATCGAGCGGCGCGGCAGTCGGCGCACGGCGGATCCGGCACGGCGGCAGACGGCAGGGGTCGCGCGGATCGCGTCCGACACGGGCGACGTCGCGGCGTTGGCGCCGATCGCGGTTTTGCGGATGTGCGCCGCGTCGCTGACGGGGGGATCGGATTTCGCGGCATCGGCCATCGTCATTGGCGGAGTGTCGGTGCCGACACGCAGCCCGAGTGCCGCCGGCACTGCCGCGCAGGCCGGCGTCGGCCTCCGAATCGGCCGGCGCAGCGGGGGAGGCCGGTTCCGGCGCCTTGTCGCGATGCACGAACAGATGCGGGTCGGCAAACTCGACCGGTTTTAGCTCCTGTCGCGCGACGATCACCGGCACGCCGAGCTTGGTCAGATGATAGAGCCGCACCGCAAAATCGTGCGGCATGCGGATGCAGCCGTGCGAGGCGCGATGGCCGATGCCTTCGCCCTCGTGCATCGCCACCCCGGACCAGGTGATGCGCTGCATGAATGGCATCGGCGCATTGCTGTAGATGTTGGAGCGGTGGAAGACCTGCTTTTGGATGACGCTGAACACGCCGAGCGGCGTCGGCAGGCTCGGCACGCCGGTGGCGACCGAGGTGTCGGCGACATGCATGCCGTCGCTGTAGAGATGCAGCTTCTGCTGATCGATGGAGACAAAGATCTGCAGCGGCCCCTTCGGGATATCGCCGAACGGGTCCTTGGCTGATCTTTGGCGGCTTCCTTGCCGGCGTGCTTGACCGCCCGATGCCTGGGCCGGTGCCAGAATGGCCGTAGCCAAATCCGATAATAATATTGCGCAGAGGCCGGACGCCGCGCTTAAGCGTCAACAGTCAGCGCCGTGCACAGCGTGCGAGCGTGCCGGCATGCCGGCCGGATCAGCCGGCTCCGCCGTGAAACCGTGCGCCGCGTTGCGCGCCTGGAATGCTCACTTCCGCCCCCGTCCCAGCGGGAATTCGCAATTAGCAGCGTAAATCGTTAGCGAACACGGTCATCTCCCGCCACATCGCGGAACGATGGCGGCCAATTCATGACGTAAAGAGGTTAAAGGGTCATGCGAACGGCATCATGACACGGCCGCAAGGGCGGCGACGCCATTTCTCCGACTTAACGGATGCTGCGGGCCGACTTACGTGGCCGGAGTCAAGCGCAAAGGCCTGCGCCAACAATTCATAGGAATGCCGGCGCGCCGCATGATCATAGACCATGGTGGTGATCATGAGCTCATCGGCGCGGGTGGCTTCGGTCAGAGCGCGCAACCGCTCCGTCACGCGTTCGATGCCGCCGACGACGAGCCGTGCGCGATGCCGCGCGATGCGGTCGCGGTCGACCGGCGTATAAGGATAAGCGGCGGCCTCCTCGGGCGAGGCGAGCGGCAGATATTCGCCTTTGGCGCGGCGCGCATAATGCAGGTCGGCGCTCGACGCGAGGCGCTCGGCCTCGGCATCGCTGTCGGCCGCAATCACCGCGGTGCCGAGAATGGCATAGGGCTGTGCCAGCGTTGCCGACGGCTTGAAATGGCTCGCGGTAAGCGAGCATGGCGCTCGCCGCGTCGTAATCGGCGAAATGATGCGCGAACGCGAAGCCCATGCCGACCGCGGCGGCAAGCTCGGCGCTATAGCCGCTGGAGCCGAGCAGCCAGATCGGCGGCAGCGCCACGTCGGCAGGAACCGCATGCACGTTGCGGAACGGATGACCTTCCGGAAAGCCGCCGCGCTCGAGCAGCAGGAGCTCCTGGAATCGCTCAAGAAAGTCGTCGCCTTGGCGCGGGTCTTGCCGGGCGCGCAAGCGCATAGGACGTGACCTGATCGGTGCCCGGCGCACGGCCGAGACCGAGATCGATGCGGCCCGGGAACAGCGCCTCCAGCACCTTGAAGCGCTCGGCCACCATCAGCGGCGCATGGTTCGGCAACATCACGCCGCCCGAGCCGACGCGCAGATGCGACGTCACCGCCGCGATTTGTCCGATCATGATTTCCGGCGCCGAACTGGCGATGTTCGCCAGATTGTGGTGCTCGGCGACCCAGTAGCGCTTGTAGCCGAGCCGATCGGCGAGCCGCGCCAGATCGAGCGAATTGCGCAATGCCGCCGCGCCCGGCGTCGCGGTGGTCACGGGCGACAGATCGAGGACGGACAGCGGGATCACGCGAAATGACTCTTTGGCATTGCGGCAAGGATAAAGTCCGAGCCCGGCAATCTATGAGCCTAGCGCCGGCGCCGCCGTCAATCCCGCCGGCTGCACGGCAAGCGGGCCGGCAAATAAAATAGCAAATCTTCGGGTCGAACTGCTAGCGCGTCACCGGTGCCGGTGGCATAGGCGGCGCCGCCCGCGGCTTGCGGGCCTGCCGAATATTGCTGGCCCGGCGCGTATCGGCGGCGCCTGCGGGACATCGGACAACGCCGTCGGCATGGTCGCGGGCAACACCACGACGCGCGTGCCGATCTGGACCCGGCTGTAAAGATCCTCGACGTCCTCGTTGGTGAGGTGGATACAGCCGGACGAGGTGTATTTGCCGATGCTCGTCGGGTCGTTGGTGCCGTGGATCCGGTACAGCGTGTTGCCGAGATACATGGCGCGGGCGCCGAGCGGATTGCTTTCGCCGCCGGCCATGAAGCGCGGCAGATACGGCTGCCGGTCGATCATCTCTTTCGGCGGAAACCAGTCCGGCCATTCCTTCATCCGGGTGATGCGCTCGGTTCCCGACCAGGTGAAGCCGTCGCGGCCGACGCCGATGCCATAGCGCATCGCCTTGCCGTGGCCGAGCACGAGATAAAGGTAGGTGTTCGGCGTATCGATGATGATGGTGCCGGCCGGTTCCGGAGTGGGGAAGTTGACCACCTGCCGCTGGAACCGCGGCGGCAGTTGCGCGTCCCCGTTCTGGTCCGGCTGCGATTGCGCCGGCAGCGACGCGACCACGGTCGGGGACGACGGCGGCGGTGCCGTAGCCTGCGCCGGAGCTGCCGGCGGGCTGTTGATGGAGCCGGTCACGTCGCCCGATGCGCCGGCAACAGAGGCCGGCGGGCGATCATCGGGGCTGGGCAACGGTTGCGGCGGGAAATAGGAAGCGCGGACCGGACCGCCCGAATAGGCGTCCTCATTCGGAGCCGGCTGGACGTAGCGTGGATCGATGCGGCGCGCCGTTGGCATCGCGATAGACCGGCGGCGGGACGGCGTAGCCCGGAGCCACCGGCTGCGGCGGATAATCTTGCGCGCTGGCAATGCCGAGCCAACCGGCAAGCGCCAATGCAAACACGAAAAGACCGAATGCTGCTACGCAAGACGAACCCCGCGACCCCTCAATTCCAGAGCCGTTTTGCCGACAACATTTGGCGGGAACAAGGCACAAAATGCACATTCGGCCGTACTTTGACACATCGGCGGCAGTTCCCCGGGATGGTGAATAATTGGTAAGGGCGGTGGCGCGCACGGTGGTGTGTGTTACGTGGTCTGAATGGGGATCCTTTTAGGCCCGCCGGGCATTTCATTGGGGGATGAGATCATGGCGCGGATAGTCTGTGCGTATTGCTCGAGGCGGCATCTGTGCGCTGGCGCCTGCTTGGGCCGGTTTTGCCGTGCCGGCGCGGCGCGCAAAATGCCGCCATCGACGATCTCAAGGGCAAAATATTCGATGCCGGCATGGCGCAGACAAACTTTCGCCGGCGGGCTGCGGCATTGCAGCGAGTTGAATGGCACAAATTTCTATTTCCAGCCGCGCGATCGCGTTCTCAATCTCGACGAATATCACCGGTCCTTGGACAATTTGGCGCTGCAGCATGTTTTCAATCCCGAAACCCACAAGCCTTGGAATCAGCAGGACGCCGACACGCGCTGGGCGGAAGTGCAAAAGGAGGCCGTCCAGGACCGAGCCAATTGCGCGCTGGTGGCAAGCCTGCCCGATCCTGCAGAAGAAACTCCAAGCGCTGCAACAGCAAGCGGCCTCGTCGCCACCCCCGCAGAACAAGAAGTAGCGCGGACGCGACCAGGACCGTGCCGGCGCCAACGGCATCGTTCTGCATGCGCGCTGCGCGCCAGCGGCATGTCGCGCATCGGAGGCCATTCGGGCCCTCCCGTGCTAAGAACGAGCATCAGACTGCTAAGGCGATCACGGATCAGAGGGGTACAGCATGGATTGGACTGAGCGACGCGAGCGGCTGCGCGCCATCATCGCGGGACCGCGTTGCATTTATCCCGGATCGGTGTTCGACCCGATCTCGGCCCGCATTGCCGAAGACCTCGGTTTCGAAGCCGGGATGTTCGCCGGCTCGATCGCCTCATTCACGGTGCTCGGCGCGCCGGACATCATCGTGCTGACGCTGACCGAATTCGCGCAGCAGGCCTATCGCATCAACCGCGCCGGCAAACTGCCGCTTCTGGTCGACGCCGATCACGGCTACGGCAATGCGCTCAACGTCAAACGCACGGTGGAAGAGCTGGAGACCGCCGGCGTCGCTGCGCTGACGATCGAGGATACCGTCGCTGCCGACGCCTTACGGCGCGACCGCGGCAACGCTCATTCCCATCGCCGAAGGCGTCGGCAAGATGAAGGCGGCGCTCGCCGGCCGGCAGGACAAGCGGCTGGTCATCGTCGGCCGCACCAGCGCCATGGCGATGACCGGCGTCGAGGACACCATCGCGCGGCTGAAAGCCTATGAGGCAGCCGGCGTCGACATGCTGTTCATGGTCGGCGTGAAGACGCGCGCGCAACTCGACGCGGTCGCCGCCGCGGTGAAGCTGCCGCTGTTTCTTGGCAGCGCCGGCGCCGAACTCTACGATCTCGATTATCTTTCCGCGCGCAACGTCCGCGTCTGTCTGCAAGGCCACATGCCGTTCATGGCGGCGGTCAACGCGGTGCATGAAACGCTCAAGGCGCTGCGCGCCGGCACGCCGCCCGGCCGAGCTCAAGGGCATAGCGTCGCCCGAATTGATGAAACAGGTCACGCGCCAGGCCGACTACGCGAAGTGGTCGAAGGAATTCCTCAATGCCGGGCTGTCGTGACATCGACCGCCGGTCCGGCCAGAGGGCTTGATCCGCGGCGCGTACAGTGGACAAATTGCTTGTAACGATGCGGCATGCGGCAATCGGATTTGTCCGGATGTTGCTGACGCGCGCCAACTCGGCTACAAGCTCGCGCAGTCGACCGCCGCGAGCGAAGGAACATGCGATGCCATCCGTGAGCGATTGGAAGGTGCCGTCCTCGGCGCAACCGAAGCCGGATGATTATGGCTACGATCTCGAGCGGGCGTTGTCGTGCGTGGTCGGCTTGCGCACCATCGTGCCCGCCGGACGCCTTCACCGCCGAAACGCTGGGTACCGAACGGGCCGGCAACGGCGTCTTCATTCGCGGCAATGGCCTCGTTCTCACCGTCGGCTATTTGATTACCGAAGCGGAGACGCTGTGGATCACGCTCAACGACGGCCGCTCGGTCCCGGGCCACGTGCTCGGCTACGATCAGGAGACCGGCTTCGGGCTGGTGCAGGCGCTGGCCAAGCTCGACGTGCCCGCGCTCGAGATCGGCGACTCGACCGCAGCGTCAATGGGCGAACGCGTCGTGGTCGGCGGCTTCGGCGGCCGGCAGCGCTCGGTCGCCGCGCGCATCGTCGCCAAGCAGGAATTCGCCGGCTATTGGGAATATGTGCTCGACGAAGCGATCTTCACCGCGCCGGCGCACCCGAACTGGGGCGGCACCGCGCTGATCGGCCCGGCCGGCGATCTGCTCGGCATCGGCTCGCTGCAGCTGCAGCATGCCGCCGAGAAGGGCCAGACGCAAAACATCAACATGATGATTCCGATCGATTTGTTGAAGCCGATCGCCGACGACCTGATGAAATTCGGCCGCCGCAATGCGCCGCCGCGGCCGTGGCTCGGTCTTTACGCGACCGAAGTCGAGAACCGGCTCGTCGTCGTCGGGCTCGCCGATCGCGGGCCGGCGAAGAAGGCGGACTTGCGGACCGGCGATATCATTTTGTCGGTCGCCGGCAAGGACGTGCGCGACCTCGCCAGCTTCTTCCGCCGCATCTGGGCGCAGGGCGCGGCCGGCGTCGACGTGCCGATCTCGATCTACCGCGACGGCGAAACCATGGAGTTGCGCGTCAAATCGAGCGAGCGCAATCGCTTTCTCAAAGGGCCGAGCCTGCATTGATCGTCATTCCAGCGCGCCATTGCGTCAGCTTGGATTGCGTCGTCGCTAGGCTCCTCGCAATGACGATGCCTCTTCGTCGAACAGCGCCCGCAATCCTTCCCGATAAGTCGGATAGCGCAACGCCACGCCAAGCTCGCGCTTGAGCTTGTCGTTACGCACGCGCCGGCATTCCTGCCAAAAGCTCAGCGCCAAAGGCGACATCGACGGCGCGGCTTCGGCGAAGGGGATTTCCGGCGGCGGCGCGACGCCGAGGAGCTGCGCCGCGAAGACGAGCGGATCGCCGGGCGGCGACGGCTCGTCATCGGCAACGTTGAAAATCCCGGACGCCTGCGGAGTCGAACGCGGCGTCGATCGCCTGCGCGATGTCGGCGACATGAATGCGGTTGAAGATTTGCCCGGGCTTGACGATGCGGCGCGCGTTGCCGCGCGCGACCTGCGTGAGCGCGTTGCGGCCCGGCCCGTAAATGCCGGCAAGCCGCAAGATGGCAACGGCGATGCCGTGGCGCGCGCCGAAATCCTGCCAAGCCCGCTCGGCCGCAAGCCGTTCGCAGCCGCGCGCCGAGTCGGGCTCGGCGGCGTTTCCTCGTCGACCCAATCGCCGCCGCGGTCGCCATAGACGCCGACCGTCGACAGATAGACGATCGAACGCAGATGCTGCGCCTCGCGCAAAGGCGTCGCCGCAGACGCGCAGCACCGGATCGCCGTCGTCGTCCTGCGGGATCGAGATCAGCGCCGCGTCGGCCGCAGCGATAGCGTCGTTGCAGTTCGGGTGACGCCGACTGGCCGTCGAAAACGACCGCCTGCAATCGCGCCATCGTCATACGCATTCAGCACCGCGGCCCGTTCTTTGCTGCGCATGGTGCCGACGATGCGATCGAATTTTTGCCCGAACGCGGCGACGTAATGCTCCGCCGAATAACCCAATCCGAGGCAAATGAAGCTGGGACATCTGACGTCAGCGTCCCCTTGCCGCCGTCCATTCCGCGATCACGTCCGGATCGGACTCCGCGGCGAACCGTTTCGTCGCGCATGCGTTCGAGCCGCGCCGCGATCGAGCCGGCCGAGCGCCCAGACCGCCGCGCCGCGCACGAGCGGCGATTCGTCACCGAGCAGCCGCTCGGCCTCGTCGGCGAGCGACGCGTCGCCGGAATTGCCGATCGCGATCAGCACATTGCGGATAAAGCGCGCGCGGCCGATGCGCTTGATCGGGCTTTTTGCGAACAACGCGCGGAACGCGGCGTCGTCGAGCCGGACCAGATCGGCGAGCCGCGGCGCGCGCAGCGTCTCGCGCGCCGCGAGCTTCGCTTCGCGGCCGGCGACGGCAAATTTGTTCCACGGACACACCGCGAGACAATCGTCGCAGCCGTAGATGCGATTGCCCATCGGCTCGCGGAATTCGCGCGGGATCGGACCCTTATGCTCGATGGTGAGGTAGGAAATGCAGCGCCGCGCATCGAGCCGATACGGCGCCGGGAAAGCCGCCGTCGGGCAGACGTCGAGGCAGGCGCCGGCAGTTGCCGCAATGGTCGGTCTCCGCGCTATCCGGCGGCAGATCGAGCGTGGTGAAGATGGCGCCGAGAAACAGCCACGAGCCGAATTGCCGCGACACCAGATTGGTGTGCTTGCCCTGCCAGCCGACACCGGCCGCGGCGGCGAGCGGCTTTTCCATCAGCGGCGCGGTGTCGACGAACACCTTGATGTCGCCGCCGGCATCGTCGATCAGCCAGCGCCCGAGCGTTTTCAGCCGCGGCTTGATCAGCTCGTGATAGTCGTCGCCGCGGGCATAGACCGAAATGCCGCCGCGCAGGCGATCCTTGAGGATCGCCAGCGGGTCGTCGTCCGGCCCGTAATTGAGGCCGAGCATGACGATCGAGCGCGCCTGCGGCCACAGCGCGCGCGGATCGGCGCGCCGCTCGGCATTGTCCGCCATCCACGCCATGTCGCCGTGCGCGCCGGCGGCGAGGAATTCGCGCAAGCGCGCCGCCGCCTGCGGGATCGCATCCGGCCGCGTCACGCCGACCGCTTCGAAGCCTTGCGCGTGCGCGGCGTCGATGCAGCGCCGCCTTGAGTGCCGCCGGAGTCAGAAATCGAGATTGGCGTAGCTCGGCGCCGGCGGCAGGCCGGGCAGCGCCTCGTCGAGCAGCGTGCGGAACGACGGCCGCGATTTGATCCGCGCGTACCAGTTCTTGGCGGTCTCGTCTTCGTCCCACGGCACATCGCCCAGATAATCGGCGGCGGACAAATGCGCCGCCGCGGCCAGATCGGCATAGGTCAAGGTATCGCCGGCAAGCCAGTCGCGCGTGCGAACGAGCCAGCCGATATAGGCTAAATGGTATCTGATGTTGCTCTTTGCCGCACGCAGCGTCTCCATGTCGGGCGAGCCGCCGCCGCTGGCCGCCGGGATATAGCGCTTATAGACCCGCTCCCGCGCCAGCGCGCCGGAGACTTCCTCGAAGAACTTGTCGTTGAACCAGCTCATCAGCCGGCGCACCTCGATGCGGCCGGCAAGATCGGCCGGCAGCAGCCGGAACTCGCCGAGCGTGAGACCGCGCGTCTCGTCGAGATATTCGGCGATGACGCCGGCGCCCGGCACCGGCGGCACGCCTTCTTCGACCAGGACCGGCGTGGTGGCCGCCGGATTGAGCTGCAGAAACTCCTCGCGCCGCTCCCACACCCGCTCTTCGACCAGCCGCGGCGGCAGCGCCATATTCTTCGAGCGCCAGCCGCACAAAGCGGGAATGCGGGCAAATCGGGTGATGGAATAGCGTCAGCATGCGCTATGAGCCTTGTCCGAATCCCATCCTTGCGTCAAAAGGTTGCCGAAATGGCAATGCCGGCTCTGACCACTGGCGGCAAGGCCGGCGACTGTCAGGCGAGCCATCCCATCGCCACGCCGCCAAGGATCACGATGCCGAGCAAAAACCGGTAGACGACGAACGGCCAGCTCGAAAAGTTTTCCAGCATTTTCATCAGGCCCCAGATCGCGAAGAAGGCCGAAACGGCGGCTACGGCGATACCAAGCGAGCAGCACCGACCAGGCGTGCCAGGGCAGATGGATCTTGTGGAGTTCCCACAATTCCTTCAACCCGGCCAGCGCGATCGCCGGCAGGCCCGAGCAGAAAGGACAGCCGCGCGGCTTCGTCGCGCTTGAAGCCGAGCATCAGCGCCGCGGTCAAAGTCGAGCCCGAACGGGAGACGCCGGGAATGAGCGCGCCGGTCTGGGCGAGACCGACAATGAGCGCGTCGGCGATGCGTCGCCTTGTCAATGGTGCGCCGAATGCCGCGCCCAAATTTCGGCGATCGACCAGCAGCGCACCCATCACCAGGCAGGTCCAGCCGATGACGCTGACGGCGCGCAGCGGCGAATTGCAGGTGTTGAGAAGCTTGGCGAGCGTCAGGCCCGGCAATTCCGATCGGGATGGTGGCAAGGACGATCCACAGCGCAAATTGGAAAGAGCGGTCGCGGAATTGTCCGCGGATGGCGGCGGAGATCGAATTGACGGTCAAGATCCCGCACGTCCGTCCAGAAATAGCTGACCACCGCGCCGAGCGCCGCAAGCTGCATCGCCGCCGAGAACGCCGAGCCCGGATCCTGCCAGCCCAGCACGGCGGGCACCAGGCGCATATGGGCGGTCGATGAGATCGGCAACAATTCGGTGATGCCCTGCACCACGCCGAGAATCGGCGACTTTGAAATAACCTAACGCCACGAAGCCGGTATCGATGCCCTGAGTGCAAGCGTCGGCCATGGTCACATCATTTTGTCAAAGTGGGTGCGCGCGGGCCGAATCAGCGCGCTAGATTAGCGGGATGGCCCGAAGGCTGACATATTTGCCGGCTTATGCCGCGTGCGGATTGAACTGGCCGGTCTTGCGGAAGCGCCAGAGATAAGTCGGCACGATCGCCTCGATCGATTCCGGGATGATGCCGAGCCCTTCCAGCGTGCGGCCGTCGTGCTTGGCCGCGTCGGACACCACATTATCGTGCTTGAGCAGTTCGACCTGATCCGGCGTGATCGGCGGCTTCGGCGCGAATTGCAGGAACATCGCCTGGAGCTTCAGCAGCGCGAACGGCACCGGCACCAGCAGGCGGCGGCGCTGGGTGGTGGCGAGCACGAATTCCATCAATTCCTTGAACGTGCGCACGTCCGGCCCGCCGAACTCGTAGATCGTGCCGGGCTTCAGATCGCCGTCGACCGCCTTGGCGATGGCCTCGCCGACGTCGCCGGCAAACACCGGCTGCATGCGGGTGTGACCGCCGCCGGGCAAGCGGCAGCGCCGGCGACAGCCGCGCCAGCGCGGCGAACCGGTTGAAGAAATCGTCCTCCGGGCCGAACACGATCGACGGCCGCACGATGATCGCTCGCTGGTTGCGCGGCCAGCACCCGCGCCTCGCCTTGCCCTTTGGCACGCGCATAATGCGAGGCGCCTTCCGCGTCGGCGCCGATTGCCGAGACATGAACGAGCGACGCGTCGGCGGCATTGGCGGCTTTCGCCACCGTCTCGGCGCCGGCCGCCATCACGGCGTCGAAGCCGCTGGTTGCCGCGCTCGAACAGGAGGCCGACCAGATTGACGACGGCGTCGGCATCGCGCACCGCCGCCGCGACCGAATCCGGGATAACGCAGATTGGCCTGCACCGCCTGGATCTGGCCGACGCGGCCCATCGGCCGCAGGTAGCCGCACAAGTTCAGGCCGGCGCACCGCGACCCGGATGCGGTAGCCGCGATTGGCGAGCGCGCGCACCACATGGCGGCCGAGAAATCCCGAACCGCCGAACACGGTGACCAGCGTTTCCGCTTTGCTCTTGATCGCCATGCTTGCTCTTGACGAGGCCAGTCTGATTGCCTAAGCCGCGAAATACATGATCGCTTTCGCGCTGTATAGGGGACTAAGCACTCGCCCCATGGGCGGATTAATGCCCGGATCGGCAGAGCGCCCGATGTCGCGGGTCGCCCGGTCGATGACAGGCCGTCGGATTTGACAAGGGGATGACCGCTTTCGTACCTATCGGCCCGTTAGCACGCGCCCCGCAGTGTGCCCAGGTGGCGGAATTGGTAGACGCACTAGTTTCAGGTACTAGCGCCGCGAGGCGTGGAGGTTCGAGTCCTCTCCTGGGCACCAGCCTTCGCTGCTCCGCAGCGCCGGCGCGGCGAGGCTGATCGAGCGAAGGCTGTCGCGCCGAAGCGTTAGCGAAGGCGGACCGCGACGCGCAGCCGAACTCTCACCCCATCAGTGACAGCGTCGCCCGCTCGTAGCGGCCGGCGCCCATCTCGCCTTCCGGGAAGATGTGGTGGTCGGCGATCCATTCGAAGGCTTCCTCGTAGACTTCCTTGGTGTAGGGCTCGAACACCAGCCGCTCACCCGGTCCCCAGCGCCGCGTATCCATCAGCGCGTGGAAGCGGTCGGGGAATTCGTTCTTGTAATAATGGGTGTAGAGCTCCGGCCGCAGGTCGATGTCGCGCTGCGCCTTGCGCAGCGCGCGGAAGAATTTGCGCAAGTCCTCCGGATCGGGATCGCCGTGGATCATGGTGCCGATCATGAAGGTGGTGTCGATGACTTTGCGGAAGCCGAGCTGCTCGGCGAAGTAATAAGGCCCGCTGAACAAATTCACCGCCGGCGCGCTGCCGTCGATCAGCTTCTCCATGCGCGCGAACAGCATGCCGTCGGCGTAATTGAGCTTGATCTGCTCGGGCTTGAGATAAGCCTCAAGCGCCTGAACCGTGGCGTAATGGCTGCCGGACTGGTAGCCGACCGAAATCGGCACGCCGGCGAGATCGGCCGGCGTTTTGATCTTCGAGTCGGCGGCGACGAAAATTCCCGCCGGCGCCACCGAATAGACGTCGGTGTACATGCGCCCGTGGCCGTTCGATGCCGCGACATTGACCGTCCAGTGGCAAGCGCAGCTCACGTTCGACTTGCGGCCTTCTTCGAGCGCCTGAAAGGCGCCGACCTTGTCGCCCTTGTTGTGGATTTGACCGCCGGTGGCGCGCACCATTTCGCGGAATTCGTATTCCAGGCCTTCGGCGCGGAAATAGCCCTTCTCCTCGGCAACCCATTCCTGCAGCCGGAAATGCGGTTCGATCAGAAATTTCGCCATTGTTTCCTCCGGTGTTGATTAACTCAGCAGTTAAAGTGTCCGTTGGTCGGGATACGGCCCCGCTCGGCGACGCGGCGCGCCCTGATCATCTTGACATGATCGTCCATCAAGGCACGCGCGCCGCTTGGGTCGCGCAACTCGATCAGATCGGCGAGTTTGGTGTGAACGTCGAGAATGTGCCGCGCCAGTTTCGCCGTCGCGGTAACGTTGCGTCGCGGCCAGGACACATGTTCGAGCGAGATGAGTTGCACGAGGATCACGCGGTTGTGCGAAGCCTCGGCCACGGCAAGATGGAAGTCGCGCGACAGGCGCGTGAATTCGTCAAGATCGCCGATCGCGATTTCTGCCTCGCGCAGCAGGCGGCGCAGTTTCGCCACGTCGGCTGCCGTCGCGTTCTCGGCGGCGAGCTCTGCGCCCAGCGTCTCGATCGCACGCTGCGCGTCCATGATCTCGGCGGTGCTTACGCCGGTAAGGTCGAGTTGCACGGCCAGGGCTTCGGCGAACAAGCGCGGATTGCCATGGGCGATGCGGGCGCCGCCACCTTTTCCCATGCGTATTTCGACGATGCCGAGCGCCTCCAGCGTGCGCAATGCATCGCGGGCGACAATGCGGCTGGCGCCGAAGCGCGCCGCCAAATCCTTTTCAGTGCCGAGGAAGTCGCCGGGTTTCAGCCGTCTGGCGAACAGTGCGTCGCGCACCTCCGCCACCACCTGCGCCGACAGCGACGATGAGCGGCCGGCAAACATGATGCGTGCGGTCGAACCGCCGCTGCCTTGCGCCACGGTTTGCCTGGTTCTGGGGTCGCTCATCGGCGGCGAGATTAAGCGCTGGCTTTAAAATAGTAAAGATATTATCTTTAAGCCGGGTGCCGATGCCAAAGCGGCATCGCGCCTGCATGCATCGGGCTTAGAGGACGCCAATCGGCTTAAGACGAGCAAAGCGCAGCCTGATTATTGGGCGAAAGCAAAGGCAGCCGGCGCGTCGTGCGTCGCGGTTGAGTTCACAGCGCTTATCGTCCAGCGTTCCCCTTCGGGCACTGACCGTGGCTGTTCTTGATTTCAGCCGAAATGGCTGTGTTCAATAACGGCAAACGAATTCCGAGGCGGCACATGGCTGAGCCGGAGTACCCAAGTCCGGCGGCACCGGCCGAGGCGAAGATAGCGATCAGCCTCAATCGGCTGCCGCAACTGTTCAACTCGCTCGATCCGTCGCCGTTTCATGAGCGCGATCTCGATCAGGATGCCGAGGATTACATTATCGGTTCTGCGGAAGAGATCGGCCTGCAGCGGCCGATCGCGCTCGTGATCTATTTGCCCGCCGACCAGATCGCCGGGTCCGGCGCGCCCGATCTCAGCGACGCAATCCACAATTACTTCGGTTATCGCGAAACCCACGAGCGCCGCCGGCTGAGGCTTTTGTTCCGCGACGGCCGCATCGCGTTGATCATCGGGTTGGGATTTTTGTTCTGCTGCGTGCTGCTGCGCGAACTGGCATTTTCCTTCGGCAACGATGTGGCATCAGATATTTTCGGCGAAGGCATGCTGATCATCGGCTGGGTGGCGATGTGGCGGCCGCTGGAGATTTTTCTCTACGACTGGGTGCCGATCCGCCGCCGCTGCCGGGTGCTGGCGAAGCTCGCGGCAATGCCGGTCGTCGTCAAATCGAAGTGAAGCGGAGCGCGGCCAAAACGCGCGTCTATCCGGTTTCGGTCTAAGACGACAACAGACGTCAAGCCGCGGTGGAAAGTCGCTCGCGGATACTGCCGATGCCGCTATCGGCTCGGCGCAGCGAAGCCACGAAAACCACGCGCTGGCCTTGATTGGCGAAATCGTCGCTCAGCGCGTCGATGTGCCGGCGGTGCTGCCCATCATAGTCGGCCGGGCCAACGGGAATTTTGCGCGCCTCGCGGCGGGCAAAATCCAGCGCTTCGTGCGGCACCCGGTCATCGAAAATGATGACGTCCGCGGACTGCAGCGCGCGAATGGCGCGCAATGTCAATAAATCCGGATGATCGGGGTCGACGCGAATATGGGTGACCGCACCGCGTGCCGCTGCGTCATCGCCGGCGCCGGCGATGAGACGATCGAAATCGCGCGCCTGCGGCGGGTCGCCGGCACGACGCAGGGCAAGCGCGGCAAAGCGCTGCCAGAACTTGCTCCGGCCGGGCTGCGACAGGCCCGATCGCTTCACGGCGTCCCGCCATCGCGCCGCTGCCGCAGCCCAATCCGCAAAGCCCGTCGGCAACAGCGCCTCCAGCTTGCCGCGGATCGCCTGGGCGAAGGCCGGCGCGGCCCCGTCGGTCGAGATGCCGACCACCAGCGGCGAGCGATTGACGATGGCGCCGAAGGAGAAATCGCAGAACGCCGGCCGGTCGACGATGTTGACCGGGACGCCGACGCTGCGCGCGGCGCTGCTGAAATCCGCCGCGCCCTCCTCTTCGTCAAAGGCGCCAACCGCGATTGCCGCTCCAGGCAGATCAGCCGCGATCCATGAGCGCGGATGAAGCGCAATAGCGCCGCCGGCCGGATTGGCGGCAACCCGTTTCATGGCGACGGAAAACGCGTCCGCATAGACGGCAACCTCGGCGCCGGCCGCCGACAACAGCTCGGCCTTCCAGGCCGCCGCGGCACTGCCGCCGGCAACGACGACACGCTTGCCGCGGAGCGAAAAGAACAAGGGCAGCCGGGCCAGCGCCGCCATCCGGCCCGGCTCGACTCGCGATGCTTTGCGCGTGCCCGTCATGCGGCGCGCAGCGGACCGGTGTGAGCGTGAAAATCGCGGCCGTTGCCGGTCGCCGCGACGAAGCCGGCCCGGATCACGAAAGCGCCGAACCGCTCGCCCGGCCGGCGCTCGCCGGCGTAAGCGGCGAACAGCGGATCGAGCGCGGCGACAAGTCCTGCGTGATCGAGATTCTCGCCATAAAGCTTGTTGAGCCGCGAGCCGTCGAACGCCGCGCCGAGATAGAGATTGTAGCGGCCCGGACCCTTTCCGACCAAACCGATCTCGGCGAGATAAGGCCGCGCGCAGCCGTTCGGGCATCCCGTCATGCGGATGACAATGTCGTCGGCGGAGATGCCGTGAGCGGACAGGCATTGGTCCAGCGCAGTGATGAGGTCCGGCAGATAGCGCTCGCTCTCGGCCAGCGCGAGCCCGCAGGTCGGCAGCGCCACGCACGCCATGGAATTGCGGCGCAGGCCGGACCATGGCGCGGTGAGATGCGCCTCGCGCGCGATGGCCTCGATGTCTTTCTGCTTCTCGGTCGGCACGTTGGCGACGACCAGGTTTTGATTGGGCGTGAGGCGAAAATCGCCGTCGTGGATTTCCGCGATCCGGCGCAGCGCCGACAACTGCAGCGCGCCGGGCTTGTCGTCGAGCCGCCCATTCTGCACGAACAAGGTGAGATGTGCCGATCCGCCGGCGCCTTCGCTCCAGCCGTAGCGATCGCCCGTGGAGGTGAACTGGAACGGTTTGGCGGCAGCCAATTGCACCTGGGCACGGCGCTCGACCTCCGCGCGGAACGCCGGCAATCCGCGATCCTCGATCGTGTATTTCAGCCGCGCGTGCTTGCGGTTCGCCCGGTCGCCCCAGTCGCGCTGCACGGTGACAACCGCTTCGGCGATGGCGAGCGCGTCTTCGGTCCGGCAAAAGCCGAGCAGCTCGGCGGTCCGCGGATAGGTTTCGGGCTCGCCGTGAGTCATGCCCATGCCGCCGCCGACCGTGACGTTCCAGCCGGCAAGGCCGCCGGCGGCATCGGAGATCGCGATAAAGCCGAGATCGTGGGCAAAGACGTCGACATCGTTCGATGGCGGCACCGCGACCACGATCTTGAATTTGCGCGGCAGATAAGTCTTGCCGTAGATCGGCTCCACCACGTCGTCCTCGCCGCCGGCGATCTTTTCGCCGTCAAGCCAGATCTCGCGATAGGCCGGGGTCAGCGGCGTCAGACGATCCGAGATGGTCCGCGCCAGCGCCAACGCGGCGCCGTGGGCACGCGACTGTTCGGGAATAACGCCGCACATGACGTTGCGATTGACGTCGCCGCAGGCGGCGATGGAATCGAGCACGGCGGCGTCGATGCGCGCTGCAGCGTCGTTTTCAAGTTCGACTTGATAACGCCGTGCAACTGGACGGTCTGGCGCGTGGTCAGCCGCATGCTGCCATTGCCATAGTCACGAGCGACCCGATCGAGCGCCAGCCATTGCCGCGGACGTCAGGACGCCACCGGGAACGCGGACGCGGATCATGAAGGCGAACGCCTTCTCCATTCTTTTGCGGCTGCGCTCGGGCCGCAGATCGCGGTCGTCCTGCAGATACATGCCGTGGAACTTGACCAGTTGCTGATCGTCGTCGGCGATGGCGCCGGTGATCTCTTCGCCCAGCCCCTGCGCAAGCGTACCGCGCAAATAGTCGCTGGCTTCCTTGATGCGTTCGTTACGCGACACTTCGCGTTCGACGTCTTCGGTCATCGGTTGGCGTCCAAACTCAGTACACGTCCTGCAGATAACGCTTGTCGCGCTCGAGGCCCGCGACGGCCGCGGCGGCCGCTTCCGGCGCCAGCGCCTTTACGTCGGCATAGGCTCGCGTCAACGTCGCGCGCACATCCTTGGCCATCGCCTTGGCGTCGCCGCAGACATAAAGGGATGCGCCATTATCGAGCCAATCGATCAGGTCGCGGCGCCGTTCCCACATTCTGTGCTGCACATAGACCTTGTCGGGCCGGTCGCGCGAGAATGCCACGTCCATGCGCGTCAGCGAGCCGTCCTTCAGCGCGTCCTGCCACTCGAGCTGATAGAGGAAATCGTGGGTGAAGGTGCGGTCGCCGAAGAACAGCCAGTTTCTGCCTTCGGCCGCGGCGGCGCGGCGTTCCTGCACAAAAGCGCGGAACGGCGCCACCCCGGTGCCCGGACCGACCATGATGATGTCGCGGCCGGGATCGGGAAGCGCGAAATGCCGGTTCGGACGCAGCTTGACCCGCACCTTATCGCCGCGCTTCAGGCGCTCGGCGACATGCGTGGAGGCCACGCCTTTGCGCGACCGGCCATTGGCGTCGTAGCGCACCGGCGAAACCAGAAGATGCGCCTCGTCGGCAAATTCGCGGCGCGATGAAGCGATCGAATAGGCGCGCGGGCCGAGCGGCCGTGTCAGCGACCGCAACTGCTCGGCGGTCAGTGCTCCGGGGAAGCTTGCGATGAGATCGATGAGCTGGCGCCCGGCGACCCAATCGCGCGCATTGCCTTCGGCAAGGAGCGCTTTAATGCCTTCGTGACCGGTCAAGGCCGCATAAGTCTCAAGCGTCTTCGGCGACAGCGTGGTGACGTCGCGCGCCGCGATCAACTCGCCGCGCAGCGCGTCATTCTTGGCGAGCCCGGCTTGCGTCAGCAGGTCGTCGACATAAGCCGGGTCATTCTCGGCGTAAAGATCGAGCGAGTCGCCGGGCTCGTAGGCCGGCGGCGCGCCGTCGAAGGACAGTGCGAGGTGGATGGTTTCTTTGGCCGAGCGCGAGGAATTCAAATTTAAATGCTCGACGATCTCCGCCTCGACGATGCCGGCATTCGATTTCAAGACGGCATTGGCGCCGAAATCGACCGCAATGACGCGATTACGATCGACATCCGGAGGCGACAGCGCTTTCAGCGCCGCGCCGATCCAGGCATCGGCAGGAGCGGCAAAATCGAGATCGCAGTCGAGGCGCTCGGCCATCCGCTTGCCGCCGAGGGCGGCGAGCCGTTCGTCGATGTTTTTGCCGACGGCGCAGAACTCAGCATAAGCAGTATCGCCGAGCGCGAGCACGGCGTATTCGACGCCGTCGAGGCGCGGCGCATTGTCGGCCATGAGTTCGCCATAGGCGCGCGCGGCGCGGCCGGGCGGCTCGCCTTCGCCCCAGGTGGCGGCGATGACGACAAGACGGCGCGCCTTGGCGAGCGCCGCCAATTCCAGGTCGGCCATGTCGATCAAGGCCGGCTTGAAGCCGAGCGGGCGCGACTGCCGCGCCATGTCGGCGGCGAGCTTTTCGCTGTTACCGGATTCGCTGGCGAAAACGATGGTCAGCGGCTCGGCGGCCGGGGCGCTCGGAGCACGCGCGGCGCCGGTGGATTGCTCGACACCGGCAAGGAACCCGGCAAGCCACGCGCGCTGCACCGCCGTCGCCGGACCGACGACGCGATTGAGCATGTCGACATCTTCCGGGGAGAACGGGGCGGTGGCGGGGATGGTGGCAAGGGCACGCGACATGCCGACTCCAGAATGGGGCACCAGGAGCCATTAAATAGAAGTCTATTCTCCCGATCCGCAAGAACCGCGGGCAAATAAGAAGAAACGTAGCGCCTCGTTGGCAAAACAGTGAAATAATTCCTCTCCGCCGAGGCGCCGCAAGAGGTTATTTCGGTGCCTGTCACCCACGGATTGCGCGGAGACGGGGCGCTGGTTGATAGCGGCCATCCGGGCAGGCGGGGCCGGCGGGTCATCCCCTCGGAATTGCCCCTCGGAATTGCCCCTTGGAATTACCGGCAACGCGCGCGATAACACGCGCCCATGCCGACCATCCGCCTTCACCGCGGCGATCTGCCGGACCTCGCGCGCTACACGAGCGCGAGTTCGCGCGCCGTCGCTATCGATACCGAAACGATGGGTCTCGATCTCGATCGCGACCGGCTGTGTGTCGTGCAATTGTCGCCCGGCGACGGCACCGCCGACGTGGTGCAGATTCCGCGGCATGCCAAAGACACGCCGGGCGCCGCGCCCAATCTGAAGCAACTCCTGGCCGACAAGGGCCTGCTGAAGATTTTTCATTTCGCGCGCTTCGATCTCGGCATGCTGTGCAAGACGCTTGGCGTGATGCCGGAACCGGTATTCTGCACCAAGATCGCATCGCGGCTGACGCGCACCTACACCGACAAGCACGGGCTTAAGGATCTGGTGCGCGAGGTATTGGGACAGGATCTCTCCAAACAGCAGCAAATGTCCGATTGGGGCACGGCCGAACTCTCCGAAGCGCAAGTGTCGTACGCGGCCGCCGACGTCCTCTATCTGCATGCACTGAAGGACAAGCTCGAAGCCATGCTGGCGCGCGAGGGCCGTGAGCAGTTGGCGGCGGCGTGTTTTCGTTTTCTGCCCGAGCGGGTGCGGCTCGACCTGGCCGGCTTCGCGGCCGACGATATATTCGCCCATTCCTAAGGCAGCTTGCGCGCCGGCGCGAAAACATGGCTCTTTGCGGGCCATATTCGCGGGAAATTTTTGCAAGACAACAGCGCGCGAAGCGTGGTTTAAGGTCGGGTTCGGGCGGCAAGCGAAGGGATAATTGCTTGGCTATTGTCTACCGCGACGCCGGAATGAAGGGATTTTCGGGTGGCGCCCGCACCGATTTCGAACGGACCTACCGGTCGGCGTTGCGGCACAGCCGGCAGGTGCGCCTGCTTCGCATCGGCGTGCCGATCGGCATCGTAGCGCTTCTGATCACCGTCGCCGTCATCGATTACATGCCGCCGATCGGCGGCTTCCGCCTGCCGGGAGAACTTGGCAAGCTCGTCATCCATGGCACCACGATCACCATGGAACAGCCGCGGCTCACCGGCTTCACGCTCGACTCCCGCGCTTACGAATTTTCCGCCGAAGCCGCCGCGCAGGACATCACCAAACCCAATTTGGTCGAGCTCGACAAACTGCATGCCAAGATGGAGATGCAGGATAAGAGCACGGTGGAAATGACGGCAGCGTCCGGAACCTACGATGTGAAAGCGGAAATTCTCAAGCTCAAGGACAACATTCATCTGGTGTCCTCGACCGGATACGAGGGCGACTTGAGCGAAGCGACGATCGATGTGCGCAAGGGCAATGTGGTCTCCGACCATCCGGTTGCGATCAAGATGCTTCAGGGCTTCCTGAATGCGCAGCGGCTCGACATCGCCGACAACGGCAGCGTGCTGCGCTTCACCGGCGTGACCATGACGCTGGAGCCCGGCAAGAATGCCGCAAGCAAGCCCGCGGACGCGACCGGCGACAGCCGCCGCCGACACCGCAACGAACAAGACCGGCAGCCAATGATCCGGCGCTGCCTTCAGATTTCCCTTGCGGTGATGGCGCTCGCTGTCGCGGCACCGGCCGCGGCCCAGGCGCCGCCGGCGGCGAGCCCGTTCGGCATCGCCCAGGATCAGAACAAGGATCAACCAGTCGAAATCGAAGCCGCAACGCTCGAAGTCCGGGACAAGAACAAGACTGCGACGTTCTCCGGCAATGTTAAGGTGGTGCAGGGCGACACCACGATGAAATGCCAGAGCCTCGTGGTCTTCTACGGGCAGGATGTCGGCCTCGGCGAAGCCACCACGCCGGTAAAGACCAGCAAGTCGACCCCCGGCATGCCGCACGGTGCGCAAAACATCCGCCGCATCGAGGCACGCGGCGGCGTCACGGTGATCACCAAGGACCAAAATGCCAGCGGCGATCTCGGCATCTACGACCTCAAGACCAAGACCATCACCTTGAGCGGCAACGTCGTCGTCAGCCAGGGCCAGAACGTCATTCACGGCGAACGGGTCATCGTCGACATGGTCACCGGAAATGCGCGGGTCGAATCCGCCAGCACTCCGGGCGTCACCGGCGGGGCCGGCCCGGGACGGGTCCGTGCCTTGATCCAGCCGGGCAAAAGCCAAAACGGCGGCCCGACCAATTTCATGACTATCGGGCCCGGTAAGACAAATTAACCAAGGCGGCTTGGCGCCGCGGCACCCCCCTGTGGCCGCGGGAAATAGGCTAAAGTGCCGCTCTTGAGGGCTATTCGGGATTCGCTAGCGAAAGTTCGAGAGCGGCGTGGCAGACCTGTTTTCATATTTTCGCCGTGGTGCGGCGCCCGCGCGTGACGATGCGCGTGCCGGCGGGATCTCGACCGACATCGAGCGAATCGAGCTCGAAACGATGGGCGGCGCCATCAGCCATATCTATCTCGATATTGCGGGCCCGCCGCCTCGGACCAAAAAAGCCCGCGGCAAAACGCCTCCGTCCCCCTTGCCGCCCCCTGAACCGCAGCCGGTCCAAGTTCCGCCGGCGGCGCCATCGCGACCGCAGCGTCCGCCGAGCCGGGAGCGCCAGCCGCAAAATGGCGGGCCGAACGGCGCGCGTCAGATCACGCAGCCGCGCCGGCGCGCCGACGGCAACGGCGCGGCGGCAAGCGAGCGCAAAGGGCTGCTGGCCGTGCATGCCGTCGAAAAGACCTTTGTCGGCCGCAAGGTCGTCAAGGGCGTCAGTCTCTACGTTCGCAAGGGTGAAGCGGTCGGGCTGCTCGGCCCCAACGGCGCCGGCAAGACCACTGTGTTCTATATGATCACCGGCCTCATCAATGCCGACCTTGGCCGGATCGAGCTCGACGGCCGCGACGTCACCGGGCTGCCGATGTATCAGCGAGCCCGGCTTGGTATCGGCTATCTTCCCCAGGAAGCCTCGATTTTCCGCGGTCTCACGGTCGAGGAAAACATCCGCGCCGTGCTCGAAGTCGTCGAGCCCGATGCGCGGCGGCGCAGCCAGGATCTCGATGCACTGCTGGAGGAATTCAACATCGCACGCTTGCGCAAGACGCCGGCCATTGCGCTGTCCGGCGGCGAACGCCGCCGTGTCGAAATCGCCCGCGCGCTTGCCACGCGGCCGAGCTACATGCTGCTCGACGAGCCGTTTGCCGGCATCGACCCGATCGCGGTCGGCGACATCCAGGCGCTGGTGCGCCACCTCACCAACCGCGGCATCGGCGTGCTCATCACCGACCATAACGTGCGCGAGACGCTTGGGCTGACCGACCGCGCCTACATCATCTATTCCGGCGAAGTGCTGATGGAGGGCCGCGCCAACGACATCGTCAACAATCCGGAGGTGCGCCGGCTCTACCTCGGCGAAGAATTCCGCCTTTAAGGCTGTCTGAATTCGGTTGACGACAGGCGGGATGAACTGCTGTACAAGGGGCTGACAAGCAAGAATCGGACCAAGTAGCCCCGGCATGGCGTTAACGCAGAGACTTCAGCTCCGGCAAAGCCAAGCGCTCGTTATGACGCCGCAGCTGATGCAGGCCATCAAGCTGCTGCAACTGTCAAATCTCGACTTGGCGGCCTATGTCGAGGCCGAATTGGAGCGTAATCCGCTGCTCGACCGCCCGGCCGAAGGCGAGCCGGTGGCGGGCGAAACCGCTGCCCAAAATTCAGGCAGCGAGGCGACCAGCGGCCCGGCGGCCAATGGCCCCGACACCGAGGCCGATGCTCCGGCCGCCGATCAGCGGCGCGAGAGCCCGCTCGACGACACCTCGCCCGACGACAACGAATCGATCCGCCCGCGCACCTCCGACACCCCGGCCGGCTATTCGGAGTGGGCCGGAACCGGCACCGGCGGCCGCGACGACGGCGACTATAACCTCGAAGCTTTCGTTTCCGCGGAAACCACCCTGGCGGATTGGCTGCGCGAGCAAATGACGCTCGCCATCACCGAGCCCGCGCGGCGTATGATCGGCCAGTATCTGATCGATCTCGTCGACGAGGCCGGTTACCTCACCGGCGATCTCCCCGGCGCGGCGGAACGGCTTGGCGCGCCGATCGCCGAGGTCGAGGCGGTTCTCACCATCCTGCAAAGTTTCGATCCTCCCGGCATTTGCGCGCGCGACCTCGCCGAATGCCTGGCGATCCAGCTCAAGGAAAACGATCGCTACGACCCGGCGATGCGGGCACTGGTTTCACGCCTCGATCTTGTCGCCAGACGCGATTTCGCCGCGCTCAAGAAAGTTTGCAGCGTCGGCGACGAGGATCTCGCCGACATGATCGCCGAACTGCGGCGGCTTAATCCCAAGCCCGGCCTGGCGTTCGGCTCGGCGCCGGTGCAGCCGATCGTGCCCGACGTTTTCGTGCGGCCCGCGCCCAACGGGGCCTGGATCGTCGAACTGAATTCCGACACGCTGCCGAAGGTTCTGGTCAATCAGAGATACCATTCGGAAGTCTCGGCGACCGCTCGCCGCGACACCGAGAAATCCTATCTCGCCGAATGCCTGCAAAGCGCCACTTGGCTGGTACGCGCGCTGGATCAGCGCGCCCGCACCATCCTCAAGGTTTCAAACGAAATCGTGCGGCAGCAGGACGCTTTCTTTGCCCACGGCGTTGCGCATCTGCGTCCGCTCAATCTCAAGACCGTGGCTGAAGCCATCGGCATGCACGAATCGACGGTTTCGCGCGTCACCGCCAACAAATACATGGCAACCACGCGCGGCATTTTCGAATTGAAGTATTTTTTCACGTCGGCGATCGCGGCCTCCCATGGCGGCGAAGCGCACTCGGCCGAGGCCGTGCGTCACCGCATCAAGCAGCTGATCGACGGTGAAAATGCGACCGGCATCCTGTCCGACGATACGCTGGTCGAGCGGTTGCGCGAGGCCGGCATCGACATAGCGCGGCGCACCGTCGCCAAATACCGCGAAGCAATGCGCATACCCTCCTCGGTGCAGCGGCGCCGCGAGAAGCAGGCTGCGGCAGCAGGCTGATATCGATCCGTCGACTCGAGCATTGAGTTGCAGCGTCGACTTGCGGCGTTGACTTGGTGTCCGCCCATACCTAGGTGCAAAGAAGAAGCTATTCCGAGGGAACGCCAAAATGGCTCCGCCAAACGGCTCCGCGATGTCATTCCGTGTGTCAGGCAAAAACCTCGACATTGGAGAAGCGCTGCGTGAGCGCATCAATGACCGGATCGCCCAAACTTTGGATAAGTACTTCGACGGAGGCTATTCCGGCCACGCCACCTTGGCCAAGGACGGCATCGGTTTCCGGACCGAATGCGCCGTCCACCTCGATTTAAAGATCGTGCTGCATGCCGAAGGCGAGGCCGCCGATGCATATCTCAGCGCCGATCAGGCGATCACCAGGCTCGAAAAGCAGTTGCGGCGGTACCATCGCCGCCTCAAGGATCACCGCCCGGATGCCCATTGACGCGGTGGCGGGGGGTCTCCTATGGTCCGCCGCCTTTGAGCCTGATCCGGAATAAAGGTTGCCCGCTTTTCGGATGGAGATCATGCTCAATCCGCATGCACAACCGACAGAACCCCAATAGACGATAAGCGTTAGGCTACACGACCGCAGCCGCAGGTTCCAATTCATGCCGCTTACCGATCTGCTTGCGCCGAACGCGATTCTCCCGGCGCTAAAAGTCAACAGCAAGAAACAGGTGCTGCACGAGCTTGCGGCGCGTGCCGCGGTGCTGAGCGGGCAGAGCGAACGGGCGATTTTTGACGTACTGATGCAGCGCGAAAAACTCGGTTCCACGGCGGTCGGCAACGGCATTGCCATTCCGCACGGAAAAATGCCGGGTCTTACCCGCTTGTTTGGACTGTTCGCCCGGCTCGATCGGCCGATCGATTTCGAGTCGCTGGACAACCAGCCGGTCGACCTGGTTTTTCTGCTGCTGGCGCCCGAAGGCGCCGGCGCCGATCACCTCAAGGCGCTGGCACGCATCGCCCGGCTGTTGCGCGATCCGAACATAGCGCACAAATTACGCGGCTCGCACGATGCCGAATCGCTCTACGCCGTGCTGGCGCTGCCGTCGGCCAGCGCCGCCTGACGGGCGGCCAGAAATCAGAAATCAGATAAGCCAAAGGGCCGTGACTGTCGTCACGGCCCTTCTGATGACTGATACCTGATGACCGATTCCTGATCAGTGCACGCTGACGGTCTCCAGCTCGTTGCTCCAGGCGTTGGCAACCGCGGCTTCGCGGCTGTCGGTGAGCATGATCGGCGTGCCGTCCGCGGCATGCAAAGCAAACAGGATCTGCCCGGGCGGCATCTGCGGCATCTCGGCGTCGGGAAACAGGGCGCGCACGTCCTCGGAACGGACGGTTTTCACGTAGGCGATGCGGCCATCGCCAAGCTGGGCGAGCGCTTCTGCAGAGATCGGGAGTTTCGTTTCACTGTGGTTCATATTGTTCATGGCCCTCGACTCCTTTCTTGAGACTTTGGTCGAGACCTTGTGGTTTCGTTAATCGCATTCTTTGATTGAGATCGATTTAACGATGCGCTCCGGTTGGGGACGTACCAAGTCAATCGACAGCAATCCGTTCTTCAAGTCCGCACCCAACACTTCCATGCCATCCGCGAGCACGAAAGTACGCTGAAACTGGCGAGCGGCAATGCCGCGATGGATGAATTGCCGGCTTTTGTCGTCGAGTTGACGGCCGCGGATGACGAGTTGGCTCTCCTCTACGGTGACATCGAGCTGGTCGCGGGTGAAGCCCGCGACTGCAAGTGTAATTCGCAACCGCTCCGGACTGTTCCCGGCACGGGGGACACGTTCGATGTTGTAGGGGGGATAGCCGTCGGCGGCTTTGCCGACACGATCGAGAACCCGCTCGATCTCGTCGAAGCCAAGCAGAAAAGGCGACGATAGCGACGAAACCCTGGACATGATCGCAAAGTCCTCGTTAAGCGACTTTGTATGGGGCCCTTACGGCGCCCCGGCAGCCGGGCGAAAGCGTCGGCCCGGCCTTTGCACAATATGGCAATGCCAAATTAAGCGTTCAAGAAGCGTGAGAGCACCGCCGCGGTCCTCAAGCCTGCGCCCGGCGCCCGTTCACCGCGCCCGCGGCGGCCCGCAAGGTCGCGCGCAATTCCTCGGTCGCGGCCATATCCACGGCGAACGTGTCGCCATCGAGTACGACGCCGTACAAATCCCGCGCTGCGGCGGGCGAAATATAGCCCTGCTTGGCGTCCGCCGCGACGTCAGCGACCGGCCGCTCGAGCGGCGAGCCATAGCCGCCGCCGCCACCCGAACGCAGCCGGAACGCATCGCCGGACTTGAGCATCGCGACCAGAACCTTGGCATTGGGAAAGTCGGTTTTCCAGCGCCCGTCGGTCCGCAGCGCCACCGCGTTGCCGGTGGCGTCGCCTCCGCCGTCCAAGCCCCAAGGCTTGCAGTGCGCGCGCTCGACCTGGGTATTAAACGTCATGGGCACCCGCGCGCGCACCACCCGCTCGACGCCAAGCCCGCCGCGGTGGCGTCCCGCGCCGCCGGAATCCGGCACCAGCGCATAGCGTTCCACCACGATCGGAAACTTGACCTCCGACTGCTCGCTCGGCCCGTTATGGGTGTCGCCGTCGTTGATGCACACCGTCGCCGACACGCCATCCTCGCTGCGCTTGGCGCCCCAGCCGCCGCCGAGCGGCCCAAAATTGGCAAGAAAAAACTCCGACGTCTTCGGGTTGATGCCGTGCAGCGCCGCGATCAGCAGGTCGGCGTGATGACCGGCGATGACGCGTTCCGGGATCACCGGCGCCAGCGCCTTGAACACGGTGTCGACGATGGTCATCGGATAGGTCATCCACCAGCGCATCGGCGCCGGCCGCACCGCGCTGATGATGCGTCCCGGCGGCACGATCGCCTTGAGGCTGCGGAACGAGCCGTCGTTGATCGGATAATCCGTCGGCGACGTCAGGCACTTATAGGCGACCTGCGAGCAGGCATAGCCGGTGGTGATGCCGGAATTGTAGAAACCGCGCACTTGGCGCGAAACTTCCGAAAGGTCGACCGTCATCTCGTCGCCCTTGACGATGACGCGCACCTTGATCGGCACTTTCTTGCCGACATCGATGCCGTCGTCGTCCATATAGGATTCCGCCTCGTAGACGCCGTCCGGAATCGACCGCGTGCGGGCGCGCGCCATGGCTTCGGAATGATCCATGATGGCCTTGATCGCGGTCAGGACTTGGTCGCGGCCGTAACGCTCGACGAGTTCGAGGAAACGCCGCTCCCCGGTTTTCACCGCGGTGATCTGCGCGCGCAGGTCGCCCATCGCCCGGCTCGGCAGCCGCATATTCTGCTTGATGACGTCGACCAGCGTTTCGTTGACCGTGCCGCGATCGTGCAGCTTAAGGATCGGAATCTGCAGGCCCTCGGAAAATATGTCCGTGGTCATGCCGCCGAGCGTGCCGCCGATATCCAGCCAATGCGCCATGCAGCACGAGAAGCCGACGAGGACGCCCTTGTGAAAGATCGGCAGCGTCAAGGTGACGTGATTGAGATGGCTGCCGGTGAGATAGGAATCGTTGGTAACGTAAATGTCGCCTGGGTGGATGCTGTCGCGGCCGAAATGTTTGATTTTGGCCTTCACCGTCTCCGCCATGCCGCGAATGAACATCGGCAGACCGATGCCGATGGAAATGGTTTCGCCTTCGAGAGTGAACAGGCCGGTGGTGAAGTCGAGCGCTTCGTAAATGATGATGTTGTAGGCGGTGCGCATGAGGTTGGTCTTCATTTCCTCGGTCACCGCAATGACGCCGTTGCGCACGATTTCGGTGATGACCGGATCGGCCGTGCGCCGGCGCTGATGCTTTGCTTTGGATTTGCTTTTCATTTTTTCTTTCGTTTTTCTTGCCATATCGGCCCGAACTCCCACGCCTGTTACTCGGCCTTGATGCCGGCCTCGCGAATGACCTTGCCCCATTTGTCGGTTTCTTCGGCGATGAGCTTGCCGAAGTCGGCCGGCGATCCGGCAAGCGACATGCCGCCCATGTCGGCGATCCGGTCCTTGATCGCCGGAGCGGCGAGCCCGGCATTGATTTGCTGATTCAAGCTATCGACGATGTCGGCCGGCGTACCCTTCGGCGCGGCAACGCCGAACCAGGAACTTGCCTCGAAGCCCGGCACGAATTCGGCCACGGTCGGCACGTCGGGAAGCGCCGCCGAGCGTGCGGTTGTGGTGACCGCGAGCGGCCGCAATTTCCCGGCGCGGATGAAGCCGATCGAGGACGTCATGGTGGCGAAACCGACCTGGACGTTGCCGGCCACGAGATCCGCCATCGCCGGTCCATCGCCGCGGTAAGGAACGTGCTGCAGGTTGACGCCGGCCATCTTGTTGAAAAGTTGGCCGGCCAAATGGCTCGCGGTGCCGATACCGGCGGAGGCAAAGCTCAACTTGCCCGGATTGGCCTTGGCATAGGCGATCAGCTCCGGGATGGATTTCACCGGCACCGCCGGATTGACCTCGACGACGTTGGGGACCCGCACCACGCCCGCGACCGGCTCCGTATCGCGGATGAAATCGAAGCTGAGATGCGGATAGAGCGCGGCATTGGCCGCGACCGCCGGCGGCACCATGAGGAGCGTATAGCCGTCCGGCGTCGACCTGACCACCGCTTCGGCCCCGACATTGCCGCCGGCGCCCGGCCGATTCTCGATGACGAATTGCTGGCCGAGCCGCTGCGACAGCCACTGCCCGATCAAGCGGGCGAGCGTGTCGGTCGTGCTGCCCGCCGCGAACCCGACGATGATACGCACCGGGTGGGTCGGATAGGTCTCCGCGAAAGCGAACCGTGAGACCGCAGGCAAAGCGGCGGCGCTGATTGCCAATCGAAGAAATCGCCGGCGTCGAAGATTCATGGTGCAGTCCTCCCATCGATTTTGCGGGCGGCTTATTGTCCTGCTACCGCAATCACCAGATTACCGAATGTATCGACTTCCAGCACGTCGCCGGGCATGAGCACCGTGGTCGAGGCATACTCCTCGACCAAGGCCGGACCCGCGATGCGATTGCCGGCAGCCAATGCTGCGCGGCGATAGGTCGGCGTCGCGTGGAAACGGCCGTTGAAATAGACCTTGCGCTTGCCAGCCGACGCCGCTTTCGCCGGCGTCCGCTGGCCGCGCCCGATTTTATTTTGCAGTGGCTTGCGCATCAGCCCGGTCACGGTCGAGCGCAGGCTGACGATTTCGGCACGCTCCTCGGGCGCCGAAGTGCCGTAACGCTGGGCATGCATGGCATCGAAGTGGCGCTTGATCGCCTTGGCGTCCTTGCGGGTAAAAACCGTCATCGGCAAATCGACCGTCACCGCGTGCTCCTGTCCGACATAGCGCATGTCGGCGGCGCGCTTGATGTCGACTTGCGGCGGCTTGACCGAGGTGCTGGCGATGGCATCGCGGCCCTGGCTCTCCAGATCACGATAGACCTTTTCCATCTCATCGAACCGGGCTTCGTCGAGCGGCGTGAACCAGGTGCGCACGTAATCGTAGCGCAGATCCGAGAACAGCATGCCGAAGGCGGAAAACACGCCGGGCGCCGCCGGCACGATCAGTTTGCGCATCCCGATTTCGCGCGCGACTTCGGCGGCATGCAAGGGACCGGCGCCGCCATAGGCGACCAGCACAAAATCGCCGGCGTCCAAGCCGCGCTCGGTGGTCACCCCTTTGACGGCGTAGGACATGGTGGTGGCCGCGATGCCGAAGAATGCCGTCCGCGGCCTCGACCGCGCTCATGCCCAGCGGATCGCCGATCCGGCTTTGCAGCGCATGTTCGGCCGCGAGAACGTCGAGCTTCATTTCGCCGCCGAGAAAGCGGTCGGCGCCGAGCCGGCCGAGCACGAGGTTGGCATCGGTGACCGTCGGCTCGGTGCCGCCGAGCCCATAGCAGGCCGGCCCTGGCGCGGCGCCTGCGCTTTGCGGACCAAGGCGTAGCGCGCCGTCGTCGACGCGCGCGATCGAGCCGCCGCCGGCGCTGACTTCGAAAATATCCATCATTGCGATCTGCACCGGCAGCGCGCGCTCATAGCCGCCGATCAGCGCCGCGTTCGTCGTCAGCGCCGCGCCGCGGTGGATGACACCGGCTTTCGCGGTGGTGCCGCCCATGTCGAAGGCGATCGCGTTATCGATGTTCAGCGCCCGGCACAGCGCCTGGGTGCCGATGACGCCGGCGGCCGGCCCCGATTCCAGCATGCGGATGCATTGGCTCTGCGCCTGATCCGCCTCGTAAAGCCCGCCGGTCGATTGCACCACCAAAAACGATCCGGCAAAGCCGGCGCTCCGCATATGCGCGTCGATCTCACCGATATAGCGGCGGACCCTCGGCCCGACATAGGCGTTGGCGGCGACCGTCGCGCAGCGCTCGAACTCGCGATATTCCTGCGACAGTTCGTGCGACGCCGATACGAACAGGCGCGGATGGTTCTTTTCCAGAATCGCCTTGGCGCGCTGCTCATGATCGGCGTTGGCGTAGCAGTTGAGAAACAGGATGGCGACGGCTTCGATGCCAAGACCCTCGAGCCGCCGGCCGATCTCGGCGATCTCGCCGTCGTCGAGCGCGGTGTCGATCTCGCCGTCGGCCAGCATGCGCTCCTTTACCTCGAAGCGCAGCGCCCGTTCGATCAGCGGTACGTGCTTCTGGAAGAACAGGTTGTAAGCGTCCGGCCGGTTGATGCGGCCGATTTCGTAGATGTCGCGAAAGCCTTCCGTGATCAACAGCGCAGTCGGCGCGCCGGTGCGTTCCAGCATCGTATTGATGGCGATGGTCGAGCCATGCAGGAACAGCGCCGCCGACCGATAATCGCTGCCGGCCTTGGCGACGCCGGCGGAAATTCCCTCGACCAGATGCGCGGGCGTCGACAAAGCCTTGCCGAATGTGAGCGCGCCGGTTTTCTCATCGAACACGGCGATGTCGGTGAAGGTGCCCCCAATATCCGCCGCGAGCCGCAACTGACCCCGTGCCATTCTTTTTTCCTTTAGACGCCGTATCCGCAACCCGCTAACGCCACGTCAGCGGCCCCGGCATGGCGCGCTCGGCTTCGGCGATAAGCTGCGCCTCGTGGCGCTTTACAAACACACCCCCAACGACGAACAAGATGACGGTAATGACCGCCAAGATCAGGACCAAGGGACCTTCCAGGCGCTCGAACTGGCGTCCCAATTCGTAAGCCGCGTAGCCGTACATCGCCGCCCACAAGATCGAGCCCACGACATTGGCGAAGAGAAAATCGCGCCACGGCATGACATTGGCGCCGGCAAAGAGGCCGGCAAATGTCCGCAGGATCGGAATGAACTGGGCGATAAAGACGATCTTGCCGCCGTGGCGCAGGAACAGATATTGACCGAGCTTGATGCGGCTCGTCGTCATCCCGACATAGTTGCCGTAGCGCAGCAACAGCCAATAGCCGAATTCGTGGCCGAGCACGTAGCCGATCATGCGCCCGAAAATCGCCGCCCCCGCGGCGGTCAAGATCACCGAGATGATGTTGAGGTCGTGCTTGGTGCCGGCGTAAACCGCCGCCGCGAGCAGCGCGGTTTCCCCGGGCAACGGCACGCCCACGCACTCCAGGCCGATGATGACAGCCACCGTGAGCAAGCCGTAGACGTGGATCAGATGAGCAAGAAGGTGCATGAAAGCCGTGTACCGGAACAACGCTCAGTTATACATAGTCGGCCGCAAAGATAACGACTTGACTTTAGCACTTCCGCAAACAAGACCGGGCCGGTTGCATGTACAAAGATTTGCGAGAATTCATCGGCCTCGTCGAGGGGCTCGGCGTGTTGCGGCGCATCATGAATGCCGATCCGCAATTCGAGATCGGCGGCATTACCGAAGTCGCCGCCGGCATGGCGGACTGCCCGGCCCTGCTGTTCGATCAGATCAAGGGGCATAAACGCGGTTTCCGCGTCTTCACCAACGCCACGACAAACGTGCAACGCGCCGCTCTGGCGCTCGGCCTCGATCCGGCGCTGCGGCCGCTCGACGCCCTGCGGGCCTGGATGGAGAAGCGTAAATCCCTGACGCCGCGGCCGCCTCTCCAAGTCGCCAGGGCGGCCTTTTTGGAACACTCGGCGGCGGGGCCGGACCTCGACGTGTCGATATTCCCGGCGCCGGTGTGGCATCGCCACGATGGCGGACCGTTCATCGGCTCCGGCTCGCTCGTGGTGGTGCGCGATCCCGACACTGGCTGGATCAACGCCTCGGTCTACCGTGTCCAGGTGCATGCCGCGAACAGAGTCACGGTGCAATTCGATCACGGCGGCCGGCACGGCGCCATCATTGCCAGGAAATATTGGGATCGCGGCGAGAGCTGTCCGATCGCCGTGGTGCACGGCGAAGATCCGGCCCTGTTCATCGCCGGCTTCGAATATCTTCCGGAAGCCCAGTCGGAATACGAGTTCGCCGGCGCCATCAAAGGCGCGCCGATCGAAGTTCATCCGGGTCCCCTGACCGGATTGCCGATTCCGGCACACGCCGAGATCGTCTTCGAGGGGCGGCTGCTGCCGCTTCGGGACACCAGCCTGCCGGAGGGCCCGTTCGGCGAGTTCACCGGCTATTACGCGGCCGAAGCGCGCCCCGGTCCGGTGATGGAAGTCACCGCCATCCATCACCGCAGCGATCCGATCCTGCTCGGCTCGCCGCCGATGAAGCCGCCGCGCTTTCACTTCGGTCTGCCGCTTCGCGCCGCGACGATCTGGAGCAATCTTGACGCCGCCGGCGTCACCGACGTGACCGGCGTCTGGCAGCATGTTTCGCAGCTCATGACGGTCGTCGCCTTGCGCCAGCGCTACGACGGCCATGCCAAGCGCGCGGCGCTGGTCGCGGCGGCGCACAGCTACATGGCGCGCCTCGTCGTCGTGGTCGACGACGACGTCGATCCGTCCAACCTCGCCGACGTGATGTGGGCGGTAACGACGCGCTGCGAGCCGGCCGAGGGCATCGACATCATCCGCAATGCCTGGAGTTCGGCGCTCGACCCGCGCATCCCGCCGGACGCCAAGGAGCGCGGCATAACCTCGCATTCAAAAGCGATCATCGACGGTTGCCGGCCGTTCGCCTGGCGCGACAAGTTTCCGCCGACGTCGGCCCTGTCGATCGACGAAGCGCGGCAGATCGAGGAGAAGTGGGGCAACGCGCTGCGTTCCCCGCTTTAGCGCGGGCGGCCAGGCTGTGGCGATGCGGCTCGCGGCTGTTTACGGGCATTGTTGTCGGCGGCCGCTTCCGACAGCACCTCGAGCTTGCGTCTGATCGTTTCGGCGAACACCGCGGTGGCCACCGGCAGCGCGCGCTCGCGCAAATGCCCAAGCACGAGATTGGCGCGCGGCACATCGCGGCCGTCGATTTCTCGCGCCACGATGCCGAGCTTGTTGTCGGCCGCCAGAGTGCCGATCTGGATTTGGAACGAAATCAGGCCGGCATGAATGACGAGCGAGCGCAGCATTTCGAACGAGTTCGATTCGGCCGCCACCTTGAAGCGCAGTCCGGTCCGCGCCGAAAATTCCTCCAGCAACTGCCGGCCGCCGATCGAACGCTCCGGCAACGCCACCGGATAGGCCGCGCAATCGCTCAACCGAACCTTCCGTTCGCCGGCAAGCGGATGGTTTCGCGCCATCAGCGCGACAAGCTGCTGCTCGAGCGTCATCAGCGGCTGAAAACCGGCGAGGAAGGGCGGCCGGAATACCAGCACCAGTTCGACTTCGTAAGCCGCCAGCGCCGCCATTGCGACTTCGCGGTCGGCGACTTTCAGATCGAAGGACACCAGCGGGTGGGTCTTGCGGAATTCGGCGATCTGCCGGGGCAAGAAGTCCACCGCCAGCGCCTGGCTGCAGGCGATTTTCACCGTTCCGCGCCGCAGCCCCTTGAGGTCCTCGATCTGCGACTTCATCCGTTCGACTTCGCCGTTTTGGCCGCGCAGATAGCGCAGAAAGACCTCGCCGGCGGCGGTGAGGCGGACGCCGCGCGGCCGGCGCTCGAACAGCTGGGCGCCGAGCTCGTCCTCGAGATCGGCGATCCGGCGATTGACCGCCGACGCGGTCACGTTGAGGCGTTCGGCGGCGCCGCGGATCGATTTCGAGCGCGCCACCTCGTCCACGTAATTCAAAATACGCAGATGCTTCATAGTCCGCTATCGCCCATGTCCGGCCGCCACAGCCGATCCGGTGATGCCATTTTGGCACCACTCTAGCAAGAAATCAGCAGCAGATAGCAACGCTCGGCCGGTCTAAGCTTGGCCTTGCCGGGTCAATACATCGCAACGCCGCCAAGATTGGGAACCGGCGCTCAGCCGCAAACGAAGGCGGCGAAGCGCCCACCGTAGGCCAGTATCACAACTCGGAGCGAGAACCTGCCATGACAACAATGACCCGCCGGTGTGCCCTAGCGCTCGCCGCAGCAATCGCGATAGGCGGCCCGTTCGCGGCCGCACCGGCATCGGCCGAGACCAACCTGAAAATGGTGCTGAACTGGAAATACCAGGGTCCGCAGGGCTGGTTTTTTCTCGCCGACGACCGCGGCTATTTCAAAGCCGCCGGCCTCAACGTGACGATGGACCAGGGCAACGGCTCCGGCGCGCCGATTCCGCTGGTGGCCAATGGCACCTACGACGTCGGCTTCGGCGACATCAATGCGCTGATCGAATTCGCCGCCAAGAAGCCGGCGGAGGCGCCGATCGCGGTCTACATGATGTACAACCGGCCGCCGTTCACCATCGCCGTCCGCGCCGACAGCGACATCCACACCCCCAAGGACCTCGAAGGCAAGACGCTCGGCGGCGCCGCCGGCGACGGCGCGCTGAAATTGTTTCCGGCATTCTGCAAGATCGCCAAGATCGACTGCAGCAAGATCAACATCACCAATATGCAGCCGAACCTGCGCGAGCAGATGCTGATGCAGAAGCAGGTTGACGGCGTGTTCGGCTACGTCAACACCATCCGTTTTTCCGCCAAGCTGATCGGCGTCAATCCCGATAAGCAGATCCGCTTCATCAATTACGGCGATTACGGCATGGATCTCTATTCCAACGCCATCATCGTCTCGAAGAAGCTGGCCAAGGACAATCCGGCCGCAGTGCGCGGACTGATCGCGGCGATCAATCATGGCCTCGAGGACACCCTCAAGGATCCGGACGCCGCGGTCGCCGCCGTCGCCAAGCGCGAGCCGCTGATCAATGTCCCCTTGGAGCGCGAGCGGCTGGATGCGACGCTGCGGGACGAGATGAATCATCCCGAGATCGCAAAGATCGGTCTCGGCAATGTCGATCCGGCACGGCTGAAGCGCGCGATCGACATTCTGGTCACGGCCGACAGTCTGCCGCGGACACCGACCGTCGATGAGGTCTTCACGCCGGAATTCCTGCCGCCGACCAGCGATCTGCCGAAGAAGCTGTTCTAGGCTTTCAGGTGCCGCGGCCTCTCCCGCTTGGGCAGCGGGCGAGGCCACCAACCCAACGTCGCGTCGGGGACGGCTGACATGGAACTGAACTTGAAAGGCCGGGTGGCGATGATCACCGGACCGGCAAAAGGCATGGGCGCTGCGATCACCGAAGCCTTTGCCGCCGAGGGCGCACGGCTGGCGCTGATTGGGCGCGACAGCGCGGCCATCGAACCGGTCGCCGAGGCGGTCGCGGCCCGCGGCGGCGAAGCCATCGTCGTGGCTTGCGATCTCACCGACGCCAGGCAATGCGCCGTCGCCGCGGAAAAGACCAGGGCGGCTTACGGCGGACGGATCGACATCTTGGTCAACGTCGCCGGCGGCTCCGGACCGGTCGGCAAGACCGGCGTCGAAACCACGCCCGAAGAATTCGACGACATCGTCACGCTCAATATGAACGGCTCGTTCCACACCATGCGCAGCGTGCTGCCGACCATGATCGCGCAGCGCTACGGCAAGATCGTCAATGTCGGCGGCACCTTCGGCATGCGCGGCCGCGCCGGCCGCATGGCCTATTCCGCGTCCAAATGGGGCTTGCGCGGCATCACCAAGAGCTTCGCGCTCGAAGTCGGCCAGTACAACATCAACGTCAATTGCGTCGCGCCCGGCATGGTCGACGGGCCGCGTTTTCGCGACAAGGTCTGCGCCGAGATGGCCGCGCGGCTGCGCATCACCGTCGACGAGGCGGCCGAGCGGCACGCGTCCGATTACGCGCTCAAACGCGTCACGGTCGATCGGGACGTCGCCAATGCCTGTCTGTTTCTGGCAAGCGACGCGTCCCGGCAGATCACCGGCGTCGATCTTCCGGTCGACGGCGGCTGGGCCATGCTGTGAACCCGCCAAGGGAGGAATGACATGAGCGATGTGACCGCCGATCTCGTCATAGCAAACGGCACCATCGTTTCGGCCGACGCAGAAATAAAGGGCAGCGTCGCCGTCAAGGACGGCCGCATCCTGGCGATCGGCGCCGCGGAAGCCATGCCGCCGGCGCGCGAGACGCTCGACGCTTCCGGCCTGCATGTGCTGCCGGGCGCCATCGACGTGCATGTGCACTTTCGCGATCCGGGCTATCCGGACAAGGAGGATTGGGCGAGCGGCACCGCTGCCGCCGCCTTTGGCGGCGTCACCACCGTGTTCGACATGCCGAACACCATTCCGCCAACCGGCACGGCCGAAGTGCTGGCGGCGAAACACGCCATTGCCGCCGGCAAAGCCTGTGTCGATTTCGGCCTTTACGGCCTCCTCGGCGAGGACACCATCGCGCACGTTCCGGCTTTGGTCGAAGGCGGCGTCATCGGCTTCAAGCTTTATATGGGCAATACATTCGGCAGAATTCCCTCGCCCTCGACCGGCGCGATGCTGGAAGCCTTCGAAGTGGTGGCGCCGACGGGCAAGCGGGTTTCGCTCCATGCCGAGACCAACTCCATCATGGAACGCCGCCAGGAGCAGCTGGTCGCCGCGGGACGGCGGGACCCCTTGGCGCATATCGCATCGCGGCCCGCAGTGGTCGCGGTGGAAGCGGTCAGCCGCGCCGCCATCCTCGCCGAATGGACCGGCGCCCGCATTCACATCCTGCACATTTCCTCGGCGGAGGAACTGCGGCCGCTGCGCGAGGCGAAAGCGCGCGGCGTCGACATCACCGGCGAGACCTGTCCGCATTATCTGCTGCTGTCGGCGGACGATTATCACGATCTCGCCGGCATCATCCGCGTCAATCCGCCGGTGCGGGAGGCGCGCAACCAGGAACCGCTGTGGCGGGCGATCGCCGACCGCACCATCGACCTGATCGCGACCGACCATGCCCCGCACACGCCCGAGGAGAAGACGCGCAACGACATCTGGGCGGTCGATTGCGGATTTCCGGGCGTCGAAACCCAGATGCCGCTGATGCTGACCGAGGTCAACGCCGGCCGTCTGTCGGTGTGCGACTATGTGCGCCTGAGTTCGTTCAACCCCGCCAAGATCTGGGGGCTCTATCCGCGCAAGGGCGCGATCGTGCCTGGCGCGGACGCGGATATCGCGATCGTCGATCTGTCGCGCGACCACGTCATTTACGACGCGGCGCTGCAATCGCGCTCGAAGATTTCGCCGTGGAACGGCCGCCGGATCAAGGGACTGCCGCTGCACACGCTGGTGCGCGGCCGCTTCGTTATGAAGGACCGCAAGCTCGCCGACAATGTGCATGGTTGGGGCCGTTCGGTGCACGGCATCCAGCAAATGCCGGCACCGGAATTGCATAATACCGATCTGACGGCACAAGCGATCACCAGAAAGACCGCCGGGCACAGCGTGGAGCACGTCGCATGAGCCTGCAAACCGCGGCCACACCGGCAAACCGGTCAGACTTTTTCATCGAGCTCGAAGCGGTGACGCTGAGCTACGGTCGCGGCGCCAAGCAGATCAATGCGCTCGGCGTCACCGATCTCTGCCTCAAACAGGGCGATTTCGTCGCACTGGTCGGGCCGTCGGGCTGCGGCAAATCGACGATCCTGAAGCTCGTGACCGGGCTTCTCAATGCGACCAGCGGCTCGGTTTACGTCGCCGGCCGCGAAGTCGGTGCCGAAGCGGTGCGGGTCGGCATGGCGTTCCAGAACCCGACGATGCTGCCGTGGCTGACCGTGCGCGACAATGTGATGCTGCCGCTCAAGATCGTGCCGCCGTTCCGCGAGCAATATCGGGCCAAGCGCAAGACCGAATTCCGCGACCGCGCCGATGCGCTGCTCAAGGAGGTCGGGCTCGGTCAGTTCGGCGACAAGCATCCGTGGCAATTGTCCGGCGGCATGCTGCAGCGCGCATCGTTGTGCCGCGCATTGGTGCACGAACCGCAGCTCCTCTTGCTCGACGAGCCGTTCGGCGCGCTCGACCAGTTCACCCGCGAGGAACTGTGGGCGATCATGCAGGAGCTATGGATGAAATTCCGTCCGACGGTGCTCCTGGTCACCCACGATCTCAAAGAGGCGGCCTATCTCGCCAACCGGATCTGCGTCATGCGCGCGCGGCCGGGACAGATCATCGATGACGCCGAAGTCGCGTTTCCCCGGCCGCGTACCATCGAGATGTCGTACAGCCCGAAATTTGTTTCGATGACCCAGCGGCTGCGCGAGCTGATCGTCACGGCGCGTCCGGCGAAAGAGGCCGCGTGATGGACCCGCAATTACGCCGCCGGATCGACTCCACGCTGTTCATCATCGGCTTCTTCGTGCTGTGGGAGGCATTGTGCTGGATTTTCCATGTCAGCGACATCGTGCTCCCCAAACCGAGCCAGATCATCGTCACGCTGGTCGAGCGCATGCCGGCACTATGGCCGCATGCGGTCATGACGCTCTATACTACCCTGATCGGCTTCGCCTTCGGCATCGTCATCGGTATCCTGCTCGGCGCGCTGATCGGCTCGTCGCGGCTCGCTTACGATGTCGCCTATCCGCTGCTGATCGGCTTTGCCACCATACCGAAGGTCGCGGTGGTACCGATCTTCGTCTTGTGGTTCGGCGCCGGCGCCGTGCCCGCGATACTGACCGCGATGATCATGAGCATTTTCCCGATCGTGGTGAATGTCGCGACCGGGCTCGCGACCACAGAGCCCGAGCTTGAAGACGTGATGCGCGCCCTGCGCGCCAGCAAGCTCGATATTCTGTGGAATGTCGGCCTGCCGCGGACCATGCCCTACTTTTTCGCGTCCTTGAAAGTCGCGGTGACGCTGGCTTTCGTCGGCACCGTCATTTCCGAGACCGTGGCGTCGAACCGCGGCATCGGCGACGTCATGATGATCGCCAGCGCCAACTTCGACGTGCCGCTGGTGTTTGCCGGGTTATTGATCCTGGCCGTGATGGGCGTGGCGCTTTACGCCGTGTTTTCCTTCATTGAAGGCCGCATCACCGGCTGGGCCCATCGCAAGGACGAGTTTTCGATGGGCTGAGGGCGTGGCCTCGGTACGGCGGACCGTTTGCCGTGCCGCCGTCATTCGACGGCATTTGCCGCATTCAGGCTGTCGATCAGCGAACTGCGGAACAGATATTTCTTGTGCAGCGTCACGTCCTCGGACGTGCGCCGCAATTCGTCGAGATGCTTGCGGCGGGTGACCGGGTCCTTTTCGCTGAGAGTCTTTTTGTTCTGAATCGATTGCGCCTGCACGAAATCGGTCTGCGCCTTGCGGCGCTGCCGCGTATAGCGGTCGAACACGCCGGCCTCGGCGCGCCCGTACCACACGTCGGCGAGCTTATCGGCGAGGTTGACGGCATCGTGAATGCCGCCGTTCATGCCCATGCCGCCGATCGGATTGTTGACATGGGCGGCGTCGCCGGCGAGCAGCACGCGGCCTTTGTTGAAGGTCGCGGCGACGCGCTGGTGCACCGAATAGAGCGCGTAATAAGGAATATCGAAATCGCCCTGCTTGTCGTAGATGCTGTGCAGGCGGCGCTGAATGCTGTCCATGCCGAGCGCCTGTTCGTCGGTTTCGCCGGCCATGACCGGCATGATGCCGCGCCAATAGCCCGGCGGACCGATGCCTTTGACCTTGAACAGATTGAGCCATTCGTCCGGATCGGAGAAATAATTGCGGGTGCAATAGCCGGTGCCCGCCGAGAAATCGAAGCTGGTGGCGATCTTGATGAAGCGCTCCTCCCAGGTGAAGCCCTCGAAGTCGATATCGCTTAGCCGGCGGACCATCGAGCGGCCGCCGTCGGTGCCGATCACATAAGCGCCGCGCAACGTCTCGGTCCCGCCATCGGCGTTCTCGACGGCGACATCGACATGGCCGTCATGCTGGGTGAGCCCGGTGAGTTTGGTCGAGAAGCGCAGTTCGGCGAGGCCGTTTTGCGCGATGAGCGGCAGCACCGCGCGGACCAGTTTGTACTGCTCCCATTGCAGCACGAAGGGATAAGGCACCTCGCCTTCCAGCAGGCGGATATCGAACGTGGCGATCAATTCGCCGGTGGCGCGATCGCGGAACTGGAACAGCGGCGCCTGAAAGCCGCCGGAGGCATCTTCGGCGAAGGCCTGCTGCTGCAAGCCGAGAGCGGACAGCATTTCCAGCGTCGGCGCATGCAGCGTCGCGGCACGCTGATCCTCCACCGGCTCCGGCTCCGCCTCGATCAGCAGCACCGGAATGCCCTTGCGCACGAGGGCAAGCGTCATGATGGCGCCGACCGGTCCGGCGCCCACCACAATCACGCGCTGCGCGTTGGCGGCCATGGCATGTTCATACCTTGGCGATCACGAACGTTGAAGCGCGAAACAGCATTCCCGCCGGGCAAAAACGCCGAGGCAGCCAATCGGGCCGCCTCGGCGGAATTTATCAGGCCACGCCCGCGGCCTTCAGCGCGACCGGTGCGGTTGCGACCGCGGGGCTGACCGGCCCCTTGATCGCGAAAGCCGAGATCGCGCTGACAACCGCCGCAAACACCACATAGGCGCACAAATACCACGGCTGGTTGTCGTTCGCCGCGATCAGGTAAGTCGCGACGATCGGCGTGATGCCGCTCGCGAAAATGCCGGAGAATTGATAGACGAACGAAATTCCGGTGTAACGCACGCGCGGATCGAACAAGTCGCAGAACAAGGCCGCCTCCGGCCCGTAACACATCGCGTAGATGATGCCGAACGGGATCACCATCGCGATGAAGATGGCGCCGATGTTGCCGCCGCTCATCAGCCAGAATGCCGGGAAGGCCGACAGCGCCAACAATATCGAGCCGATCCCGTAGGTCTTGCCGCGCCCCCATTTGTCGGAAAGCCGGCCGAACAGCGGGATGAACACGATCATCACCAGCGCCGAGGCGAATACGCCCCACAGTGCCGTGGTCCGGTTGATGTGTACCGTGTTGACCAGATACGAGATGCTGAACACGGCGAAGACGTTGAAGAACACGCCGTCGATGTAACGCGCGCCCATGCCGAGCAGCACGTTGGCCGGGTATTCGCGCAGCATGCTCATGAACGGCACCGGCACTTCCTGGCGCTGTTCCTTCATCTTGAGGAATTCAGGCGTCTCCAGAATGCGCAGCCGGATGTAAAGACCGACGGCGACCAGCACCACGCTGAGCAGGAAGCCGGCGCGCCAGCCCCAGGTCAGGAACTGATCCCCCGGCAGGCTGGACGCGAGCGCGACGATGCCCGCGCTCAGGCACAGCCCGATCGACAAGCCGATCTGCGGAAAGCTGGCATACAGCCCGCGCTTGTCGGGGGTGGCGTACTCGTAGGTCATGGCGACGGCGCCGCCCCACTCGCCGCCGAGCCCGATGCCCTGCAGCACGCGCAGCACCAGCAGCAGGATCGGCGCCGCGATGCCGATCTGCTGATAGGTCGGCAACACGCCTATCAGCACCGTGGCGACGCCCATGATCATCAGCGTCATGATCAGCATGCTTTTGCGGCCGATGCGGTCGCCGAAGTGGCCGAAGATCAGCCCGCCGACCGGCCGCGCCACGAAGCCGATGGCGAAGGTGGTGTAGGCCAGAAGGATCGACACCAGCGGATCGTGCACCGGGAAGTAGAGTTTGTTGAAGACGATTCCGGCGACCGTTCCATAGAGGAAGAAGTCGTACCACTCGATCGTAGCGCCGATCAGACTGGCGGCGACGACGCGTCTCAGGTTGCTATCGTACTGGGCTCCGTTTGCCATGTTTCACTCCCTCCGGTTTGTTGTCGACAGTCTTGTAAGATCATTTCGGCGGCCTTCTCGCCGATCATCATGGCCGGGACATTGGTGTTGCCCGACACCAGCGCCGGCATGATCGAACAATCGGCCACCCAGAGACGCTCGGCGCCGCGCACGCGCAGGCGCGGATCGACCACCGCGTCCGCGTCCGGCCCCATGCGGCAGGTTCCGGCCGGGTGAAAGATCGTCGCGCCGCTGGCTTTTGCGAAATGCAGGATGTCGTCGGCGCTTTCGACCTGCGGCCCGGGCGCCGCTTCCGCCGCGATGTAATCGGCGAGCGGCGGTGTCTGCGCCAGTTTGCGGGCGAATTTGATGCTCTCGACCGCGAAGTAGCGGTCGGCTTCTTCGGCGAGATAATTGGCGTGAATGAGCGGCCGGGCGTAAGGGTCGGCCGAGGCGAGCGCAATCGAGCCGCGGCTCTTCGGCCGCAACTGGCAAACCGACAGCGTCATCCCGGAAAAGTCGTGGACTTTGCCGCCGGCCATATCGGCGCTCAGCGTCGCCACGTGAAATTGAATGTCCGGCGTCTTCGCCCCCGGCATCAGGCGGGCGAACAGGCCGCCCTGATTGATGCCGACGGCCAGCGCGCCGCGGCGATGGAAAAGCCAGTCGCTGCCAAGCTTGATTCGTCCCCACCACGAGCGCAGCGCGTCATTGGTGGTGACCGGCTTGGCGATCCGATAGATCAGCCGGAATTGCAAGTGGTCCTGAAGATTCTGGCCGACCGCCGGGCGGTCGGCCTTGACCGCAATGCCGTGGCGCCGCAGCTCTTCGCCCGGGCCGATGCCGGACAGCATCAAGCAGTTGCGGCGACTGGATCGCGCCGGCCGCCAGGACCACGCCGCGCCGGGCGGTTATGGTCCGCTGCGCCGCACCGCTGCGCGCGGTCACGCCGACGGCGCGGCGCCCGGCAAACAGGATTTGTCCGACCTGCGTATCGGTCAGGATTGTCAGATTGCGCCGCTTCGCCGCGGGCCGCAGATAAGCCGTGGCGGCGGAATCGCGCCAGCCGTTGCGCGTGGTCAACTGAAAATAGCCGGCTCCCTCCTGCTCCGGGCCGTTGAAATCGGACGTGCGCAGAATGCCGTTGCGATTGGCGGCGCCGATGAAGGCCTCGATCAATTCATGCCGTTCATCGATGCTGGTGACCTGCAGCGGTCCGTGGACGCCGTGCAGCTGATCGCCGCCGAGAGCGCTGTTGCTCTCGATCTTGATAAAATACGGCAGCACATCGCGCCACGACCAGCCGCGATTGCCCAATTGCGCCCAGTGCTCGTAGTCCTCAGGCTGACCGCGGATCACGATCAGCCCATTGATCGAGCTGCAACCGCCGAGCACGCGGCCGCGCGGCCAGTAGATGCGGCGGCCGTCCATCTGCGGCTCCGGCTCGGTATAGAATTTCCAATTCACCTTCGGATCCCACATCGTGCGGCCGTAGCCGATGGGGAGATGGATCCAGAAATTGCTGTCGCGCGGGCCGGCCTCGATCAGCGCCACGGTGGTGACGCCGTCGGCGCTGAGCCGATTGGCGAGGACGCATCCCGCCGATCCGCCGCCGACGACGATAAAATCGTATTTTTCCACGCTCATCGCCACTGTTGCCGCACGAAAATGCTGCGGCCCGCGGCAAAACAAGTCAATGAATTTTGAGACGTTTTATCCCATACTGCGGGACGAATTCCGTGCTTGGCTGAAACGCCGGGGCAAACTGCAAGAAAAACCGGCAAACCGCCGGGGAGGATACGTCGATGCGAATCTCTAACCGCCATGGCGGGCAGCGCCATAGTCGGGCGTGCTTTGACCATCATCGAGACCATCGCCGGCGGGCCTCAGCCGCTGGCGCTGCCGGAAATCTGCGCGCTGACGCATCTGCCGAAAGCGACCGCGCACCGCTTGTGCCAGCAGCTCGAATCGATCGGCTACATCATGCGCGAGCCGGGCGGCCGGCGTTATGCCGCGGGCTCGCGGCTGGTGCGGATGGGTCTCGACCTCATGCGCTCGGCGATCACCGCCGAGCGTCACGGCATTCTCAACGCGCTGGTCGAGCAGCTTGGCGAGACCTGCAATTTCACCACGCTCGCCGGACACGAGGTGCTGTATCTGGATCGCGTCGAGGCGCGCTGGCCGCTGCGGCTGCATTTCGACATGGGCTCGCGGGTGCCGATCCATTGCACCGCAAGCGGCAAGGTCTTCATGGCGGCGATGAAACCGTCCGAGCGGCGGCGGATCCTGGACGCGTCGGGCCTGACGCCCTACACGCCGAACACGATCACCGCGCGCGATCGTTTCGATGCCGAACTCGAGCTGATTGCCCGGCAAGGCTATAGCCTCGACCGCGAGGAGTTTCTGCTCGGTATGGCGGCAATCGCCGTGCCGGTGCGCGCGGCGGACGGCACGGTGCTCGCCGCCGTCGCCTGCCACGCCCCCAATGTGCGCTTTAAGATCGAGCAGGCGATGGCCTGCCTGCCGCATCTGAAGAATGCCGCACGCAAGCTCGCCGATACGCTGGCCGAGCGCGCGCTTTCTTGACGGCAGACTCGGTCACGCGTCTGCCGTCTCTCGGTAGCCCTTGGCGCGAATCCGGATTACACCCCTCGGGGGTGACGCTGACGAGCATCGATCGATGACTGGCAATGCGGCGCGGCGGGCGGCCCTTTTTCTCGGCGCAGCGATTGTGCTCGGCGGCTGCAGTCATCGTCTTTTCCATAGCGGCGGCGATGACGATGACAGCGCCGTCAACGCCTATCCGGCGACCTACAAGGCCGATATTCTGGCGGCCATGCACGTCTATCTGAACGACCCGACTGGAATTCGCGACGCCGCGGTCTCGCCGCCGCTGCTGAAGGAAACCGGCGGCGAAACGCGTTACCTGGCCTGCGTGCGGTTTAACCCGAAGAAGAACAGCACCGACTACGCCGGCATCAGAGAGCTTGCCGCGGTCTTCCTGGTCGGCCGCTTCGATCACTTCGTGGAAATGCCGAAAGACCAAGCCGACGCATCAAAAGACTTGTGCGCAGGCGCCGCCTATGCGCCTTTTCCGGAATTGCAGAACCTGCCGCCGTGATCTCGCCGCACATCGTCCTGAAGGTGATCGCGGCATCCGGCCGACGGGGATAGGGAGGCTCATGTGCTCCGCAAACTATTGAACGGCAGAATGATACCGGCGAAATGGGCTCCCGCTATTGGCGTAGCCGCAGCGCTCGCTGTCCTCGCCGCACAATCCGCGGCCGCCCAGCCCGGCCCGGCGACGCCTCCCGATCAATCGCCTCCGGCGCAGTCGGCTCCGCCACCACCGCCACCGGATCAGCCGCCCCCGCCGCCGCCGCCGCAAGCTGCGCCCGACCAATCCGCGCCGCCGCCGGGGACGCCGGGTGGACCTCCCGCCGGACCTCCGCCCGGACCGCCGCCCGGACCCCCGCCGCAGGCCGGTGGTCCGCCTCCGGGGCCGCCGCCGCCGGCCGCCGTCAATACCAATGTCAATCTGCGGCAAGGACCGGGCACCAATTACCCGATCGTCCTCACCATTCCGGCCGGCGCGCCGGTGGGCGTCGCCGGCTGCAGCGGTGCGTGGTGTCAGGTGACGTTTCAGGGCCAGAACGGCTACATCATCGCAACGAGCCTCGGCGGCCCGCCGCGCCCGCCCCGCGTCGGCTATCCGCCCCCGCCGCTTTATCCGCCGCCCTACCCGCCGCCCTATTACGTTCCCCCTCCTTATTATGGCGGTCCTTATTGGCGTCACCGCGGCTATTACGGCGGCTGGCACCATCACTGGTAGGCGGCGCCGGCTAGGTTTCGTCGCCGCTGAAATGCACGGCCGCGCCTGAGGCCACGAGACTGAGCGCGATGATCAGGAAAATGCCGCCGACGCCGGTGGCCGCGGCGATCGAGGCTCGCGAGGAACGGCACCGCCGCCTGACCGATGCGGTTGCCGGTATTGCGCAGCGACATCACCGTGCCCATCGCAAGCGGCGAGGCCAGCGCGACGACATTGGTCAGGCTCAACGTCGTCGCGATGCCGAGCGCAATGCCGGTCAGCGTCATCGCCGCGAACAGGACGGCAAGCTTCACCGGCAAGGCAAGACAGGCAAAGCCGATCGCCGATCCCAGCATGCTGGCGAGCGTCAGCGGCCGGCGGCCCATCAAGCCGATGATCCGCACATAGCCCATGCGCGACACCAAAGCCGCGACCGAGCGAACCGTCAGCAGGCTGCCGATGTCGCGCACGTTGATATTCTTTTCGGCGCCGAGCAGCGGCAGGTAGATGGTGACCAGATCCTGGGCGGCCATGGTGATGACGCTGGCGACCAGATAGGCCATCAAGCCGCGCTGGCGCAGCAAGTCGCGCAGCGGCACGACGTCTTTGCTTTTGGCGCGGATCATGTGGTCCGGCGCCGGCCGGATGGCGGCGGCCGTTGCCAGCGAGCCCAACGACACGATCAGCCCGATGGCGAACAGCCGGCCGGTCGGCGGCAGCGTCGCCGAACCGCCGGCCCACGCCACCAGATAAGGACCAAGCCCCTGCCCGACGGCGCTGGCGATGACATAATTGCCGAAGGCCGACTCGCGGCCGCGCGGCCCGGTGCAGCGGACGCACAGCATCTGCTGGCTGGCCATGATCAGGATATGCGAAATTCCCAGCAGCGCCGTCAGCAGCAGGAGCGACGGCAGCGAGTTGGCGGCGAAGCGAAAGCCGGCGCAAGCGATGACCAGCAGGCTGGCGCCGATCCAGACCGCCTGCGCGTCCCTGCCGCGGTCCAGGAAACGGCCCACCTGCACGGCGAAGATGATCGGCAGGATTGCGAACGTCGCGGAGATGATGCCGAGCCAGATGACCGGCAAATCGAGTTCGATGGCGCGGTACGACGTCGTCACCCGCACGATGGCATAGACCGCCTGGATGATGGCGACGTTGAGCATCAGCGGGACGAGCAGCCGGTAATCGGTGTCGCTCGCGGGCGCTTGCGCGCCGCGGCGGAAGGCCGGCTGCAATTTATTCCAAAAGCTCGACACCGCGCCCCCGCGCCCTGCGAAATACCGATGCCTTGTCTAACACCCTTGCGCCCGCGCCGACATGCCGATGTGCTATGGGTCATCTGCGAACCCGGGAGACGAAGGATGAATGGAATGAGTTCCAAGGCGGCCGCGCTGGCGCTGGCGGCTTGTGCGGCTGTCGGCCTATGCGCTCATCCGGCACGCGCCGCGGAGGATTATCCGACGCGGCCGGTGACCATTGTCGTGCCGTTTCCGCCGGGAGCCTCGAACGACCTCTTGGCGCGCTATGAAGCGAACGTGCTGGGGCAAGCGCTCCATGGCAGTTTCGTGGTCGAGAACAAGCCGGGCGCCGGCGGCGAGATCGGCATTTCCTACGCCGCGAAAACCGAGCCCGACGGCTACACGCTGCTGCATGCGCCGTCGGCGATCACGATCCTGCCTTACGCGATGAAATCGGTGTCGTACGATCTCGGCAGGGACTTCGATCCCGTGGTGCTGGTCGGGCTGACCCAATTCTGTTTGGTCGTTTCGCCGTCGCTGCCGGTGAACTCCGTCGCCGATCTCATCGCGCTCGCCAAGGCGAAGCCCGGCGCGCTCACCTATGCGTCGGCCGGCATCGCCACGCCGCATCAGATTTTCGCCGAGCAATTCAAGCTCGCGACCGGCGTCGATATCCGCCACATTCCCTACAAAGGCGCGATGCCGGGACTGACCGACGTCGCCAGCGGCAACGTCGCCATGGAATTTTCCGACCTCACGCCGGCGCTGCCGCTGATCAAGGCCGGCAAGCTGAAGCTCCTCGCCGTGCTGTCCGGCAAGCGCGATCCGGACATGCCGGACGTCCCGGCGATGGCCGAGACCGTGCCCGGCTACGAAGGCAGCAGTTGGCAGGGCGTGTTCGCCCGCGCCGGAACGCCGCAAGGAGATCGTCGACAAGATCAACGCGGCGTTGGTCGCCGATCTCAAGCGGCCGGAAACGGCGGCGCGCTTCAAGGCGCTCGGCATCGTCGCGCAATGGGACACGCCGGAGGAATTCCGCGCTTTCATCGTCGCGCAGACGGAGAAATGGGTCGACATCATCCACGCCGCCGGCATCGAGCCGCAGTGAGAAGCGCCGCGGGCGTCCGCGGCGGCGGCGCGCTTAATCCTTCGCCGTCTCGACGTGAAAGCGATGCAAGACGCGATGGAAGATCGGCGCCAGCACGAAACCGGTGGCGATGATCATGATCAAGCCGGAGAAAATCGCGTAGAGCCCGGCAAACACCTTGCCGCCGGTCGTTTTCAGTTCGCCCACCGGCCCCATGCCGGACAGGATCATGGCCGCGTTGACGAAGGCGTCGACGAACGACATGCCCTCGAAATACGCATAGCCGGCAATCCCGATGGCCATGCCTCCCACGGTCAGGAACAGCCACAGGCCGATCGCAAGTCCCATGCGGGCGAGGAATTTCCGGCGCGAGGCAACCGGTTGGCCGCGCCGCTCGAACCCGGTCACGCTGGCAGTTCTTGGCGGCATATCCGATGCTCCCTGACTGACGGCGCCCGCGCACCCAGACGGCAGTTGAGCCTGCGCCTGCCCGCGCCTAATATCGGGCCGGGAAGGATAACGCCATGCTCGACACAACTTACGACCGCGCCGCCCAGGACATCGGCAACAGCGTCGGTATCGGCCACGTCAATGTCTGCATCGACGACCAGCACAAGGCGACGCATTTCTACATCAGCGGGCTCGGCTACACGCGCGATCCGTTCCTCAACACCGGCGCCGGCAATATGTGGGTCAATTGCGGCATGAGCCAATTCCACCTGCCGATGGGCAAGCCCGAAGTGTTGCGCGGCACCACCGGCCTGGTGATGCCGGATCGCGAAGCGCTGTTGAAGCGGCTCAACAGGGTGAAGAAGGCGCTCGACGGCACCAAGTTCCAGTTCCGCGAAAGCAACGACGGCGTCGAGACGGTGTGCCCGTGGGGCAACCGCGTCACCGTGCACGAGCCGGACCCCGCCCGCTTCGGCCGCGTCCAGCTCGGCATGCCCTATGTCCGCTTCGACGTGCGGCCCGGCACCGCCGAGCGCATCGCCCGCTTCTATCGCGAGGTGATCGAGGCGCCGGCGGAGGTGAAAAAGAACGGCGCCGGGCCGGAGGCGAAAGTCCAGGTCGGCGAAAACCAGTACTTTTATTTCCGCGAGACCGACGCGCCGCAGCCGGACTATGACGGCCACCACGTGCAGATCTATCTCACCAACTTTTCCCGGCCGTACCGCAAGCTGCTCGATCTCGGCCTGATCACCATCGAAGACAACGATTACCAGTACCGCTTTCGGGACATCGTCGACCTCGACAGCAAGGAAGTGCTGTTCACCGTCGAGCACGAGACCCGAAGCGCCACCAATCCGATGTATGGCCGCCCCCTGGTCAACCGCAATCCGGCCGCCACCAACATGGATTACAAGCCCGGCCACGACAGCATGGCCTGGGCGCTGCCGTGACGTTGTCATGCCCCGCGAAGGCGGGGCATCCAGTAGTCACGAGAGCTGCGGTTCGATCGGACGGTTTTGCGTTTACTGGATCATCCGCCGGAGCTCGTCATCGGGCCGGCCAGTTCGGGCCGGGCCCGTTGGCGGATGATGACAGCGCGAGGCAGCCTGCATGACATCGCCCCGCGCGCTCATCGTCGGCGGCTCGCTCGGCGGACTGATGGCCGCGCATCTGTTGCGCTCCATCGGCTGGGACACGACCGTCTTCGAGCGCAACAGCGAAGAACTGGCAAGCCGCGGCGTCGGTCTCGGCACGCATCCGCAGCTCATCGCCGTTCTCAGGCGCGCCGGCATCGGTTTCGACGGCTCGATGGGCATTACGCCGCCGCGCGGCGTTTGCCTCGGCCGCGACGGCGGCATCATTCTCGAACAGCCGATGACGCGCACGCTCAGCGGCTGGTCGCGGCTGTACCGCGCTTTGCTGGATGCGCTGCCGGCGGCGAGCTACCGGTTCGGCAAGCGGCTGACGCGGGTCGAACAGGATGCGTCAAGCGTCACCGCGATGTTCGCCGACGGCACGCGCGAGCGCGGCGACCTCCTGGTCGGCGCCGACGGTTTGCGCTCGACGGTGCGCGGCCAATTCCTGCCCGAGGTCGAGCCGGTCTATGCCGGCTATGTCGCCTGGCGCGCGGTGCTCGACGAAGCCGATCTGCCGCCCGCGCTGTGGCGCGACGTCGTCGACCTTTACGCCTTCTGCCTGCCGGACGGCGAGCAATTGATCAGCTACCCGGTGCCCGGGCGCGACAACGACACCGCCGTCGGCCGCCGCGCCTATAACATCATCTGGTACCGGCCGACCGATGCCGCGACGCTCGCCGATATCTCGACCGACGCCGCGGGCCGCACCCATGCCGCCGGCATCCCGCCGCCGCTGATCCGGCCCGAGGTGATCGCGCGGATCAAAGCCGACGCCAAACGCCTGATCGCGCCGCAGATCGCCGCCATTCTCGAACGCACGACGCCGTTCTTTCAGCCGATCTACGATCTCAATTCGCCGCGCATGGTGTTCGGGCGCGTGGCGCTCTCCGGCGATGCCGCCTTTGTCGCCCGGCCGCACGCCGGCGCCGGCACCACCAAAGCCGCGCTCGATGCGGCGTGTCTTGCCGACAGCATCGCCGCAGCCGGCGGCGACCTCACCGCCGCGCTCGCACGTTACGAGCGCATGCAATTGCCGTTCGGCAAGGCCATGGTTGCGCTCAACCGCGACGAAGGCGCCTACCTTTCCGCGCAGATCAAGCCCAAGGCCGAACGCCGCGGCGCCGAACTGCACCGCGACCTCGGCGCCGTGCTCCACGCCCACATCGCCCGCAGCGAGCAGATGGGCGAGATCGTCGCCAGCCACGGCTTGACCGGGCTGGCCGAGGCATGACCCGGTATTATTGAAGTGCGTACAGCCCGTAGGATGGGTTGAGCGGAGCGAAACCCATCATCTCCTCTCTGAAAAGCAACGGCTTTCGGTGATGCGCCTTCGTTAAGCGACGCGCCAAGGTCAGTCATCGCTCGCCAAACTCAGCCGTAGGGTCGGCGGCATCGCCGGCCCAGTCGAGCGGATAGATGCCGAGCCGGACCATCCGATGAAACGATGAAGACGGCCAGTCCCGAACCCGGCGGACATGGCCATGCTTGACCGGATTGTAGTGAATGTAGTCGGCGTGGCGAGCGAAGTCGGTTTCGTCACGCAACGTGTGCTCCCAGTAACGCCGTTGCCAGATGCCACGCTCGCTTTTGGCGGCGCGGCTTTTCGAGACCCGCTCGCCGCGGTGCAGGCCGTGGGAGAATGTCGATTTTATGAGCCGCCAGCGCAGTGCAAAGTCGGCATCACCGCCGGGAAAAGTCCAGATTGGCGTGCAGATGATCGGGCAGCACGACGATGGCATCGATTTTTTTTCGAACGGGTGGCATCGCCGCACACGCCTGAAAGCTTCACGCAGCAGATCGATATGATCGGTCAGCAGGCGCAGTCGGCGTTCCGCCAGATTGACGGTGAAGAAGAAGCTCCCGCCGGGAACGAAATTGCGCCGGTAATCGGTCATTGCGCTGACCGGCCGGGGTGATGGGTTCGCTTGGCTCAACCCACCGTACGGGCTTTTTAAACGTCAGGTACCGCCAGATGACGGTGCCGGGATCAACCTGTCCAATTTGAACCACGGCCCGCAGCCTCGAAATCGTAGAATGGTTGATATTGTAGCTGCGCGCAATGTCGCGCACAGCTCCGCCCTGTCACCACAAATCGTTTGCCTAAATAGAGCGCGAAGCGTTTCGCTCGGCCTTCATTGTTCCGCTTATTATTGCCTTCAAGTTCTCAAGCTCTTCTTCCTGAAGGAGGTCAGCGGGTTGCCATGACACCAGCAAGCCCATAATCCTCGACCACACCGAAATTAGCGTTATAACGCTGACGTTATTGGGGATGCTGGCGTATTCCTTCCCGTGCCAGGGCTTTAGCGCATCAAGAAACGGGTCAAGCATACTCTTGCGGTCCGCCTGCGAAAGACCAAGCTGATTTAGTTGCGCCTCCGTCAACCGTAACAAGCCCACTTGCAAGGTCATAAATTCTTCCTTTGGAAGCTGGATGGTCAAGGGTCTACCG
>CAWHBC010000033.1:0-13295 GCA_963827465.1 uncultured Alphaproteobacteria bacterium
GCGTATTCGTAGTTGATCAGCGGGTAGCTGTTGTCGCCGGGGGCAAAACCAGGCTGATGCGCTCATAGGGCGGCGTGCGCGGATCGAGCTGGGCGGCGGCATCGGCGATCGACTGCGGCGTGGGCAGCAAGAACTTGCCGGCCTGGTTCTCGACCATGGCAGTGCCGAGACCGGCTTTGGCGATCTCTCCGCCGTAGCTGATGCCCACATAGCCGATCGCGTAGGGGGTGGCGGCGAGCGCCGAAACGAGGCCGTCATTTCCAGTCGCGGTCTTTTCCGCGGCGACATTGGGCCAGGAGATGGTCGGTCCCATAGCCCGGATTGTTTTCCCACTTGTCTGCGGAGAAATCCAGGAACTGGGTGAAGATGAAGGTGTCGCCGGAGCCCTCGGCACGGCGGACCGGAATGATGGTCTGGTGCGGCAGCGCCACGCCTGGGTTCATCGCTTTGATCGCGGGATCGTCCCACTGCGTGACGGCGCCGGAATAGATCGCGGCCAGCGTCGGCGCCGTCGATCTTGATATTCGCGCCGTTGAGACCCGGAAGGTTGTAGTTGATCGTCTGGGCCGAGATGGCGAGCGGGATATCGAGGATATCCGGATTATGCGCCGCGATCGCGTCGGAGAGATAGGCATCGGAGGCGCCGATGCTGGCCTTGCCCGCGAGCGCCGCTTGCTCGCCGGCGCCGGAGCCGGTCGCCGCGGCGCTCAGATCGACATCGGGCGCGACGCTTTTGTAGCCGGCGATCCAGGACTGGAACAGCGGATAGAGCAAGAGTCGAGCCGGTTTCCGTCGAGCGTAATGTTGCCGGCCGCATGCGCTATCGGGATGCGCGAGGGCCAAGACGACGGCGCCGCCGAGCATGTGGCGAAGTCTGTTCTTCATGACTGCGTTTCCTGTTCTTTGCTCTTGTCGCTCAGCGGCCGATGCGATCGAGATTCACGCCGGTGGTCTCGATGCGGTACATCCAGGTCACGATGGCGCCCAGCACCGAGCTGACGACGAGGCGCGTAAAGCAGCGTGCGGGTCCCAATGCTGACGAGCAGGATCGGGAAGCCATAGGTGGTGGCGACCGCGCCGACCTTGCCGATCATCGCCGCGAAGCCGGCGCCCATGCCGCGCACTTCGGTCGGGAACACCTCGCCCGCGAGCAGGTAGGTTTGCGCGTTGGGGCCGAGATTGGTCATGAAGTTGAACAGCATCACGCCGGCCATGATGAGGTACGAGCTTGGTCGCGCCGTCCGCGTCGATGGACAGCGTGGCGATGCCCAGTCCGACCGCGCAGCCGAGGAAGCCGAAGATCTGCAGGCGGATGCGTCCCAAGCTATCCGACAGCGCGATGGCAAAGATGATGCCGACGATCAGCAGCGACGTCGTCAGCGCCGCGGCCTCCGCCGAATGGATGCCGCTCGCAATCAGGTCGGCGGGGCTGCGGATCTTGTCCGGCCCGCTGCCAAGCGCGGCGGCGATCAGGGTCGGCGTGAAGACGCCGATGCCGTAAGTGCCGAGATCCTGGAACAGCCACGGCGCCGAGGAGAAGATGGTGGCGCGCAGATTCTTCGCGTTGAAAAGCGCGAAGAAGCTCTGTTTCGATGCGCTCTCCTCGTCGGCGACATGGCGGGTCAGCTCCACCTTCTGCGGATAGATCGGCTTGCGATGCGAGCAGGCGTGTCACGGCCTTTTCGGCGTGCTCATGCGCACCGCGCACGATCAGCCAGTTCGCGCTTTCCGGGATGAAGAAGCGGCCGACGGTGATGACCACGGCGGGCGCCAGCGCGGTCGCGTACATCCATCGCCAGGCATCGATGCTCGGGTCGAGCACGAGCACGAGGGCGCCGACCGCGATGCCGCTCATGGCGCCCACCGCCTGGAACGCGAAGGCGCCGAGCACAAGGCGGCCGCGCGATGCGCTGGGAATGCTCTCGGAGATGATCATGTGCGCGGTCGGATAGTCGCAGCCGAGCGCCATGCCGATGCCGAACAGGCAGATCACCAGCGATAGAAATCCACCCACCATGATCAGCAGCGCCAGAAACAGGCAGAAGATGATCATCTCGGCGATGAACATGAGCTTGCGGCCGAAATAGTCCGACAGGCCGCCGAGCAGGATGGTGCCGACCAGAATGCCCGCGAGGCTTGCCGAGGTGACGAGGCCCGTCTCGCCGGCGCTGAGCCCGAATTCACGGGTGATCAGCGGCACCGTCACGCCGCCCATGAACACGACGAAGCCCTCGAAGAACTTGCCGGACGCGGCGAGCGCCCAGATGCGCCACTGCATGCCCGTCATCGGCGTGGATTTCAGCGTGGTGCCGTCGGACCACACCGGCAATTCGTCGATATATTCCTGCACCGTTTTGGCGGGCGCCGCCGCCGTGGGACGGGACTGAAGGGCAATATTCATCGCCGCGCGTTCCTTATTTTGAATTCTGAGACGAAATTGCCGGCGCAAAATTCGTCGGCAGGCACGAGGCGCCGCCGGCAAAGCGCCGCCGCTCCGGGAATAGTGCTGACGCTCTATGAAGGGCAGATGACGGCGGCCCGCTGGAAGCTCGGTTGCGCCCCCTTTTCACCGCGGCGCGGCCTCGCTTAGTCTCGAGGCCTACGGGGGGAAAACATGGCCGAAGATGTCCACGAACTCTACGCCATTCGTTACGGCCACCATGCGCGACGGTCGCCGGAAAATTTCATCGGCGGCGATCCGCATGACGTGCTGCAACCGCTCGATTTTTTCGTTTGGGCGATCGTCGGTCCGTCCGGCACCATCATACTCGATACCGGTTTCGATGAGGCAATGGGCAAAAAACGCCAGCGCGAGATGATTAAGCCGGTGCGCGAGGGGCTTGCCGCTCTCGGCATCGCGGCCGAGGCCGTCAAGAACGTCATCATCAGCCATCTGCATTACGATCATTGCGGCAACTACGATCTGTTTCCGCAGGCGCGCTATCATCTGCAAGATCGCGAGATGGCCTACGCGACCGGACGCTGCATGTGCCATCAGGCGCTGCGCGCACCGTTTGAGGTCGAGGACGTCCTCGCCATGGTGCGCAAGGTGTTTGCCGGGCGCTGCGCCTTCCACGACGGCGAAGACGAGATCGTCCCTGGCGTGACCGTGCATCATATCGGCGGCCATTCGAAGGGACTGCAAAGCGTGCGGATCAACACCCGGCTTGGTCCCATCGTTCTCGCCGCCGACGCCTCGCATCTTTACGCCCATATGGACGAGGGCCGGGTGTTTCCGCTCACTTACAATGTCGGGGAGGTGGTCGAGGGTTACGCGAGGCTGAAGAAGCTTGCGGCGGCGCCGCGCCACGTCGTGCCGGGGCACGACCCTTTGGTGCTGGCGCGCTATCCCGCGGCCCAGCCGGGCCTCGAAGGCTGGATCGTGCGGCTCGATGCCGAGCCAAAAACAGCTTGAGAGGGCGAAATACCGCGGCGCACATGTGTGCAGTGCAGCAAGAGCGCGGCCGCGGGTTCCGTCGATTAATCAAACTGACAACTATTGTTTCTAAATTTGCCCCGGCGCGGCGACGGGGAAGCCGCGCTGATTTCGCCGGGAGAAGTCCATGAAGGCCTTGCTGTTGCCGCTGCAGCCGCGGTTCATCATCTACACGCTGGTCGTGTTGGCGGCGGTCGCGCTCGGCCTCGAGTTCTTCTTCGGATTCAGGTCGCTGCTCATCGATATTCCCCTGGTCGTGTTTATTTCTCTCGCGGTGGTCGGCACCGTCGACGTCTTTCAGAAACGTCACGCGGTGCTGCGCAATTATCCACTGTCGGCGCATATCCGTTTTATCCTTGAGGAAATCCGTCCCGAGATCCGGCAGTATTTCCTGGAAAGCGAAAAGGATGGCACGCCGTTTTCGCGCGACAAGCGGGCCATTGTTTATCAGCGCGCCAAGCGCGCCTTGGACAAGCGGCCGTTCGGCACCCAGAACGACGTCTATGCGGCGGGCTTCGAATGGCTCGATCATTCCATGGCGCCGAGGCCGGTGGTCAAGGAGCCGTTCCGCATCGTCATCGGCGGCCCGGATTGCGAGAAGCCGTATTCGGCGTCGATCTTCAATATTTCGGCGATGAGCTTCGGTGCGCTCAGCAAAAATGCCATTCTGGCGCTCAATGGCGGAGCCAAGAAAGGCGACTTCGCCCACGACACCGGCGAGGGCGGTTACAGTCCCTATCATCGCGAGAACGGCGGCGACATCATCTGGGAAATCGGCTCCGGCTATTTTTCCTGTCGCAACGCCGACGGCACGTTTTGCGCCGACAAATTCGCCGCCAATGCCGCGCAGGATCAGATCAAGATGGTCGAGCTCAAGCTCAGCCAGGGCGCCAAGCCCGGCCATGGCGGCGTGCTGCCCGCCGCCAAGGTCAGCGCCGAGATCGCGGCCACGCGCGGCGTGCCGATCGGCGTCGACTGCATTTCGCCGTCGTGGCATTCGGCGTTTTCGAGCCCGGTCGAGATGATGCAGTTCATCGCCACCATGCGGCGGCTGTCGGGCGGCAAGCCGGCGGGATTCAAGCTCTGCGTCGGTCATCCGTGGGAGTTCCTCGCCATCTGCAAGGCGATGCTGGAAACCAGCATCTATCCGGACTTCATCGTCGTCGATGGCAAGGAGGGGGGCACCGGTGCGGCGCCGCTCGAGTTCACCGACCATCTCGGCATGCCGCTGCGCGAAGGCCTGAACTTCGTGCACAACGCGCTCGTCGGCATCAACGCGCGCAACCGCATCAAGCTCGGCGCCAGCGGCAAGATCATTTCCGCCTTCGACATCGCCAGGGTGATGGCGCTCGGCGCCGACTGGTGCAATTCGGCGCGCGGCTTCATGTTCGCGCTCGGCTGCATCCAGTCGCAGTCATGCCACACCGACCGCTGCCCGACGGGCGTATCGACCCAGGATCCCGCCCGGCAGCGGGCGCTGGTGGTGCCGGACAAGGCCGAGCGCGTCTACAATTTCCAGCGTGCCACGATCGAGGCGCTCGCCGAGCTGGTTGCGGCGGCAGGTCTCGATCATCCGACCCAATTCGCGCTCGCGCATTTTTCGCGGCGGGTGTCGCCGAGCGAGGTGAAAAGCTTCATCGAGCTCTATCCGCCGCTCAAGCCCGGCGAGCTCATCGCCGGCACCGCCGACCGGCGTTACGCTTCCGCCTGGGACATGGCGAGTCCCGGAGAATTCCGGGCACTGCCGCGCGCGGCCTAAGCCAGCTTGTAAGGCTTTCCGACCTGAGCGATAGTGAAGTCAGCTAAAAAGAAAAATCTCGGGGAGGAGAAGCGATGCGTCACCGCGTCATGCCTTGGATTGCGGGCTTATCGACTGCAATCATAACGATGTTTGCCGCCATTACCGCTCAGGCTGCGCAGCCCTACGAACTAACGGTACTGGAATCCACTCCCGGATTTTTTGATCTGCCGCTGCGCAACGCAATCGCCGACTTCGCGCCCAAACTGAACCTCAACGTCAAGCTCATCACGGTCACCGGCGGCGGCGGATTGGCCACCGAGTTCGAAGGCGGCACCGGCGATATCGCGATGGTCGCCGCCGATACGCCGTTGCGCCTGGCGCAAGCCAACGCCGTTCCGGGCGGGGTGACCATCGTCGGCACGAACATGACGAACATGCTGTATGCGCTCGTCGCCAAGCAGGGGTCGCTCTTATCACGCGCTGGCGGACCTGAAAGGAACGAATGTCGGGATTACCGGCGCCGGCGCAGCCAGCGAGGTCGTGTTGAAGTGGGCGCTCAAGACCAAAGCCCACATGGATTTCAGTGATGTGCATCTCGTGCCGCTTGGGCCGCCGCCGACCATTCTGCAGGGCATCATCCGCGGCGCCGTGGCGGCCGGGACGCTGTTCAGCCCGGCGCTCGATCAGGGCATCAATCAGCACGAAGTCCAGATGGTTTTCGATTTCCGCGACTATCATTATGCGCAGAACGTCTTCATGGTGCGCACCAATCAAGTCAAGAAGGATCCCGAACCGTTCCGGTTGCTCATGCAGGCGTATAACGAAGCCGTTCAGCGCATGTACGCAGACCCAAGCTATGCCGCGTCTACGGCACAGAAATTCTGGGGCCAAGGCACGAGCGAAGACGTCCTGAAGTCGGAGCTGGATTTCTACATAAAAGCTGAATGGAAGGAGACGCGGTTTACGCGCGAGCTGTATGACGCCTGTAAGGACGTGCTGCTCAACTCGGGCGACTTTCCGACCGATAATTTTCCGAGCTACGAATTGATGACGCAGAACGCTCCTCATTCTTGAACGGTCGCGTTGACAACGGCCGTGGATGCGAGCCGCAGCAGCTTGGTGGTGAAGGACGTCTCCGTGCGTTACCCGCAGCGGGGCGCGCAGCGCATATCCGAAGTGCCGGCGGTCAGCGATGTCAGCTTTTCGGTCGCGGCGGGCGAGTTTGTGGCCATCGTTGGCCCAAGCGGTTGCGGCAAGTCGACACTGCTTAAAGCGATTGCCGGATTGGTGCCGCTGGCGTCCGGTAATATTGAATTCGGCGGCGGCCTCGAAACGCGCGTCGGATTCGTCTTTCAAACCGATGCGCTGTTGCCCTGGAGCACCGCCAGCAGCAATATCGAGCTCGCCCTTCGACTGGCGGGTGCGTCCGCAGCGGCGGCGCGAAGTCGGGCGCGGGCTTTGTTGGCCCATGTCGGACTGGACAATGCCGCCGACCTGTTTCCGGGACAGCTTTCCGGCGGCATGCGAAAGCGGGTCGCCATCGCTCGCGCGCTCGCTTACGATCCGGCGGTTTTTCTCATGGACGAGTCCTTCAGCGCGCTTGACGCCCAGACCCGGATCCACGTCGGCAATTTCTTCCTGAGCTTGCTCGCGGAGTTCGCAGCAGACGGTGGTGTTCGTGACCCACGACATCGAAGAGGCCGTGGTGCTGGCCGACCGCGTGCTCGTCATGTCCCATGGACCCGGACGCATCGAATGTGAAATTGCCGTCCCGCTGCCGCGGCCGCGCGACTATCATGCCAGCCGGTTTATCGCCGGTTTCGACGATCTGCAGCGCCGGGTTTGGGACGCCCTGCCGGCGGCGCGGGAGATGGAGCAGTGAAGAGCGATGCACGCTCGGGCCAGGGCAGGAGCGGCAGTTCCTTGCTCTTGTCCCCCCGTCTGGCATCCTGGCTGCTTGCGCTTGTCCTAATCGTGGCCTGGCAGGTCGCCGCGGATACCGATCCGGGCATGCGTTCGCTCGCAAGCTCGCCGTCGCTCGTAATCGGCCGGCTCGCAACAATGGCGCAAAACGGCGATCTGTGGCGCAACCTGCTGCCGACCCTGGAAGAAACCGTCGGTGGTCTCTTCCTCGGGCTCCTGGTCGGTATCTGCGGCGGAGTTCTGATGGCGCGCTCGCGGTTCGCAGCCACGGTGTTGGATCCCTATGTCATCGGTATTAACGGCCTGCCGCGCGTGGCGCTGGGACCATTCTTCGTCGTCTGGTTCGGTATCGGCATTCTGTCGAAAATACTCCTCGCCGTATCGATCGTCTTTGTCGTCGTCTTGTTCAACACGCGCGAAGGGATTGAAAGCATCGATCATGACCTGGTCGATGCGTTGCGTAGCATGCGCGCCAGCCGGTGGCAGATGCTGCGCCATGTGCTGATCCCGTCGCTTATTCCCTGGCTCCTGGCCGCGACCAAGATCGGGATCGGCCTGGCGCTGACCGGCGCCGTGGTAGGAGAGCTTGTCGGCGCCAGCGCCGGGCTCGGCTGGTACATCACCAACTCGCTGAACGTGATCGACATGACGGGGGCGGTCACCGCGCTTCTTATCATGGCGGTCGTCGCGATGGCGATGTACTACGCGGTTCTTCTCATCGAGCGACGGCTGCTGGCATGGCGCCCGCAGGCGGACTCGCGCTGACGTCGGCAATTCCACGGATCGTGGCATGAGGAATTCTGGCAGCCGCCGGGCGGGCATGGCGTAGGACCGAACCTTCTTTCGATGGCGACAAGGTGACTTACAATAAGAAAGACCACGTCACCGCGCCCGACAGTCCGGAGAGTCTGGCGTTCAGCCCGAAAGGCAATCTCGCGGTAGCGGTCGATGCAACCGGCTCCGACCATCCCAAGTCGGATTGGTAGCTTTCACCCGCACGGCGTCGTGACGGTGCTGAAAATCGACGGCAAGAAAGTCACGCGATTAAACGACATCGAGGTCGGCGCGCTTCCGGAAGCGGTCGCCTTCACGCCCGACGGCAAATATATCTACGTCGGCAATTACATGGACAACGACTTTTCCATTTTGCGCGTCGACGGCACCAAAGTCACCGACACCGGCAAGCGCTTCAAGGTGCCCGGCCAGCCCGGCGCGGCGCGTATGAGCCCGCGCTGAGCGTCTCGTATTGATGCTCGGTGAGATCCGAGCCCGCGGCGGGCGCCGCGGGCTGCGGCAGCCGCGGCGAAAAGCTGGAACCATTCGTGGCGCCCCGACGTTTCCGACATTGCCGAATGACCCGGAAGACGTCGTTATGATTTTACAGCTCAATCCTCCGTTGCCCATGGTCACGCCGAAGGGCGAGGGCTGGGCGCATTTCCTGATCGATTACGGGCCGGAGTCGGCGCTGTTCTGGGTGGTGTTTATGGACGAGGACGGCGCCTGTTGGACCGTGCCCAACCCGGAAGTGCGCATCTACAAAAACTGGACGCTTGGCCGGCAGCGCCCGGAAGATGCGAAGATACCGCGGGAGCAGCCGGCGGCTTCGGCCGCGGTAGCTTCGCCGTCGCCACCGCGTTTCCGGCCGAGCCTGGCCCATCCGTCGGACGGCTGACATTGCGATGGCGTCGCGCAAACTCAAGGTCCTTGCCTTTAACTGCAGCCTGAAAAGCGCGCATGCCAGGGAAAAGTCGTCGACCGATGCGTTGCTCAAACAGATCATGGATGAGCTCGCAGAGCATGGCGCCGTCGGCGAAGTGATCCGCGCCGTCGATTTCGAGATCAAGCCGGGCGTTTCATCCGACGAAGGCGCCAACGACGCTTGGCCGCAACTGCGCCGCCGCATCATCGAGAGCGACATCGTCATCATCGCCACTCCGATCTGGCTCGGCCAGCCGTCGAGCGTCGCCAAGCGCGTCTTGGAGCGCATGGACGCGTTTCTCGGCGAGACCGACAAGCAGGGCCGTATGCCGTCCTACGGCAAAGTCGCGCTCGCGGTCGTCGTCGGCAACGAGGACGGCGCGCATCATACCGGAGCCGAATTGTTCCAAGCGCTGATCGAGGTCGGTTTTACAGTGCCGCCCGGCGGCATGACCTATTGGGTGGGTGAGGCCATGGGCAGCAAGGAATACAAGGATTTGCTGAAAACACCGAAGGTCGTCGCCGAATGGAACCCGATGCTGGCGTCGAACGCCGTACATCTGGCGCGCCTGCTCAAGCAGAAAAATTATCCCGGTGTCTAAGCGTGCCGGAGATCGGCGGAACTCTACCGGTCACCGCCCGGTTGTTGCAAAAACACCGGTCCAATTCCGCAATGGAGAACGGTCATGAAGGTACTGCGCTTTCACGCTTTCGGCGGCCCGGGGGTCCTGACAATGGAAGATTTACCTCGCCCCGATCTCGGCGAGGAGGAAATGCTGGTCAGGGTCATGGCGGCGAGCGTCAATCCGGTCGATTACAAGATCCGCGAAGGCAAATATCCCGCCGTTAAAGGCGCCGATCTGCCTTATGTGCCCGGGCGCGACATTGCCGGCATCGTCGAGGCTTGCGGCGGCCTCGTCGACGACTGGAAAAAAGGCGATGCGATATTCGCCATGCTCGGCATCGAGCACGGCGGCTATGCCGAATATGCGATCGTGCGGGACAGCGAAGCCGCGCCCAAACCGCGCTCGCTGGATTTCGTCGCCGCGGCATCGGTGCCGCTTGCCGGGCTTACCGCGTGGCAGGGCTTGTTCCGTTACGGCGAACTCAAGGCCGGACAGCGGGTGCTGATTCACGGCGGCTCGGGCGGTGTCGGCCATTTCGCCATCCAATTCGCCAAGGCGCGGGGCGCCTATGTCATCACCACGGTGTCCGCGCAGCACGTCGATTTCGTCCGTGGCCTCGGCGCCGACGAGGTGATCGACTACAAAGCCCAGCAGTTCGAAGACGTCGTCAAGAATGTCGATCTGGTCTACGATCTCATTGCCGGGCAAACACAGGAACGGTCGTTTGCGGTGATCAAGCGCGGCGGCATTCTGGTGTCGACGCTGGCCGAGCCGTCGCAGGAAAAAGCGCGGGCCGCCAGCGTGCGTGCGTTGCGTTATACCTGCAAGGAAAACGGCGGCGAACTGGAAGAGATCGGGCGTTTGATCGACGAGGGCAAGGTCAAGCCGAAGATCGCCAGAACCTACGGACTGGCGGAGGCGGCAAGCGCCATGGATTTCGTCGAGCAAGGCCATACCGAAGGCAAGGTGGTCTTGAAAGTCGCGGCATGAACAAGCGGCGCCGCGATTGCCGTTGCGATTGTCGATCGATCATTGGAGACAGGACATGGCTAAGAAGAGGAAGCGCAAATATTCCCCCGGCGCGGGCAAGGACGTGGAAAGTGAGATGCGGCGCTATAAGCGCGGCACCGCCAAAAGCGGCCGCGGCGGCAAGGGCGGCAAGGTGAAAAGCCGCAAACAGGCCATCGCGATCGGGCTCTCGAAGGCGCGCAAGGAAGGCAAAAAGGTTCCGCCCAAACGCGCGTAGGCAAGACGGGTCAGCCCGCCCGCGGTTTTTTTGAAGGCCATTCGGAGGGTGACGCCGGCGAATACACAAGGTACGACGGCGCGACGCCTTTTGCCGAGGCCGCGCCGCTCTGGTCGTAAGCACCGGCCAAAGCGTCGCCGGACCGATTGTCGCGGCTCTTCTCTCGTCGATTGGCGCGGGTTAGGCTTCCGCCATTCTTAAGCGGCTCGGCCGGAGACCCGCCTATGGAAATCCCGCGTCGGAGTTTTTTGTCTCTTGCTGCGGCCGCCGCTGGTTCGGCCGTTCCGCGCGTTGCCTTCGCGCTCGACTATCCGGCGCGGCCGGTTCACATATTCAATGGCTTCGGCGGCGGCAGCACGCCCGATCTGGTGTCGCGGCTGGTCGGCCAATGGCTGGCGGAGAAGCTGCATCAGCCCTTCATTGTCGAGAACCGGGTCGGCGCCGGCGGCAATGTCGCGGCCGGTGCCGTCGCAAAGTCGGCTCCCGACGGCTACACGCTTCTGACTTCCGTCACCGCCGACGCGATCAACGCGTCGCTGTACAAAAATCTGGATTTCGATTTCGTCAAGGATTTCGTCCAAGTCGCCGGCGTCATCCGGCTGCCGATGGTGCTCTTGGTCAATCCGTCGTTTCCGGCCAAGACGCTCACCGATTTCATCGCCTACGCCAAGGCCCACCCCGGCAAGATCAATTTCGCCTCGCCCGGGGTCGGCACGCCGATGCATGTCGCGATCGAGCTTCTCAAAATGCAGGCCGGCATCGATGTGGTTCACGTGCCCTATCGCGGCCCGGCGCCGGCGATCACCGATCTTTTGGCCGGGCAGGTGCAAGCCTTCATCATCACCATCTCGACGGCCATCGGCTTTATCCGCAGCGGCAAGCTGCGGGCGCTCGCCGTCACCGGCGCAACGCGCTCGGAGATTTTGCCGGAGGTCCCGAGCATCAGTGAAGTGCTGCCCGGGTTCGACGCAACCGCCTGGGACGGGACCTCGGCCCCGAAGGGAACTCCCGACGCGATCGTCCAAATTCTCAGCGACAACATCACGGCCGGGCTTGCCGATCCGCAGCTTACGGCGCGTATCAAAGACCTCGGCGGCGAGGCCGTGCCGATGGATTCCGCCACGTTTTCGAAGTTCGTGGTTGCCGAAGCCGCAAAATGGGCCAAGGTGGTGGAGTTCGCCAAGATCAAAGCGGACTAGGGAAACGCAGCGGAGGGGGTTCGGTATGAAATTGCCGCGCCGGAGGTTGCTGCAATTGGCGGCGGGCGCCGCCGCAGTATCGCCACGGCTCGCGCTAGCGGACGATTATCCGGCGCGGCCGGTTCGTTTCGTCGTCGGCTTTGTCGCCGGCGGTGCGCCCGACGTCATTGCGCGATTGATCGGGCAATCGCTGTCGCAGCGCCTCGGCCAACCCTTCGTCGTCGAGAACAGGCCCGGCGCCGGCACCAATATTGCCACCGAAACGGTCGTTCGCGCCGCGCCCGATGGCTACACCATTCTTTTGGCCGGCACGCCGAACATGATCAATGCGGCGCTCTATTCCGATCTCAAATATGACTTTATCCGCGACATCGCGCCGGTCGGCAGCTTCGGCGAAAATCCGTTCGTCATGGTGGTCAACCCGGAGTTTCCGGCAAAGACGGTTGGCGAATTCATCGCCTATGCGAAGGCCAATCCCGGTAAGATCAACGTCACTTCGACCGGCACCGGAAACCTCACCTATTTCAGCGCCGAATATTTCAAAATGCTGACCGGCGTGCAGATGGTTCAGGTACCGGCGCACGGCGAAATGGAAGCGCAGACCGATCTGCAGGCCGGCCGCGTTCAGGTGATGTTCGATCCCATCGTGTCCTGCATCGGTTATGTCAGAAGCGGCAAATTGCGCGCGCTCGGGGTGACGACGGCAAAACGGCTTGACGCTCTGCCCGGCGTTCCGGCCATTGCCGAGAGCGTGCCCGGCTATGACGTCGCCGGCTGGCTCGGTGTCGGCGTGCCGAAAGATACGCCGCCCGCGACGATCGACAAGCTCAATGCGGCGATCGCCACGGCTCTCGCCGAGCCGGCGATCAAAGCCCATCTCGATGCTCTTGGCTTTTTACCCGCCGCCATGCCGGCCGCCGGCTTCCGGGCATTCATCGCCAACGAAACCGATAAATGGGCGAAAGTCGTCAAATTCGCCAATCTCAAACCGATCTAAAGTCGGCGCGCTGCGCCGGATAACATAACTATAAGACCATAAGGGGAGGAACACATGAGAGCGTCGCGCCGCGAAATGCTGCGTTCGGCCATAGGCGTCGCCACGCTGGCGGCGGCGCCGCGGTTTGCCTGCGCCGATACTTTCCCGTCGCGGCCCATCCGCCTCGTTTTGCCGTTTCCGCCGGGCGGCGTGTTCGACATCGTCGGCCGGCCATGGGCCGACAAAGTCAGCCGCACGCTCGGCACCGTCATCGTCGAGAACATGCCGGGCGCCGGCGGCTCGGTGGCGATGACCGCGGTCGCCCATTCGGCGCCCGATGGTTACACCATCTTCCTCGGCAGTACCGCCATCCACATGGCCGACATGATTCTGCGGAGCCATCCGCTGATCGATCCGATGAAGGCGTTGCAGCCGGTCTCGATGCTGGGG
>CAWHBC010000034.1:0-42458 GCA_963827465.1 uncultured Alphaproteobacteria bacterium
CGCAGGTTCGATTGGATCATGGCGTCGATCGGCAGGATAGCGTTTTTGTCCTCGATTAAGTCGCCGAGATTGGCGTCACCCTCCTCACCGATTGGCGTCTCCAGCGAGAGCGGTTCCTTGGCGATCTTCAAGGTCTTGCGTATCTTTTCGAGCGGCATGCCGAGCTTTTGCGCCAATTCCTCCGGTGTCGGCTCGCGGCCGATTTCTGTGAGCATTTGCCGGCTCGTCCGCACGATCTTGCCGACCGCCTCTATCATGTGTACCGGGACGCGGATGGTCCGCGACTGATCGGCGAGCGAGCGGCTGACCGCCTGACGGATCCACCAGGTGGCGTAGGTCGAGAACTTGTAACCGCGCCGGTACTCGAACTTGTCTACCGCCTTCATCAGGCCGATATTGCCTTCCTGGATGAGGTCGAGGAACTGAAGGCCGCGATTGACATATTTTTTGGAGATGGCGATGACGAGCCGCAGGTTCGCCTCCACCATCTCTTTCTTGGCCTGACGCGCCTCGCGATCGCCCTTTTGCACGCTGTGCACGATCTTGCGGAACTCGCCGATCTCGAGCCCGGTCTCGATCGCCAGCATGTGGATCTGCGTGCGCAGTTCCTTGATGCGGTCTTTGTCGCGCGCCACGAAGCCTTTCCAGCCTTTAGCGGAGAACTTCGATACGCGATTGAGCCAGAGTGGGTCGAGCTCGGATCCGAGGTAGTTTTTGAGGAAATCCTCGCGCGAAACGCCGTGGCTCTCGGCGAGCCGCATGAGGTGGCCTTCGTAACCGACCAGCCGCTTGTTGATGTCCTGGAGCTGCTCAAGCAGCGCGTCGATGCGCGCGCGGTTGAGACTCAGCGATTTCAGCTCGCCGGTTATGTCCTTCTTCAGCTTCTTATAGCTGCGCTCCTGCGCCGGCGAAATCGACTGCCTTTGGAGCCGAAGCTGAATGTCCTGATCCTGCAGGCGGCGCAGCCGCTTGTAGATGTCGGCGACGGTGTCGAAGGTCTCGATCACCTTGGGCTTGAGCTCCGCTTCCATCGCGGTGACCGAGAGCCAATTCTCCATGTCGTCGTCATCGTCTGGGGTGCTGTCGCTCGTCCCGTCTGCTGCCGCTACCTCGCCGTCGGCGGTCCCACGGGCCGGCTTGAACGGAATGGCGGTCGGGGGTGCGGTGGCTGGCGCCGGGATCAGCGGCGGCTGCGCCAGTTGGTCGGGGAGGGGGATACCCAGAATCGGCTGGCCGTCTGGGCCAATCACCGGCGCCGGCATGGCCTTGGCGTCGGGGCCGGCGTAGGTCGCTTCGAGGTCGATGATGTCGCGCAGGAGGACCTTGCCCTCATTGAGCTCGTCCCGCCAGATAATGATGGCTTGGAAGGTGAGTGGGCTCTCGCAGAGTCCGGCAATCATGGCCTCGCGGCCAGCCTCGATGCGCTTGGCGATCGCGATCTCACCCTCACGCGAAAGCAGTTCCACGGAGCCCATTTCGCGGAGATACATACGCACGGGATCGTCGGTGCGCTCGGCGGGCTCTTTGGCCGTCGGCTTTGCCGGAACCGGCCCGTGCCGGACTTCGACCAACTCATTTTCGCCCTCGGCTTCGTCCTCGGGCTCGTCGCGGCTCTCCGCCTCTTTCTCGTCTTCTTCGAGCTCGGCCTCCTTGGTCTCGACGACGTTGACGCCAATCTCGTTCAACCTCGTCAGGATGTCCTCGATTTGCTCGGATTTGACATCCTCAGCGCCCAGCAAGGCGTTGATCTGGTCGTGGGTGACATAACCGCGCTTCTTAGCGGTGCCGATCAGCTTTTTGACGGCGGCGTCGAAAAGGTCGAGCAGCGGAATCTCGCGGTCCTCCTGCTCTGGCATCTCTTCCCTCGGCGGCGTAAGCTTCGTCTTGTTTGCCATGAGTCTCCGCAATCGACGCCCCATGACCAGCTACCGGGCCACTGGCGAACGGACATGCACTATTCGGTGCCGACGGCATCCGCAGTAAAAAATGAGTCGATATTTGCAATCGGGCCTGCCGAAGAGCACTTATGCCCGTCAATTGCAAGAACACGGAGACTTCGCTACGTCGCCGTCCTTTAGGCAGCACGCTTGATAAGCCGGCGCATGGCTATATACACGAATAATGGGTGTGCCGGAGATAAAGAAACAGCATTTGGCCGCTTTTGTGATATGTCGCACGTTTAATTCACCTATTTCGCGTGTAATGCAGCAGGTTCTGCTGAACCAATCGGCTCCCATATTGCAGGCGTTTTCCCCCGGCAGGGCTCTGCGGGAACTATCAGCAAGCGAGATATTCGGAATGGCCCAAAGACGATCATGAGTGCACACCAACCCAGACGGGCAGCGTCATTCGCTGCGCGTTCGAAACGATGGCCATCGAGTGCCGCTCGCCCCGAGCCGAACAGCGCCCATAACGCGCAGAGAAACTATGAGCGGTATGTGGCACTGGCCCGCGCCGAGGCCCAAATTGGCAACACGGTCGCGGCAGAGAATTACTACCAGCACGCCGAACATTATTTCAGGTCGATGCGTTCGGACTCGGAACGGACGTAGCCAGAAGGAATCGCCTGAAGAAATGCCGCCTGATTATGCCGGGGGCAGTTCCACCATGGTATTCATGCAATCGACCGTGTCGTACACGCTCACCTGAATGATCGGGTAGTTTTTCTTAATCACGAGCCCGACTGTTTGAGCGGCCTCGACGGTCGGATATGATCCCTTCGTTTGCCGGTCAACCTGAAGCAGAAAACGCCCGGCTTCGGGCCGCTTCTTCTGCGAGAATTGCTCCGGCTCATGTTCGGTCTCGCCTTTTTCAGGCATTTTCATCTGGCGCGGGGCCATTCGAATCTCCGTGTGGGGAAGGCCTTGATATGGGCGTTCCCCCAAGAAAACGCCAGCGAATTCGCGCGCTCGCCTATTCTCATCCTGGTCCCGGCGGGTGGAGGTTCCGCCAAGCGGAACATCGCTCGAATTCCATGGATGGCTCCGCGCTCGATGGCCTCAACTGCGCAGCCTAACCGGTCTAGATTTCAGTTGGAAAATGGCAGCGTCCGCGCAAGCCGCATATGATGTCGCGATCGTCGGTTATGGTCCCGTTGGGGCAACGTTCGCCAATTTACTGTCGAGCTATGGCCTAGGGGTCGCCGTTGTCGAGCGAAGCCTCGATATCTACGACAAGCCTCGCGCGATTGTCCTCGATCACGAGGTTCTGCGTGTGTTTCAGGCATGCGGGCTGGTGGCGTTTCTGGAGCGGTCAATCGCACCGCATCCCGGCACCCAATATCTCGGAGTCGACGGCGAAATCATATTCGAATTCAAGATGCTTTCGCCGCCATATCCGCTTGGCTGGACGCCGAACGCCAGCTTCGTGCAACCCGAACTCGAATATGCCTTGCGAGATAGGCTTTCCGATCGCGCCAATGCCGATATCTTTTTGGGTACGCAGGCCGTTGGATTCGATGAAGATCAAGATGGCGTGACGCTGCGCTTGCAAGGTAACGCGCCTGTCGATGTCCTGAAGGCTTGCTATCTCGTCGGCTGCGATGGTGCGAACAGCTTCGTCCGCAAACGGCTTGATGTCGGGCTAACCGATCTCGCCTTCGACGAACTGTGGATGGTGGTGGACGCTTGGACCGACGATCTGACGAAACGGCCCAACAAGTGCTTTCAGTATTGCTGGCCGTCGCGGCCGGGCACTTATGTGCCCGGACCGGGAAAGTTACGCCGCTGGGAAATCAAGTTGATGCCTGGCGAAGAGGCCGAAATGTTTTCGAGCCATGAAGCGATTTTGAAAGTTCTCGGCGGGTTTACCGAGACTTCCGATCTGACGATCTGGCGGTCGGCCGTCTACCGGTTTCACGCACTCTTGGCGCGGCAATGGCGTCTCGGCCGGGTCTTTCTGATGGGCGACGCGGCCCATCAGATGCCGCCGTTCCTCGGGCAGGGCTTGTCCGGAGGCATTCGAGATGCCTTCAATCTGGCTTGGAAACTTCGCGTCGTATTGGCGGGCGCCGCCGGCGATTATCTATTGGACACCTATCAGAGCGAGCGGGCACCTCACGTCGGCGCCGTGGTCAAATCGGCCAAGGATCTGGGTGAGATCATCGGTGAACTCGATCCGATCGCGGCACGAAAGCGCGACATCCGGCTTCGCGCCGACCTGCAGAGCGGTCGAGCGCCGACCGTCAGGCAGAAACTCATTCCCGATTTGCAAGCCGGTTTGATCGCACCTGGAGCGAAATTAGCCGGGGCGCTGTTTGTCCAGCCGTTCGTATTCCAAAATGCCGGCAACCGGGTTCGCCTGGACGACCTTATGAAGCCGGGTTTTGCCGTCGTCACCGATTCGGCCAGGGTCATTGAAGGGCTATCCGAAAAAGCCGTGAAATTCTGGCATGACATCGACGGAGAATTCGTTGTCGTCAGCACGGTCCCGCAAACTTCCGACGCTGCCGTAATCACGGTAGTCGAGGACGGGTACGGTGCTTGCCGATTGGCTTGCCGCGCACGGGGTTGCCGCCGTTGTCGTGCGGCCCGACCGTTATGTATTCGGGGCCGGGACAAAACCGGACGAATTAAACGATCTGCTGACAAAGCTCGAAAACGATCTCTCGATCAATCGGAAATCGTCCGCCCGACGAAATCATCAATAGACCGGCTGGACCCGATTTTGAATTTGCCGGGAGTCCAATGCGTACCGATAAGCGCGGAAGACCTCGTTCGACGGATCGCCATTGCGATCTAAGCCCATGAACGGGCTAACATATTCCCAGACGATCTCGCCTTCGGGCGTGACCTCGAAAAGCCGCCCCCACTGCCCTTCGCAGATCAGCGTATTGCCGCTGGAAAGTCGCTGTGCGCCGCTGATATGGGGACTGAAAAACGTGTAGTTCGGCTTGCCGCGATATTGCCAAACGGTCTTGTGAGTGGCCGGATCGAGTTCGATCACCCGCGAAAACGGATTCGTGGTGGTATTGGTGCCGTTTGCAAACAGCGTGATATTGCCGTTCGGGAGCGGTTCGCAATCGTGCTGCATCCCGAAGCTGTCGTCGCGATGTTCCCATTTCATCGCTTTGGTTTTCTTGTCGATCAAGCCGATCATGTTGAGACGTCTGAAACTGATATAAATGTCGCCGTTGGCGAGCGGCGAAATGGCGTTGGCGTGAGCGAATTCGTCGCGGATCTGGCTGCAGACGAGCGGATATCTTTCAACCTGCATATCTCGACAGGCATGCCACTCCCAGGCCGTATCGCCGTTTTGCGTGACTTCGAAGATGGTGTCGCCGTACATGCAGCCGTCGGCGTGGCTCGTACCGGGAATGCCGCCCGAAATGCGATCGGCGATTTCTTTCGGCACTTTTTCCCAGCCGAGAAACAGCGTGTTGCCATTGGGGAGCCGGCGGAAATCGTGGTGCTGGCCCACGTGTTTGTGCTCCCAGACAACCTTGCCGTCCCAGTCGTATTCGCGCAGGAGTCCTCCACGGCCGCCCATGTGCTGCGGGCCCTCCGGCAGCCGGCCTGCCCACAGCAGATTTCCGCTCTCCAGCAAATAGCCATACGTCCCGGTGACCAGCGGATGCTCCCATTGATGGAGAATTTCGCCCCGCAATCCAATCAGATACGTCGCTTTGCCGTTGAGCGGAGAAAATAACGTGACTCCCGGTGTTGCGCGGTTTTGATCGAGGCTCAGGAGTTCGAAATCACGGTGACGCACGGGAGATTCCCATTATTGAGATCGTCGTCCGACCAGAAGTCAGGCGTGGCGGCGACTGGTTAGTCGGGCGCCAATTGATCACTGATTGATCGTGATATGAGCGTCCTTAATGATCTTCGACCAATGCGCAACCTGTTCGTGGATCAGACTGCCAAATGCCGCAGGCGTTCCGCCGACGACCCTGGTGCCGACATTGGTAAGCGCCTGCCGGATTTTATCAGTCTGCAGCGCTTTGTTCATGGCGGAATTCAATTGCGCTATCACAGAGTCCGGCGTTCCGGATTTCACTAAAATGCCGGCCCAGTCCTCGCTGGCGAGATTGGGGTAGCCCTCCTCGACGACGGTCGGAACGTCCGGCAAGGACGGCACACGCTCATGACTCAAGGCCACCAGCGCGCGCAATTTTCCGCTCTTTATCAGTTCAACGACCGAGACGGCAGTGATGAATTGATAAGTGTTGGTGCCATTTATGATGTCCGCAATGGCGCGGCCGTTTTCCTGGTAGGGAACGTGCTGCGTCTGCACTCCGGTTTCCAGCTTGAACATCTCTCCCAGCAGATGCGCGGGCGTACCGAAGCCGCCTGACGAAAAGGTGTACTTTCCGGGACTCTTTTTGAGGTAAGCGATGAAATCGCGCAGCGAATTGACGGGGAGCGACGGGTTCACCACAAGCACATTATAGGTCGAACCGATCTGAATGACCGGAGATAAATCGGTCTCGACGTTGAAATGCGTGTTGGGAACGAGTTCGGCCGCGACGGCGATTGGACTGGAGACCGTAAGCAGCGTGTAACCGTCCGCAGGCTGTCGCAAGACCTCCATCGTGCCGATGGTCATGGCGCCACCCGGTTTGTCCTCGGTTATCACCGTCCAGCCTTGGGCCTGTCCGATCGCAGTGCCGACGATGCGGGCCATGATGTCAGGGGGCGAACCTGCGGGCGCCGGCGAGATTATGCGGATGGTTTTCGAAGGATATGTTTGGCCGAACGCCGCACCTGCCGTGAAGCCGAAGCCGGCTGCAACGGCGCCTTTGACGAAAATTCGCTTGTCGATCACGTGGTTATCCTCCCGAGCGATTTCCGGCGTCTTATCGCGCCCGATCGTCTGGCGTGGTCTTTGATAGTTTTTGCGCCAGAACGCACATGCGCGGCGAAGCGTAGCGGCTTTTTCGCACCCTGGCGCATCAATCAGTTCCGCCTGGCGGAACCTGCGCATAATCGGTTCGCCGGACACTCGCCCCGTGACAGATTGAGCCGGCGCCGGACGCAGCCGCCCACCCCCGGGTATTCAGTCCCGAGCGGATGCCGCAACTTGCAGGTAATCGACCAATGAGCCGACCAAATTTCCTGGTGATCATGACGGACCAGCAGCGTGCCGATCATCTCGGATGTTACGGGAATAACATCGTAAAGACTCCGCATATCGACTCGATCGCCGCGAGAGGACTCCGGTTTGAACATTTTTATGTCGCCTGTCCGATCTGTATGCCGAACCGCATCGTCTTCATGACGGGGCGGATGCCAAGTGTGAACGGTTCGCGCCATAACGGAATCCCGCTCGACCGCAACGCGGTTACGTTTGTCGATCTCCTGCGGCACGCGGGATATCGCACGGCGCTGGTCGGAAAATGCCATCTGCAGAATATGACGAATAAGCTCGTTCCTGAACCGTCCCCGCTGTTGGCGTCGCTTCCGGAAGAATTGCGCGATGCCAGTCGCGAGCGTCGGGTCGGTGAGGCGTATGAGGCTGAACTCATGCACCTGTGGCGCGCCGACCCCAGCCGCGCTTTCCCAACGCCGTATTACGGGTTCGACACGGTCCGCCTCGCCGACGGGCACGGCGATCAGGTACAAGGGCACTATACCAAATGGCTCATCGATCGGCATCCCGATCCCGATTCGCTGCGGGGGTGGCAGAATGCGCTGCCGGCGTCGGGGCTGCGCGCGCCGCAAGCTTGGCGGACGGCCGTGCCGGAAGAGCTTTATCCGACAACCTTCGTCGCCGAAGAGACCATCCGCTATCTCGAAGGTTATGGAGCGGGGGAGCGCGAAGAGCCGTTTTTCCTGCACTGCTCATTTCCGGACCCTCACCATCCGTTCACTCCGCCCGGGCGCTATTTCGACCTGTACGACCCCGACCAGATTCCCGTGCCGGCTTCCTTCCGCGAGGTTGACGAGCATGAGCCGGCGTTCCTTACCGAACTCCGGCGATTGGCCGCGGCCGGTCGCAGCAATACGTCCGGGCCCGTTCCATTCGCGACCACCGACGAACTCGCGGTCCGGCAGATGATCGCGCTCACTTACGGCATGATCACGATGATCGACGACGGCGTTGGCCGGGTTTTGAGCGCGCTCAAGCGTCTAAATCTGGATGAGAATACCGTCGTCGTCTTCACCAGCGACCATGGCGACTTCATGGGGGATCACGGATTGATGTTGAAGCACGGCCTGCACTACGAGGGGGTGCTTCATGTGCCGTTCCTATGGGCGGATCCCGATGACGCCCGTCCTTCGGTGAGCCAGGTGCTGGGCGGGACTATCGATATCGGCTCGACCATTCTCGCGCGCGCCGGCTTGGCTGCGGCGAACGGCAATCAAGGCTTCGACATCGTTTCATGTGCGCGTTCGGGACAGTTCCCTGACCGGTTTGGTCTCATGGTGGAAGAAGACGAGCTCGGCGTCCATTTGGGTATCGAGAAGGGGCTACGAACGCGAACCTTCCTGACGCCGCGCTGGCGGCTTACCCTTTGGGACGGCGTAGAGCGGGGCGAGCTCTTCGACCGCAAGACGGACCCCGATGAATTACACAATCTTTGGTCGTCGCCCGAGCACCAGACCGATAAGGCGGAACTGATCGAAATGATGCTTCGCGAAAAGATTCGTCTTGGCGACTGCGCTCCTTTAACGCATTTTGTCGCCTGATTGTTTAATAGCCCTCGCATCTTGACTATAGTTCTTGGAAACGGAACCAAAAGGTCGTCATGCGCGCCCTCGCACGTGGATTGGAAGTTCTCGATTTTCTGGCCCGACGCGACGGATCGACCTTTTCCGATGTTTGCCTCGCGACCGGCCTGTCGAAGGCGGTCGTTCACAGAATTCTGGCGGAGCTTCTGAGCAGCGGTCACGTGTGGCGTGGGCTTGAAGAGCCGCTTTTTTACGCTTCGGCCAGCATGGCCATCGTGCCGAAGGGTGCACAATCCCAGGCGATTAAGCGCGCCGCCGTCGGGCCGCTGGTCCGTCTCGTCAGCGCGGTTCGCTGGCCGTCGGATTTATTCGCCAGGGACGGCAGTCAGATGATCCTTATCGACACCACAAGATCGAAATCTCCCTATGCTCTTCGCTGGTCCCGTATCGGGCGGCGGGTTCCGATTTTGCTGTCTTCCGTCGGCAGGGCGGTTCTGGCCGAAATGTCGGAGAGCGATCGGCAACAGATCTTTGCCGATCTTAAGCGGCGAGGGGAATGGAAGCGGCAATTGCGCCGGTGCAGCAGCTCCCTGGACGAGATCATTCAGGAGACCAATGATCACGGCTATGCCGTTCGGGAGCCGAAATTCAACGGCGAGGAGCTCGAACGAACGGGCATTTTCTCCATCGGTGTGCCGATCAAACTCGACAGTGAAGTCGTCGGGGCCTTGAATGTCTGGTGGCCAATCTCCGCCGATCGAACGAGCCGGTTTGCCAAAAAATATATTGAACCCCTTCGATCGGCGGCCGATGCCATCTCGGCAAATTTGGCTGCCACCATAACCGACAGGATAAATACAGTATCGATGTCTCGCCAGTTCAAGAGGAACACCGGCTTGCGTCCCGCACGGACAAGCGCAAAACGGCTCGAACTGGAGCGTCACGGCCACTGAATAAAACGGTGGCTCGCGAAAGGCATCATCAGGCGATTGCTCGTGCCTCGAGCCGGCTTCAAGCAGATCGCGAATTTCCCGGGGTCGTGTCTCGGTCCTCAATATCGGCCACTGCGTGGTCTTCGTCGCGATAGGCTGGCGCGGTCGAAGGCCGCCGATTGGCATGCCCTTTGCGTGCTTGCGACGGGAGTGACGCGGCGCAAAGGGTACCGAACATGCCAATCCGGTTCGCGGATATCGTTTGGCCCTCTGCCGGGCATTATTGGCTCGTCAACGCGCGCACGCCCGCCTGCATGCTGGACGGCGCCCCATGCGATCCCGCGGATGCCGAAGGCATCGTCGAGGCGGATCTTCTGGTCCAAGGCGGCAAGCTCGCGCGCGTTGCCCGCCCGGGCGGGCAACGGGACGGCGCTCCTTATGTCGATCTCGGCGGGCGCCAAGTCTGGCCGACCCTGATCGACATCCACACCCATCTCGATAAGGGCCACACGGTCGACCGCAGTCCCAACATCGACGGCACTTTCAACAACGCCAGGCTTGCAGCGGCCGCGGATCGCGTGAACTGGACCGTGGCCGACGTCAAGCGCCGCATGGACTTTGGCTTGCGCTGCGCCTACGCCCACGGCGTTTCGGCGATCCGCACGCATATCGATACTTACCCGGAAACGATCGAGCGAAACTGGCAGGCTTTGCGCGAGGAGCGCGACGAATGGGCCGAAAAGGTCGAACTTCAGGCGGTGTCGTTGTGTCCGATCGATCTGTTGGAAGGAGCCTTCGGTGATCTCGTGGCGGCTACGGTTGCGCAGTCGCGCGGCTTGCTGGGTGGAGTGACGCGCGCCTCGATCGGCAATCACGGCAGGCCGCTTGATAATATCGACGCCCTCCTGGACCATTTATTTTCGTTGGCGGCACGCTACGATCTCGACGTCGACCTGCATGTCGACGAGACGCACGATCCGGCCGCAGCCACCCTGCCTCATGTCGCGCGTGCGGCGATGCGGCACGGCTATAGGGGCCGGGTCGTGTGTGGCCATTGCTGCAGTCTGGCAAACCAGCCGGAAAGTGTCGTCGACCGCACGCTCGATCTCGTGGCCGAAGCGGAAATTGCGATTGTGACGTTGCCGACAGTGAACATGTATCTGCAGGATCGCGCGAGCGGGCGCACGCCGCGCTGGCGCGGCGTCACGGTGGTCCACGAGATGCTCAAGCGCGGCATTCGTGTGGCGGCGGCCGGAGATAATTGCCGCGACAGTTTTTATGCCTACGGTGACCACGACGTCGTCGATACGTTTCGGCAGGCGGTTCGTATCCTCCACCTCGATCATCCCGTCGCCGGCGCGCCGGCGTTAGTCAGCGTCAATCCCGCCGCCATGGGCGGACTGGCGGGTCACGGCCGCTTCGCTGTCGGTGCGCCGGCCCGCTTCGTGGTGTTCAATGCGCGTACCGTCAATGAAGTGATCAGCAGGCCGCAGTCCGAGCGCGTGGTCTTTGACCGCGGCGAGCGATTGCGTTTGATACCGCCCGATTATTCCGAGCTTTGGCAAGATGTAGAACGGTCGAATGCACCTGCCCTCTGACGGCTTCCACGGCGGCTCGCCGCAACGCTCGCCCTCATAGCGACCGTACGGACTTTCCGGATTGGGCGCTTCCGATCGCCTTTCAGCCCTGTCGCGACCGTCGACCGTTGCGAGGCTTTACGCGCCGCGACGACAGGCGAGGGGCACGAGGTCGGCGATGCTGGAAATTTCGTGCTCGGGCGAAAGACTGCGGCAGCGCTCGGTCTCGCCGTAGCCGTAGGACGCCCAGCACGCGGGGATGCCGGCGGATTTTGCGAACAGGATGTCGCTCTCGGTATCGCCGACCATCAATATCCGGTCGCGCGGCAGGCGCTTATAGCGAGGCAGAATGTGCCCGGTGAAAAGCAGAGGATCGGGTTTTTTCGGCAGGCCGGGTTGGTCGCCGAACACCATATCGACGAGGGCCTCGAGGCCCGTCTGGTGGAGCGAGCGCCGTATCGCCTCTATGCCCTTGTTGCTGATGACGACCGATCTGATGCCGCCGGCGCGGAGCCGCCGTAACACCGTCTCGACGCCGGCAAACGGACTGAGAAGCGGCATGCCTTCGTCGAGATAGAGCTGCCGATAAGTCGTAACGAGATCGTCCAGGGCGCGGAGGTCATGGCCTAAAGCGGCATCCAGCGCGACGAGGCTTTCGGTCAAAGGCAAGCCCGCTGCGATGGTTGCCAATACGCACTCTTTCGGCGGGGGCGGCCGGCCGCTTTGCTCGAAAGCGCGCGCGATACAATAGGCGATCGCGGGGCGCGTATCGAACAGCGTGCCGTCGTAGTCGAAGAGGATAAGGTCGAAGTCGGCCATATCCACAGTTACGCGAAAGTTCAGTGCCCTGCCATGTGCTTGCCGATGGTGGCCCGGTCGGCCTCGGCGATAGGGACCTGATAATTGATCGCGCCTCCAGACATGACCGCCACCTGGTCGGCCAGATCGAGCACTTCGTCGAGGTCCTCGGACAGCAGCAGCACGGCGGCGCCCTTGTTGCGCTGCTCCATGATTTGCGATCGAATTTCGACGACCGACGCAAAATCGAGCCCAAAGCACGGATTGGCGACAATGAGCATATCAACGTCGCCGGACAGTTCGCGCGCCAGCACCGCGCGCTGGATGTTGCCGCCGGACAGGTCGGCCAGCGCGGTCTCCGGCGACGGCGTCTTCACCCGATAGCGGCTGATGAGATCACGCGCCTTCTCGCGCATCGGGCTCGGCGAAAGCCACCAGCCGAACTTGGCCGATGGCGGCCGGTCGAAGGTGCGAAACGCCATATTTTCCGCGACTGTCATCTTCGGTACGGTGGCGTTTTTGTGCGGCTCCTCGGGCAAGCCGAAGACTTTGAGACGATAGAAGGAAGAGCGATCCGGCCGAAAGCGGTGCTGCTTGATGCTCATGCGGCCGGCCAGCCGCGGCCGCTGCCCGGAGAGGACCTCGACCAGTTCCGATTGGCCGTTGCCCGAGACACCGGCAATGCCGACGATCTCTCCCGAGCGAACCTTCAGATTAAGATGATCCAGCGCCAACAAGCCTTCCTCGTCCTTGGCGCACAAGTCGTCGAGCTCGAGCACCACGTCGCCCGGAGGGGTGGGGCTGCGCACCGCGCGATCGCGAATTTGCGTGTCGCCGATCATCATGCGGGCCATCGCCTCGGTCGTAAGGTCCTTGACGTTTCCGCCTCCGACCTTGCGTCCACGGCGCAGCACGGTCACGCTGTCGCAGAAGCTTGTGACCTCGCGAAATTTGTGCGTGATCATGATGACCGTGATTTCCTTGCGGTGTGTCATGTCGCGCAGCAGGCCGAGCATTTCATCCGCCTCGCCGGGCGTCAGCACCGAGGTCGGCTCGTCGAGGATAAGCAGCTTCTGGTCGAGATAGAGCAGCTTCAATATTTCAAGCTTTTGTTTCTCGCCGGCGGCCATGGCGGCGACCGGCACGTCGAGCGGCGCGCGAAACGGCATGCGATCGAGGAAAGCCTCGAGCTGCCGCATTTCCTTTTTCCAATCGATGACGGCCGGCGCATCGGCACGGCTGATGACGAGATTTTCGGCGCCGGTCAGCGACGGCACCAGGGTGAAATGCTGGTAGACCATGCCGATGCCGTGGGCGAGCGCATCTCGCGGATTGCGAACCCGTATCTCCTTGCCGTCAAGCAGCACTTGGCCGCGATCGGCCGAGTAGAAACCCATGATGCATTTGACCAAGGTGGACTTGCCGGCGCCGTTCTCGCCGAGGAGCGCATGCACAGTCCCGGCCTCCACTTTGATGGAGACGTCATCGAGTGCGACCAGCGATCCGAAGATCTTGGTCATCCCGACCGTCTCCAGTGAGGGAGCGCGCATCGGCGGCGCCGTAATCTCCGGCGCCGGCACGGCAGCAGCGAGACTCATGGCAGGTTCTCCAAAAAGTTCTTTGAGTTAGACACCGAGCCGAACACGCCGCCCTGCATTTTGACCATCTTGATCGCCGCCAAATGGTTGCTGTGATCGGTCGCCCCGCAGCAATCCTCCAGCAACAGGCATTCGAAGCCGCGATCATTGGCTTCGCGCATCGTGGTATGCACGCACACGTCGGTGGTGATGCCGCTCAGCACGATGTTACGCCAGCCCTTGGTTCGCAGCAGCAGTTCAAGATCGGTGGCGCAGAACGAGCCTTTGCCGGGCTTGTCGATCACCGGCTCGCCGTCGGCGGGCTTGAGCTCAGGGATGATGTCCCATCCAGGCTCGCCCCGCACCAGGATACGGCCGCACGGGCCGGGATCGCCGATGCCGGCCCCGATGCGCTGCGAGCGCCAGCGCTTGTTCTCCGGCAGATCGGTGAGATCGGGACGGTGCCCTTCACGGGTATGGATGACGCCATATCCCTTGGCGCGCATCGCGGCGAGAACGGCGCGAATCGGCTCGATCGGCGCCCGCGTGAGCGAGAGGTCGTAGCCCATGGCATCGACATAGCCGCCCTTGCCGCAGAAGTCGGTCTGCATGTCGATGATGATCATCGCGGTGTTGTCCGGCGTAATCTTGCCGTCGAACGGCCACGCGTAGGGATCAGCGGGGATTGTCGGCATGGTTCACTCCGCTGCCCGATCGAGCCGCTCGCCGAAGCACCGCGTCGGCGCTGGAAATCCGCAGGACGTGCCGTCGACGTGCACGACCTCGGTTTCCCATGGCAGCCGGTAACGGCCGGCGATCAGATCCTGCATGTACGTGTAAGGACAGTCCTGCGCGCCCCCGCGTACCGCGGTGAAGCCGCGGTGGCCGAACTGATAGATATTGTTCTCCACCGACCAATGCCGGCGCGCTTCGCGTACCAGGTCCGGGCGCACTTCCGCGGTGATGATCTCGTCGGGGCGGCCGCCGGTGCCGTGCGCGAGAACGGCACCGTCGAAGTTCACGATCATGCCTTCGCCCATGGAATCGAAGGTGCCGTCGGAGCCGCACATGCAGACATTGGCGGTGACCATCAGGTTGCAGAAGGCGTTGGATTGGTTGGTAAAACGCCAGGCCTCGCGCACCGGGCGCGGTATAGCCGGCGGTGCGGATCATGATCTCGGCGCCCTTATAGGCGCACTCGCGCGCCATCTCCGGAAACATGCCGTCGTGACAAATGATCAGGGCGATCTTCGCGCCCTTCGGCCCGTCGATGACCGGAATGCCGATATCGCCGGGCTCCCACGGTTCAACCGGGACCCAAGGGTGCATCTTGCGATAATAGAGCCGCAACGCCCCGGCATCGTCGATGATGATACCGGAATTGAATGGATAGGCGCCCGGATTCATCTCCATGATGGAGAAGCAGCCCCAAATCTTGTTCTCGATGCAGGCCCGCTTGAATGCCGCGACTTCGGGGCCGTCGAGCGAACACATGATCGCCGGATTGGTATCCATCGACAGCCCGTGCAGGGCGTATTCCGGAAAGACCACGAGGTCCATCGTCGGCATGTTGCGCCGCGCTTTGCCGACCATTGCGACGACACGTTCGGTCTGCGCGGCGAGATCGTCGGGAGTTTTGACGACCGGCAGCTGAAGCTGGACTAGTCCCAAGACCAGGCCGTTGGGCGTCTTATTCAATCCACCGAGTGCGCTCATGCGTCTCCGCCGCGGCGATGTTATCTGGTGATGCTCAGTTCGCCCGGAACGTCACGCGCCGCTCGCGCCGAGCCGGCCGAGGCGATCATGATGAACAAAGTGAGGATGTACGGAGCCGCGTTGAAGAAATAATAGCCCTGGGTGATGCCGACCGATTGAAGTGACGGACCGATGGCGCCGGCGGCTCCGAACAACAGTGCCGCGAGGACGCAGCGGATCGGACTCCAGCGCGCGAAAATAACGAGCGCCACCGCCATCAATCCCTGGCCGGACGATAGGCCCTGGTTCCACGCGCCTGGATAATACAGCGAGAGGAAGGCGCCGCCGATGCCGGCGAGAAAGCCGCCGATCGTCGTCGCCAGGAAGCGCACCAGATCGATCGAAACACCCATGGCCCGCGCCGAAGCCGCGCTATCGCCGGTCATTCGGACGATCAGGCCCCATTTGGTATTGGCAAATGCCCACGCCATCAGCACCGCAACGCCGATGCCGACCAGCAGCAGCGGGTTGATCTGAAGCGCGGTTGCGATGTCCTGGTTATGGGTCCAGGCGCCAAGCGAGAAGGAGCCGAGCTGCGGCGCCGAGGGCTGAATGTACGGCTTGCCGAAGAAGAACGCGACGCCGGTGCCGAACAGCATCATCGCGATGCCGACCGCGATGTCGTTGACCCGCGGCAGCTTGCAAATATAGCCGTGCATCGCGCCCAGCACCGCGCCCGCGCAGCCCGCGGCGAGCACGCCGAGCCACGGTGAGCCGGATTGATAGGAGATCGCGTAGGCGGTCATCGCGCCCAGAACCAGTGTGCCCTCCTGGCCGAGATTGACCCGCCCGGATTTCTCCGTCAGGCACTCGCCTAGCGCCACGAACATGAAGGGCGTCGATACACGTAACGCCCCGCCGACGAGAGCAATCAGAACGGTGAGCGATGCGCCGTTGTTCATGTCCGATCCGCGCTTGTGCCGACTTGGAATATCTTGAAGCGTCCGTACAGCGTTTCCGATGTGAGCAGCACTACGAAGGTCAGTCCCTGCAGGACCAGGACGGTCGCATCAGGAAGACCCATGCGACGTTCGATGAGGCCGCCGGAAGCAACGATGCCGCCGAACAGGATCGCTATCGGTATGACGGCGACCGGATTATGCCGCGCCAGAAACGCGATCAAGATGCCGGTGTAGCCGTAGCCGGCGGCAAGCGACGCGTTGGCGCGTCCCTGGATTTCCGCAACCTGGAAGAAGCCGGCAAGACCGGCACAGGCGCCGGCAATTGCGCAGCAGATGACGATCAACCGTCCGACCGGCAGGCCTTGCGCCAGTGCCGCCCGCGGATTGCCGCCCGAGACGCGAACGGCGAAACCGAATGTGGTGCGCGACAGCAGGATGCTCAGCACGATCGCGAGCGCGATTCCCACCACAAGGCCCCAATGCACTTCGGTGCCGGGAATGTTGCCGATCATGTAGGCGTCGCCGATCGGTTTGGTCGACGGCTTGTTCGGATTGGTGAGGTCGCGCAACGCGCCCTCGACGAAAAAGTTCATCGTCGCGATGCCGATATAGGTCATCAGCAGCGATGAGATCGTTTCATTGACGCCTCGGGCGTAGCGCAGATAGCCGACAATCCCGATCCAAATACCGCCGACGACGACGCTGGTTATCGCCATGATGGACAGCGTCAGCACCACCGACGTATGGCCGTCGACCAGCGGAATGGCGATGGCGGCCGAGGCAAAACCGCCGAGCACGAGGGCGCCTTCGCCGCCGATGATGACAAGACCGATGCGCGCCGGCAGGGCGACGCAAAGGGCAGTCAGAATGAGCGGCGAAGAGGTTTGCAGCGTATTCTCAATCGAGAACGCCGTGCCAAATCCGCCACGCTCGACGAGCCAGAAAAAGTCGAACGGAGACTTTCCCAGCGCCAGCAGGAGCAACGAAAAAGCAATACCGGAGACGGCGATCGCGAACAGCGGAATGACGACATACTCGGCGCCGCGGCGGATGCGGATGCCAAGGTCGGTCCAGCGTCCCGATGTCACCGTGATCGGCAGGGGCTGCGCAATATCGGCCATGCTTTCAGTCAGTTTTTTTCGCTTGCGTTGCGGAGGCATACGGACCTGCCGTCCGTGCGGCGTATGAACGCCGCCGCACGGCTCGGCCGGAGCATGGGTCTAGACTTAAGTGATGGACCCCTGAACGCCTTCGAGCAGATAATTCATGCTGTTCAGGGCCGGATCGTTGTTGTCGTAGGTCTTGCTGATGACGAGATTGCCCTTGTTGTCCTTCAGCGGACCCACATAGATCGGCTTACCCTTCTTCAGGTCGGCGATCGCCGTGGTTGCGGCCTTGCGGGCCTCCTCGGTCGCGCCTGCGCCGAACGGGGTATTTTGCACCAAATCTTCCGGATAGCCGCCGGCCCACATATTGGGCATAGGCTTGCCGGTCTTGAGGTCGTTGGCGTAGCCCGAATAGACCGTGATCCATTTGTATTCGGCGCCGGTGATGAAGCCGTTAGGGGCCAGCGGCGCCTGAGACGCATTGTGGCCGCAGGTTTTTACGCCGCGCTTCTCCGCGGTGGTAATGACAACCTTCGGACTGTCGACATGGCAGGTTATGACGTCGTTGCCAGCGTCGACGAGCGCGTTGGTCGACTCGGCTTCGCGAACCGGCAGCGACCAGTCGCCGGTGAAGATGACTTGCACCGTCGCTTTGGGATTGGTCGATTTGGCGCCCAGCAAGAACGAATTGATGTTGCTGAGAACCGAAGCGATGGGCTTTGCCGCCACGAAGCCGAGCTTGTTTGACTTGGTGCTGAGGCCCGCCGCAACGCCATCGACGTAATGGGCCTCGTTGAGGTAGCCGAAATAACTGCCGAGATTTTTCGGCAATTTCGGCGTCCACAGCGGCGCGGCATGGCGGAATTCGACCTTTGCATATTTTTTAGACAGATCGATCATAAAGGGGTCAAAGTAACCGAATGAGGTGCCGAGAATGATATTGGCCCCATCCAGATTGATCATCGATTCCATAGTCTTAGAGCAAGCGTCGGTCTCGGGGACGTTCTCGTCCTCGACGACGGTAACGTCCGGAATCGCTTTCAGCGCCTTCGCTGCGACCGCGTGAGCCTGATTCCACCCGAAATCATCGCGGGGACCGACGTAAACAATGCCGATAATGGGTTTTTCAGCGGCGTGGGCGACTCGATCTGCCAAGCTGCCGGCCATGATCGAGGCCGCGCTCGCTTTTAGGAATGTTCGGCGATCTGTTCGGAAAAGCGCCATTGCTGAGTCCTCCACTGTTTTGACGCTGGGTATCGCCGAATTTTAGCAAGCATCATGCCACGGGCGGCCTCGGCCTTGCATTGTCCGGGGGAGGAGGAGGCAATCAATGCTGGACGTTATCGATGTCACGGGCCTCGACACGGAAGAACCCGCCGCCGTGCGGCGCGTCGCCACAGCGCTCGGTCGCGCATGCCGAGAGACCGGCTTTTTCTACATTCGCGGACACGGGGTGCCGGATGCGCTCTTATCGGGCATATTCGATTGTTCGGCAGCCTTCTTTGCATCGCCCGATGCGGAGAAACAGGCGCTGGCCATTACGTTGTCTCCGCACAATCGCGGTTATGTGGGCATGGCGTCCGAACGCCTGAATCTTTCCCAGACTGATCAAAAAGAAGCCTTCAACATTGGGCTGGATTTGCCAAATTCGGATCCCGAAGTGCTGGCTGGCAAGCCGTTTCGCGGCGCCAATCTTTGGCCGCAAACGCCGGGCTTTCGGACAACCGCACTGGCCTATTTCGATGCGCTGTGCCAGCTCGGGCGTAATCTACATCTTGCAATTGCGGCCGATCTTGATTTGCCGCCCACTTTCTTCACCGACAAATTCGATCGGCCGATGGCGACGCTTCGGCTGTTGCATTATCCGCCCCGCAATCCCGAGTGCTCCGACCTTCCGGGAGCGGGCGAACACACCGATTACGGCAGCTTGACCATTTTGCTTACCGATCGTGTCGGCGGACTGCAGGTGCGACGTCGTGATGGCGCCTGGATCGACGCACCGACAATTCCCGGAGCTTTTATCTGCAATATCGGCGATTGTCTGATGCGATGGAGCAATGACACTTACGTATCGACCCCGCACCGGGTTACGAGTCCGCCCGGACAGGACCGCTTTTCGGTCGCGTTCTTTTTTGATCCCAATCCGGATGCCGTGATTGAATGCTTGCCCAGTTGCGTGGGGACAGACGCAAAGCCCAAATATCCGCCAATTCGTGCCGCCGATTATCTGACGCAAAGATTGGTAGCAACCTACGGGCCGCGCTGACGGGCCCCGTCAATCTCTAATAAGGCGCACAGCGCCGGGCCGAAGGCAGTTCGCATGGCGCTCGACCTCATCCTGCGCAACGGCCGGATCGGCCACCGGCCTGAACCGGTCGACGTCGGCATCTCCGACGGCCGCATTGTCGAAATCGCCGCCGGCATCTCCGGCGCTGGGCGAAGCGAAGACCTCGCGGGCAAACTGGTTATTCCGGGTTTCGTCGAAACCCATATCCATCTCGACAAGTCTTGCATCCTTGACCGCTGTCAGTCCCGGCACGGCACTCTTGCGGAGGCGATCGCCGAGGTGGCTACGGCCAAGCTTGCTTTCGAGGAGGACGACATCTATCGGCGTGCTCAATCCACGCTGGAGAAAGCGATTCTGCACGGCACCACCCGGATGCGCACGCATGTCGAGGTCGATCCGCGCATAGGATTGAAGGGGTTTGAAGCAATTCGCCGATTGAAGCGGGACTATGCCTGGGCGATCGATCTTGAAATCTGTGTGTTCCCGCAGGAAGGACTGCTCAACGATCCGGGCACTGAAGAACTCCTGATCGAGGCGTGCGAGCAAGGAGCGGATGTCATCGGCGGCTGTCCCTACACCGACAGCGATCCGCATGGGCAGATCGCGCGGATTTTTGCACTTGCGCAACGGTTCGACCGCGATGTCGATTTTCATCTCGACTTCGACCTCGATCCGTCGTGGATGGATCTGGAAGAAGTCTGCCGTCAGACCGCACGGCTCAAATGGGGCGGCCGCGTCGCCATAGGCCACGTCACCAAGCTGTCCGCTTTAGGACCGGATCGCCTCAAAGCTGTCGCCGAGACTCTTGCCGATACCGGCGTGGCAGTCACGGTCTTGCCGGCAACCGACCTCTACCTGACCGGGCGCGACCGCGATCGCGACGTACCGCGCGGCGTGGCCCCGGCGCATCGGCTTCTCGATTTCGGTGTCACCTGCTCGATCGCGAGCAACAATATTCTCAACCCATTCACGCCTTTCGGCGATTGCTCCTTGCTCCGCATGGCCAATCTCTATGCCAATGTTGCACAAGCCGGCCGACGGTCGGAATTATCATCGTGCTTCGATATGGTCACCACATTGCCGGCGAGGCTCATGAACCTGCGGGATTATGGCGTCGATGTCGGCAATCCGGCCGACCTCATCGTTCTCGATTGCGCCAATCCCATCGACGCGGTGACCACGATCGCGCGGCCGCTGTTCGGAATAAAGCAAGGCAAGCGCACCTTCGTGTGTCCGCCGGCACGGCTGCTGCGAAACGGCGACGAGCCGGATTAGAAGCAGGCGGCAGCCGGTTCGAAGTGCTTTGCGATGGCCTTTTCGAGCATCGGCAACGCTGCCGCCAGCTCCGCCTTGTCTGCCATGGATCCGCGCATACGCTCAATCACTTCCAGGCGTGCGGCGCCGGCATCGACCCCGGTAACTGTTCCGTCTTTTACAACGGTGCGGCCGGCGACAATGAGTGCGCGAATATGCCGCGCGGTCGCGCGGGTCAGCACCATCTGCAACGGGTCCGGTTCGTCTACGAGCCGATCGTCGTCGATCGTGCTCCAATCCAGCACCAAGATATCCGCGGGTGCGCCCGGACGGATCGCACCCCCGTTCAAGCTATTGGTCACCGAAAAGCGGCCGTTGACGAATGCCGCCTGCAGCGACTGCCTGTGGCTCACGTCGACGCTGAAGCCATTGCCGGCATGAATGAGGTGCAAAAGCCTAAGTTCGCGCAAGGCGTCGTCATCGTCGTCGAGGGCGCTGCCGTCGATGCCGAGAGCGACGCGGCATCCGGCCTTCACCATCCGCGCGACCGGTGCAATGCCGGAGCGCAGGTGCAGGTTCGAACTGGTATTGACGGCGATCGTGACACCGCGCGCCGCCAGCAGTTCAAGCTCATCGGGACAAGCCCAAACACAATGCGCGACCGTCAGCCGCGGCGACAACAGGCCCATCTCATCCAAGAACTTCACCAAACCGTCAGGATACGTCCGGTCCGCCCAGACCCTTTGGTACCGCGTCTCCAGGAGATGCATATGAATTCTGCGGCCGGTCCGCTGCGAGGCCTCTGCGATCGCGGCCAGCAATTCCTCGGAGCACCACTGCACGCCGTTGGGACCGAATTGAACGTCGACCATCGGTCCGGCGGCCGCAGCGGCGACTTCATCGACGAGCGTTATGTAATCCCGGGGCTTAAGTTTCGGACGCGCAATGGTCTTGGCGATTTCCTCGCGGATGGGCGGCGGCAGCGTCGCCAGAACGGGCTCGGAGTCGCCGTAGATCAGTGGATTTCGGTCCCGCATCGAAACCGCGAAGCCAACTCTGAGGCCAACGTCGCGCGCGGCACGGCCGATTTCGGCTGCTTCGCTCGGAAGATCGCTCAAGCCCTGTGGGCGCGTCAGGTGCATCATGAGCGCGCCCACGCCGCCGCGCGCCGCCCCCGATAATGCAACGACGGCGGCCAGGTAGGGATCGACGGCCGGAATCAAGGCCTGGTACTGCAACCAGCTTTCCAATGGCTTTCCGCTGGCGCCAAGCGAACTCGTTCGCACCGCGCGGCCGTGGTCATGAGCATTGGCGAGAGCCGGCATGACGAAGATCGGCTCGACGCTTTCCGGCGCCGCGGCGGCAACGGCGTGCACGCAGTCCCCGTCGATCCGGATCTGCCGTCTCGCGACGGGAGGTTCGTCCGGCGTTTCGATCAGATAGGCGCAATTGATCGCATGCATCCCCACCGCCCTTCGCTACCGGCGTTTTCGTGTCCGCTCTACCACACGCCTTGGTGCAGTTCTGCGGCCTCGTTTTCAAGCAACGGGCCCACGACCTCGATCTTGCGTTGACCCGCCGCAAAGACCAGACGGCAGGGCAGATCCAATGTGGGATTCTCGCTGTGATTTCCCGTCATCTGTTTCAAGCGGCGTTCGGACAGGCCGAAAACGACGCGCCCGATGCCGGCCCAGTAAATGGCTCCGGCGCACATGGCGCACGGCTCAGCCGAACTGTACAGCGTGGCGCCGGCGAGGATCGCGGGCGCAATCTGCTTGCAGGCTTGCGTCGCGAGAAGGCGTTCGGCATGTCCGGTCATGTCGCGATCGGGTAGAAAGCCGTTTTCAGCTTCGATCAGCACCTCTCCGGCGGAATCGACGAGGAGAGCGCCAAATGGATGATTTCCGCGCGCTTGCGAGCGCCGCGCTACGTCGAAACAGCGCCGGAGCAGCCTTTCGTCGTCCAGCCGGTGCACGCGGTTGCTCCTATGGCTCGTGCTTCGATACGCTAGAGAGCGGTGCCGAATTTTTCCGCGATCGCCCGAAAAATGCGATCCGGCTTGAAAGGGGTCTTGGTAAAGCGGATCCCTGTTGCGTCGAACAGCGCGTTGCTCATCGCCGCGCCGACCGGATTATAGGGACTTTCGCTCATCGATTTTGCGCCGAACGGTCCAACTGAATCCGTAGTGTCGGCAAAGAAAACCTCGGTTCGCGGCACGTCGCCAAATTGCGGCAGGTGATAGTTGCGGAAGCTCGGGTTGACGATACGGCCCGCGTCGTCGATCACCATCTCTTCATAGAGCGTTGCGCCGAGAGATTGGGCGACGCCGCCCTCGATCTGGCCGCGGCATTGCAGCGGGTTGATGACGCGGCCGGCATCGGCGGCGTGCACACTGCGCAGGACTTTGATCGCACCGGTTCGTTTGTTCACCGCGATGCGGAACGCCTGGACGTTGAACGCCACCGAACGCGGAGTTCCCGTCGAGGTGCCCACGGCGGCCAGATCGCGTCCGGCCGCGTGCGCGGCGGCGGCCAGATCGGCAAGGGCTATACGGCGCGCATTGCCGACCACTGCATCCGCGGTGAGTGACCAGGACGCCGCTTCGCCACCGGCGAGTTCGGCGGCAAAACCCAAAATCATGTCGTGCAAAGCCTCGCAAGCAAGCTGGGTGGCTCGGCCGGCGACGACCGTTCCGGTGCTGCCGTAGGCGCCGGTGTCATGGCCGCCATTGTCGGTATCCGAGGCCGCTACCGCGATCTTGCCGACGGTCGTGGCAAGCGCGGTCGCGGCAATCTGCTGATGAACCGTGGTCGTGCCGTTGCCGAATTCCGCGGTGCCGACAATGATCCGATATGAACCGTCGCCGCTCAAAGCCGCTTTCACATCGGCAAAATGGCCGAAGGGCGGAACAGTGTCGATCATTCCAAGCGCGGCACCTTGGCCGACGAGCCAGTCGTCGGTATCGGGAGGTTCGAGCCCGCCGCCTGCGTCGAGCGACTGCTTCACCACGCTCAGGCATTGATCGAGTCCGTAGCTGCCGAATTGAACGTCGTGGCCCTCGCTCGAACCGGTCGAGATCATGGGATCGCCCGGGTGGATCACGTTGCGTGCACGGAAGTCGATCGGGTCCATGCCGATCTTATGCGCGAGTTCGTCCATCGCCGACTCAACCGCAATATTGGTTTGCGGCAGCCCATAGCCGCGAAACGCGCCGGCGGGGACGGTATTTGTGTAGGCGACGACGGCGTCGATCTTCTTATTCGCGCAATTGTAAACCGATATCGATTTACTGCAGGCATGATTGAGCACCGCGAACCCGTGATTGCCGTAGGCGCCGGTATTCGACACGATGTTCAGTTCGATCGCGGTCAAGCGGCCGTCGCGCCGCGCCCCCGCTTTGATCCGCACCCGCATCGGATGCCGCGTGGTGGCCGCGGTGAATTGTTCCTCGCGGGTGAATTCCAGCTTGACCGGCTGCCCCGTCTTGATCGCGGCAAGGGCGACGATGTCCTCGACCAGCATCTCCTGTTTGGCGCCGAAGCCTCCGCCCATCCTTTCGCAGAAAACGCGGACATTGGCGGGCTCCAGACCGAAAATGCCGCACAAGGCCCGGCGCGTGAGAAACGGCGTTTGCGTGCTGGAGCGAATATTGAGCCGTCCGGCCTCGTCGATCCAGCCGATTGCGCAATGCGTCTCGAGATGCGCATGCTGCACGCGCTGTGTGAGGTAGGTGCCTTCGTAGACGACGTCGGCCGCGGCGAAGCCCGCTTCGACATCGCCGCGAACACCGTGAATTTCGCCGACGATGTTACGATGCGGATCGCCGATGCGGGCATGCGGTTTTTCGCCGTGGAGGATCGGCGCGCCGGGCCGCATGGCCTCGTCGGGGTCGAATACCGCGGGCAACAGCTCGTAGTCGATTTCAAGCTTGCGGCAGGCGGCTTCCGCCGCCGCCTCGCTCTCCGCGACAACCGCCGCGACGCGCTGGCCGACGAACCGCACAACATTATCGAGAAGCATGGTGTCGTCCGGATCGGCCCTCTCATCCTCGTGTCTTGCACTCGAATAAAGCCTTTGCGGCACGTCGGCGTAAGTCAGAACGACGCGCACGCCTGGAACCGCCAGTGCCGCCTCTTTGCGAATCGCGGTGATACGCGCATGCGGGTACGGCGAACGCAGCAATTTAATATGCAGAAGCTTCTCCGGCGAGACGTCGAGGGTGTAGCGCGCCGCTCCCGTAATGACCGCGTGCGCCGCGGGCGCTGGAACGCTGCGCCCGCAGGCCCGACCGGGCTCTGCGTCCTCGATCGCCGAGATGCCGCGGATGGCGTTTTCGATCGCGCCATAGCCGGTGCAACGGCATATATTGCCTTTGAGCGCCCATTGAAGATCGTGCTGTTGCGCCTGATTGAGGCTTGCCGCCGTCACGATCATGCCGGGCGTGCAGAACCCGCATTGAAATCCTTGAGCTTGAAGAAAAGCCTGTTGCATCGGATGCAGCATACCGTCGCTCGCCAGGCCTTCGATCGTCGTTACCGTGCGATCGGCGGCGCGAAAGGCGGGATAGACGCAAGAATGCACCGGGTCGCCGTCGAGCAGGACCGTGCAGGCTCCACAATCGCCCGCATCGCATCCTTTCTTGACGCCGAAATAGCCAACCTCGCGAAGCAGCGTTCGCAGGCATTGCCCGGCCCGCGGGGCAACATCATGCGTATTACCATTCACCACCAAGAGCATGACGCGGCTCAATTGCTGCCAACGAGTTCGTTGCGTATTTCTTCCGCCAATTGCAGTGTTACCTGCCGGCGCCAAGCCGGCGCGCCGTGCAGGTCGTCGTAATAAAGGTGCAGCGGGATCGCCGCATCCAGGACATCGCGCAGTTCGCGGGCGCCAGGTATCGCCGAAAAGCGCAACTGGACCGGTCGCGGCGTCGCGGCCGTTACGTTGAGCGCAAAGCTGCCGTCGTCCGGCGATTGGGTGCCGATAATGAGCGCCCCGGACCGTCCCAGCGGACTAAGCGAAATTTGCCGGAAAGCCGTCCGGCGGCGCAGCGCTGCAAATGGCAGATCGATTGCCCGAAGCAGTTCGCCGTCTTTGAGTGCATTGCGCCGCGGCGCCAGGACGAAATCGGTCACGGCAACGCTGCGCTCGCCGCCATCCGGCGTCCAGATCGCGCACGCGCCATCGAGCGCCGCAGTGAGCGATATCATCGGTCCGGCCGGCAGGGCGAGGCAGAGGTTGCCGCCGACGGTGGCAACATTCCAAATTTTAAACGACGCCAGGAACGAACGGCAGCATTGATTGACAAGCGGCGCGGCGATCCATTGGGCCGGAAACGCCATGCCGGCGAGCTCGGCGATCGTGCATGTCGCCGCTATGCGCAGCCCGTGCTCCGTCGTTTGCAACGGCGGCCACGCCAGATCCGTAATGTCGATCAGCCGGGATAACTCGGGCTGCGGCTCGGAAAATAACCAGGTGCCGCCGGCCAGCCAGGCATCGCCCGGGTTCCAAGCCGGCAGCTCGGCGCGTCCGCGTGGCGTTGCGACGGTCATCACAGTATTGAGGTCCATCACGCCACCGCCGCTTAAGCATGCCCGGCCAGAGCAGGCCGCCCGGCTATATAGGTCTGACGCACCGCGCGGTCGTCGCCCATGGTCAGAAGCACGAACAACTCGTCTTCGAGATCGCGCGCCACCTCCATGCGATGGGCCATGGCAGGGGTTGCCCGCGCGTCGAGCACGACAAGATCGGCAAAGTGTCCCTGGGTAATAGCGCCGACGTCGTTCTCAAGACCAAGAGCCGCGGCGTTGGCGCGCGTCATCAGATCGAAGGCCACCAATGCGGGCAGAGTTTGGCCCTGAAGCTGCATGACTTTATAAGCTTCGGCGGCCGTACGCAGCATGGAATAAGACGTGCCGCCGCCGACATCGGTCGCAAGCGCTATGCGCACCCCCGATTTGGCAAGCCGCTCATAATTGAAAAGTCCGCTGCCGATGAAGAGATTCGACGTCGGACAAAATACGGCGACCGAGTGCGAACCGGCCAAGAGAGCGACTTCGTCGTCGCCAAGATGGATGCAGTGCCCCATGAGCGAGCGCGGTCCGAGCAAGCCAAATCGCGCGTACACCGCGGTGTAACTGGGGTCGTTCGGGAAAAGCCGTCTTACGGTGGCAATCTCCTCGGGGTTTTCCGCCAGATGCGTTTGCATCAACACGGTCGGAAATTCCTCTAGCAGCGCGCCCGCTGCGGCGAGTTGCTCGTCGGTCGATGTAATTGCAAAGCGCGGGGTTACGGCATAGCGCAAGCGGCCATTACCATGCCAGCGCCGGATCAGTAGGCGGCTTGCCGCGATGGCGTCGCGTGCGGGCTCAAGCAGGCCGGCTGGACCGTTTCGGTTCATGATTGCATTGCCGGCTATGATCGCCATGCCGCGCCGGCTGGCGGCGGCAAACAGCGCATCGGCGGAATCGGGATGCGCGGAGCAATAGGCGAGGGCGGTGGTCGTGCCGTTGCGCGCAAGCTCGTCCAGAAAGAATTCCGAAATTCGTGCGGCGTGAGCGGGGTCGCCGAATTTCTGTTCCTCGACGAAGGTGTATTTCTCCAGCCATTCGAGAAGCTGCGCCCCGTAGGAGGCGATAACCTGGGTCTGCGGAAAATGAATATGCGTGTCGATGAATCCCGGAAGGATCAGAGCTTGCGGATAATGATCGACTGGGACCGCTGCCGGCAACCGAGGCCCAAGCTCCGCTGCCGGAGCGGCAGCTTCGATCCGGCCGTCTTTCACGAGGACGACGCCGTCGTCGATGTAACGGTAACTTGCCGTATCGCTAGCCCCGTCGGGAGCCCGTAAAAACGTCAGTAGCCGGCCGCGGATCGCACGTATTTCGGCGTCTGCCATTTGTCCTTCAATTTCCCGGCGCGCCGTGCGCAAGCCACGAGGCGAGCAGAACGCGCTCCTGCGGCGTCATCTCGGTGATATTGCCCGGAGGCATCGCTCTCGACCGCACCGCCACGATGTCGATCAGCGGGGCACGGACTCGGATGTGAGCGTCGGTATCGAGCAGGACGCCTTTTGGCGCAGCGGGAATGCCCTCCCACACCGGCTGGGCGGCATGACACATGCTGCAGCGGGACATCACGATATCCGCGACTTGCTTGAATTGCGGGGGCGGCGGCAGCGCACCCATCTCGATATTGGAACCGGCCGCCGACAACCACGCTACGGCGGCCATGCCGGCCGCGGCGACAGCCCAAGTCCACCATGGACTGCCTTTGCCTTCGTGGCGTGAATTGAAGAAATGGCGGATGACCGGGCCGATGGCGAGAACGATGGCGACGATCAGCCAATTGTATCGGGTCGCGAAGAACAGCGGATAGTGATTGCTCAGCATCAGGAACACGACGGGCAATGTCAGATAATTGTTATGAACCGAGCGCTGCTTGCCAAGCTGACCCCAGAGCGGGTCGGGTTGCTTGCCGGCCAGCATCGCTTCGACCGTCTTTTTTTGGTACGGAATGATGATGACGAAGACGTTCGCCACCATGATGGTGCCGATCAGCGCGCCGATCTGGGTGAAGGCGCCGCGGCCGCTGAAGACGTGCGTGAAGCCGTAGGTCAGGCCGACCAAAAAGACGTAACCGACCAACGCCAGGGCGACTTCGTGCTTGCCGAGAGGTGATCGGCACAGTGCCTCATAGGCGAGCCATGCGACGACAAGGCTGACGAATGCAATGCCGGCCGCTTGGACGGGGGTCAGCGCGAGCACCGAGTTGTCGATCAGGAACAGGTCGGCGCCCAGATAATAAATGACCACCAGCAGCGCGAATCCCGAGAGGAAGGTGGTGTACGCCTCCCATTTGAACCAGGTCAGGCTGTCCGGCATTTGTGCCGGCGCGACCAGGTATTTCATCATGTGGTAAAAGCCGCCGCCGTGAACCTGCCACTCGTCGCCTTTCACGCCGGCAGGCAATCCGGGCCGCGGCTTGAGACTGAGATCGAGGTGTATGAAGTAAAACGAGCTGCCGATCCACGCGATCGCGGCGACGACGTGCAGCCAACGGAGAATGGCGCTCAGCCACTCGCTGAGGACGGGATCCAAGGTGGAGGCCTCTTTGTATTGTGCCGGCGCTGGCAGCATGCCAGATGCCCCGCGCGACTTTCAAGCTTTTCGTCGGGGCTCGCGTGCCGGCGTGCTGAAAACGAACATGCCCGGCGCGAGGCCGGGCATGTCGGGAAGTGACGCTTGGAGGAAGCTATTTGAAGTGATAGGTCGTGCCGAGATAAGCCGTGCTTTCGATCGAGGTGCCCGGCGCGCCGAACGGACCACTACCGCGGCAGAAGTGCGCCAGCGAAAAACGGCGCATTATGATCGGTGCCGAATTTGTTGTACCAGTAACGGTAACCGACATAGGTGTCCCAAATTCCGGGCTTGCCCCAGAAAATCTTCGAAGTGTCGAAGCTCAGGCGCACATCCTCGAAAATCTCGGTCTTGGTCTCGTCGTCGGCGAGGCAAGCCGCCGGAGTTAGAGACCGGCAGCCGCAGGTCGCGACCACGTTGGCGGTCGAAAAGCCAGTGCCCTTGGGGAAGGTCACGTTCAAGATGTTGATGATATGAGCCGAGTCGGCCCAACTGCCCAACAGCCCGCCCAGCGGTACCGAGTTAAAGACTTCGAGCCGGGGCGCCCATTTGAAGTCGCGATCGCCGCTGAACGGCCGCCGACCGATACAGGCACCACGCCCCGCCCGAACCGACGCCAAAGCCGGGCGGTCCGCAAGCGGCGAATTCGTTATGGCTGAATTCCTTATAGGCCAGGACCGCGAATAGCATCGTGCCGAGTGGCTTCGGGATCGCCAGGTCGAAATTTAAGCCGACCACATACTGGGTGGTCTGCTCGGCGAGGAAGTCATTCTGAGTGCCGGCTGTTAAGCCACCCTCGAAGCCGATGTCATTGGTGAAGGGCGTCGTGAACATTTTGGTGTGGGTCAGCTCGTTGAAGCCGAGCGTGCTGCGCGTAAAGCCAAAAAACTCGCGCGAGCCGACTGCGCCGGGTTGGCCTTCAATCGGGTCCGAAGGTCCGTATTGGTTCACTTCGGCATGGATCAGGTTCGTGCCGTATTCCCATACGTCGAAGTGGTCGATGCTGCCGGAGGCCCGATACATGGTATTTCCGGTATCGCCGATGCCACCCGGAACGCTCCCGCTCGATCCGGCAACGCCTGGATCGGTCGCATTGAAGAAGTAGGTAAAGCTCACCGAGGTGTCGTTGACGAAGAAGAACGGCACCGGCTTTGCCGGCGGCGGGCTCTTGATCGGCATGTCCGCCGCGAAGGCATAACCGCCCGCGAAGGCAGCTATCGCAGCGGCAGACGCGACCGATCTAACCAGCGATTTTAGATTTTTGCTTTTCATAACAGCCCCCTGCCAATTCATGTTGGTCCCTCATCGCGACGCCCCGCAAAAAGGCCAAAGACCTCAGAGTCGGTCACTGCGCCTTCACGACAAGATTACGGGTCGCGGGCCTTGGACAAAGCGCGTTATTTGAGCAGCGTATTGCTGCTTTATCCGACAGTTACGCGCAAATGACGTGGCAGAAGTGACGTGGCTGGCCGAAATTGCCGAGCAGATAACAAGCACCAAAAACGCTGCAAACATCGTAACGAATTCGCGGCGAATTGTCCGCACGGAGGACCATGAAAGCGCTCATGCGGCGGGCACTTCGGTACTTGCTCGGCGTCGCCTAATTTTTGACAGCCGCAGTGGGCGAACAAAGAATTGCAATCCCTGTGACAAAATTGAGACACAAATTCGGGGCGTGGACGAAGTCCGATCGCGTCACGCGCGACGGAAGAAAACGCGGGGTAGATGGGGTCCAGAAAATTTCGGATGGCGCATGATGAATGCCGGCGAGGCATCTGGCGCCTTTTCAGGCAAGGGTTGCCATCATTGCCGTCTTTTGCAGAGATGGAGTTTGCGTGATGATATCAGGCCAATGGGCAATCCCGCCCCTATGCTGCGTAACCGCCGATGCACGATGCCCGATCAGCTTCCGTCGAGCCGCTGCTGCAGGCCGTCGGCATCGTCAAGCGCTACGGCGACTTTCTCGCCAATGACCACATCGATCTCGAGCTTTTCCCGCGCCAAATCCATGCGCTGCTCGGTGAGAACGGCGCCGGCAAGTCGACGCTGGTGAAGATCATCTACGGCGCTCTGCAACCAAGCGCCGGCGAAATCCGCTGGAACGGCAAACCGACCGCCATTCCCAATCCGGCCGCCGCCCGCCGGCTCGGCATCGGCATGGTGTTTCAGCATTTCTCCTTGTTCGACGCGCTCACCGTCACTGAGAACATCGCGCTGGCGCTGCCGAAGGAAATGCACAACGGGCTTGCGGCAACGATCGAGCGGGTTTCCGCCGATTACGGCCTGCCGCTGCGCCCGAGTGCGCTGGTCGCCGATCTCTCGGTGGGCGAGCGCCAGCGCATCGAGATCGTGCGCTGCCTGCTGCAATCGCCGCAGCTTCTGATCATGGATGAGCCCACCTCGGTGCTCACCCCGCAGGAAGCCGATTATCTGTTCGTCACCCTGCAGCGGCTGGCACGCGAAGGCTGCGCGGTGCTCTATATCAGCCATCGGCTGGAAGAGGTACAGCGCATCTGCCATCACGCCACTATCATGCGCCGCGGCAAGGTTGTGGCCGAGACAGATCCTGCGAAGGAAACGGCGGCGACGCTCGCCCGCCTGATGGTGGGCACCGACGTACTCGAACTGGCGCGCCCGCCGTCGACCTCGGGCCCGGTGCGGCTGTCGATCGGATCGCTGGAACTGCCGTCGTCCGATCCTTTCGGCGTCTCGCTGAAAAGCGTCAGTCTCGACGTCCATGGCGGCGAGGTCGTGGCCATCGCCGGCATTGCCGGCAACGGCCAGGGCGAGCTGTTCTCTGCGCTATCCGGCGAGCAGACGGTGGATCGGCCTGACGCCGTAGTGATCAACGGCCATGAGGTCGGCCGCCTCGGCATCACCGGCCGGCGCAATCTTGGCGCCGCTTTCGTTCCCGAGGAACGACTCGGGCACGGTGCGGTTCCCGGCCTCAGGCTCAGCGACAATGTCGTACTCACCCGCCACCGCACCGGCGACGAACTGGTGGTCGCCGGCATCATGCGACCGCAGAAAGCGCTGAAGATTTTGGATTCCGTCACCGCCGATTATGACGTCCGCAAGGACGGCGCCGATCCAGAGGCGCGCTCACTCTCCGGTGGCAACCTGCAGAAATTCGTGGTCGGCCGCGAGGTCGATCGTCGGCCCGGCGTGCTGGTCGTGTCGCAACCGACCTGGGGGGTCGATGCCGGTGCCGCCGCGCTGATCCACCAGGCGCTGGTCGACCTTGCACGCGCGGGCTCCGCGGTTCTGGTGATCAGCCAGGACCTCGACGAGATTTTCGAAATCGCTGACCGCATCGCCGTAATCTCGCGCGGCAATCTGTCGGCGGCGGAGCCCGCGGCGACCGTTACTCGCGAGTCGGTCGGGCTGCTGATGGGCGGCGTCGGTGAGGGCCCAGCAGCAAAACCGGAGCGGACCGAGGAAGCGGCCCATGCAACTCAGACTTGAGCGTCGGCCGCAACAGAGCCGGCTGATGACCGTACTGTCGCCGGTGCTGGCGATTGCCCTGGCGCTCGTTACCTTCTTTCTCGCCTTCGCAGTAATGCGGATCGACCCGTTCCGCGCGCTCTATCTCTATTTCATCGATCCGCTTACCGCGCTGTGGTCGATCGAGGACCTGGCGATGAAGGCCGCTCCGATCATCCTGATCGCGATCGGGCTGTCGTTTTGCTACCAAGCCAGTGTCTGGAATATCGGCGCCGAGGGGCAACTCGCCGTAGGCGCGATCTGCGGCTCGGTCATCCCAATTTACTTTCCCGCACTGGCAGGCGCCGATCGTGATCGTGCCGATGCTGCTGCTCGGCATTCTCGGCGGCATGGCCTATGCCGCGATTCCTGCCTGGCTCAAGAACCGCTTCAATACCAACGAGACTCTGACCACCTTGATGCTGGTCTACGTCGCCAATCTGATGCTCGACTATCTTGCCCGCACACCGTGGCGCGATCCGGCGGGCCATAACTTTCCCAACAGCCGGCCGTTTGCCGGCGGCCAGCTCTTGCCGGTGATCTTCGGCGACAGCATCCGCCTCAATGTCGTGTTTGTGCTGGTCGCCATCGCCGCGGTTTGGTTTCTGTCCGAGCGGACGCTGACCGGCTTTCAGCTTCGCGTTTTCGGCCAGTCGCCGCGCGCCGGAGCCTTCGGCGGGTTCAATCGCAAACGCATCGTGTTCCTGACCTTCCTGATCTCCGGGGGGCTTGCCGGCCTTGCCGGCATTTGCGAGGTCGCCGGTCCAATCGGGCAGTTCCGCACCACGGTGTCGCCGGGTTACGGCTTTACCGCGATCATCGTTGCCTTCCTCGGTCGGCTACATCCGCTCGGCATTCTGTTTGCCGGCCTTTTGCTCGCGCTCTCGTATCTTGGCGGCGAGGGCGCGCAGATCGCGCTCGGCATTTCCGACCAGGCCACGCAGGTGTTTCAAGGCATGCTGCTGTTCTATGTGCTCGCCTGCGATACGCTGATTTTCTACCGCCTGCGGCTGGTCCGCCTGCGGCCCCTGGAACTGGCCGAAGCGGCGGAGTGATCCGATGGAAATGGCGGAAGGCATCCTGCTCACCATTATCACGGCGGCAACGCCGCTGTTGTTTGCCGCGCTCGGTGAATTGATCGCCGAGCGTTCCGGGGTGCTCAATCTCGGCGTCGAGGGGATGATGGCGGTCGGCGCCATCATGGGATTTGCCGGCGGCCACGTCAGCGGCATGCCGATCGTCGGCGTACTTACAGGTATCCTGTCCGGCGCGGCGATGGGCGGCCTGTTCGGTATTGTCACCCTTGTCTTTGCCGCCAACCAGAATGCTTCAGGCATCGCGCTGACGCTTTTTGGACTGGGCCTGTCCGGCCTGATTGGCGATTCCTTCAGCGGCATGCCCGGGCTTGGCATGGCGCATGTCCACATTCCGTATCTGTCCGGCCTGCCGCTGGTCGGTTCAGTGATTTTCGGCGAGGATCCGCTGGTCTATGGGGCGGTCGCGCTGACCATGGCGATCTGGCTGTTTTTGTTCCGCACTAACGCCGGTCTGATCCTGCGCGCGGTCGGTGATAACGATGTCTCGGCCCATGCGCTCGGCTATCCGGTGCTGCGGGTGCGCATGCTGGCGGTACTGTTCGGCGGCGCCTGCGCCGGTCTTGGCGGGGCCTACCTGTCCTTGGTCTACACGCCGCAATGGACCGAGGCGATGACCGCCGGGCGCGGCTGGATCGCAATCGCGCTGGTGGTGTTCGGCACCTGGCTGCCGATACGGGTCGCCATCGGCGCCGTTCTATTCGGCGCGGTGAGCATCCTGCAGCTCAATGCCCAGGCGTTCGGACTCGGCATTCCCTCGCAGTTCCTCACCTCGCTGCCGTACCTGATCACGATCGTGGTGCTGGTGCTGATCTCGCGCAATCAAACGCTGTTGAAAGTGCATACGCCGGCTTGCCTTGCGCGCACTTTCGTGCCCGATAATTGAGGTGCGCCAAATTCTATCAGGCGAGAGAATTTCGCTACCATGGCATCAATTCCGTTGTGTGGCATGAATCTTGTAAGAATGTGCCGACGACCGTTCGGCTGACGGCGTGCAGGGGGCAAACGAGAGGAGTGGACAGATGCGTAAATGTCTGGTTGCAGCGGCAGCGGCAGGGCTGATGATCGCCGCCGCGAGTGGCGCCCAGGCGGCGCCGCTCAAGGCGTGCTGGGTCTATCCCGGCCCGCACAATGACGGCGGCTTCAGCGAGCAGCACGACATCGGCCGCCAAGACGTGCAAAAGGCGCTCGGCAACAAGGTCGAGACCAGTTATGTCGAGAGCGTACAGGAAGGACCGGATTCCGAGCGGGTGATCGAGCGGCTGGCGCGCAGCGGCTGCGGCCTCATCTTCACCACCTCATTCGGCTTCATGGACCCGACCCTCACGGCCGCGCACATGTTCCCGAACGTGAAATTCGAGCACATGTCGGGCTACAAGACCGCGCCCAACATGTCGACTTATAACCTGCGCTGGTACCAGGGCCGCTATGTCATGGGCCAGATTGCGGCGAAGGTCTCGAAGACCGGCATTGCCGGCTATATCGTCTCGTTCCCGATCCCGGAAGTGGTGATGGGCATCGACGCCTTCATGCTCGGCGCGCAGACGGTCAATCCGGACTTCAAGCTCAAAATCATCTGGATCAATACCTGGCTCGATCCCGGCAAGGAGGCCGATGCCGCCAAGACGCTGATCGATCAAGGCGCCGACATTCTGGTGCAGCATACCAACTCGCCGGCAGCGATGCAGATTGCCGAGCAGCGTAAAATCCACGCCTTCGGCGAGGCGGCGGATATGCTGAAGTTCGGCCCGCATGCGCAACTTGCGTCGCTGATTGATAATTGGGGTCCGTACTACATCAAGGAAGTCAACGCGGTCCTCGACGGCAGCTGGCACGAGCATCAGACCTGGGCCGGGATGGCCGAGAACGACGTGCTGGTGGCGCCGCTGAAAAATATGTCCGACGACGCCAAGAAGATGGCCGAGGACTCCATTAGTCAGATTAAGTCCGGCAAGCTCGTGGTGTTCGCCGGCCCGGTCTATGGTCAAGACGGCACGCTGGTGGTGAAGAGCGGCGAAGTGATGCCCGACAAAGACATCGACAGCATCAACTTCTACGTCAAGGGCATCACCGACAAGTTGCCCGGCAAGTGAGGCTCTGGCCCGAGTAAGTCGAGATTGCGCCGCGCGCATACCTGCCCGGAAGAGCTTCCGGGCAGGTTTAATCTTCAACGTGATATCGGACGTCTATCGGTCGACCGGTGCGTTCCGCGGCGCGTAAAAGCCGTAGGGCGCAGAGTGGAATCCGGCCGCTCCGTATTGACTGTCGTAGTCGTAATAGCGGTCAGTACGGCCCGGCGCTCGCTGCGCCGGCGCGGGCGCTACCGTTGGTGCAGGGAGACCGTTTGGCGGGTAGGCAAAGGCGCCTTGTGCGAGTGCGGAAACCGGCGCCGCGAGCAAGAGGCCGCCTGCGGCGATTGCCGAAAAAAGTGTCATGCGCATTTTTTTACTCCATGGTGTCGTTGCGGTACCACTCACGTGTCTCCGAGCGGTGCCGCGGCTCCCGAGCCTTGAGCCATAGCTATTGCGGCGATGGGAAAATGCCAGAGCCGAAGACAGTCGAGCGGCAGGCATGAAATAATCTGCGGCGCTTGAATTTGCCTTATTCCGTTACTTCAAGAACGATTCAATAGCGTCGGTGAGTCGTTTGTCGCGATTGGCTTTGCAATAATTTATGACGTTGTTGATTGCATAACGGACCTGCGGCAGGCTGACACCGCGCCTCTTCTGTTCGCCGGCATACCAGCCGCTGTACCAGGCAAGGAGCAGTTCTGCTTCGTCCGGCGGCGCATCGTCGAGATGACCGCAGGAAAACTGACGAATATCAATGTTGCCGTTGGCATCTCCGTATCGCTCAAGAAGCGTTCGGGGCGGCTGCGTCGGCGCTTGCTGTTGGGTCTGACTGCTTCCCGCGGCGGGCTGCGCCGCCGCCGGAGGCTGCGCGGCGGCCGCATTGGGGCAAGCTTTGGCGAGCAGGGCCGCGATGTCGTAACCGCGGATGATAAATCCGGGCGGGAAAGTGGCATCCTTTTGCAGCTTAACATCCGGGCCTTCGACATAAGTTGTCGTCAGCACTGTCCACGAGCCATCGGCATTCTTGGCAAACGCATCGCAGGGCAGGGTGCTGGTTTGGGCATGAGCCGCGGCGACGGCGAAACCGATTTGCAGAGCAAATGCCAGAGCGAAGGCAGCGGTGAGGTGACGACTCATGCTGGGTCTCCGTTCGGTGTGCCTCTGCCGGCTTGCTGGTAAAGTCAAAGCGCGTCCTGCAATTTGCGGGCGGCGGCCGAATAACTCTTGATAAGGCCCGCCAGATCGAGTTGCGCGATCCCGCCGTCTTGCACCAGCCAGCGTCCTCCGACCATCACTCGGTCCGCGCGATGGGCTCCGCATAGAACAAGCGCTGCAAGGGGATCGCCGCTGCCGGAAAACCGCAATTCGTCGAGCTTGAACAGCGCGAGATCCGCCATTTTTCCGACGGCAATCTCGCCGATATCCGTGCGGCCCAGGCACGCAGCCGAGCCCTTGGTCGCCCAACGCAGAGCATCGCGATGACTGACGGCGGCAACGCCGTAGCGGCTGCGCTGCAGCAGAAAGGCGGCACGCACTTCCTGAATGAGATTGGATGCGTCGTTGGACGCCGACCCGTCAACCCCGATCCCGACCCGAACGCCGGCCCGCTCCATCGCGCAGACCGGACAGGTTCCGGAAGCAAGCGTTTGGTTGCTGCACGAGCAATGTGAAATTGTGGTACCGGCACGCGCCAAGCGCCCGATTTCCGTATCGTTAAAATGGATACCGTGCGCAAGCCAAGTGCGCCCGCCGAGCCAGCCGCAGCGCTCCAGGTAATCGAGCGGACGGCATTGGTGCAGTTCCTCGCAGTACTTGTTCTCATCTTCGGTTTCGGCAAGATGCGTATGCAGGCGCACATCGAGGCGTTCGGCCAAGGCCGCCGTTGCGGTCATCAGCGAGGTCGTCACCGAGAACGGCGAACAGGGCGCCAGCGCGATCTGAACCATCGCGTCTTCGCCGCGCTCGTGATAGCGCGCGACAACTCGCTCGCTGTCCGCGAGGATTGTGTCCTCGTCCTGTACCACGCTGTCGGGAGGCAAGCCGCCATCGCGCTGCGAGCGATTCATCGATCCGCGCGTCAACAATACCCGCAGTCCGAGGCGCTTAGCCACGGCCACTTCGATATCGATGGCCTCTTGGAGGCCGGCCGGAAAGACGTAATGGTGATCGGTAGTCGCCGTGCAGCCCGACAATAGAAGTTCGGCCATGGCCACGGTGACGGCCAGTTCCAGCGCGTCTGGCGTGAGGCCTGCCCAGACGGGATAAAGGGCTTGCAGCCAAGCGAACAGTTCGCGATCCAAAGCTGCCGGCAACGCCCGCGTCAACGTCTGATAAAAATGATGATGCGTATTGATCAGACCGGGCAGAACGACATGGTCCCGGGCGTCGTAAATTTTGATGTCGGGTGAGCTTGGGGCCTGTCCGGCCGGCACCAGTTCGACGATGCGCCGACCTTGGACAACTATGCCGCCTTCCGCGCCTTCGGCCAAGATCGCGAGCGGATCTTTGAGCCAAAGCGCTCTTGCTGTGGTGTTCATGGCTTGCCGCTCTAACTTCCTTTATAGGTCGCGTAGCTCCACGGCGTAACCAAGAGCGGCACATGGTAGTGCCCTTCCGGCTCGGCCACCGAGAACCGAACCGGCACCACGTCGAGAAACGGCGGCTCCGCGGTTGCGGTGCCGACGCGCGCAAAATAATCGCCGACCGCAAATCGCAGCTCATACTGAGCGATCGGCACAGGCTGCTCGGCTATGATCGGCCGGTCGGTGCGTCCGTCCGAATTGGTGACTGTCCGCGAGAGCAGTCGGCACTGCCCCGATTTGGCAACTTCGATAAACTCGATCGCAACGCCGTCGGCAGGGCATCCCCGGTGATTATCGAGCACGTGCGTCGACAGGCGGCCATGGACGTCGAGCCGGTCCGGCCCTGAGACGCGCTGAGCAAGCCGCAACGTCGCAATGCGGAGAATTTCCGCGAGTGCCGCGTGAAGCTCGATCGCTTCATCGTTCTGTAGGCGACGTCCGAACTGCCGCAGAATTGAGTCCTTGCCGTGCCGTCGCACGCACACCACGAACGGCATGCCGAATTTGTCGCGATAGAGTTTGTTGAGCCTTTGGAATAAGACGAATTCAGCTTCCGTAAGCCGATCGAGCCCGGCGCTCGTCTGTTCGAGTTTGGAGTCGGCCGTGATCGTTCCTTCGAGCGCCGCCTTCCCGGCCAAATCGGGATGCGCTTTGATCAGCGCGAACTGGCGCTCGCGCGGGGCACCGAACACCGCGCCGCCGAGTGCTTGCTGCAGGTCGCGCACGGTGGCGAAGGGCCGGCTCCCATAGGCGGTTTCGGGTACCCATGGCGAATATTCGAAAATGTCCCCAAGCGCCGCGGCAAACGCCGCCTTGTCCATCCGATTTAATGCGTCGAGCGTGATTAGGGCCATCGCGGTCGTGCACCTAATTGATCAGCGGCGCATGCGCCGCCAGCGCAGCGTGTTCACGCTGCCAATGCCGCGCGATATCGAGCCGCGTCGGCGACCACACGCGGTCGAACTTCGCCATGTGATCGAGGAATTTTCTCACGGCGTGCGCGCGCCCCGGGCGGCCGGCCAACCGGCAATGCAGGCCCACCGACATCATTTTCGGCGCGTCGGCGCCTTCTTCGTAAAGGTAGTCAAAAGTGTCGCGCAGATACGTGAAAAATGCTTCGCCGTCGGTGAAGCCTTGCGGATTGATAAAGCGCATGTCGTTGGCATCCAGCGAGTAGGGGATGATGACGTGCGGCCCGTGTGGACCCCGGACCCAATACGGCAAGTCATCGGCATAAGAATCGGACGAATAAATAAAGCCACCGTCGTCGAGCACGAGCGGGAGCGTAAACTCCGAAGAGCGGCCGGTATACCAGCCCAGCGGCCTGGCGCCAGTTGCCAGAGTGTGGATGCGGACCGCTTCCCGCACGTGAGCGCACTCATCGTCGCGCGCAAAGTCCTTGTATTCGATCCATTTCAGCCCATGGCTCGCAATGTCCCAGCCGGCTTCGCCCATGGCCGCGACGATGTCCGGATTGCGGGCCAGCGCGGTCGCTACTCCGAATACCGTCACAGGTATGTTGCGCGACGTGAACAGACGCCATAGGCGCCAAAATCCGGCACGCGAACCGTATTCGAACATCAATTCCACATTCATATGCCGTTGGCCCGGCCATGGCTTGGCGCCAAGCACATCGACAAGGAAGGCTTCGGAGGCCTGATCGCCGTGCAGGATCGAGTTCTCGCCGCCTTCTTCGAAGTTTATGACGAATTGCACGGCAATGCGTGCAGTGTTGGGCCAGCGGGGATGCGGCGGGTGGCGTCCATAACCCGCAAGGTCTCGCGGGTACTCAGGAAGAGACTTTGGCGGCATCGCGTGCTCCGGTCGGCGGCTTCAGCTTATGGTCGCCAGTCGTGTATCGCCGCGGGCCGTTGCCGTTGCATGGGAGATGTCGCCGCGCGTTCCCGCAATTCGTCGGCTGGGAATCGGCGTGGACAAAACTACGGCTCCGATCCATGTTATGCCATTGGCGGCTTATACGATTGACGACAACGATCCATCGGCTGATAACGAGAGCCGCCGCAAGCGGCATGGTCCTATTCCCGATGCGAGTCCCAGCGTCCACACAATGACAGATGCAACGCAGATAGTTCAAGTATTTGCTTATTCGCCTTGCTCGAAAAGAAGCGCACGCTAGGCCGGGTCCGTTGAGTACTGTTTCGGCATCTCCAGGAGAATTCGGCGCCCGTATCGTCGATTTCACGCGGCGCCTTGCGCAGTGGTCGGAGATGCAAGATGGGCTGATGTGCACGTTTTTCTCGCCGGCGCATAAGGCTGTTGCCGCGCAGCTGCGCGATTGGATGAACGCAGCCGGACTTAGCGCCGCAATCGATCCCATCGGCAATGTCGTCGGCCGTTATGCGAGCGCCGCGCCCGGAGCGAAGATTCTGATCGTCGGCTCGCACTACGACACCGTGGCCAATGCCGGGCAGTTCGACGGCCGTCTCGGAATTCTTGACCGCCTTGGTGGTTGCCGAGCAACTGCGGCGAACCGGCCGGCAGCTGCCGTTTCATCTCGATATCATCGCCTTCTCCGAAGAGGAGGGCGTACGCTTCTCCGCTCCCTATCTCGGCAGCAGCGCCATCGCCGGAAATTTCGACGAAAACGTTCTGGCGCGGCGAGACGCCAACGATACCAGCCTGGCGACGGTCCTGCGCAGGGACGGCATCGGTTTCGGCGAGATTCAGGCACTCGCCTATCCCCGGGAAATGTTGCGCGGCTATCTGGAAGTCCATATCGAGCAAGGGCCGGTGCTGCTGCAGAAAGGCCTTCCGCTCGGTGTCGTGACGTCGATCGCCGGTTCGGCCCGCTACCGCATTTCCGTTCAGGGTGTGGCCGGACATGCCGGGACGGTGCCCATGGCGCTGCGGCGGGATGCCGCCGCCGCAGCCGCCGAGATCGTGTTGGCCGTCGAGCGGCGATGCTCGACGGCGCCGAATCTTGTCGGCACCGTCGGCCAGTTGCGCGTGCCGCACGGTTTGATCAATGTCATTCCGGGTTATTGCGAATTGTCGCTCGATGTGCGCTCCACCGACAATGCCTTCCGCGACGCGGCGGTTGCCGACATTCGTGCCTCCATAGATGAGATCGCCAGGCGCCGCCACGTCACGATTGGAGCGAATGAAGTCTCGCGGCATCGTGCGGTACCGTGCGGCGCATCGATGCAGTCGGCCCTGGCCGAAGCCATTGGTCGGGCCGGCATCGAGCCGTTTTACCTGGCAAGCGGCGCCGGACATGATGCGGAAATGTTTGCCGGCCTGACCGAGATCGGCATGCTGTTCGTGCGTTGCGGCAATGGCGGCATCAGCCACTCACCGCTGGAGACGGTATCGGCCGAAGACGCCGACATCGCCGCCCGCGTTCTCCTCGACACCATCGTCAACATGAGATAGCCGGATTTTGGAGCCGCCAATGGATCGTATTCGCATCAAGGCCGCACGCTTCGAATTCATTGCGCAATTCGATGAGCGCGCACCGCAAACCTGCGCAAAATTTCGCTCCATGCTGCCGTATCGGCAGAAGATTATCCATGTCCGCTGGAGCGGTGAAGGGTGCTGGATTCCTCTGGGCGATCTCGATCTTGGCCTCAAATTCGAGAATCACACCAGCTATCCGGCGCCGGGCGAAATTATTGTCTACCCCGGCGGCATCAGCGAAACCGAAATTCTTCTGGCCTATGGCGGGGTGCATTTCGCCAGTAAGGTCGGTCAACTCGCCGGCAATCATTTTTTGACGATCGTCGAAGGCCGCGAGCATTTGCGGCCGCTCGGCGAATACGTGCTGTGGCATGGCGCGCAGGATATTTTGTTCGAAGCGCTTTGAGCCGCGTAACGGCGCGAGCCTGCGGCGATCAAATGGATTCGGCCAAACGCTCGAACAATTCTTCCACCAAACTCATATGCTGGAACATGGCCGCGTGGGCGGCGGCGGCGTCGCTCGCAAGAATAGCGTCGACGACCTTTCTATGCTCGTCGTGCGAGTGAGGAAGGCGTCCGCGCGTTCGAAACTGCGCCCGGCGAAAGGGCGCGAGACGTCTTCGCAGTCCGCTCGCAAAGTCGGCAATGATCGGGTTGTGAGCGCCGAGATAAATCTGCGTATGGAACGTTAGATTGGCGGCAGCGAAAGCTTCGCCATCCTCTTGCTCGACAAATTTGTGCATCGATTCATGAAAGCTTCCCAATCGGCGCCGCTCCAAGGGCGTCATGCTTAACGCCGACAATCGCGCGCAAGTTGCCTCGATCTCCGCCATGGCGCCGAAGAGCACAGCAATACGTACGGGTCAGGCAGC
>CAWHBC010000035.1:0-26772 GCA_963827465.1 uncultured Alphaproteobacteria bacterium
GTCATATTGCTCGTCTCAATCGATGGCCTCGAATTGAAGGAATTCGACTACATCGACATCGGCGCCATCCTCGACACCTCGGGCGCGGTGCCTGTGGTGATCAAGTCGCTGGTGTTTCCAACCAGCGCCGGCATCGGCAAGGATTGGCAGGCTGAGCGCGCGGCAGCGCCTGCGTAAAGTAGCGTCACTCCATCTTGGCGCCGGACGCCTTGATCACCGCCGCCCATTTCGGAATTTCCATTTTGATATAAGCGGCGAATTGCTCCGGCGTGTCGGGCGCGATGTCGATGCCGAGACCGGCGAGCTTGTGCTGGATGTCGGGGTCGTTAAGCGTCTCGGCGACGGCTTTGTTGAGCGCGGCGACGATCTGCGGCGGCGTGCCGGCCGGCGCCACAAGGCCGTGCCAGGTCGTGGCTTCGAAGCCGGGAAGGCCGGCTTCGTCCATCGTCGGCACGTCGGGCAAGATCGGCGTGCGCTTGAGCGTCGTCACCGCCAGCGCGCGGACCTGGCCGTTCTTGAGAAATCCCATCACGCCGGAGGTGGTGGCGAACATCATCTGGTCCTGCCCGGCGATGACGTCCTGCAGCGCCGGCGCCGAACCTTTGTAGGGCACATGCACGATGTCGATATGCGCCTGCGCCTTGAACAATTCGCCGGCCAGATGCGCGGCGAGGCCGTATCCGGAGGAGGCGAAATTGAGCTTGCCCGGATTGGCCTTGGCGAGCGCGATCAGCTCGGCGAGCGAATGCGCCTTCACCTCGTTGTTGACGACCAGCACATTGGCTTGCGTTCCGATCAGGCTGATCGGGGCAAAGTCCTTTTCCGGGTCGAAGCCGATCTTGCTGTAGAGACTGATATTGGTGGCGAGAATGGCGTTGTTGCCGAGCAGGAGCGTGTAGCCGTCCGGCGCGGCATGGGCGACGAATTCGCCCGCCACATTGCCGCCGGCGCCCGGGCGATTGTCGACAATGAAAGGCTGGCCGAGCAGGCTGCCGAGCTTCGCGGTCAAAATGCGCGCCATGATGTCGCTCGCCCCGCCGGGCGGGAAGCCGACGACGATCGTGATCGGGCGCTCCGGATAACCGGCGGCCGCCGCCGGCGTCGCAAACGTCAGCCACCCGGCCAGCGCCGCGGTCAGCACCACGGCAAAGCGCTTGAGCATTTCTCCCCTCCATTTTTGTGCACGCACCAAAGGCCGCGCCGCCTCACTTGGCAAGTGTCTTGGCAAGTGTCTTGGCAAGGTCTCCCAAGGTGTGGCACGCATGCAGAATTAAACATGCGGAAGAGTGCGGCAGATGCGGACCGGAGCGGACTATCTTTCATCGCTCAACGACGGGCGGCGGGTCTTTGTCGACGGCGAGGCGGTGAACGACGTCACCGCGCACCCGGCGTTCCGGCAAGCCGCGCGCTCGATCGCCACGCTTTACGATATCGCGTCCGATCCGGGTAACCGCGAGCGCATGACGTTCCCCTCGCCGAAGACCGGCGCGCCGGTGCAGCGTGCCTGGCAGATTCCGAAGACCCATGCCGACTTGCGGGCGCGGCGGCTGTTCTCCGAGACCTGGGCGGAGGCCACCTTCGGGCTGATGGGCCGTGCGCCCGACCATGTCGCCGGCTTCTTCACCGGCTATGCGGCGACCCGCAATTCTTTGCCGGCGCCGGCGAGCAAAAATTCGCCGACAATCTCTTGGCCTTCTACGAATTCGCCCGCGACAACCACATCTATCTCAGCTATGCGATCGTGCCGCCGCAGATCGACCGCTCAAAACCCGCGCACCAGCAAAGCGACCCGACGCTTTATGCCGGCGTCGTCAAGGAGCGCGACGACGGCATCGTCATCACGGGCGCGCAGCAGCTCGCGACCGGCGCGGCGATTTCGGATTACATCCATTTAAGCTGCATCCAGCCCTTGGCGCCGGGCGACGAGAATTACGCCAATTGCCTCGCGGTGCCGGTCAACGCCGAAGGCGTCAAGCTTTACCCGCGCAAGCCCTTCGCCGGCGCCGGCAGCGCCCGCCGACTATCCGCTCTCCACGCGTTTTGACGAGAGCGACAGCTACGTCATCTTCGACAATGTGTTCGTGCCCTGGGAGCGCGTCTTCATCTATCGCAATGTCGAACTGTCGCGCGATCAGTGGCGCAAGACCCCTTCGCATCTTTACGGCAATCACCAGGCGCAGACCCGTTACGTCACCAAGCTCCGCTTCATGGCCGGCCTGGCGCAGCGCATGAACGAGACCACCGGCAACGCCGCCAATCCCGCCGTGGTCGGCATGATGGGCGAGCTTGCCTCGCTGGCGTCGATCTACGAAGCGATGCTGATGGCCCATGAGGTGATGGGCACGTTCGAGGACGGCGTGTTCTGGCCGTCGCGCACCGCCTATTACGCGGCGTCCGCCATGCAGTCGGAGTTCAACGGCCGCATGCTGGAAATTTTTCGCGAAATGGCCGGCGCGGCCTTCATCACGCTGCCCTCCTCCGAAGCCGATTTCGCCAATCCGGAAGCCAAAGCCGACATCGAGCGCTATATGCGCTCGGGCAAGGCGGACGCGAAGTCGCGCATCGCGCTGATGCGGCTCGTCTGGGATTTCCTCGGCTCCGAATTCGGCAGCCGCCACGCCCAATACGAAAAATTCTACGGCGGGCCGTCGTTCGTGGCCAAGCAGACCGTTTATCGCGTGTTCGACTGGAAACGCGCGGGCGCGCTGGTCGACAAGGCGCTGAGTTTGCCGGCGGTCGAGTGACGCGATGTCGAAGATGACGAGGTAAGCCGATGATCCTTCCGCGTCGAACGTTCCTGCGGCTGGCGGCAGCTTCGGCGATAGTGCCGGCCGCGTCGCATGCCGCCCCGGCGCTCGATTATCCGGCGCGTCCAGTCCGCATCGTCGTTCCGGTTCCGCCCGGCGGCGCGCTCGACATTCTCGCCCGCCTGATCGGCCAATGGCTGGCCGGCCGCATGGGCCAGGCTTTCATCGTCGAAAATCGGCCGGGCGCCGCCACCAATGTCGGGATCGAGACGGTCGCGCGCGCCGCGCCCGACGGCTACACGCTGCTTCTGGTGCCGGGCTCGGTGGCCATCAACGCGACGCTTTACGACAATCTGCCGTTCGATTTCCTCCGCGATTTCGTGCCGATCGCGCCGATCAGCAGCATACCGCTGGTGATGGACGTCACTCTTTCGCTGCCGGCGAAAACGGTGCCCGAATTCATCGCTTACGCGAAAGCCAATCCGGGCAAGATCGCCATGGCGTCGTCCGGCAACGGCAGCCCGCAGCACATCACCGGCGTGCTGTTTCAGATGCTGACCGGCACGCAGTTCGTCCACGTGCCCTATCACGGCGGCGCGCCGGCCATCACCGACCTGATGGCCGGCCAGGTGCAGCTCTATTTCAGCCCGTTGCCGGAATCGATCGCGGTCATCAAGGGCGGCAAGGTCCGCGCGCTGGCGGTGACCTCGGCCAAGCCCTCCGAAGCGCTGCCCGGCGTCCCGGCCGTAAGCGAGACGGTGCCGGGCTTTAAGTCGAGCACCTGGCAAGGCATCGGGGCTCCGAAAGGCACGCCGGCCGAGATCGTCACCAGGCTCAATGCCGAAATGAACGCGGCCCTCGACGACCCCGGCATCAAGACGCGGCTTGCCAGCCTCGGCAGCACGCCGTTGACGATGTCGCCGGGACAATTCAGGACTTTCATCGCCGCCGAAACCGACAAATGGGCGAAAGTGATCCGCGCCGCGAATATCAAGGCGGATTAGGCTTTGCGCCCTTCCTGCGCGCCTGGAAAGACGGTGGGAGTGCCATTGCAGCGGTCATTGCCGTCGGCGGTTTTGGCAATCGTCTTTGCAGCCGCCATTCTTCTTTTACGGATTGCCGTCGCGGACGCTCAGCCTGCGGCGCTCAACGCATCGCAATCGGAGGCACTGAGCGCCTACACCGAAACGGTGAAGCGCTTCGAGGCGATCTTAAGCGAACGGCAAACGCAGATCGACTTAAAGCAGCCATTGCCGCACTTGCCGGGACAGGCGCTTTATCTCGCCCGCGTCGCCATGATGAGCGCGTACAAGGATCTGACCGACGCGATCCCGTCGCGAATAGGCAGGCCTAACAAGTTCGGCATTCCCCCGGCCTATTTCGACGCCGACATCGAACCCCTTATCGACAAGTATCTGAAACTCTTTCGCATCATGGAGGCGCCGCCCGGCGACGCGCAAGACTCGGCGACGCCGTTCAAGGACGTCTTCGATCTGGCGGCCGCCATCGCCCGCGCCAAGGGGCTCGACGCGGCGGATGCGCAAGTGGCGGGCCGCATCGCGTTGGGCATCTTTTTTGCCGAGACCAACGGCCGGCAAAACGTCGGCAATGCGCGCTCCGACAAATACAAAGGCAGCTTCCAAACCGGAGTGGCCGAGGATCGCAGCGGCCAGCGGCAATGGGCGGCGATCAAGCCCGCGATCGCCGCATTCGATCCGGCGCTGATCGCGCGCGACGCCGCGGAAGAAGCGCGCGCCGGCAGTCTCGATCACCGCTTCAATCATTGGACCGCCGTGCGCGACGGGCTTATGAGCGCGCACGCCGCGCTGTTCCCGCAAATACCCGCGATCGCCAAGATGCTGCCAAATCCGATCGACCAGATGAAGTTTTTCGAGCTGATCCAGATCGTGCCGACGCCGACGCGGGCCGCACTCAATTCGGGCGCGCTGCAAAGCTATACGATTTCCAGCCCGACGATCATGGGCTATCTGCGCAACAACAGCATTTTTGCCTTCGGCCGCGCCGACCGCGCCAAGACATCGGCAACCTATCGCGAAATCCTCGATGCGATGTGGCTGTTCAACGACAAATTCGAAAAGGCGCTGACCGAGTTTAATGCGCTCAAGGGGCAGCGAGGCTGAGGAGTGCTTGAGCAACCCGTCGTTCCGGGGCCGGCCGAAGGCTGGAACCCGAAATCCATAACCACAGAGTCGGGAGTGAAAGCGCGGATACATACTCGAAAAAATCGTGCCGGTGGAACAGGCGCTGAATTGCCGGAGGTGAAGTGAGCCCATTCCTGAGCCGGCGCAGCGAGGAGGCTCGATATTATAATCACGACGTTTGCAAAGGAATTAGCGGCGAAGCAATGCGCACGAACTTCAGGTTGTTATATACTGAACAGACATAGTGATTCGCCTGGAGGGAACAATGTGGTTGGTGCTCTATGGTCGCGCGCTCAGCGTGCCAGGCGGCAACGGCGCCGTATCAAGAGTAGCGCGTTTCGACGACGAATCGGAGGCTGAGACTTTCATTAGGGAATGTCTAAAGCGTGGCCTGCGCGTCACCGAGCCAAGAAAGCTTGGCACTCGTAAGTGACAAAAGGCAATTTGGATCGCGACGACCGTGCCTCAAAGAATGGAGCCGCGACCAATTTTCTCCTTAGCCAATTCAAATAAGGATTGGGTAGTCAGAGAGTTAGACAAGCTGAGAAGCGAGTGGGCTGCCTGGTTAAAAGGAGCCCTCAGCCTTGATGACAGCCCGGACTTCGATCCCCGGACCTGCGCACAATGTGTCAAAGGTGGCTTTGAAAACATTCGGAAACACGCCGTCCTGCGGGAGAAAACGCTAGTCTTTATTTGCAATCAATTCGTCGGATATGACTTTCTGTTTGATGATTGGCTAACCATCGTCACGAAGATAACCTAATCGTTTACAGGTGATCATTCCGACGTGGCTCCATCGGCTCGAGACGTTGAACTGCTGTATTGAATACGCGCGGTTGCCTGATGGATTTTGGATAGCAAAGGGCAAGCAGCTCGTCAGTAAGATTGCTCAAGTCGGCCCGGAAAAAGCTGCGGAGATAGCAACAACTTGGCTTAAGAATCCTTTGATTGACTAGTCGATCGCCGCAGCACAGTAGTCGAAAGGCAAATGCCATTCTTTCACAGAGATGACTGCAATTATGCAGTGCCGCATCGGTTCTTCACCTTGAGCATTCAGAGGCGCCAATGATTAATTGGCTAAACGTCAACGCCGTATCAGTAAGTGCTCTGGCCTCCGTCGGTAGTGCTTTTGCAACGATTATTCTTATGGGAACAACCATCGTGTATGCGAAATACACGTGGGACTTAGCCGTGGAAAATCGACTTCTCCGCAAGGCGGGCACCGAGCCCCAGGTAGTCGGATATGCGGCAATTAATCCAAGGGTGTGGGGAGCAATAGATTTTGTGATCCGGAATATCGGAAAAGGTGCTGCTCGGAACGTTTCATACAAGATTGTTGCTGGCGGCGATGATCTAAAAGCTAAAAATGCTCGTCTCTTGCCGGCAGGTATAAAATTCGCGTTTCTCCCCCAAGACGAGCAACTTTCTGAAACAATGGGAATGGGATGGGACCTGCTTCCAGATCCGTCTCTTGCTGCCTTCGAAATTGAAATTTCCTATGAAGACATGGTGGGCAATTGCTATGCTGAGAGGTTCAAAGTTGACATCAGACAATTTGAAGGCTTGAGACGCGTAGGGAACCCGCCGGAGGAAGACATCGCTGAAAACCTTAGAAAAATAGCAATCGTAATGGAGCGATGGCCTCACCAGCGACTTCAGGTCGAGACGATGTCCGTGACTGAACGAAAGGAGCATGACGAACAAGTTCGAAAAATGATCGAAGACCGGATAACGAAGCGCGATGAACAAGGCTGAGTTGGGTTTGCTTTTGCCCCGTGGGCAGGGCGCTATGCGCCTTGCTGGCATCGTTAGATACTCAATTGTCTATTTTGGGAAATATCGATAGGAGCTGGTCGGACCACCCGCACCACGGCGCTCGATTGTGCCCATGCGCGCCAGCATTTCACAATCCTGGTTTATTTGCTGTTGGTAGCCCGATGAGCCGTGGATAGCCTTCGCCAGTTGCACCGCCGTTCTGCCAGGTCCTTGTTCTATGAGATAACGAACCACGTCACGTTTGATAAGCATGCGCGTCTCCTGTTGATCGACGCAGCATAGACAGGCCCAACTGATCCGCGCTAGTTCAGATAGCCTATTTATTTTCTATTTGTTTTGCACCCGCAAACGCCAAACGCCCCGGCCTCGCGCGGCCGGGGCTTTCCTTCCGTCAGGACTCTCGAAACCGCTCAGCAGTTGCTCTTGCTGACGGTGGCCGAGTTGCCGGTATCGTTATCCGTGGTGGTGCGGCTCTTGGTGGTGCAGCCGGTCTCGACCGGCGGGCCGCCGACATGAACGCCGACCACGCCCGGCACGCCGACATTGACGCCCGGTCCCGGCTCGGTCTGGTGCTCGTGGACGGTCGTGGTCGTCGTCGTGTCCTGAGCGATGGCGCCGGCGCAAGGGAACGCAACGATGGCAGCGGCGGCCAGCGCAATTTTCAATGACTTCATAGGCTCGTCTCCTGAAGCTTGTCGCCCCTGCGGGCCTCGCCCGGTAACGGCAATTCCCTCGCTCCGGTTCCCAAGCCTGCGAGTTGCAAAATTATGCTGCGTTTCCCGGATGCGGTGCAGCACGCAGTGGTGCACCGCTGATCCGGGATCGCCGCAGGCTCAGAGCGTGTAACGATCCCGGGTGTGCAGCGCACCGCTTCGCGCTGCGCCGCGCCCGGGAAACATCGTCACGAACCTATTGACAATAGTCCCCGATGACGCTACATAATGCGACGAATCTCGCCCATGAAGGACGCCGTCCGGGTGATGCCGGAGGGCTAGGGGCGAGTGCGGTGCCCGCGGGTTGGCCTCATCAGCCGGCTCCCGGGCGGTCCGGGCATCATGCCTGCCGGCACTATGACCGGCGTGCGGGGTGCGCCGCTGGAAGTGAGTGCGCCGTCGGCGGAGTGACCCCCGCCCCTTGGACGGTTCGCTCACGAAGCCTGGCCCGGATCGCACCAAGGGACCACACACCCCTTGGGCAGAGCCGCAGTGGAACGCCGGCAGGCGAGCGCGCCCGAAGCGGAAGGGCGGCGCAAGCCGCCTTCTCCGCGGCGCGCCCTGTGCGCCGCATGCGTACAGGTTCTCCCTGCGGTCCGATTGACCGCAGTGCGTCTGCCGGCGGTCCACTTCCTTCTTCTTTTATCTTGCTAGCCCGGGTGAAGCGCAGCGAAACCCGGGAACGGCGTAAAAGGCCGAGAGATCGTACCCGGATTACGCTCCGCTCCATCCGGGCTACGGCATCGGCGAACCGCGAAAGCGGCCGGTGCAAAACTTGGACGGCTGAGGTCCATTGGACTTCAGCATGGACCGCCGGATCACGTCCGGCGGTGACGAGGAGGATTTGTGCGTGGCCGAAATTTCACCTCTCCCCGCGCGCGCGAGAAAGCGTGGAGCGGGAACGAAAAGGAGTTATGCCTCCGCGCCGGCGAGGGCCGGCGCGGGCGCCCTGTCGGCCGCGCGCGGCTCCAGCGCCGCCTCGACCGCCTGCTCGACGCGCTCGAGCCAGACGAACTCCATCTCCTTGCGCGCGATCTCGGGAATGTCGTCGTAGTCCCGCTTGTTGCGCGCCGGCAGCATGACGCGGCGGATGCCGGCGGAATGCGCGGCGACGACCTTCTCCTTGATGCCGCCGACCGGCAGCACCAGGCCGCGCAGGCTGATCTCGCCGGTCATGGCGGTATCGCTGCGGATGGTGCGGTCGGTCATCAGCGAGGTGAGCGCCATGAACATCGCCACGCCCGCGCTCGGCCCGTCCTTCGGGATCGCGCCCGCCGGCACGTGGACATGGATGTCGCTCTTCTCGAAGCGCGCCGGGTCGATGCCGAGCGCCACGGCGCGGTTCTTGACGATCGACAGCGCGGCTTGCGCGCTTTCCTTCATCACGTCGCCGAGCTGGCCGGTGAGGATGAGCCGGCCGGAGCCGGGGATGCGGGTCGCCTCGATGAACAGAATGTCGCCGCCGACCGGCGTCCAGGCGAGCCCGGTGGCAACGCCGGGAATGCTGGTCCGCATCGCCACCTCGTTCTCGAACCGGGGCGCGCCGAGAATCGGCAACAGGTCGTCGCGGGTGATGCGGATCGGCCCGCTCTGCCCGCCGTCCTCGCTCTCGGCAATGCGCACCGCGGCATGACGCAGCGCCTGGCCGATCTGGCGTTCCAGGCCGCGCACGCCCGCTTCGCGGGTGTAGCCCTGGATGATGTCGTGGATGACGTCGTCGCCGATTTCGACCTGACCGGGCTTGAGCCCGTTCGCCTCCATCTGCCGCTTCACCAGATAGCGATGCGCGATCTGCAGCTTCTCGTCGGCGGTGTAGCCGGCAAGGCTGATGATCTCCATGCGGTCGCGCAGCGGACCGGGAATGGTGTCGAGCATGTTGGCCGTGGTGATGAACACCACGCGCGACAGATCGAACGGCACCGCGAGATAGTTGTCGCGGAACGTGTTGTTCTGCTCCGGATCGAGCACTTCGAGCAAAGCCGCGCCGGGATCGCCGTGAATGCCGGCGCCGAGCTTGTCGATCTCGTCGAGCATCATCACGCAGTTGCGCGCGCCGGCCTTGCGGATCGCCTGGATGATGTTGCCCGGCAACGCGCCGATATAGGTGCGGCGGTGGCCGCGGATCTCGGCCTCGTCGTGCACGCCGCCGAGCGACACGCGGACGAATTTGCGGTCCATGGCGCGCGCGATCGATTGGCCGAGCGAGGTCTTGCCGACGCCGGGCGGCCCGACGAAGCACAGGATCGGCGCCTTGCCGGCCGGCGCCAGCTTGCGCACGGCGAGATATTCGACGATGCGCCGCTTGATCTTGTCGAGATCGTAGTGATCGTCGTCGAGAACCTTGCGCGCCGCCTTGATGTCGATCGGCTTCTCCTCGGGCAGCCGCCACGGCAGCTCGATCAGCCAATCGAGATAGGTGCGCACCATGCCGTATTCGCCGGCGGCTTCCGGCATCTTCTGCAGCCGGCGCAATTCCTTGCGCGCCTGGTCCTCGACCTCCTTGGGCATGCCGGCGGCGGCGATCGCCTTGTCGAGCTCGGCCATCTCGGCGGCCTTGCCCTCGTCGCCTTCGCCGAGCTGCTTCTGGATCGCGGCCATCTGCTCGCGCAGCAGCACCTCGCGCTGGCGCTCGTCGAGCGCCGACTTGGTTTGCCGGCCAATCTCCTGCGACAGCTTGAGAATCTCGATGCGCTGCGACAGCAGCCGCGCGACCTTGTCCATCCGCGCGGTAATGTCGACGGTCTCCAGGATTTCCTGCTTCTCGTCGGGCTTGATGTCCATATAGGCCGTGGTGAGATCGGCAAGCGCCGGCGGCGCGTCGATCGACTGGATCGCCGCCAGCAATTCGCGCGGCGCCTGCGGCAGGAGCTCGATCGCCTCCACCGCTTGCGCCTTCAGATTGACGAAGCGCGCCTCGATCTCCTGGCCGCTCACGGTCGGCTCCGCAATCGGCAACACCCGCGCCACCAGGAACGGCCAGCCGCTCAGATATTCGACGATCTGGAAGCGCTGCTCGCCCTGGCAGACCAGATGATGCGTGCCGTCCGGCGCGGTGACAAAGCGCAGGATATTGGCGAGCGTGCCCATGCGATGCATGTCGATGCCGCTGGGATCGTCGACCTCGGCGGCACGCTGCAGCAAAATCCCGACCTGACGCTGATCGCGCACGGCCTGTTGTGCCGCCGCGACCGACTTCGGCCGGCCGAGCGCGATCGGCAGGACGAGACCGGGAAACAGCACGGTATTGCGCACCGGCACGATGATGAGGGCGTCCGGCGGCAACGGCGGCAATGCGCCGCCACCGCTACCTGACGAGGGACTGTTCTTTGCGAGGATTTCTTCAGCCACGACAATCACACTTTCCGCAAACTGATTACGAGACATCCGGCAACCGTAGAGCGGCGTACATCGCTATAGCGCCCCGCCGGCAGGCGCAGTCGGCGGTAAAAACGCCCCTGCGGCAGTTCGAGCCGATGGATGACCGCAGTGCGCAATTGGTCCGGCAGCGTGCGCGTGCCGGCAATGACGAGGTCGCCATCCTCGATGACCGCCTGGGCGGCCTCGGCATCGACGCCTGGCAGCGCCACCAGGGCCAGAACCTCGGTTTCGGTCTCGAGAATGTCGACCGGCGGCTCCCAGGCCGGCGCGCGCGCCGGCGACGGCGCCGGACGAAACAGCTCGCGATGCAGCCGTTCGGCCCGCGCGAGCATTTCGCACGCTTCCGACCACATCCAGTCGTGAGCCAAATCTCGCGCCCCGTCTCGGGTCATGGCGCCGTCCCTCCAGCTTCGGACCAGATATGTGTGAAGTGGACGGGCGAAATTCAACGTGCCGGGCCGAGGGGTTAGCAATCGGGCCTTGGCGGACTTATCTATTGGCCGCCGGTGGAACGTTACGTGCCGTCGTCACTTTCCTGCTGGAGACAGCGGCGGCGGGCCGTCGAAAGTGTCGTCGATCCGACGCAGGTAACGACGAAAATTTCGACGAAAATTGAACGTAGAGGCCATTCGGAGGTGCAAATGGCGCCGAAAAACGCAGCCCGGCCGATCGAAAAGTCCATCCCGGTTCCGGACAAGATTTCCATCTCTCTGACGGTCAACGGCGCGGAAATGTCGCTCTCGGTGGCGCCGTGGACGACGCTCCTTGACGCTCTGCGCGACCATCTCGACCTGACCGGCACCAAAAAGGGCTGCGATCACGGCCAATGCGGCGCCTGCACCGTGCTGGTCGACGGCCGGCGCATCAATTCCTGTCTGGCGCTGGCCGTCATGAAGGACGGCGCCGCGGTGACCACCGTAGAGGGCTTAGCCAAAAACGGCGCGCTGCATCCTTTGCAGCAGGCCTTCATCGACCACGACGCCTTCCAGTGCGGCTATTGCACGCCCGGCCAGATCTGTTCCGGCGTCGGCCTGATCGCCGAGGGCAAGGCGAAGAGCGCCGACGAAATTCGCGAGCTGATGAGCGGCAATATTTGCCGCTGTGGCTGCTACTCCAACATCCTGGCGGCGATCCAGCAGGCGATGGGGCAGTCATGATCAATTTCCAATATGCTCGCGCTAATGACGTCGCCGACGCGGTCCGCCAGATCGCGGCCGACCCGAAGGCGAAATTCATCGCCGGCGGCACCAACCTCGTCGATCTGATGAAAGAAGACGTCGAGCAGCCGTCGCGGCTGATCGATATTACGCATCTGCCGCTCAAGGACCTCGCGGAGACCAGCGACGGCGGCCTGCGCATCGGCGCGCTGGTGCCAAATTCCGACCTCGCCTATCACCCCTTGATCGCCGAGCGCTATCCGATATTGGCGAGCGCCCTCCTCGCCGGCGCCTCGGCGCAACTGCGCAACATGGCCTCGACCGGCGGCAATCTCCTGCAGCGCACCCGCTGCTATTACTTCTACGACACCGCGACGCCCTGCAATAAACGGGAACCGGGCAGCGGCTGCTCCGCCATCGCCGGGCTCAATCGCATGCACGCCATCCTCGGCACCAGCGAATCCTGCATCGCCACCCATCCATCCGACATGTGCGTGGCGTTCGCGGCGCTCGACGCCATGGTCCATGTCGCGGGCCCGGCGGGCGAACGCAGCATCGCCATGACCGACTTTCATCGCCTGCCCGGCAGCACGCCGCAGCGCGACACCAATCTGCAGGCTGACGAGATCGTCACCGCGGTCGAGCTTCCGGCCCGCGGTTTTCCCAAGAACTACACCTATCTGAAGATCCGCGACCGGTTGTCTTATGCGTTTGCGCTGGTTTCGGTCGCCGCCGCGATGGAGCTCGACGGCAACACGATCACGGAGGCGCGGCTGGCTCTCGGCGGCGTCGCCCACAAGCCGTGGCGCAACCCCGGCGCCGAAGCCGCGCTCCGCGGCAAGACCGCCGACCGCGCCGCTTTCGCGCAGGCCGCCGACCTCATTCTGCGCGATGCCAAAGGCTACGCCCACAACACCTTCAAGATCGATCTGGCGCGCCGCGTCATCGTGCGTGCCTTGACGCAAGCGGCAAAAGCGACGCCGCAATCGCAATCCGACAAAAAGATCCGGTGACAGCCATGTCCACCACCACGGCGTCCTATATCGGCACCCCCACTTCCCGCGTCGACGGCCATGCCAAAGTCACCGGCGGCGCCAGATATGCCGGCGAATTCAATGCGCCGCGGCTTGCTTATGGAGCCGTCGTCACCTCGACGATCGCCAAAGGCCGCATTGCGCGCATCGACGCCAGCGAAGCGCTGCGTGTCGAAGGCGTGCTCGACGTTTTGACCCATGAGCACCGGCCGCGCATGGTCGGCAAGTCGGATGCCTACAAGGACGATGTGGCACCGGAAGAAGGCAAGCCCTTTCGTCCGCTCTACGATGACAAGATCGTGTTCAGCGGTCAGCCGATCGCGCTGGTCATGGCCGAAGAGTGGGAAATCGCCCGCTTCGCCGCGTCGCTGGTGCGCGTCGAGTACAAGAAACAGAAGTCCGTCACCGATCTGCAGGCCGAGCGCGACAAGGCCTTCACGGTCAAGAAGCCGGAAAAGCCGCGCGGCAAAGCCGACAAGGCCTATGCCGCAGCGGCCGTTCGCCACGAGGCGGATTATTTCATCCCGAACGAATTCCACAATCCGATGGAATTGTACGCCTCGACCGTCATCTGGGAAGGCGGCGGCAAGCTTTCGGTCTATGACAAAACCCAGGGCGTGCAGAATGTGCAGCGCTATCTGTGCGGCGTATTCGCCATGAAGCCGGATGACGTCCGCGTGATGTCGCCGTTCATGGGCGGCGGCTTCGGCTCGGGGCTGCGCCCGCAATATCAGGTGGCACTGGCGGTGCTCGCGGCGCGCGCGCTCGAACGCTCGGTACGACTCGTTCTGACCCGGCAGCAAATGTACGGGCTCGGCTATCGCCCAGCGACGATCGAGCGTCTTGCGCTCGGGGCGAAACAAGGCGGCACGCTCGACGCGGTCATCCACGAGGCCATCGCGGCGACGTCGCAATACGAAGATTTCTCCCGCAACGACACCGCTTGGTCGGGCCAGCTTTATAAAAGCCCGAATGCCAAATATGTACACAGGCTGGCGCGGCTCGATCTGCCGACGCCGTCCGACATGCGCGCGCCCGGTGCGACAAGCGGCGTCTATGCACTGGAATGCGCCATGGACGAGCTTGCGGTCGCCCTGAAACTCGATCCGCTGGAGCTGCGGCTGCGCTGCTATTCGGATCGCAATCAGAACGAGGACAAGCCTTTCACCAGCAAGAATCTCCGCGAATGCTACCGCCAGGGCGCCGAAGCCTTCGGCTGGGCCAAGCGCAACCCGGAGCCGCGCTCGATGCGCGACGGCGCCGAGTTGGTCGGCTGGGGCATGGCAACCGGCATCTGGGAAGCGCTGCAGATGGAGACGGCCGTCCGCATCGTGCTCACCGCCAACGGCCACGCCGAAGTTGCTTCCGCTTTTTCCGACATCGGCACCGGGACTTATACGATTATCGCCCAGGTTACGGCCGACATGCTCGGTCTGCCGCTCGACAATGTCACGGTGAAGCTCGCCGACTCGACGCTGCCCCAAGCGCCCGTCGAAGGCGGCTCGTGGACGGCGGCCTCGGTCTCGAACGCCATTGCCAAAACGGCCGAAGCGATGCGCAAAGAGCTGCTCCGCCTCGCCAAGAAGCTGCCGCATTCACCGCTGGCATCCGCGAAGCTTGAAGACACCGCTCTCATCGACGGCAAGATCGCCGACAAGAAAGCGCCGGGCAAGGCCGTGCTGATCGCCGACGCCATGCGCCACAGCGGCCTCGACCGCGTCGAGCGGGAAACCACCGCCAAATTCAAGGAATTAAAATCCTATTCCTGCAACACGCACGCCGCCGTTTTCGCCGAGGTGAAAATCGACGAGGAGATCGGCGTGATCCGCGTCACCCGCGTGGTCAGCGCCGTGGCCGCCGGCCGCATCCTCAATACCAAGACCGCGCACAGCCAGATCATGGGCGCCGTCGTCGGCGGCATCGGCATGGCGCTGCACGAGGAAGCGCTGGTCGATCATGCTTTCGGGCGCGTCATGAACGCCAACATCGCCGAATATCACGTCGCGGTGCATGCCGACATCCAAGATATCGGTGTCATTTTCGTCGAGGAGCCGGACGACATCATCAATCCGCTCGGCATCAAGGGCGTCGGCGAGATCGGCATCGTCGGCGTCGCCGCGGCGATCGCCAATGCCGTCTATCATGCGACCGGCAAGCGGGTGCGCGATCTGCCGATCACGCTCGATAAATTGCAGGGATGATAGGTTGCGGGATGAAGTCTAGGCGCGCACCCGGCGGGCGCCGCGCACGCCTTGCGCCAATTCTTTCACCAGGTCAGAAACGACCGTGACCGTCTCGCGAGTTGGCTTGCCACCTTCACCGAGGCTCTTGCGCACCGCCTCGACCAAAGCCGAGCCGACCACGACACCGTCGGCATATTCCGCGAGCGCGCGCGCTTGCTCCGCGGTGCGGACGCCGAAGCCGACGCAAACCGGCAGCTTGGTATGGCGCTTGATGCGCGTGACCGCGGCAGCAACTTTGCCTGCATCGGGCGCCGCGGCGCCGGTGATGCCGGTGATCGATACGTAATAGACGAAGCCCGACGTATTGGTGAGCACGGTCGGCAGCCGCATGTCGTCGGTGGTCGGCGTCGCCAGCCGGATGAAGTTCATGCCGGCCTTGAGCGCCGGCAGGCACAATTCGCCGTCTTCCTCCGGCGGCAGATCGACCACGATCAGCCCGTCGACGCCGGCCGCCTTGGCGTCGGCAAGGAAGCGGTCGACGCCATAGATGTAGATCGGATTGTAGTAGCCCATCAGCACAAGCGGCGTTGCATCGTCGCCGGCGCGGAATTCGCGCACCGCGGCAAGCGTCTTCTTCATGTTTTGTCCGGCCGTAAGCGCGCGCAAGCCCGCCGCCTGGATCGCCGGGCCGTCGGCCATCGGATCGGTGAACGGCATGCCGAGCTCGATCACGTCGGCGCCGGCCTTGGGCAACGCCTGGAGAATGGCGACCGTAGCCGCATAATCCGGATCGCCGGCCATGGTGAAGGTGACAAGCGCGGCGCGGCCTTCCGCCTTCAGCGCGGCGAAGCGTTGGTCGATACGCCCGCTCATCGCGCTTTGCTCTCCAGATAACGCTCCACCGAGTCGAGGTCCTTGTCGCCGCGGCCGGAGAGATTGACCACCATCAGGTGATCCTTCGGCTTGCGCGGCGCCAGGTCGAAGACGCGGGCGAGCGCGTGCGCCGGCTCCAGCGCCGGGATGATGCCTTCGAGCTTGCTGCAAAGCTGGAACGCCGCCACGGCCTCGTCATCGGTCGCCGAGAGAAACGTGACGCGGCCGACGTCGTGTAAGCCAGGCGTGCTCGGGGCCGATGCCCGGGATAATCGAGGCCGGCGGAGATCGAATGCGCTTCGGTGATCTGGCCGTCGTCGTCCATGCAGCAGATAAGTGCGATTGCCGTGCAGCACGCCCGGCCGCCCGCCGGCGATTGAGGCGGCATGCATGCCGGTCTCGAGGCCGTGGCCGGCCGCTTCGACGCCGTAAATTTCGATGTCCTTGTCGTCGAGGAACGGGTGGAACAGGCCCATGGCGTTGGAGCCGCCGCCGATGCAGGCGATCAAGCGAATCCGGCAGGCGGCCCTCGGCTGCCAGCATCTGCTCGCGGGTCTCGCGGCCGATCACCGACTGGAAGTCGCGCACCATCGCCGGATAAGGATGCGGACCGGCCACCGTGCCGATGCAGTAAAAGGTGTCGGCGACATTGGTGACCCAGTCGCGCAGCGCCTCATTCATCGCGTCCTTCAGCGTGCGCGAGCCGGATTCGACGCCGCGCACCTCGGCGCCGAGCATCTTCATGCGCAGCACATTGGGCTTCTGCCGCTCGACGTCGACCGCGCCCATATAGACGATGCAGGGCAGCCCGAACTTCGCGCACAGCGTGGCGGTGGCGACGCCGTGCATGCCGGCGCCGGTCTCGGCAATGATGCGCGTTTTGCCCATGCGCCTGCGCCAGCAGGATCTGGCCGAGCACGTTGTTGACCTTGTGAGCGCCGGTGTGATTGAGCTCCTCGCGCTTGAAATAGATTTTTGCGCCGCCGCAATGCGCGGTCAGCCGCTCGGCGAAATAGAGCGGCGACGGCCGGCCGACATAACTGGCGAGATAGCCGTCCATTTCCTTCTGGAACGCCGGATCGGCTTTGGCCTCGCCATAGGCCTTTCTCGAGATCCAGGATCAGCGGCATCAGCGTCTCGGCGACAAAGCGGCCGCCATAGATGCCGAAGTGGCCGTGCTCGTCGGGCCCAGTGCGGAAGGAATTGCGCTGTTGCACCGTCATGGCCAAGGCCTTCTCATGCCGCCGGATGTGCCGGTTTTGCCTGCGCCGCGCGCACGGCGCGCACGAAGGCGCTGATTTTGTCGGGATCTTTCTCGCCCGGGACGCGCTCGACGCCGGAGGATACATCGACGCCGGGCGCACGGGCGATACGCAAGGCTTCGCCGACATTGCCGGCATCGAGCCCGCCGGACAGCATGAACGGCACGCCGGGCGCGATATCTTTGAGAAGATCCCAGTCGAAGATTTTGCCGAGGCCGCCCGGCCGCGTCGCCTCGCGCGGCGCGCGCGCATCGAACAACAGCTAGTCGGCGACGGCGGCATAGCGCGCGATCGCCGCAAGGTCGCCTTGGTCTCGACGGGGATCGCCTTCATCACCGGCAGCTTGAATCTCGCCTTGATGGCGGCCACCCGCAAGGGCGACTCCTTGCCGTGAAGCTGGAGAATGTCGGGACCGAGCGCATCGACGACGTAGGACAGAAACGTATCGTCGGCATCGACGGACAGGGCGACCTTGTTGGCCCGGCCGCGCACGCGCCACTTCCAGGGCCGCCGCGGTCTTGAACGAGATGTTCCGCGGCGACGGCGGAAAGAACACGAAGCCGACCATGTCGGCGCCGGCGTCGAGCGCGACGTCAAGCGCTTCGGAGGTCGAAAGACCGCAGATTTTGACTAGTCAGCGGCATGAAATCTGACGCTTCTCGCTTGGCTTCCCTGCGCCATTCTACATGCGCCGCGGCGTTCTACTCGCGACAGCGTCGCCTTACACCACCGGCGGCTTGAGCCTGAGCCGCTCGGGCGGCTCGACGGCACGGGGAAGGTTCACCGGAGCGGCCGCCGCGGCCCGTTTGTGCGGCTCCAGCTCCTCGCGCAGCCGGCGAGATCGCGCTCCAGCCGCCGCGCGGTGCGGCGCCAGCGGCCGTGCCGCAGCCACGACGCGCTGCCGCCGATCACCACGCCGGCGATCAAGAGAATGATGATCAGCGCGAACAACGGCAGCGTCACCGACGCGGCCGGATGTGCGCATTGAAGGGATCGAACGAGACCGTCACGGCTTGGCGATTGGCGACCGCGAGCGCGATGAGCACGATGCCAAGCGGCACGAGGATAGCGCCGCGACGACCTTGCGGAGCAGACCGGAGCCCGATCGCGGCGAGCCGCTCAACCCGCGCTCGGACGATTGAGCCGTTCGCGCATCTCCTTGCCGGTCTTGAAGAACGGCACGCACTTCTGTTCGACGGCGACATGGGCGCCGGTGCGCGGATTGCGTCCGGTGCGCGCCGGCCGCTGCTTCACCGAAAATGCGCCGAAACCGCGCAATTCGACGCGGTCGCCGCGCGCCATGGCCGCGATGATCTCCCCAAGGATGGCGTTGACGATATTCTCGACGTCACGCTGATAGAGATGGGGATTCTGCGTGGAGATATGTTGAACCAGTTCCGACTTGATCATGGTCCGCCACCCGATCGCAGGTTTGAATTGGCCCGCTCAACCATCCTAGTTCACGCTGGCAGGGTGCCAAAGGGCCAATAGACCGTCAAGGTTGAAAGGTTCAACGGCGTCGGCTGCGTTCAAAGCGCCAAGGCGCTGCGCCAGCGCGTTGAGCCCGACCGCGTCGAGCATCGCCGTGGCGGCGGCGTGCAGGAACGTCAGATCGCTGAACCGGCTTTGCAGCGCGATAATTGCGCACCGGCAGCTTGGCGTCGACGTGCTTTTCCTTGGCGAGCCACGCCAGCGCGGCGCGTTCGTCGCCGAGCTCGTCGATCAGCTTAAGCCGAAGGCCCTGATGCCCGGTGAAGACGCGGCCGTCGTCGACCGCGGCGAGCTGGTCGTCGGTGAGATGGCGGCGCTTTTGCACCAGCGCCTTTGAACCAGGAATAGGAGTCCTGGATGATCGAATTGAGCGCCGCGGTCGCCTCGGGACTGGTCGGCTCGTAACCGTCGGGCGCCGCTTTGAGCGGCGTCGATTTCACCGATTCGACCTTCACGCCGATCTTGCCGAGCAGATCCGACACGTTGGGATATTGGAACAGCACGCCGATCGAGCCGACCAGCGAGGTCTGCTGCGCCACGATATGGTCGGCGGCAAGCGCCGTGATGTAGCCGCCGGACGCGGCCATGCTGTCGACGACGACCACGAGCGGCTTTTTCTCGCGCAGCCGGGAGAAGCGAATCGAACAATTGCTCGGACCCGGCCGTGGTGCCGCCGGGGCTGTCGACATGGACGATGACCGCCTGCGCCAATGACGAGTTGCGCGAGCAGATCGAGCGCCCGCACCCGTTCCTGATCGCCGCGGATCAAGCCCGAGATGGTCACCCGCGCGATGTAGGGCCGGACGCCGAACAGGCCGGCGCGGTTGCTGGCGACCGCCGCCGTCCCCGCGAGGCCGACAACGATGACGACGATGGCGAGCACGCGCCAGAACGTGAGCTTGCGCCGCAATCGGCGGCGGTCGACGATCAGGTCGGCATCAAGCGACATGGTACGTCGTTCCCTCTTGCTGCCCGCCCCTACGTTTGGTTTCGATTGCGGGGCTGCGCCCCGCAATAACGTCACTCTCTCGGCCTCTTCCTTTTCGTTCTCTTCGGCTTCCTCGCCCTTGCGCTTGAGCGCGGTGCCCAGGATGTCGCCCAGCGTCGCGCCGGAATCCGACGAGCCGTATTGCGCGATCGCCTCCTTCTCTTCGGCGACTTCCAGCGCCTTGATGGAGACGGTGACGCGCCGGGTGCGGCGGTCGAACTGCGTGACGCGCGCATCAACCTTCTGGCCGACGGCAAAACGGTCGGGCCGCTGCTCGGACCGATCGCGCGCCAACTCCGAACGCTTGATGAAGGACGTGTAATCGGTGCCGACGATCTTCACGTCGATGCCGCCTTCCTTCACCTCGGTGACTTCGCCAGTGACGACGGCGCCCTTCTTGAGCTCGCCGGCGGCGGCATCGCCCGCGGCGGCGTCGGCGCGCCGCCTTCCGCAAGCTGCTTGATGCCGAGCGAGATGCGCTCCTTCTCGACATCGACGTCGAGCACCTGGGCCTTGACCTTGTCGCCCTTCTTGTACTCCTCGATGACCTGCTCGCCGGGCCGTTTCCAGTCGAGATCGGACAGGTGCACCATGCCGTCGACGTCGCCGTCGAGCCCGAGGAACAGGCCGAATTCGGTCTTGTTCTTGACCTCGCCCTCGACCACCGAGCCCGGCGGATATTTCTCGACGAACACCTCCCACGGATTGCGCATGGTCTGCTTTAGTCCGAGCGAAATGCGGCGCTTGACCGGATCGACCTCGAGCACCTGCACCTCGACTTCTTGCGAGGTCGAGACGATCTTGCCGGGATGCACGTTCTTCTTGGTCCACGACATTTCCGAGACGTGGATCAGTCCCTCGATGCCGGGCTCCAGTTCGACGAAGGCGCCGTAATCGGTGATGTTGGTGACGCGGCCCTTGAACCGCGCGCCGACCGGATATTTGGCCTCGATGCCCTGCCACGGGATCGTCGAGCAATTGCTTCATGCCGAGCGAGATGCGGTGGGTCTCGTGGTTGATCTTGATGATCTTGACCTTCACCTGCTGGCCGATATTGAGCACCTCGGACGGGTGATTGACCCGCCGCCAGGCGATGTCGGTGACGTGGAGACAGCCCGTCGATGCCGCCGAGATCGACGAACGCGCCGTAGTCGGTGATGTTCTTGACCACGCCGTCGATGACCTGACCCTCTTCGAGGTTCTGCACCAGTTCCTGGCGCTGCTCGGCGCGGGTCTCTTCGAGCACGGTGCGGCGCGACACGACGATATTGCCGCGGCGGCGATCCATCTTGAGGATCTGGAACGGCTGCGAATTGTTCATCAGCGGCGACACGTCGCGGATCGGCCGGATATCGACCTGCGAGCGCGGCAGGAAGGCCACGGCGCCGTCGAGATCGACGGTGAAGCCGCCCTTGACCTGATTGAAGATGACGCCCTGCACCTTCTCGTTATTCTGGAACGCCTTTTCGAGCTTGCCCCAGCTTTCCTCGCGGCGCGCCTTGTCGCGCGACAGCACGGCTTCGCCGAGCGCATTCTCGATCCGCTCAAGATAGACCTCGACGGTGTCGCCGACCTTGATCTCGTTGTTGCGGCCGGGCCCGGCGAATTCGCGCAGCGCCACGCGGCCTTCGGTCTTTAGCCCGACGTCGATGACGGCGAGATCGCGCTCGATGCGCGACCACGGTGCCCTTGACGACGGCGCCTTCCTGCAGATGGCCGTCGCCGAACGATTCATCGATCAGCTTGGCGAAGTCCTCGCGCGACGCGCGCCGGCGGCGGCTTGAACGGCAGCTTGAGCCATAAAATACTCCGAACCCCTTGAATGGAAATGATCCGGAACGTGCGACGGCCGCCGGCAAGACCGGCGGTTGGGGCCAAGGCCATACGTTTCGGAAAAGCGTGCGTCCCGGACGCAGTTGATCGGGCATCACGCAGACGGAGGCGGTGAGCGGGCTAACCTCCAATGACGAAAGCGCTGGTTATCGGCGCTTTCGGCCCGCTCGAACGGCCTCGATGATATCGACGGCGGCCCGGAACGCGGCGTCTATACCCAAATGCGTGGTATCGAGCAAGTGCGCGTCGGGGCGCTTGATCAGCGGCGCGGCGGTGCGCCGGGAATCGCGCTCGTCGCGCCGCAACAGGTCGGCCAAGACCTCCTGCTCGTCGGCGGTTCTCGCCGCGCGCCTGCAATTCCAAGACGCGCCGCTTGGCGCGCACTTCCGGCGACGCGACTACGAACAGCTTCACATCGGCGCCCGGGCGCGATAACGGTGCCGATATCGCGGCCGTCGAGCACCGCATCCGGGCGGCCGGGTGGCGAATTCGCGCTGATAGTTCATCAAGCGCTTGCCGCACTTCGGGAATCGCGGCGACGACCGAGGCGGCCTCGGTGATGGCCTGCGATTTCAAGCGCATTGTCCTCGAATTTCGTCGGATCGAGCCGTAATCGCCGCCTCGATGGCGTGCTCGACATCGTCGGGCGGATAGCCGGCATCGAGCACCGCTTTGGCCACCGCGCGATACAGGAGCCCGGTGTCGAGATGATGCAGCCCGTAAACCGCCGCAATCTGCCTCGCGATCGTGCCTTTTCCCGAAGCAGCCGGCCCGTCGATGGCGATGATCATGACAATTCCGCGCCCAGCGACCGCATCAATTCGACGAAACCCGGAAAGCTCGTTGCAATGAAAGTGCCATCGTCGATCTGCACCGGCCGCTCGCTGGCGAGCCCCAGCACGATCGCCGCCATGGCGATGCGATGATCCATATGGGTGGTGACCGCGCCGCCGCCGGCCGGGCGGCCTTTGCCGTGAACGATGAGGTCGTCGCCTTCGATAGTCGGCGGCGACTCCATTGGCGCGCAAGGAGCGCGGCGGTGGCGGCGAGCCGGTCCGATTCCTTGACCCGCAGTTCCTTTAGGCCGCGCATCACGGTCGTGCCTTCGGCGAGAGGCGGCCGCGACGGCCAGGATCGGATATTCGTCGATCATCGACGGCGCGCGCGCCGCCGGCACCTCGACGCCGCGCAAGCCGCCGGCGCGAATGCGCAAATCGGCGACGTCCTCGCCGCCTTCGTTGCGCTCCTCGAGCCGTCTCGATCGCGGCGCCCATTTCGCCGAGCGTGGTGAGAAGTCCGGTGCGCAGCGGATTCATCATGACGCCGTGGAGGATCACGTCGGAGCCGGGCACCAGCAAGGCGGCGACCAGCGGGAATGCCGCCGAAGACGGATCGGCCGGAACCGTGACCGGCCGCGGGGACGAGTTCCGGCTGGCCGGTAAGCGTGATGCGCCGCCCGCCGCCCTCCGCCTCGACCCGAATTTCAGCGCCGAAATGAGCCAGCATTTTCTCGGTGTGGTCGCGGGTCGCCTCGGCTTCGATCACCACGGTCTCGCCCGGCGCGGCAAGCCCGGCGAGCAGCGTCGCCGATTTCAACTGCGCCGACGGCACCGGCGGCTCGAACACGATCGGGATCGGATCGCGCGCGCCGGCGAGCGTCAACGGCAAGCGGCCGTTCGTCCGAGGCAAGCGCGCGCGCGCCGATGCGCTGCAGCGGATCGAGCAAGCGCTGCATCGGCCGGCTGCGCAGCGAGGCATCGCCGTCGAAGGTCGCCGTGATCGGGCAGCCGGCGACGGCGCCGAGCATCAAGCGGCAGCCGGTGCCGGAATTGCCGAAATCGAGAGCGGACGGCCGGTTCGGCAAAGCCGCCGACGCCGACGCCGTGGATCAGCCATTGCCGCTCGCCGCTGCGCTCGATGCGGGCGCCGAGCGCCTGCAGCGCCTTTGCCGTATTGAGGACGTCCTCTCCTTCGAGCAGGCCACCGATGCGGGTCGACGCCGACCGCAAGCGCGCCGAGAATCAATGCGCGAATCGAAATCGATTTGTCGCCGGGCACGCGCACGGCGCCGGACAGCGGGCCATTGCGGCGGGCGGTGAGCGGAACGCGGTCGGCGGGCATAGGATTTATCCAGTCGTTACCGCTCTTGGTCGGCACTTGGTCGGGCACTTGGTCGGCAGTTGCCCGACTCTTGGTCGGTTCTTGGTCAGCTATTGGCCGCCCTCTATCACGGGCCGCCGCGGCCCGCCATCCTGTGGTTTTTGCGGTTTCGTAAGCTGTGGCGGCAAGGCCATATCGACTATTGACAGCCGCGCCGTGCGACTAGCCAAGTGAAGCACCCGAATTGCGGGACAAGGATGCGGATCGTGGCCAAAGCCGAACTGGGCACCAAAAGGCTCTGCGCCAACTGCGGCGCCAAATTCTATGACCTGAACAAGGATCCGATTCACTGTCCCAAATGCGACACGGTCTACGTGGTCGCGCCGGTTGTGACCCGCGGCCCGGCCGGAGCCGCGCCGGTCGTGCCGCGGCCGGCGCCCCGGTCGAGGAAGTCGCGGTGCCGGAGACCGGCCGAGGTCGAGACCGTCTCCCTGGAAGAGGCCGACGCCGAGGCGCAAGGGCAAGAAGCCTGCGGCCGGCGGAGCCCGGGGCCGAAGAGGAAGAAGTCGAGATCGACGAGACGCTCGACGACGACACTTTCATCGAGGAGCAGGAGGAAGAGGACGCCGACGTCACCGATATTATCGGCGGCGACATCGAGACCGAGGAGGAAGGATAATCAGCAGTCGGCAATCGGTATCGAGTAATCAGAGCAATCGCCTCGCCTGATTACCGAGTTACCGATGTCCGATCCCTGAAGGGGCCATAGCTCAGTTGGGAGAGCGCTTGAATGGCATTCAAGAGGTCGGCGGTTCGACTCCGCCTGGCTCCACCAACCCACCGCGGATCGTTCCGATACCCGGCTTAGCTCACCGAGCCAAGGCGGGTTTTATTTTGCGCCGGTCGGCGAACGCCCGGCCCCGACAACAACACCCTTGAAGATCGGTGTGCGGCGCGTGGCCGCGTGGAGCACGCGGATGCCGCAGCCGCGTGCTATAGTTTTGTCGTGACGGTGGGAGTGGACGGAGGGCTGGGATGCGTGCGAAATGGATCGGCACCGGACGAGCCGGTGTGCTTGGACTGCTGTTCTGCTTGGCCGGGCTGGACCGCTTGCGGCGCAGCAGCGTTCGCCGGCGCAATCCGATCCGAGCCTGAACTCGGAAGATCAGCTCGCGCCCTCGCAGATGAAACAAAAAATGCCTGCGCCGGTGGCGGAGCCGACCGGCGGCTCGCACATGGCGCCGCGGCGCACTCCGGCAGCGCCGCATCCGCCGGCACATGCCGCGGCAGCGGCCCGTCCCGCCGAGCCGAAATTGCCGCCGCCGAGCGCCATGTGGTGGCCTGCACCGGCATATTCAGCCAGGGAATTCGAACCACGCTTCGGCTTGCCATGACGTTCGACTATAAGAATGTCACTTTTGGCGACGTCGACGCCGACGGCGGCGCCAAGGTCAAGGCCACCATCGTGTTTCCGAACGACCCGAAGCGCCGCCTCGAAGTGTGGTGGTCCAATCCGGCCGAGCGCAGCGGCATTTATCTGATCGACATCAAGGGCAAATCGACCTGGGGCGCGCCGGACGGCATGCGGCTTGGACTTAAGCCTCATGCAGACTGGAAAAGCTCAACAAAAAGCCGTTCAAGCTCAAAGGCTTCGACAAGAGCGGCGTGGCGACGGTCAGCGATTGGGACGGCGGCGCATTGGCGTCGCTGCCGGGCGGCTGCAAATCCGGCGTGAGCCTCACCGCCGACCCGAAGGCGTCGGCGGATGCGGTTGAGCGCGATGTCGGCGGATAAGGAATACAATTCCGTCCGATCCCGCGATGCGCGCGGTCAAACCAGCCGTCAGCGAAATCCTGATCGGATATTAGCTGGTAAGCCGCTCGGGCACCGGCTCTGCGGCTACGGCGTCGGTGCCCGGGCGGGCTGCGCGTGGCCGGCAGCGGGTTCGCCGCCGGCTTGTTCGCCTGTCGCTGCTCATGGTCCGCACGTCGCGCGCCATTTCCAGGCAGGTGAGCAACTCGGTGTAGCTCGAATTCGCCGCCCATCTCCGATTCGTTCGTGCAGGCCGACCTTGTCGGCCGGCGTGAAGCTCGACCATTCCTTGGCAAGTTCGTCGCGAATGGCCTTTTCGCTGTCGAGGCAGTTCTTCTTCTCCTCGGCGATGTCGGTATCGTGAAACGAGACGCCGCCCTGCTGCGCGATGCCCTGGCAGACCTGCTCGACGTTGAGGTCGGCACGCTGTCGGCGACCGGCATGATCAAATGCGCGCCAAGGATCAGTGCAGCAGGGAGGATCATCATCGTGCTCCGTCGATCGACCAAGGCATTATAGCACGGCCGCGGCACGGAACCAGGGAAGGCGACACGGTGTGGATTGCGGCAAGCGGCAGCCGATAGGCGGCGATGCGCAGGTGCCGGCGGGATCGTCAGGCGGTCTGCTTGAACTCCGCCGGCGCGGCGGCGGCGATCTCGGGTGCCGGCGCCTGCGCTTGCCCTGCCGACGGCAGGTCGAGATAAAAAATGGTGCCGCCGCCCGGCGCATCGGCAAAGCCCACCTCGCCGCCAAGCCGGCCGGCGATCTCCTTGACGATGCTCAGGCCGAGCCCGGTGCCGCCGGTCTTCTTGCTTGAGGTGCCGTCGGCCTGGGCGAATTTCTCAAAAATATGCGGCTTGAATTCGGCGGGGATGCCCTCGCCATGGTCGCGAACCGAAAGCCGAAAGCCCTCGCCGCTGCGTCGCACGCCGACCACGACCTCGCCGTCCGGCGGCGAGAACTTGATCGCGTTGGAGATCAGATTGGTGATGGCCTGCGACAGCCGGTCCGGGTCGGCCCACAATTCGCCGTCGCTATCGATATCGGCGCCGAGACGGATCAGATAGGCGTCGGCGAAGCCGCGATTGGCATCGATGACCTGTTCGATCAGCGGACGGATCTCGATCACTTTGAACTTGAAGACGACCCTTCCGGATTCGAGCTTTTCGATATCGAGAATGTCGTTGACGAGCTTGACCAGCCGGTCGCCGTTCGACTTCGCGATTGCCAGCAGGCGCTGCGACTGCTCCGGCAGGCTCTTGC
>CAWHBC010000036.1:0-7264 GCA_963827465.1 uncultured Alphaproteobacteria bacterium
AAGCCTTTCGGCGTCACCACCACCGTATCTTCAAGCTTGATGAAACCCGCGTTGCGGATGCTGCAACGTTGTTTCGACCGAGATCACCATGCCGGTCTCCATCGGCCGGTCGGCGTCATAGGCATCGTAAGGCACCGGCCCCGAATTGGTCAGCCGCGGCGCCTCGTGGCTGACGAGCCCCATGCCATGAGCGAGGAATTCGGTGTGATTGTGCACCTTGGATTTATGCAGCACGTCGTTGGCCGCAGCATAAATCTCCTTGCCGAGCGCGCCGGGCCGGATCGGCTTCATCGACGCCTGCTCGACGGCTTCGACTTCGGCCAGAAGGTCGACGAGTTCGGCATCCGGCTCGCCGATAATGCCCATGCGCGCAACGTCGCCGATATAGCCGTGATAATTGCCGCCGGAATCGAGCGACAGCACGTCGCCTTTCTCCCAGCGCTGATCTGAAGGCGCGCGGTTGAGGCTCGAGCCGGCCGCGATCAGGCAATAATCGAAGGTCAAGCCGCGCGACGTCTCCTCGCGGCGTAACGCCTCCGCAAGCTCGGCCTTGGTCGCGCCGGCGCCGAAATTCCTAAACACCGCTTGCATTGAATCGATCACTTTGTCCGAGGCGATGCGTAGCATCTCGAGCTCTTGCGGCGATTTCACCGCGCGCAGCCGCTCCAGCACGAACAGCGCGTCGACATAATCGCTGCTGGGAAAAACCTTGCGGAGCGCCGCCACGGCGTCGACCGGCACGAACGCAGTCTCAATGCCGATCCGCTTCGGCTTCGGATTGAGCTTGCGGGCATATTCGGCGGCCTTTTCCATGGCGTCGACCGAGCCCGAGCTTTTGGTGTTGACTTCGGAGACCCAGAACGGCGTCACCTCGTTTTGAAAGCGATCCATGCGGTGGCCGAAAAAGCCCGCCTTCTGCGGCTCGCCTTTGGCATAGACGAAAACCGGCAAATAGCGGCTCAAGCCCATCGCATCCATGGATTCGAAAAAGAACGAGCGATGGCCGCCGAGCAGATATTGAATGTTGTGCTTCGACGTCGCGATCAGCACGTCTATCCCGGCTTCGTCCATGAGCCGATCGAGGCGAGCGGTGTCGAACGGGGCCGTTCGCTTGGTGACGTCGAGCATGATCGATCTCCCTAAAAGGCTTGTTGCGCGCGCCCAACTTAACAAATCCCGCCGGGCTTCTAGAACCCGTCCGGTGGAGGCTCTGCCCCGCCGCGTCGGCAGACCTCAGGCTCGGTTAGGCCCACAGTTCAGCGCTGGCGAGCTTGGCGCCCTGGACCAGCGCGTCGAGCTTCGCCCACATGATGCTCGGATGCACCCGGCGATGGAACGGTCCCTGGGCGAAACCGCAATCGGTACCGGCCAAGATGTTCTCGCGCCCGACCAGGCGGGCAAGCCGCACAATACGCTCGGCGACCAGTTCGGGATGCTCGACGACATTGGTGGCATGGCTGATCACGCCGGGGATGAGGAGGCGGTCCGGCGGCAGCTTGGCGCTTTCCCATACCCGCCACTCGTGCTCATGGCGCGGATTGGCGCCTTCAATGACATAGGCGCCGACCTTCATGCCGAGGATGAGGTCGACAATATCTTTCAGCGGCACATCCGTCGTGTGCGGGCCCGGCCAGCTGCCCCAGCAGACGTGATAGCGGATGCGATCGGCCGGCAGGCCGGCGATCGCTTCGTTGAGCACGTCGACCTGCATCGCGAGCCATTTGCGGTAATCGGCGAAACTTGCCCGGCGGCACCATGCGGTCATAGGTGACGGCGGCGCGCGCATCGTCGAGCTGCAGCACGAAGCCGGCATCGATGATCATGCGGTATTCGGTGCGCATCGCCGCGCCGATGGCGCGGATCAACTCCTCCTCGCTCTTGTAATATTCGTTCTTGCGATCCGGAATGACGCTTGCCGGCGCCGCCACCGGCATGAACGCTTCTTCGACCTTCGCGTCCTTGAGCGCCGCTTTGAAATTGGCGATGTCGCGCGCAAGCTCGGCCTGGCCGGTATAGCTGATCGGCCCGACGCAGACCGCTTCGATCGTGGTCGCGACACCCTCGCGCGCATCGAGCTCGGCGTAGAATTCGGCGAATTGCTCGCGGTCGACGCCGCGCGTGAAGGGATTGCGGCCTGGCTGTGATCGGCCGCCGCTCGAAGCCGGAGAGCCGCTCCAGCACGTATTGCGACCAGCTGATCGATTTGCCGAACTCGCCGTCGCTGACGACGTCGATCCCGACTTCGGCCTGCTGGTGCACGACGTCGGCGACGGATTGCTGCAGGCAGGTCTCGTAAGCTGCCGCGTCGTAGGGCTTGCCGGCTTGCTTGGCGCGCAGAAAATCCTGCAAAGCGGGCCGGCCGGATCAGGCTGCCGACATGCGTTGTCAGGATGCGACCGTTGCTGCGCTTCATTCGTTCTCTCCCGCAACGCCCTCGCTGCGGGGAGAGCTTGCCGCCGACGACGGTTTGCAGACCATTGCGCGCGGTTAGGCAAGCCGAGCCGCGAAAAACTTCGGCGACCGCTGCAATGGGCGGTATCCCATGTCGCTCGTCATGTCGCTTGTTTGGACGAATAACCGAAGCGTCCGGTGCGCCGTTCACGCGGCGGAGCGGGCGGCCGATTTGGGCATGCCGACGGGCTCGGCAACGCTGCGCTTGGCGCGATCGAGAATAAGCTCGATGGAGGCGATCTCAATGCGGTTGCGGCCGTTGTCCTTGGCGCGATAAAGCGCATGATCGGCCTGCGCCAGCAGCGCCGAGATATCGAGAACCGCGTCGTAGCTGATGACGACGCCGATGCTCACCGTAGCGACGACGGGCCGGCCGTCGACCTCGTAGGTCGACTCGGCGAATGAGCGGCGGATATCCTCGGCGATCGCCATCGCCCGCTCGCGCGTCGCATCGACGCAGCATGGCCGCGAATTCCTCGCCGCCGAGCCGGCCGAACAGATCCGCACGGCGGACGCAATTGCCTGCGACATTGGCAAAAAGCTGCAACACGCGATCGCCGATGGCATGGCCGAAGCGATCGTTGATCGATTTGAAATTGTCGAGATCGAGCAGCATGACCGCAATCGGGCGCGGATCGGTCGATTGCCGGCGCAGCTGAGCTTCGCCGTCCTGCAGGAAGGCGCGGCGATTGGAAATGCCGGTGAGCGGATCGACCAGCGCGGCGGTCCGGTGGCGATATTCGGTGCGTTCCTTGGCCATCGCCAGCAGGATGAAAGCGATCGAGATCGTGAACAGCAGCGCCTCGAAGCTGAGCACGGTGAGCCAGACGCTCTGAAACATCTTGTTGCCGTCCGGCGACCACGGCAGCATGGCGCCGAGCGGCGTCCGCAACAGATAGAGCGAACCGTGGGCAAACAGCATGAAGATCGCCGGCCAGCGCGACACCAATGGCTCACTGCGGCCGCGCCAGAATTCATACGCCGTCGCCCAAGTATAGGCGGTGATGATGCCGGAGCTCAAAAGCACGCGGATGTCCCACGACGCCGCGACGCTCGGAACATGGCACAGCACCAGCCACAGCGCGGCGCCGCCAAACAGCAGGATCGGCAGCGGGCGGCGGTGGTCGAAAACGCGCGCACCGGTCCAAGTCAGCGCAAACGCGGTGAACAACAAGCGCATTGGCGAGATCGATCGAGATCAGATCGGAGACCGTGCCATACATGCCGAACAGCATGATCGAGGCCGCTCGCAACAGATCGGCGAAGCCCCACCATGCCACGGCATAGATCGCGGTGTTCTGCACCCATGCGAACAGCAGCAGCAATCCGAGGATCGCTTCCACATAGATGGTCACCAGAAACAACGTGTTGACGTCGAGATTCATCCGCAGAACCAGATTGACCGGACGCGGGCGACGTGTGCTGACAACCCCGTCGTTCCGGCTTAGCGCCGATTGCGGGAAACAATCGGTGAATGGCCGTAGGCCGCCGGGAACCTTGCATTGCTATGGTTTCGAGGACGTTGCGGAAATCGGCGGCATTTTCATTAGCCTTGTTTCCAAGCCAGGCGGTCGCCTATTTTCCCCCGGCCGGAAAGCGCTTAACCATGCAATTTGCCAACGGAATCATCGAAGCGATCGGCAACACGCCGCTGATCAAACTCAAGCGCGTTTCGGAGGCCACCGGCTGCGCCATTCTCGGCAAGGCCGAATTCATGAATCCCGGCCAATCGGTCAAGGACCGCGCGGCTCTGTTCATCATCCAGGACGCGGTGAAAAAGGGCGAGTTGCGGCCCGGCGGCGTCATCGTCGAAGGAACGGCCGGCAATACCGGCATCGGTCTCGCGCTGGTCGGCAATGCCATGGGCTTTCGCAGCGTCATCGTCATTCCGGAGACCCAGAGCCAGGAAAAAAAGGACACGCTGCGGCTGTGCGGGGCGGAATTGATCGAAGTGCCCGCGGTGCCCTATTCCAATCCGAACAATTACGTGAAAATCTCGGGACGGCTCGCGGCGCAATTGGCGAAGACCGAGACGGCCGGCGCGATCTGGGCCAACCAGTTCGACAATGTCGCCAATCGGCAGGGCCATATCGAGACCACCGGCCCGGAAATCTGGCGGCAGACCGACGGCAAAGTCGATGGGTTCTCCTGCGCGGTCGGCACCGGCGGCACGCTCGCCGGCGTGGCGATGGCGCTCAAGGAGCGCAACAAGGACGTTCGCATCGCGCTGGCCGATCCGATGGGCGCGGCGCTCTACAGCTACTACACGACCGGCATGCTGAAATCGCAAGGCTCCTCGATCACCGAGGGTATCGGCCAGGGCCGCATCACCAAGAATCTCGAAGACGCGCCGATCGACACCGCCTATCAGATTCCCGACGCCGAGGCGCTGGCGATCATCTTCGATCTGCTCGAGCATGAAGGTCTGTGTCTCGGCGGCTCGTCCGGCATCAATGTCGCCGGCGCCGTTCGCCTCGCCAAGGAACTTGGTCCCGGCCACACGATCGTGACCATACTGGCCGATTACGGCACGCGTTATCAGTCAAAGCTGTTCAATCCGCAGTTCCTGCGCGAGAAGAATTTGCCGGTACCGCCTTGGCTCGAGCGCAAGTCAAGCATCAAAGTTCCTTACGAATGAGCTCTGCGAATGAACTTCGTCAATTCACCCGCGTTAGCCGATTGAGAACAAATCATGTTGCAAGCCGTAAATACCCCCTCCCCGCCGCCGAACAGCCGCTTTCTGGTATCGACCGACTGGCTTGCCGAGCGCTTGCGAGATCCGCATGTGGTCGCCGTCGACGGCTCTTATTTTCTGCCGACACAGAAGCGCGACGCCCACGCCGAATATCGCGACAGCCATATTCCCGGCGCGGTGTTTTTCGACATTGAAGCGGTCGCCGACCATTCCACCGAGTTGCCGCACATGCTGCCGGGACCGAAGCAATTTGGCGACGTCGTCGGCAGCCTTGGTATCGGCGACGGCGATACGGTCGTAGTTTATGACTCCACCGGACTGTTCTCGGCGCCGCGCGTGTGGTGGACCTTCCGGGTATTTGGCGCGGAGAACGTTTATATTCTCGACGGCGGCCTGCCGAAGTGGAAGGCCGAAGGCCGCCCGATCGATAAAGGCGACACCAAGCGTCCGCCCAAAACATTCACCGCGGAGATGAATGTCGGCGCCGTGGCCATGCTCGACGATGTGCGCATGGCGCTCACCGACGACAGCGTTCAAATCGTCGACGCCCGCTCGGCCGAACGCTTTGCCGGCAAGGCGCCGGAGCCGCGTCCCGGCCTGCATTCCGGCCATATGCCGGGCGCCTTTAACGTCCCTTACGACCGGCTTCTTGAGAACGGCCGCCTCGTCCCACGCGACAAGATTGCGAAGGCATTCACCTCCGCCGGTGTCGATCTCGATAAGCCGATCATCACCAGCTGCGGCTCCGGCGTCACCGCGGCGATTTTGACCTTCGCACTCGAATTGCTGGGAAAAGAACCCAAGGGCCTTTACGACGGCTCCTGGGCGGAATGGGGCGCGCGTCCCGACCTGCCGGTCGAGCGCGACAAATAATGCCAAAGGCCAAACCGGTCGCGCTGGTGACCGGGGGCGCGAAGGGGATCGGCCGCGCAGTCGCGCAGCATTTGCTCGATTCCGGCTGGAACACCGGCGTCATCGATCTTCCGGATAGCGGCCTGCACCGGGCGTTCCCGCCGCAGCGCCGCAACGTACTGACCGTCGAAGGCGACGTGCGCAATGAAGAAGCGGTCATCGAACGCGGTTGATGCGACGCTTCATCGCTTCGGCCGGCTCGACGCCGTCGTCTCCAATGCCGGCATCATGATCAGGAAGCCGCTCCGCCGGCTGACGCTCAGCGAGTGGCATCGCGTCCTCGACACCAACCTGACCGCCACGTTCCTGCTCGCCCGGGCCGCCGAAAAGCCATTGCGCAAGGCGAAAGGTGCCCTTGTCACGATCGCTTCGACACGCGCGCTCATGTCAGAGCCCAATACCGAATCCTATTCGGCGAGCAAGGGTGGCCTCCTGGCGTTGACTCACGCCCTGGCCGTAAGTCTCGGTCCCGACGTGCGGGTCAATTGCGTCAGTCCCGGCTGGATCGCAAGCAAGGACTACGGGGCGCTCCGCCGCAAGGATCATAGCGCAGCATCCGGCGGGCCGCGTCGGCAAGCCGGAAGACATCGCCGAGATTGTCGCCTGGCTGCTCGACCGCGAGCGCTCGGGCTTCGTCACCGGCGCCAATTTCGTCGTCGACGGCGGCATGACGCGGAAGATGATTTATGAGCCGTGACTGAGCGCAGGTATCGCTTTCGCCGCTAGGATAATCTTGTTCATAGTGACGCTTGAGCCGCATTTTCATTCTATGCCGGGGGGTATAATTAGGAGGTAAGCTGCGCAAGAGGAGAAGCGCATGATCTTCCGCCAGCTATTCGACACTACGTCCGGGACCTACACCTATCTGCTGGCGAGCCGGCCGGGCGGCGAGGCCCTGGTCATCGATCCGGTGCTGGAGAAGGTCGACCGCTATCTGCAGCTCATTCGCGAGCTTGACCTGAAACTCGTCAAGGCAGTGGATACCCATCTCCACGCCGATCACATCACCGGGCTCGGCGCGCTGCGCGACCGCACCCGCTGCATCACGGTGATGGGCGAAAGCACCAAGGCCGATGTCGTCTCGATGCGGGTTGCCGAAGGCGACCGCGTGGAAATCGAAGGCCTTGGACTCGACGTGCTCTATACCCCCGGACACACCGACGATTCCTATTCGTATTTGTTTGCCGACCGGGTCTTCACCGGCGA
>CAWHBC010000037.1:0-185428 GCA_963827465.1 uncultured Alphaproteobacteria bacterium
TTGATACGGCGCGGCGCGCTGATGTCGGAAGCGATCGTGGAAATGTCGGCCAAGAGTTTCGGCTGTGTCGTCGTCACCGACAACGCCGGCAAGCTCGCCGGCATCATCACCGACGGCGATTTGCGCCGCCATATGCGGGGCGACCTGCTGCAGTTAACCGTCGACGCCGTCATGACCACGTCGCCGCTCACCGTGCGGCCCGACCAGTTGGCGAGCGAGGCCCTGGAGCTCCTCAATTCATTGAAAAAGCAGGCGCTGATTGTCGTTCAGGCGGACCAGCCCGTCGGCATCGTCAATTTCCACGATCTGCTGCGCGCCGGCGTGGCGTGATGTCCGCGGTGTTTGCGTCCAGTCCGTTCTTAATAGAGGCCGCCGCGCACGACGCTGGAATCGTCGGCGGCCGGCGGCGGCGCCGCTTGCGCGGCGACCGGAGCGGGAGCGGCCGGCGGCGGCGCGGGCGCCGGCCCTGCATGAGCGAGAGCCGGCCTGCCTACGGCGACGCGGGCGGGCTGCACGGGCGCGGCCGGCGTTGTCTGGAAGACCGGCGCGGCGGCGGCATTCGCCCCGCCGGCCGGCGGCGGCAATTGATCCTGGTCGGCCTGGCCATGGGCGATGAATTCCTGGTAACCCGGCGCCCCCGGACGCGGCGGCACATCGCTCGGCATGCCGCCGGCCCAGTGCGGCCAATGATCGGCGACATAGGCGGAAAAGCCATCTTCGTTCGACGTGCCGGCGCAGGAGGCGAGCGCAAACGCGGCGCACACGACGATTGCCGGCGCGGCAATCCGGCGCCAGCCGGGTCTCTCGTCATTGACGCCGCTCGCGACTTGCATCGTCTGCCGTTCGCCGTTTCGTCCAATCGAAAAAACGCTTGTTAGCGGTGCCGCCATGCCCGTGCCTTGGTCTGCGACACCGTGCCGGCCGCGCCGGAACCTAAGAGACGGAAGTTTATATTTCCTGCCCGCGGAACGCATCTCCAAGTGGAGGGGGTTCGTGGCGGGACAATGGCCCGGCAGCGAGCGCCGGCGGCGCACATTGTGGCAAGGCGCCTGGCACAGCGCGTGGCGCTGCGCATCGCAAGCGGTCCGCCACACAACCGTAGCGCTGGTCATTCTCGGTATGGCGGCCTGCAGCGAGCTCGCGCAATCGAGCCAAGCCGCGTCGCCGCCCGCCGCGCAACCGCCCTACGTGTCGCTGACCGCCCAATATCTGCTCGGTGCGCTCAAGGACCGGTCCGCCTTCAGCGGCTTCGCGATTTCCGGGCTGCGCTGGGTCGATTCGATGAAGGGATGGGCGTGGCTCGCTTGCGTCGATTTTCAGGATCGCGGCCAATTGCGCCGCTATGCCATATTCATCCAGGACAACGCCGTCGTCGACGGCCGCTATGCGGTCGAGACCGACACCTGCGGCAGCCAGACCTACACGCCGTTCGATCTGATGACCGGCCAGCTCGGCCAGCCGACCCCGCTGGTGCAGTCGCCGCTTTATTAGCGCAAATACCGAAGCCGACGATCAGCCGAGCAAGCGAACGCCTACAATCGTCAGGACGCTCGCCAGCGCTATGCGGACCACGGCATCGCGAGCGCGCGTTGCCAGATAACTGCCCAGGACAATGCCGGGCAGCGACCCCAACAGGAGCGTTCCCAGCAGCGGCCAATCGATCGAGCCCAACAGCCAGTGCCCGGCGCCGGCAAGCAGCGTCAGCGGGACCGCATGCGCGATGTCGGAGCCCACGACGCGGCCGGCCGGCATTTTAGGATGCAGGATAAGAAGAACCGTGACGCCGATGGCGCCCGCGCCCACCGATGTCAGGGTCACCAAAACGCCCATGACCAGACCGAGCGCGACGGTGAGCCGTCGCGACGTGCGCGGATCGAGGTTGAGCAAGCGCTCCTCGTAGCGCCGGCGAATGGCGCTGCCCGCGAGCAAAAACAATGCGGTGACGAGAAGAACGACGCCCAGTATCACCGCGATGGCGTGCTGCGCCGCAACGCTCTTCAGATCGACCAGAGACAGCAACACGAGCGTTGCCGCGCTTGCCGGCACGCTGCCGGCAGCAAGCAGCCCGACCAGCGCCCAATCGATCGTTCGCGCACCGGCATGGACCGCGCTGCCGACCACCTTGGTCGAAGCCGCGAACAGCAAATCGGTTCCGACCGCCGTCGTCGGATGAATACCAAACAACAGAATAAGCAGCGGCGTCATCAGCGAGCCGCCGCCAACTCCCGTCAAGCCGACCAGAATTCCGACGCCAAAGCCCGACAGAACGTAAAGCGGATCGATCATGAATGACTGCACTTCAATTTTCAAAGTCACCGTCGCGGACCTCCCTCGCCGTGTCAAGAAAAGCACCGCGATTTTGCCACGGAGCCGAAAGACGAATCCGGTCGCACCACACGTCTGTTGTGGGTGTTTCTTTCAGTTTATCCGCAATTCACGCTATTTTTTTGAAGACGCGATCGAGCGACAAAACATTCTTCCACGTCGCCATCGGACAAACGATTGTTTGTTCGCCGCGGACGCGTCAAACCGAACACAAATTTTTTATTTTCTTCGCTTCATTGACTTCGCAGCTCAAAACGATGACGTGGCTGTCATGAGCAGGCTGGACGATCTCGAAGCGCAAAGTATTTTTATTTTTCGCGAGGCCTTTGCCCGGCTGCGGCGCACCGCGCTGCTGTGGTCGCTGGGCAAAGACTCCAACGTGATGATTTGGATAGCGCGCAAGGCGTTTTTCGGGCGCGTGCCGTTTCCCGTCCTGCATGTCGATACCGGCAAGAAGTTTGCGGAGATGTACGCATTTCGCGATCGTTATGCCGTGGAATGGAATCTCGATCTCAAGGTGGAAGCCTGCCCGCCGATCGACGCAGTCGACCCGACCTTGCCGCCGGCGGCGCGCTCGGCCGCGCGCAAGACCGAAGGCTTGAAGCGTGCGCTGGCAAAATACGGCTTTGACGGCCTGATCGCCGGCATTCGCCGCGACGAGGAGCCGACCCGCGCCAAGGAGCGCGTGTTCTCGCCGCGCGGACTCGAAGGCGGCTGGGACGTTCGCGACCAGCCGCCCGAATTCTGGGATCACTTCAACGCGGCACCGCCGCCGGGCGCGCATCTGCGCATCCATCCCATTCTGCATTGGACCGAGCTGGACATCTGGACCTATACCAGGCGCGAGGGCATTCCGATCATTCCGCTTTATCTCACGCGCGGCGGCAAGCGCTATCGCTCGCTCGGCGACACCGATATCACGTTCCCCGTCGCCTCGAACGCCGCCACGGTCGACGACATCGTTCGCGAGCTTGAAACCACCACCATTCCGGAGCGCGCCGGCCGTGCAATGGATCACGAAACCGAAGACGCATTCGAGCGCCTGCGCGTCACCGGCTATCTGTAACCCGTGGACTGTGCCCGACCATGAATATGCTTGTGAACGAGTTTTCCGCGCGCGCTGACATCGCACCGCACGAGCGACCCCTGCTTCGGATCGTGATCGTCGGTCACGTCGACCATGGAAAATCGACGCTGATCGGCCGGCTCCTTCACGAAACCGGAAGCTTGCCCGACGGCAAGCTTCAGTCCATCGAGGCCGTCAGCGAACGCCGCGGCGTGCCGTTCGAATGGTCGTTTCTGCTGGATGCGCTCCAGACCGAGCGCGATCAGGGCATCACGCTCGACACCAGCCAAATTCGCTTTCGCACCTCCGCGCGCGACGTCGTTTTGATCGATGCGCCCGGACACGCTGAATTTCTCCGCAATATGATTACCGGCGCCGCCCAGGCCGATGTGGCCGTTCTGGTCGTCGATGCCGCCGAGGGCGTGCGCGAGCAGACCCGCAGGCATTGCTATCTGCTGCATCTGCTCGGCATCAGACAGGTGGCGGTGGTCGTCAACAAGATGGACCGCGTCGATTTTGGCGAAAGGCGTTTTCGCGCGCTGGAAGCCGAGATGGCTCACCATCTCGCCAGTATCGGACTTTCAGCGACGACGATCATTCCGGTTTCGGCGCGCAACGGCGACGGCATCGCGCGCCATACGGCGTCGATCGCGTGGTACACCGGGCCGACCGTTCTTGAAGCCCTGGATGGCTTTCCGCCGGCCAAGCCGCTCACCGATCTGCCGCTCGCCATTCCTGTCCAGGCGGTCTACAAATTCGACGAGCGCCGCATCGTCGCGGGGCGGATCGAGACCGGCCGGATCGCCGTCGGCGACGGAATCGTCGTCATGCCGCGGGGCACGACGGCGCGGATCGAGTCGATCGAAGCGTGGCCGGCTTCCGGCGACCTGGCGCGTCCGCCAGCGGCACGCGCCGGCCAATCGATCGGGCTGACGCTGGATCGGCCGGTTTTTGTCGAGCGTGGCGACATCATTTCAACGCCGGCGGCGCCGGCCCGGCAGGTCCGGCGGTTTCGCGCGCGGGTATTTTGGCTGCACGACGAGCCGATCGCCGTTGGGCTGCAGATCGGGCTCCGCATCGGCACGGCCGAGTGCCGCGGCGCCGTCAGGCTTGTCGAGAACGCGATCGATCCCGGCGAACTTGCGCCGAGCGAGGCCAAGGCCATCGCCCGCAACCACGTGGGCGACGTCGAGATTGATCTGTTTCAGCCGATCGCGGCCAATCTTTACGCTGACAATCCGCGCACCGGACGCTTGGTCCTCGACCTCGCCGGCCGGATTGCCGGAGGCGGCTTGATTCTCGCGGCCGATGACGCATCCGATCGCCCGGCGGAAGCGGACAAGCGCTCTGGGATCTATCGGGCCGCATTGGAGACGCGATGCAGCCGTCTCAATGCCAGCTTGGGCGATCTGCCGGCGGCCGAACGGCTCGTTCGTTTTCGTAGCGAAATCGCCGGCCGGCTGGTCTTCGCCACGAGCTTCGGACTGGAGGATCAGGTCATCCTGCATTTGCTCGCCCACAACGACATCGACGTCGATATCGTGACGCTCGACACCGGGCGGCTGTTTCCGCAGACCTACGAATTATGGGCGGAGACCGAGCGCCGTTATGACCGCCGGATTCGCGCATTCTATCCGCAGCATGATCATCTGGAGGCGCTGATCGAAAAGCACGGCATAAACGGCTTCTACGGCTCCCGCGAAGCCCGGCTGGCCTGTTGCGGGTGCCGCAAGGTGGCGCCTCTCAAGCGCGCGCTGGCCGGCGCGACCGGCTGGATCGCCGGATTGCGCGCAGACCAGTCCGCGCACCGGAACGGCGCGGCATTACTGGCCGTCGACGAGAGAAATCTGTTCAAGCTCAGTCCATTGTTGGATTGGACGCGCAGAGGCCGTTCATGACTTCACCGCCGCCCATCGCATCCCCACCAACCCGCTGCATGAACAGGGCTTCGTCTCGATCGGATGCGCGCCATGCACGCGCGCCATCACCGCGGGCGAATCCGAGCGCGCTGGCCGCTGGTGGTGGGAGACCGACGGAAAGAAGGAGTGCGGCCTCCACGAAAAGTCGCCGCCGGCCAAGATGCCGGCATGATCGCCTGTTTATTGCGCGGCGGCCTGCAAGACCTTTCGGAACGTCCCGTGCCGCTGTTGCGGATCAGACATTAGCCGCCTGTCGCACCGCCAGCGCCCGGTCCACCGCGGTCACGACCTGCATCGCCGAAAGTTCATCGAGACATTGGCTGTGGCTGTCGAGGCGGCGCTCGCAGCCTTCGAGCTGGCACGGCAGGCACGGCAGCGGATTTTGCACCAGCACCACATTGCCGCGCTGCTGGATCGTGCCGGCCGCGGCCCAGGGGCGGTCGAGTCCGCCGCGCGGCCACGGTCCCCAAAGGCGCGGGTCGGTCGGACCATAAAGCGCGACCGTCGGCGTTCCCGTCGCCGCGGCGAGATGTGTGATCGCCGTATCCGGGCCGACATAAACCGCAGCGTCGGCAATGAGCGCGGTCAAATCCGGCCACGCAACCTTGCCGTCCAATCGCACACGCCGCTGTCGCGCCAGACTTTGTCGAGATAAGCGCGATCGCCTGCTGCGCCGGTGATGACGGTGCCGAGACCGCGCTGGCGCAAAGCGGCGGCAAGGTCGCGCCAGCCGTCGTCCGTCCAGCGCTTGTAGGTGAACATCGGCGCGGCATGGACCACCGCATAAGGCTGCGGCGGAGCGAGCGCCGGCCGCAGGCCGCCCGCGGGCGGCACGATTTCGGCCTGCGGCGCAATGCCGATCGCTTCGGCAAGCCGCAAGAGATCGACCACGCGGTGGGCGCGGCGATCGCTGATGTAAGAGCGGCTCAGCATCAGGCGCTTGATCGCGGCGGCGGCACCGCCGGCTTCAACCGGCCCCACGCTCCGTTTCCCGGCGGTCACGGCGTAAAGCGTCGGCCGGTCGCCGGTCTGCGCCGACAGCGCCAGATCGTAGCGCTTGAAGAGCCGCCCAACGAGCGAAAGCGATTCACCGGCGCGCGAACGCTGCGGAATGGTGTGAATTGCAGCGAGGTCGGGATTGCCCGCCAGAATGCCCTCCGTTCCGGCAAACACCAGCACATCGATCGCGCTCGCCGGGAAGGCCCGCTTGACGCTGCGAATAAGCGGCGTGGTGAGCAGCACGTCGCCGAGACGGCGCAAGGCCACCACCAAGACGCGCGGAGCATCGGGCAATGCGATCGGCGTCATTGCTGTGCCACGAAAATGCCGCTGCGCGGCGCCGTCTCATCGCCGGTCAGCGCCGATAACCCGCGCAGCGCGCGGACGCGGGTGCCGCCGAGCAACCCATCGAGCATCGCCTGGTTGGCCGGCAGGCGCGAGCGGTCGTTCTCCGGGTGCCACAAATGCAAGACGCCGGTGGCGAAACGGCCGTCTTTGCGCCGCACACCGGCATGCAGCAGGCGCACGACAAGATCGGAGTCTTCCAGGCCCCAGCCGGTGTAAGCGCAGTCGAAACCGTCGACGCGGTCGAGATCGCGCCGCGCCACCGCCAGATTGCAGGTCTTGGCGCCCCGCCAGCGCGCGCGGCCAAATTTGCGCAAGGGACCGAGCGGCAGATGCGTCGTGGGCAGCACCCGGTTGATGCGGCCGCCGAGCCGCTGCCGCAGCAGCGCGGCGAGGGTCCAGGTTTCGATTGCGAGCCCTTGTGCCAGCACGGTCTCGGTCAATTCGCGCGACAGCAGGATGCGGTTGCCGAACACGAACCAGCCCGGCGCGGCGAGCCGGCGATGGGCGGCGACGAAATCGCGCGGTGCCAGGCAATCGCCGTCGAGGAAAATGCACAATTCGCCGGCGCTCGCCGCGATGCCGCGATTGCGGATTTCGCCGCCGCGGAAACCCGCATGCTCGTGACGGACATGCTTGAGCGGAAACTGCAGACGCCGCTGCCAGCTTTCAATCAGCCGCGCGGTGTCGCCGCGCGAACCGTCGTCGGCGACGACGATCTCGAAATTGAGGTCCGATTGGCGCGACAAAGCGCGCAGAACGGCGTCGAGCGCATCCTCGCGATTATAGGTCGTGACGATGACGGAGATGAGCGCGGTGTCGCTCACGGCGGTCCGCTCGTGCGCAGCGGCACGAATGCGCCGGTCCGCCGGCGCCATCGGTCGCGCAGCCGCCGTCTGCGATCCCGCAGCATGCGGATCGGCAGCGCGAAATAATATTTCCGCGCCAGCCGCCACCAGCCGAGACCGATAGCCGGCGCCTGTTGTTGCGGCACGTACCAGCCGTTCGGACCGGTGCGCCGGATCAGCCGATAGCCGGCGCGGGTAAAAGCCCGATGCGTGGCGAGGCTTGTGACGTGGTCTTCGACCAGAATAAGCCGCGGGCGCCAGCGCGCCAGATCGAAACCGGACAGCACTTCGACTTCGTGGCCCTCGACGTCGATCGAGACGAAATCGATCGGCGACGGCGCGCCGGCTTGTTCGAGAATGTCGTCGAGCGTGCGGATCGGCACTGCGATTTCCGATTCCGCCGTGACGCCGGTGACGGCAAGCTCGGGATTGAGCGAGGAGTGCGGCCCCAAGACATGCAGCGTCATCGTCTTGCCGGCATTGGCCGGCGACGAACACGCCGCGGCAACGACGTGAGCCCGCCGCGCGAGCCGCAGCCGTTCGGCCAGATCCGGCTGGGGTTCCACCAGCACGCCCCGCCAGCCGGCCTGTTCGAATTGCCAGCTCTGCGATCCTTGCTGCGGCTGATTGGCGCCGACCTCGACGAAGAAGCCCGGTTTTGCGTCGGGCCAAAGAACTCGGCTTTGAGTTCGTTCTCGACCTGCCATGGAAACACCGTGCGCATCGGCCGGTCCCCGCGCTAACTCTGCTTGACCGGTTGCGCGCGTTTGACCATCGCCGTCGTCGAATGGCCGGGCACCAGATCGACCAGCACCACGGCGCCGCCCGCCTGCTCCACGACGTCGTGTCCGACCACTTGCTCGCGCTGGTAATCGGCGCCCTTCACCAGCACGTCCGGGCGCACGCGCTTGATCAATTCGAGCGGAGTGTCGTCTTCGAACACCACCACGAGATCGACCGCCTCGAGCGCGGCCAAGACCTCGGCACGGCCCTCGGCCGGGTTGATCGGACGGCCGTTGCCTTTGAGCCGCGTGGTGGACGCATCGCTGTTGAGGCCGACCACCAGCCGGTCGCAGGCGGCACGGGCCTCGGCCAGCAATTTGACGTGGCCCCGATGGAGAAGATCGAAGCAGCCATTGGTGAAGCCGATGCGCAGTCCGTGGCGGCGCCAATCGGCGAGGCGTTCGTCCAGCATCGACCAATCGAACAGGATCTTGTCCTCGGTCGCGAGCGACGCGGCGGGCAGGATGCGGTGGCGCAATTCGGCGAGCGAAACCGACGACGTGCCGCGCTTGCCGACGACCACGGCGGCGGCGGCATTGGCGGCGCGCATCGCTTGCTCGAACGGCGCCTGCATCGCCAGCAAAACCGCCATCACCGCGGCGACGGTGTCGCCGGCGCCGGAGACGTCGCGCACCTTCACCGGATAGGCCGGTATGTGCAGCGGCGGATGGCGGTCGGTATGCAGCGTCATGCCCTCTTCGCTGCGGGTGACGAGAACCGCTTCGCTGTCGACGATGCGGGCGAGCTCGGCCGCGGCGCGGCCGATTTCCGCATCGGTCGTCACCGGCCGGTGCACCGCGGCGCCGAGCTCCTGACGATTGGGGGTGATCACGGTGGCGCCGCGATAAATGCTGTAATCGTGCCCCTTCGGATCGACGACGACCGGCTTGCCGAGCTGGCGGGCGCGATCGATGATGGCGCGGATGACGCGCGGCGTCAGCACACCCTTGGAATAGTCGGACAGCACCACGGCGCCGCAATGCGGCAATTCCGCTTCGGCATGCGCGATCACCGCGGTTTCGCTGGCGGCGCTGGCCGCCTTGGCGGTCTCCCAATCCGCCCGCATCAGATGCGCCGAATGATGCTCGGAGACGAAGCGCACCTTGCGGGTGGTGTGCCGCCCCGGCTCGATGACGAGATGCGGAACGACCGCGTCCTTAAGCTTGGCGAAGGCATCGGCCAAGGTTCGCGACGCTTCGTCTTTGCCGGTCAGCCCGACGAAAATGCAACGCGCGCCCAGCCCGGCGATGTTGCGCGCGACATTGCCGGCGCCGCCAATCTCGACCTCGCTGCGCGCGACGGCAAGCACCGGCGTCGGCGCCTCCGGCGAAATCCGGGTGACCTCGCCATAGACGAAATCATCGAGCATGAGATCGCCGACGCAAAGCACGGTCTGCCTGGCGACGAGCTTGAGGGCTTCTTCGAAGTCGAACATACCTGCTGCCGCGCTCAACCTTTGTGATCGTGCTCAGCGATAGCGGTCGGCACGATCGAGAAAACACTCGACGTAGCGCTTCACCGCCGTCTCGAGCGGCGTGAAGTCGGCATTATAGCCGGCGCGCCGCAAATTGGCGCTCTCGGCCTGGGTGAAATATTGATAGCTGCCGCGGATCGAAGCCGGCATGTCGACGTAGTCGATGGCGGGCTTGCGGCCGAGCGCCGCGAACATCGCCGCCATCAGATCGCGGAAGCTGCGCGCCTGTCCGGTGCCGACGTTGAAAATGCCGGAGACCGCCGGCGTCGCCATGAGCCAGCGCACCACGGCGATCGCGTCGTCCACATAGATGAAGTCGCGCTTCTGCTCGCCGTCGGCAATGCCGGAGCGATGCGATTTGAACAGGCGGACCGTTTGACCGGCCTTGGCCTCGTCAAAGCGCTTGGCGACGAGGCTCATCATCTCGCCCTTATGATATTCGTTCGGGCCGAACACGTTGAAGAACTTCAAGCCGGCCCATTGCGGCGGCATGCGGTCCTTCCGGCGCAAGCGCTCGACCACCGCGACATCGAAAGCATGCTTGCTAAAGCCATACAGGTTCATCGGCTTGAGCCGGTTGAGCGCGCCGTCCGCCCAGTCGTCGGAATAGCCCGCTTCGCCATCGCCATAGGTCGCGGCCGAGGACGCATAGATGAACGGCGTGCGGGTCGCGGTGCACCAATCGAGGAGCCGCAGCGACAGCCGGAAATTATTGTCCATGACGGCATCGCCGTCCGTCGCGGTGGTCGACGAGATGGCGCCGAGGTGGATAACCGCGTCGAGCTTACGGCCGTCGAGCCAGCCGGTCAGGTCCGCGGGCGGGATGAAGTCTGCGATCTGACGGGCGGCGAGATTGCGCCACTTGCCGTCGCTGCCGAGCATGTCGTTGACGGCAATATCGGTGCGCCCGGCCTCATTGAGGCTCGCAACCAGGTTCGATCCGATAAAGCCGGCCCCGCCGGTGACCAATAACATCGCCGCTCCTTTGCCCCAGTCTTTCCCGCGCGGCAACAGGCCACCGCACGTCAGCATGACGATGAAGTGAAGCATAGTTCATTTTTAAGGGTCGTTGGGGCGGAACCTGTCCAAGGGCAAGTGACCGCACCTGCTAAGGGGCTCGGTCATTGCGTTGACGTGACGTAATGGGCCACCCGTTTCGACGCCGCTCATGTGGAAAAAGCGGACTTCAAACCAGATCAAGACGAACTTTGCGGCCGACCAGCGCGGCGGCGCGCTGCAACGTGACAAGCGTCACGTTGCCATCCTTCGGATCGAGCAGGCGGCTCACTTGGCTGCGGCTCGTGCCCATGCTTTCGGCGAGTTTTTTCCTCGACAGGTTTTTGGCCTTCATCGCCTGCGTAAGTTGCCAGGCAAGGACCTCTTTAATTGCCACAGCCTGAAACTCTTCGCGATCGCCGTCCTCTTCCAGAAACTCATCGAGGGTCGAACCCCAATGCGACTTATTGGCTTTTGCCTTGGTTTTTGCTTTTGTCATTTTTCATTTCCATCCTGCGCTTGTTTGCCAGCCCAATTGCTTCCAATGGGGTCTTTTGAGTTTTCTTAATGAAGCCGTGCAACGCGCCGATTCGATCATCCTCGGCGAAGAACAGCACGCGGGCGATACGGCCGCCGGATAAATCGCTCCGCACTTCCCACAGTCCGTTGCCAAGCGGACGACAAAGCGGCATGCCGACCGGCCATCGAAATTGCACCCTCATCAGGTCCTGCCCGATGACGTTGCGATCCGCCCGGCTGAGGTCTCGCAGCCAATCCCGCACCGGCTCATTTCCAGTCGATGTTCGGTAAAATACGACTGGGATTTTCGCGGCTTTTCAGCCATGCGGACAATATATAGGGCATGTACCACATATTGTCCACCCTCACGCGTTTTCTGCTTTCTTGCCGAGGAGACATTTCCAAAGCCGGAACGGCGCCCGCTATACTGCTCCGGATGCAGACCGTGTCCGCCTATATCCTCGCCTTCAACGAGGCCGAAAAGCTCAAAGCCGCGGCGCAAAGCGTGCTTTGGGCGGACGAAATCGTGGTCGTCGACTCCTACAGCATCGATGGCACCGCCGAAATTGCCGCCACGCTCGGCGCTCGCGTCGTCCAGGTCCCCTTCAATGGATTCGGCGAGCTGCGCAATCGCGCCATCGAAGCCTGCCGCTGCGATTGGATCTTCAGTCTGGACGCCGACGAGCGTTGCACCCCGGCGGTCCGCGACGAGATTCTCGGCGCTGCTTGCGGCCCCGCCGCCGCATGATGTCTACCGCGTGCCGCGCCGGAGCTTCATGATGGGACGCTGGATTCGCGGCTCCGGCTGGTATCCGAATTTCCGCCAGCCGCAGCTCTTCCGCAAAGGCAGCATGCGTTACACCCTCGATCCGGTCCACGAAGGCTATGAACTCCTCACCGGAAAACCCGTGGGCACTCTGCACAATGCAATTTGGCAATTTCCCTTCCGCAACCTCGCCGAAGTCCTGGCCAAGGCCAATCGGTACTCCTCCCTTGGCGCGGCCAAGCTCGCCGGCCGCCAAGTGTCGATGGCCGGCGCCTTCGGCCACGGCCTGTGGTCGTTTCTCAAGCACTATTTTCTCAAGCGCGGCTTTGTCGACGGCTGGGCCGGCTTCGTCATTGCCTTTGGCAATTTCGAGGGCACGTTCTACCGCTATGCCAAGCGCTACGAAGACATGCAGACTTGGTCGCCGCCGCCGAGCGAACCGCTGCGGCGCGACGTGAAGCCCTGAAGTCGCACGCGGCCGGTTTCGATCGATAATGGACCAGAATTTACCCACCGCAGCGGGACAACACAGTCCCATTCTCGTCGTCCCCTACATGTGGATCGGCGATTTCGTGCGCTGCCATTCGGTGATCAAGCTCCTCAACGCCCGCTTTCCCGGCCGCCCGGTCGACATGCTGGCGACGACGCTGTGCGCGCCGCTCGCCGACTATATGCCCGGCCTGCGCCAAGCCGTCGTCACCGACCTGCCGCGCAGCCGGTTGGCGCTCGCCGACCAATTCGCTCTCGCCAGAAGGCTCAAGCAGGAAGCTTACGGCAGCGCGCTCGTCATGCCGCGGACCTGGAAGTCGGCGCTGGCGCCGTTTTTGGCCGGCATTCCCGAACGCACCGGCTTTGCCGGCGAAGCGCGATTTTTCCTGCTCAACGATGTGCGCTTCGGCGAGCGGGCGCTGCCGCGCATGGTCGACCGTTGCGCCGCCTTGGCGCTGCCGCGCGGCGCCGAGCCGCCGCAGCAATGGCCGTTGCCGGAGCTGAAAGTGCCGCCCGAAGAGATCGAGGCCTGGCGCAAAAAGCGCGGCCTCGATGCCGCCGGCCGCCCGGTCGTGGCGCTTGCCCCCGGCGCGGTCGGACCGGCGAAACGCTGGCCGGCCGAAAGCTATGCCGCCTTGGCCAAACGGCTCCTCGCCGAAGGCTTTGCGGTCTGGGTGCTCGGCGGCCCCGGCGAAAAGGCGCTGGCCGCACAGATCGTCGGGGCGGGTCCGGCCCGCGATCTGACCGGAAACGATCTGCGCGATGCCATCCTGGCGCTCGCAGCCGCCACCGCCGCGGTTTCCAACGATTCCGGCCTCCTGCATGTCGCGGCCGCACTCGGCACGCCGGCAATCGGCATTTTCGGGCCGACCAGCCCGTGGCATTGGGCCCCGCTCAACCCGCTGGCCGCAATCGTTCAAGCGGCCGAGACGCTGCCCTGCCAGCCTTGCCATAAGCCGGTCTGCCGCCTCGTCCATCACCGCTGCATGACCGATATTGCGCCGGACCAGGTCTTGAAGGAGGTCTTGGCTGCGAGGTCTCGGCCACGACCCGCCCCGCGCCGGCCGCGGTCATGCCGGAACCGCAGGGTCCGGCGGCTTAACAGAAAATTCGTCAAATCGGCGTAAGCCAACCGAACCGCGAACGAGTGTCACACGATGACGATCCTGGTCACCGGAGGCGCCGGTTATATCGGCAGCCAGATGGTCCGCGACCTTAGCCGACGCCGGCGAGCCGGTCGTCGTGCTCGACAATCTGTCCACCGGGCATCGCTGGGCCATCGCCGAGGGGGTGCCGCTCGTCGTCGGTGAGACCGGCGATCAGGCGCTGGTCGTCCCGGCTCATTCGCGACCACGGCGTCAATGCCATCATCCACTTCGCCGCGTCGATCGTGGTGCCGGATTCGGTACGCGACCCGCTCGGCTACTACCGCAACAATACCGCGAACTCCCGCGCGCTGATCGAATGCGCGGTGAAAGGCGGCGTGCGGCATTTCATCTTTTCCTCGACCGCGGCCGTGTACGGCAATCCGACCGTCATCCCGGTGCCGGAAGATGCGCCGACCGTGCCGATCTCGCCTTACGGCTGGTCGAAGCTGATGACCGAAATCATGCTGCGTGACGCGAGCCATGCGCACGATCTCGCTTATGTCATCTTGCGCTATTTCAACGTCGCCGGCGCCGATCCGCGCGGCCGCACCGGCCAATCGACCGCCAATGCAACACACCTGATCAAGGTCGCCGCCGAAGCCGCGCTCGGGCTGCGGCCGAAGCTCGACGTCTTCGGCACCGACTATCCGACGCCGGACGGCACCTGCATTCGCGACTACATCCATGTCGCCGATCTCACCCGCGCGCATTCCGATGCGTTGCGCTATTTGCGCGGCGGCGGCGCGCCGCTGACGCTCAATTGCGGCTACGGCCATGGCTTCTCGGTTCTGGACGTCATCGAGACGGTGAAGAAGGTTTCCGGCGCCGATTTCAAGGTCGAATACGGACCGCGCCGCGCGGGCGACCCCGCGCGCATCGTCGCCGCCAGCGACCGCATACGCGGCGCGCTCGGCTGGCAGCCGCGCCTCCACGATTTGGCGACGATTGTGGCGAACGCACTCGATTGGGAGCGCGAACTCGCGGGCCGTCGGTCGATCGCACAATTGCAGAGCGTGACCGCGCCGGCCCAAATTGCGGCGCCGGCCAGCGCCGCGAAACGGCCCGCCTGACCGCCGGCGCGGGCGGAAATCTTCCGTCCGATCAAGAGCAACCGGCGAATTCACTTGAAAACCGGTGACGCCGCGGGCATGAACGCGCGACCATTGCTATTGCAGTGCAGCGCGGGTGCGGGCACAACGGAGCAGCATGAAAGCCGACACGGCCGGTTCCCTGGACGAATACTCGACCGTCACGCTGGTCCGCCGCCTGCTGTTCGACGAGGCGCTCGGACACTGGCCGCGCTACGCGATTGCCTTCGGCCTGATGGGAATCGCCGCCGCCGCCACGGCGTTGACGGCCTATCTCCTCGGCACCATGACCAACGAGGCCTACGTCAGTCATAATTTCCACGGCATCGTCGTCATCGGCCTGATCGCCATGGTGATCTTCACCACCAAGGGTTTCACCACCTACGGCGCGTCGGTCATGCTGTCGTCGATCGGCAACAGCATCATTGCCGACAACCAGCGCCGCCTGTTCCACAAGCTGTTGCGGGAGAATATCGGCTTCTTCGCCGACCGGCATTCGAGCGAATTCATCGCCCGCCTCACCACCGGGGCCGCCGCCGTCAGCCAGGTGATCAACCTTCTCATCTCCGCCATCGGCCGCGATCTGCTGTCGCTGATCGGCCTCTGCATCGTCATGGTGATCCAGGATCCGGTGATGTCGCTCGCCGGCTTCATCATGGCGCCGCCGGCGTTCTACGTCCTGCGCAAGCTCATCCGCCGGGTGCGCAACATTGCCCGCATGCAGTTCAACGGCGGCACGCGCATCATCGAGACCATGCAGGAAGCCCTGCAAGGCATGCGCATGGTGAAGGCATTCGCGCTGGAAGACGAGATGCAGCGGCGGCTGGACAAGAGCGTCGCCGAGGTCCAGCACGAGTCCAACAAAATGGCGCGGGTGGCCAACCGCGCCAGCCCGCTGATGGAAATGCTCGGCGGCTTCACCGTCGCGCTGGCCACGATCTATGGCGGCTACCGCGTCATCGACACCGGAGCGACCCCGGGCGAGTTCGTGTCCTTCATGGCGGCTTTTTTGCTCGCCTACGAGCCGGCCAAGCGGCTGGCGCGGCTCAACATCGACCTCAACAACAGCCTGGTCGGGGTGCGCGTGCTGTACGAGGTAATCGACAGTCCCGCGGGCGAACCCGACGACGACGACCTGCCGCCGCTGCATTTGAGCAACGCGCGCATCGAATTCGACGACGTGCATTTTTCCTATCGTGCCGACACTCCGGTGCTGCCCGGCATGAGCTTCGTCGCCCAGCCGGGCAAGGTGACCGCGCTGGTCGGTCCGTCGGGCGGCGGCAAGTCGACGGTGCTCAATCTTCTGCTGCGCTTCTACGAGGTCAATTCCGGCCGCGTGCTGATCGACGGCCAGAACGTCTCCGCCGTATCGCGCCGTTCGCTGCGCCACGCGATCGGTTACGTCGGACAGATCGTGCATTTGTTCCGCGGCACGATTCGCGAGAACATCGCGCTCGGGCGCCTCGACGCCACTGAAGCGCAGATCGTTGCCGCCGCCAAAGCCGCCCACGCGCACGACTTCATTATGAACTTCCCGGCCGGCTACGACACGCAGGTCGGCGAGCATGGCCTGCAACTGTCCGGCGGTCAGCGGCAGCGCATCGCCATTGCGCGCGCGCTGATCAAGAACGCGCCGATCATTCTGCTCGACGAGGCGACCGCCTCGCTCGATTCGGAATCCGAGCGTCACGTTCAGGAAGCGCTGGCGGAACTGTGCAAGGGCCGCACGACGCTGGTCATTGCCCACCGCTTGTCGACCATCACCCACGCCGACTGCATCCTCGTCATCGAGAACGGCCGTGTCGTGGAGTCCGGCCGGCACGACGAGTTGCTGCGCAAGGGCGGCCGCTATGCCGTGTTCTACCGGCTGCAACTGCGCGAACAACCGCCGCCGGTGCTTGAGCCGGTGGCGGCGTCTGGCTAAGCGGTCGGTGGCGCCGCGGATTGACCCGGGCGGCGCATTCGCTATAAGCGCCACGCATTCCCGCCTTCTCTCATCACAGAAGCGCCGATGAGCCCCGACACCAAGAACTACGTCATCCCGCAGCCGCCGCAGGCCGCCATCCCGGTTGCCGGCACCGACAAGGCCTTTCCGGTGCGCCGGCTGTGGTGCGTCGGCCGCAATTACGTCGAGCACATCAAGGAGATGGGCAACGACGTGCGCGAGCCGCCGTTCTTCTTTGCCAAACCCGCCGACGCCATCGTGCCGGACGGCGGCACCGTGCCCTATCCGTCCTTGACCAAGGATATGCATCACGAGGTCGAACTGGTCGTTGCGCTCAAAAGCGGCGGCCGCAACATCAAGACCGAGCGCGCGCTGGACTGTATTTACGGTTATGCCGTGGGCATCGACCTGACGCGCCGCGACCTGCAGATCGCATCGCGCGACATCAAGCGGCCGTGGGAGATCGGCAAGGCGTTCGATCACTCGGCGCCGTGCGGGCCATTGAAGCCGGCGAGCGAGATCGGGCATCCGTCGAAGGGCCGCATCACGCTTTCGGTCAACGGCAAGCTCCGCCAGGACGGCGACCTCAATCAGATGATCTGGAACGTGCCGGAGATCATTTCCAAGCTGTCGGAAATGGTCGAACTGGCGCCCGGTGACATTATCATGACCGGGACGCCGTCGGGCGTCGCCGCCACGGTGGCCGGCGACAAGATCGCGTGCGAAGTCGAGGGCGTCGGCAAGCTCAGCGTGACCATCGGGCCGCCGCTGTAGTCGGACGGCCGCGGAACGTCGTCCGTCTCCGCCGTCCAATTCTTGGCAATTGCGCTTCAGTCAAAGCGCCGTCACACGCGGCCGTCCATAAAGGCGCGGCCGCGCCGCAAGTCGTGGAACTTTTCTTCAAATCGGCGCGTTATGACGGAACCATAGTCCGATTGGAGCTCGCCATGGGCGCCCGCCGTATCACGTTGCGCGTTCTACCCCCGATCCCCTACGGAGACGTTGCTTTGGTGCCGGCACCCTTGAGCGGACGGCCGGAAGCCGACATGGCGCGCGCCATGGCCGCGGCACTGTCCGATGTCGAGGCACCGACCGCGGCCGATGTCTACAATCGGCTGCGCCAAGCCTTTCCGATGGCGCCGTTAAGCGCGCGGGTCGCGGCGCTGTCGACGCTGATGGAGCGCATCCGGCGGCCGGCGCATTAAGCCGACACTCCTCACAGCCCGAGATAAGCGCTCCGTACCCGGTCGTCGGCCAACAGCGCGGCGCCGGTGCCATTCAGAGTAATTCTGCCGTTTTCAAGCACATAGGCGCGGGTCGCGAGCTTAAGCGACAACGCCACGTTCTGCTCGACGACGACGCAAGTGACGCCGTCGCGATTGAGGTCGCGGACGATGTCGAGCACGTTGCGCGCAATCGCCGGCGCCAAGCCGAGCGACGGCTCGTCGAACATGATCATTTCCGGCGCACCCATCAGGCAGCGTGCGATGGCGAGCATCTGCTGCTCGCCGCCCGACAGCGTGCCGGCCGGCTGGCGGGCCCGTTCGGCCAACACCGGAAACATCGCCAAGACACGGTCGCGATTTGTGGCCCGCGCGGCGCGGGCGCGCGGCAGCATGGCGCCGACTTCGAGATTTTCCTCGACCGACAATGTCGGGAACACCTGCCGGCCCTCCGCCACCTGGCCGATGCCGAGATCGCAGACCCGATAGCTCGGCCAGCCGGAAATATCGACGCCGCGATAGGATATGCGGCCGCGTATCTGGCGCTGCATGCCGGCCAGCGCGCGAATGAGCGTGGTCTTGCCGGCGCCGTTGGCGCCGACGATCGCGACCAGCGCACCGTCCTCGACCTCGAGCGAGACGCCGTCGAGCGCCTGGGCGTCGCCATAGAACACGTCGAGGTTTTCGACCGTCAGCATCACCCCGCCCCCAGCTCGTGATGCGATTGACCGAGATAGGATTGCACCACGGCCGGATCGCGCACCACCGCCTCCGGCGCGCCCTCGGCAATGACAGTGCCGTGGTCGAGCACGAGAACGCGCGAAGCCAGCGCCATCACCGCGCGCATGACGTGCTCGATCAGAAGGATGGTGACGCCGGTCTGACGGTTGATGTCGCGCAAGGTGGCGACCATGCGATCGGTCTCGGTCGGCCGCAGTCCGGCCATCACTTCGTCGAGCAGCAGCAAGCGCGGGCCGGTGGCCAGAGCACGCGCGACCTCGAGACGCTTGCGATCCGGCAGCGTCAGCGTCGCGGCGCGCTGGCGCCGCTTGTCGAACAGATCGAGCCGTCGCAGCACCGCGTGCGCGTGCTCGCGCGCGGCGCCGACGTCGCGGCGGTGCAGGAGCGCGCCGACGATGACATTGTCCTCGACGCTCAATGCCGGAAACGGCCGCACCAGCTGAAAGGTGCGGGCAATGCCGCGCCGGCAGATTGCATCGGCCGGCAGGCCGCCGATCGGCTCGCCGGCAAAGACGATGCTGCCACCGTCGGGCCGCATCGCGCCGGCGATCATGTTGAACACCGTCGTCTTGCCGGCGCCGTTGGCGCCGATCACCGCGAACAACGCCCCCTCGGCCACCTCGAAGCCGACGCCGTCGACGGCAAGGAGACCGCGAAAGCGCTTGCTGACTGCGGACAGCGAGAGCAGCGCGGTCATGTCGTTTCATCCGCGATGCCGCAGCGCCGCGCCAGCCATGGCCAAATGCCTTCCGGAAGCGCCGCAACGACCAGCAGCAGACAGACGCCGTAAAACACCTGCTCGGCGCCGGGCATGTCGATGCCGAACGCGGTGAGCCCGTCATTGAGCGACTCGGCAAGACCGGTGAGAACGAAAGCGCCCAGGATCGGGCCGAACAGCGTGCCGACGCCGCCGATGATCGGCCCGAGGATCATCTGGATCGACTGGGAAATGTTGAAGACCTGCTCCGGAAACAGGTTGTTGTAGAAAAACGCATAGAACACGCCGGCAAACGACGTGACCACGGCGGAGATCATGACCGCGAACATCTTGTAGCGGAACGTTGCGATCCCGGCCGCGCGGGCGGCCTCCTCGTCCTCGCGAATGGCGAGCCAGAAATAGCCCATCCGGCTTGTCAGCAACAGGCGGCACAGCACCAGCGCGGCGAGCGTTGCGACGAGGATGACGTAATAGAACATCGTCGGATCGCCGCGCAGCCGCCACAGGTCGTTATGAGAAAATTGCGCGACCGGCAGAAACAAACCCGCAGAGGCATTGACGATGGACAGGTGATCGAAGCCGATGCGCGCGAACTCGGCAAAGGCAATCGTGAGGATGGCGAAATAGACCCCGGTCACGCCGAAGCGAAAGGCGAGAAAGCCGATGATTGCGCCGCAGGCCGCGGCGACCGGCGCGGCGGCGAGGAACCCCAGCCACGGGCCGATGCCATAGCTGGTGAAAAGGAAGGCCGAGATATAGGCGCCGAGCCCGGCATAAAGCGCGTGGCCAAGCGAGAGCTGGCCGGCAAACCCCATCATGATGTTCCAGGCCTGCCCGGTGAAGGCCAGATACAGAATGAGGATGAGAACGGTGACGAGATAATCGTTGACGACCCAGGGAGCGATAAGGAGCGCCGCGAGCAGCGCAACGAGCGCGATCAAGGTCCGGCGCGGCAGACCGTCGGTCAGGCGCGCAGCAATGGCGGCCATTACGCGGTCCTCTTGCCGAGCAGGCCTTGCGGCCGGAACAGCAGCACCAGCACCAGGATGCCGAACGCGAACATGCTCTTGGCCGACGGCGTGAACAGCAACCCGGCGACCGCCTCGGTCAGCCCGATCAGAATGCCGCCCAGCAGCGCGCCCGCCATCGAGCCGAGCCCGCCGGTAATGACGATGACGAAGGCCAACAGCGTGTAGGTCGGGCCGATCATCGGCGTGACATCGACGATCAGCGTCATCATGACGCCGGCGGCGCCGACGCATGCCGCGCCGATGCCGAACGTCAGCGCGTAGAGATGCTTGACGTTGAGCCCGACAACCAGCGCGCCGGTATAATTGTCGGCGCAGGCGCGGATCGCGATGCCGATGCGCGTGAAACGGAAGAACACGAACAGCGAGATTGCGACCGCAATCGCGGCGGCACCTGCATAGACTTTCGACGCATCGACGATCAGCGGCCCGAATTGAAAGCTGTCGAAGGCATAAGACGTCTGCACTGTCCGGGCATCCGGGCCGAAAATGATCAACAGCACGTTGACGATAATAAGCGCCACCGCCACCAGGAGCAGGAACTGGCTGTGTTCCGGCCGGGTGATAAACGGGTTGATCAGCCCGGATTGCAGCGCATAGCCGAACACAAACAGCACGGACGCGATCGGCACCATCATGATCAGCGGATCGAGATGAAAGGCGGAAAACAGCACGACCGCGAGAAACATCGCGATCGACATCATCTCGCCATGCGCAAAATTGACGACCCGGATCACGCCGAAGATGACGGAGAGACCGAGCGCCATCAGGCCGTAGACCAGCCCGGTTAGAATGCCGCTGACGGCGACGTTCAGATAAACGTCAAACGGCACCGGACGGGCTCAGGTGCGGCTCTGATATGGCTTCATCGGCCATTCCGGCTTGGTGTTGGACGCCTCCTTCGGCGCCACCACCATCGGCTTACCGCCGCGGTTCTGAATCGCGCCGTCCTTGACCTTGGTATTCTGGCCCTTGGCGTCGAACGCGATACCGCCGCCGATGCTGGCATTGTCGGTGATGTTGGTTGCGCGAATGGCTTCGGCCAGGTGCTTCGGATCGGTCGAGCCGGCGCGCTTGTAGGCGTCGGCCGCCACCAACAGGGCTTCGAACGTGTAGACGTGATTGGTGTTCAGGTTGACGCCCGGATAGGCCTTGGCAAGCGCCGCTTCGAGCTGTTGGGCGAGCTTCTTGTTCGGATCGAACCACGGCACGAAGCTCAAGGGGCCGTCCGACAGCTTGCCCAGAGTCTTGAAATATTCGTCCTCGTACCAGCCGGGGCCCATGCTCAAAATGGCTTGCGGGGTCCAGCGCTGTTTGACCAGCTCGCGGGTAATCAGCATGGCGTCGTTGAGCCGGCTGACCATGAGCAATGCGTCGGGATTGCTGGCCTTGGCCTTGGTCACCTCGACGGAAAGATCCCGTGCCGCGGGATCGTAGGAAATCTCGTCGAGAATCTTATAAGGCATGTCGAATTTCGGCATCACGAAGTTGATGCCCTTCGCCATCCCGGTGCCGAAGGTATCGTTGACGTGCATGAACACGACCGTCTTCGGCGCTTGGCCGACTGCGGCGAACACCTCCTTCTGATCGGCGAAGGCGTCGCTCAGGATCATTGCCACGGTCGGGAAATTGCGGAACACGAATTTGTAGCCTTGCTCGGTGAGCTGCGGCGCGGCGGCGATGTTGACTATGAGCGGCACGCCGTTCTGCTCGGCGACTTGGGCGATCGCCAGCGTCTGGCCGGAATCGAAAGCGCCGACCAAGCACTGGGCGCCGTCGCTGATCATCTTGGCGGCGCGGGCGCGGGCGGTTTCGACGCTCAATTCGGTGTCGCCGTCCATGATCGTAAGCTCGGGCAACCCGAGCGACTTGAGGATCGGACCGGCAATCGCGACGCCGCGCTGGCAGTCCTGGCCGATGCCGGCTTCAAAACCCGAGCGCGGCAGCAGCACCCCGACCTTGAGCGGCCCGCCTTGAGCGCGGCCGACGGCCGGCGCGGCCAAGGCCGCGGCGCCGACGCCAAAGGTGAAGCTGCGGCGGGTGACGCGCGCGAAATTCAATTCGGGCTTACGGTTCATGGCAATGTCCTCCCATGGCTGATGTTTTGGGCTCATATTTTGGCCCAAAGTTCTTGGCCCATAGTCCTCGCTTGGCCCCATGATGCCGGAACTGCTTGAGCGATCACAAGCGCGAAAAAGCCGCGGACCGGACGGGCTGCCGATTGCCGCCGCCGCCGGTATTGTTGACCTGGACAACAATCGCCGTCAATGACCAATATCCCGGATCGGCCGGTCGACCGGCCGAGAGCCGCGGGCAAAGATGGCAAAATGAGCGGGAGCAAAAATCCGAGGCGGCGGACTGTTGCGTTGCGCAATCCGGCGGCGGCGCGGCGCGGGCCCCGACCGGCTATTGCACTCGACGTTCTTGATTTTCATCTCGGCTATTTTGTGCGGCGCCTTCAGGTCTGGATTTTCCAGGATTTCATCCGCACCCTGCGGCGCATCGACGTAAGTCCGGCCCAGTTCTCGACGCTGGTGGTCGTCAACGCCAATAGCGGGCTGTCGCAAGCCGAGCTTGGGGCGACGCTCGGGATCGAGCGGGCGCGATTGGCGAGGCTGCTGCATCGCCTGCAGGACCGCGGCCTGGTCGAGCGCCTGCCGTCCGATGCCGACGGACGCCGCCATGCGCTGAGGCTCACCCCACGCGGCCGCGTCTTGCTGACGAAGGCGAAGACATTGGCGTCTCTCCACGAAAAACGGTTGATGGAGAAGCTCGGCCCCGATCGCCACGGCCTGCTGATAAATTCATTGCGCAATTTCTAGTGTGGCCTGCTTGGGCGAAGCAGGCGTCTGGCGCCGGCTCAGAGTTTTGAGCCGCCGTCGACCGCGACGATGTCGCCGGTGATCCAGCGCGAGGCATCGGAAACCAGAAATTCCACGACGGAAGCGACGTCGCCCGGCTCGCCGATGCGCTTGAGCGACTGCATGCCGATGACCGTCGCGCGGCCTGCTTCGGTCTTGGTGAAGCTCGACATGTCGGTGTCGATGACGCCGGGAGCGACCGCGTTGACGCGGATGCCGCGCGGGCCGAGCGCGGCGGCGAGATATTTGACCAACGTGTTGATGGCGCCTTTGGTGCTGGCATAGGCCGCGAGCGTGCCGACCGCGGCGCGCGCGCCGAGCGATGACACGAACACGATCGCGCCGCCTTCGCCCATGACCGGCAGCAACTGCTGCACCAGGAAATACGGAGCGCGGACGTTGACGGCAAACAGGCTATCGAAGTCCTTCACCGACAGGGTTTCGATCGTCGCGGCGCTGGAAATGCCGGCGTTCGACACCAGAATATCGAGCTTGCCGCCGACAAGATTGCGCACCTCCGCGGCGAGCATATGCGCGCCGTCCGAGGCCGCGAGATCGGCGGCAACGGCATCGGCCTGTCCGCCATTGGCGCGAATCCGATCGACGACGGCTTTGGCTTCGGCGGCATTGCGGCCGTAATGCACGATCACGCGGGCGCCGGCGGCGCCGAGCGCGAGCGCGGTGGCGCGGCCCATGCCGCGGGAAGCGCCGGTGACAAGAGCGGTTTTGTTGGCAAGGGTTGTCATGGTTTTGGTCCTGGTCCGGAGCGGCGCGTTTATGCATCGCCCTCGGGCATAAAGTGATCCCCACTTGCCAGGAAAACCAAGACTTCGTAGGCTCAACCCATACTTTACAGGCATGGATCACGCACCATGGAGCTGCGCCATCTGCGCTATTTCGTTGCCGTTGCCGAAGAAGGCAGCCTGACCAATGCCGCCGAGCGGCGGCTCCATACCGCGCAGCCATCGCTGAGCCGGCAGATCCGCGATCTCGAACTCGAAGTCGGCGTCCCATTGCTGGAACGCGGCGCGCGCGGCGTCGCGCTCACCCCGGCCGGACGCACCTTTCTCGATCACGCAAGACTGGCGCTGCTGCAGGCCGACGCGGCCGGCGAAGCCGCGCGCCGGGCGGCGCAGCCGCAGATGCGCGCCTTCACCATCGGCTTTCTCGCCGGCCAGGAATTGGTGTGGCTGCCGGAAACATTGCGCATCCTGCGCGGCGAACAGCCGGGCATCGAGATCACGCTGGCGAGCCAGGCGTCGCCGGAGCTTGCCGGTGCGCTGATGCGCGGCAAGGTGGATGTGGCCTTTCTCCGCCGCGAAAAGGACGCGCCCGGCATCGCCTTCAAATCCCTGATCAGGGAGCCGCTGGTCGCCGTATTGCCGGCGGGCCATCGCCTGGCCGCTCAGAAATCGGTGCGTATCCAGGACTTCGCGGCGGAGACCTACATCACGCCGACCCGGGTGGCGCCGGCGCTCAAAGCGGTGATCGACAGCTACGCGGCGAGGTCCGGCGTCGTGCTGCATCCGGAATACGACGCGGAAAACCTGTCTTCGGTGCTTTCGCTGGTGACGTCGACCGGCGGCGTCACGCTGCTGCCGCTATACGTAAAACTGATGCTGCCGGCGTCGGTGGTCATACGCCCGCTGCATGGCGAGGCGCCGACCATCGAGCTGGTGCTTGGCTACAGCCGGTCGAACACCTCGGCGCTGCTCAAGCGCTTCCTGGGGCGGGCGGATCAGCTGATTGCGGCCGCCGCGAAGCGCGACGCGGACTATCCCTACCCTGCCTGATCTCAGCCTTGCAGTGATTTTTCGACCGCGGCGGCCATCTCGAACAGCCTGCGATCCCGCCCGTTGCGCGCGACCAGCATCAGGCCCACCGGCATGGTGCCGGATACGCCCGGCAACGGCAGCGTAATCGCGCACAGGTCGAAAAAATTGACGATCGAGGTGTTGCGCAGCACGGCGGCATTGCGTGCGGCAAAGATCTTTTCGTCGGCGACTTCGGCGATGGTCGGCGCCACGATCGCCGTCGTCGGCATGATGAGCGCGTCCAGCGCCGAAAGCCGCGCGTCCATCGCGGCGACGAGCCGCGAGCGTTCCTGCATCATCCAGGCAAAATCGCTGTCGGTCACGGCACAGCCGCGCTCGACGCGCACCAGCACGTTCGGGTCGAAATCCGCGGGCCGCCGCTTGATCCGGTCGCGATGAATGGCGCAGGCCTCCGGCGGCGAGATGCCGCCTTTGGCATTGACGGCAGCCATGTCGTCGAGGAGCGGCAGGGCTTCATGGGAGACGCGCACGCCGGCACGCTCGATCCGCGCCACCGCCGAGACGAACGCCGCGGCGACCGTATGATCGAGCCGATCGAGCGGCAGCCCCTCGGCGACGCCGAACGACAAGCCGGCGAGCGCGGCCGGTACGAGCGGCGCAAAGCGTTCGCCCGCCGTCATCGCGCCGGCCATCACCCAGTCGGCTTTGGCGCAGGCCGCGACGGTGCTGGCGATCGGACCGATCGAATCGAGCGTGTGGCTCAAGGGAAAAGCGCCTGCGGTCGGGATGCGCTGGCGGCTGGGCTTGAAGCCGACCAGCCCGCACAGCGCCGCCGGAATCCGCACCGAGCCGCCGGTATCGGTGCCGATGGCGATGTCGCACATGCCGTCGGCGGCGGCGACACCCGCACCTGAGGACGAACCGCCGGGGACTCGGGCGCGGTCGCGCGGATTGCCCGGCGTGCCGAAATGCGGATTGGCGCCGATGCCGGAGAAGGCGAATTCGGTCATGTTGGTCTTGGCGACGATCACGGCGCCGGCCGCGCGCAGCCGCTGCACCACCGGCGCGTCGGCGGCGGCCGGGACGCCCTCCTCGGCGAGGATTTTGGAGCCGGCGCGGGTGACTTCGCCGGCGACATCGAACAGGTCCTTGATGCTGACGATGACGCCGTCGAGCGGACCGAGCGGCGCACCGCCGGCGGCACGGGCGTCGGCGGCATCGGCCGCGGCGCGGGCCGGCGCTGCATAGACCGTGAGGCAGGCTCGCGCCCCCTCGCCGTTCGGATCGGCAATGCGGTCAAGCGCCTGTTCGAGGCGGTCGCGGCAAGTGTGTTGGGTCATGGACTCATCCGGCAGGGCTGGGTGCGGTCAGCGGACCGCTATGGGTTGAGCTGCTATTGCGGATTTGGCGTCAAAATTGCCATATCATCGGCAGAGCCAAGAAACGAGCCGGAAACGAGCAAAGACAGCAACACGGGAATTGCACCATGGCAAATGCGCGGCCGAGCATCTCCTTCATCGGCTTCGGCGAAGCAGGCCAGGCGATCGCCGCCGGACTGCGCGACGAGGGCGTCGATCGGATCGCGGCTTGGGACATTCTGCTTCCGCAAAGCGCGAGGCGAAAAGCTGCGGCAGGCCGCGGCGGCAAGCGGCGTGCGTTGCGCCGAGTTCGGCGGCCGACGCGGTCCGCGGGGCCGACATCGTCATTTCCGCCGTCACCGCGGCGTCGAGCGTCGACGCGGTGCAGCTCGATCAAGGCGCATCTTGCCGGCAGGCCCTATGTGCTCGACATCAACTCGGTCTCGCCCGGCCGCAAGCAAGAGACCGCGAAGCTTCTCGGCGACGCCGCCCGTTATGTCGACGTCGCGGTGTTGGCGCCAATTCATCCGGCGCGGCACAAGACGCCGATGCTGATCGCCGGCGCCGACGCCGACGCGATTGCGCCGACGCTGGCCTCGCTTGGCATGCGCGCCAGCATTGCCGGCGGCGAAATCGGCGCCGCCGCCGCCATCAAGATGGTGCGCAGCGTCATGATCAAGGGCATCGAGGCGCTGACGCTGGAGTGCTTTCTGGCCGCCGCGCGCGCCGGCGTCATCGACGAAGTCGCCGCCTCGATGAAGAACAATTATCCCGGCCTCGATTGGGCAAAGATCGTGCCGTACAATCTCGAGCGCATGGCAAGCCACGGCGAACGGCGCGCCGCCGAGATGGAAGAAGTCGCCGATACGCTGCGCGAGCTCGGCGTCGAGCCGCTGATGACGACGGCGACGGTCAAGCGCCAGCGCGAAATGGGCCAGATCGGCACCCAGCAGCCGGTCCGCGCCGTACTGCAACGAAGATCGCGCGGCGATGCTCGGCGCCATCAGCGCCGCCGCCCGCGACCGCAATTGATCCGCGGCGAAGGGTAGACGTCAGCGCCGCCTGCCCTTGCGCCGTTCGCGCGGCGTGACGCGCGAGCGTTTCGGCACCGGGCGGCGCGCCGGTTTGGCGTGGATGCGCCGCGGCGGCATGGCGCCGGCGGCTTCAAGCCGCATGCTCCAATATTCCCAGGTCCGGTTTGTGACATTGGGCAGGGCATTGAGCGTGCTGGCAAGCTTGACCTCGCCGGGATGCAACGGCTCGGGCGTGCCGAGCGCGAGCGCGCGCAGCTGATAATCGGCGTTCTGGCACATGAAGATCGAGCGCGACACCAGTTCGCGCAAACCGGCCCCGACCACGGTCGCGCCATGGCGGTTCATCAGAACCGCCGGATGCGCGCCTAAGGCCCGCGCCAGCGATTGGCCCTCCTCCGGCTTGACCACCAAAAGATTGGTATCGCCGAACTCGCTGATGCTGATCCCAGAACGGCATATCCGCGCCGCCCGCGGCGCCGAGATGAAAGACCGGCACGATCTGTTTGCCGGCGATGGCGAACGGCATCACCGACGGCGCATGATGATGGCACACCGCCATCACATCGGGGCGCGCCTGATAGATGCAGCCATGGATGACGCGCTCGGCATAGAGCTGCACCTTGGGCGGCCGCACCGGCTCGGAATCGAGCGTGTATTCCAGAATATCGTCCGGCTCGATCAGAAGCGGCGAGCGCGAGCGCGACAGCAGATAGCGGCCGGGATCGGCCGGGTGGCGCAGGCTGACATGGCCGAAGGCGTCGAGCACGCCCTCATGGGCGAGGATGCGGTTGGCGAGAGCCAATTCCTCGATCAGATTCGGTCAGCTTGTCGGGCACTATTCCCCCCTGTTTTGCTGTGTTTTTAGCGGGTCGTCAGCGATCCTGCCATAGGCCGCTTCCGGGAAAGCAGCGTCGAGACGCAATCGCATCGTTACACTCATGCTTCGCGGTCGCGATGCGAGATTTCGACGACGCGGGCCCGCGCGGCAAGCTCGTCGACCAGAGCGTCGGCTTTGGCCTTGTTGGCGGCGTCGAGATTGGCGTCCCATTCGTCGAGCAGATAGACTTCGCGCGTCGGTCGCGTTGACGATCTCCTGCAAGCGATTTGAGCTGCCGCTCGCCGGAGGAAAAGCCGAGCTTCTTGTCCATCGTTTCCTCGACCACAATCGTTCGTCCTCATCGTCGCCCTCGACGTCGACCGGCACCACGCCGCCGGCGAACTGGAACGCCAGGCGATCGGTCGTCGGCCAATAATAGGCCCGCTTCTTCAGCTCGGTCTTCAGGCTCGCCAGCAGCGAGGATTTGCCGGTGCCGTTGCCGCCGCGCACATTGATGCGGCCGGTCGGCTGCGCCAGCGCCACGCGCAAGGCGTCGCCGAGCGACGACACCACATTGGCGTGATCGCCCTCGCGCAGCACCAGGCGGTCGTATTTGATGCGCTTGTCGAAATCCGCATCCGGCTGCGGCGACATATTGGCGGCGACGCCGCCGAACCGCGTCCAGATCGCGATGAAATCGTTCCAGCCGCTGGCGAGCAGATGCAGCTCGTAGGTCATTTCGATCTGCCGCGGCAGCGTCGTCGCGAGCCCGACCAGCAGCACGGTATCGCCGACATTGCGCATGGCGACCACGGTGATGGTGGCGAAGACGATCGCGAGGCTGACGATGCCGCTCATCGCGCTCATGCCCTCGCGCGCGACGATGGCGCGGATCTGCGCCACCAGGCCTTCGCGCAGCTTGGTCTTGAAGCCGAACAGCCAGAGCCGGAGATTGTAGCGTTGCCGGAAAACACATTGTCCCAGGCGGTATAGCCCTGCGCGGTGATGCGGTTGTTCATGCGCTGGTTTTCGAGATAGGCGTGCGCGATCGGCTTCTGCAGCACCCACTGCATCAGCAACAGCGTGCCGAAGGCGCCGACATAGGCGAACGGCAGGCTGGGGTCGATCTCGGCGCCGAGCACCAGCGCGTTGAAGACCAGGCCCGAGGAAAAGCTTCAGCGCGAATTCCAATTCGTACATGACGTTGAAGAAGCACTGGAAGGTCTCGCCGGTGAGGAACGGCTCGACCTGCTCGCGCGCCGGCTTCTCGTTGAGCAGCGTGACCTTGTCGCGGTTCTCGCGCGCGAAGCGCAGCATGAATTTGCCGAAGCCGCGATAGCCGGCCCGCTCGGCAAAAATCCAGCTGATCACGCCGACCACATAGGACGTCGATTGCGCGGTGAGAATCCAGACGCAGGTCGGTGACCAGGAACTCCCCGACCGCGACCCGGCGTCCGGCATTGATGACGAGCCAGGTGGTCGCCGCGGCCAGCATGGCCTCGACCACCATCAGCACCACCATCACGAACAGCGACGGCGACAGCAGATAGCCGCGCAAGATCCAAGCGTGTGATCGGCCGCGGTGTCATGAAATGCCCTGGATCGGGTACGGGCGGACGGATCTTGAGTCGGGCGCAGTGTAACGGCAACCGGCGCGCGAATTTAAGCGCAGGCGATACCGCGGCAGTGGGACGAATTTACCTTATCCATCAATAAGTTTCCGGCTCATGGCGCGGCGCGCTGAGGTGTAATTTCGGCTGGCTCATCCGGCGGCCGACGGCGTAATTTACCACCGGCTTGGCCGCAGTCGAGGATTTACGGGGTTCGCGTGATATTCAAAGACGCGATAGGGATCATCGCGCAATTGACGGCGTCCGCTGCGCCGCTTCAGCGCCTCGTCTGTCGCGGGCGAATGCTCATCCTCGCCGTCGGCTTGTCGGCGATGACGGCTTACACCGTGCCGGCCTTGCAAAACGCGGCCGGCGGCTGGCTGGCCGCGTGCCTGTGGTGCTGTCTCGCCTATTTTGCGGTCGAGAGCGCGGTTCGCGCGCGCACCGCCATCCGCGCCGGCGCGGCCGCGGAGCATTTCCTCTCGTTTTCGTTCTTTGTCGACGTCATCAGCGTGATTGCCGTTCCGGTCGCGCTTCTCGACGGCGTCAGCGGCACCCAACGCCTGGCTGTTGGCGTCGTTCTGGGTGCTCAAGCTTGCCCAGAACTCGCCGGGCTTCGCCCAGCTCGGCCGCGTCTTCGTGCTCGAGGCCAAGCCTTTGGCGAGCGTGTTCGCGCTGTTTCTGATCGTGCTGTTTCTGTCCTCGGCCGCGATGTTCGTGATCGAGCGCCGCGTGCAGCCGGGCGCCTTCAGCTCGATGCCGGAAGCGCTGTGGTGGGCGGTGGTGACGCTGACGACGACCGGCTACGGCGACAAGGTGCCGATCACGCAAGTTGGGCATCTGCTCGGCGGCGTGGTCATGATTTTCGGCATCGTCAGTTTCGGCCTGTCGACCGGCATTCTCGCCACCGGCTTTGCCGCCGAAACCCGGCGGCGCAATTTCATCCAGACCTGGGATCTCGTCAGCAAGGTGCCGTTCTTCCAATCGCTCGAGCCGTCGTCGATCACCGAAATCACCCACATGCTGCGGCGCCTCGAAGTGCCCGAGCGCGTCGCCATCATTCGCCGCGGCAAGGTCGGCGACTGCATGTATTTCATCGCCGCCGGCGAGGTGCAGGTCGATATCAAGCCGGTGCCGGTGCGGCTCGGCAGCCGGGGCGTTTTTCGGCGAGCTCGCCTTGCTCGGCAATTCGGTGCGCAGCGCCAACGTCACCACGACCATGCCGTCGACGCTGCTCATCCTCGATCTCGCCGACTTCCGCACACTCACCGCGAACCATCCCGATCTCAAGCGCGCCATCGACGCCGAAGCGCAGCGGCGCATGAGCGAGAACCAGCAGATCCGGGAGCGCCAGCGCGCCGGCGGCGGGTCGCCGGCGTGAATAAGAAAGAAGAAACGCAAGACTCGACGCGCTGGAGCCTCTAGAACCCAATCCGCATGGCTGATCGCGTTGCATTGATTACCGGGGCGACCGGCCAGGACGGCGCCTATCTGGCCGAGCTCCTGCTCGGCAAGGGCTATGTGGTGCACGGCATCAAGCGGCGGTCGTCGTCTTTCAACACCGCGCGGGTCGATCATCTGTATCAGGACCCGCACGGCGCCGGCGTGCGCTTTTTCCTGCACTACGGCGACATGACCGATGCGACCAATCTCATCCGCATCGTTCAGGAGGTGCAGCCGACCGAAATCTACAATCTCGCCGCGCAGAGCCACGTGCGCGTGTCGTTCGAGACGCCGGAATACACCGCCAATGCCGACGCGCTGGGCACGCTGCGGCTTGCTTGAGGCGATCCGCATCCTGCGCCTGGAGGACAAAGTGCGGTTCTACCAGGCCTCGACGTCGGAGCTTTACGGCATGGTCCAGGAAGTGCCGCAGCGCGAGACAACGCCGTTTTATCCGCGCTCGCCCTATGCCGCGGCCAAGCTCTACGCCTATTGGATCACCGTCAATTATCGCGAGGCCTATCGGGATGCATGCGTCGAACGGCATCTTGTTCAATCACGAAGGCCCGACGCGCGGCGAGACCTTCGTCACGCGAAAGATCACCCGCGCCGTCGCGGCGATCGAGCTCGGCCTGCAAAACAAGCTGTTCCTCGGCAATCTCGCCGCGCGGCGCGATTGGGGCCACGCCCGCGATTATGTCGAAGGCATGTGGCTCATCGTGCAGCAGCCGGAGCCCGACGATTACGTCTTGGCGACCGGCGAAGAGCATTCGGTGCGCGAATTCGTCGAAAAGGCGTTCGCTTGCGTCGGCCGGACCATCGCGTGGCGCGGCTCCGGGACTCGCCGAGCAAGGCATCGATGCGCGCGACGGCCGCGTGCTGATCGAGATCGACCCGCGATATTTCCGGCCGACCGAAACCGATGCGCTGCTCGGCGATCCGTCGAAGGCGCGGCAGCGGCTCGGCTGGCATCACAAGGTTTCGTTCGACGAACTGGTGCGCGAAATGGTCGATGCCGATCTGCAAGAGATGCGCCGCGAAGGCGCAGCTGCGCCAAGTCCACGATTAGAGCGGCGAAATCGCATGAGCGGCGCGCCCGTCATTTTCGATTTACGCGGCAAGCGGGTCTTCGTCGCCGGACACGCCGGCATGGCCGGTTCCGCGATCGTGCGCCGGCTGGAGCGCGAAAACTGCGACATCATTTTCGCCTCGCGCCGCGACCTCGATCTGCGGCAGGCGGACGACGGTCGACCGCTTCGTGGCGCAGGCCAAGCCCGATGCCGTGTTCGTCGCCGCCGGCAAGGTCGGCGGCATCCGCGCCAACGCGACCTATCCCGCCGACTTCCTCGCCGACAATATCGCGATCGCGCTCAATACCATCGACGCCGCGCATCGCTGCGCCGTCAAGAAGCTCGTCTATCTCGGCTCGTCCTGCATCTATCCGCGGCTGGCGCCGCAGCCGATGTCGCCCGAGATGCTGCTGACGGGACCGCTGGAGCCGACCAATCAATGGTACGCCATCGCCAAGATCGCCGGCATCAAACTGTGCGAGGCCTATCGGCTGCAGCATGGCGCCGATTTCGTCTCGGTGATGCCGACCAATCTCTACGGGCCCGGCGACAATTATCATCCCGACGACAGCCACGTTCCGGCGGCGCTGCTGCGGCGCTTTCATGAGGCCAAGATCAAGGACGACGCCAGCGTCAGTCGTCTGGGGCACCGGCTCGCCGCGGCGCGAATTCCTGGCCGTCGACGATTTGGCCGATGCCTGCGTGTTCGTCATGAAGTGCTATTCCGATCTGCCATTCCTCAACATCGGGACCGGCGAAGACCTGACCATCGCCGAGTTTGCCCGCATCGTCGCCGACGTCGTCGGCTATCGCGGCAAGATCAGTTCGACACGTCGCAGCCGGACGGCGCGCCGCGCAAGCTTCTCGATGTGTCGCGCATCAACGCACTGGGCTGGCGCGCCACGACGCCGCTGCGCGAGGGACTGCACGCATGTATGCCGATTTTCGTCGAACGCTACGACGCCATCCGCGACGAAAGAAACGACAACCCTCGCATTGACGACGTCGTCAATGCCTCGGCAATTTCGAGATGACCCATGGCGCTCAACGAAACCCACGATCCGGCGCGCAAAAGCTTCGTCGAAAGCGCCAACGCGCCGGGCTGCGACTTTCACGATTCAGAATTTGCCGTTCGGCGTGTTTCGCTCCGCAGCGCGGGGATCCGCCGCGCATCGGCGTCGCCATCGGCGATCGCATTCTCGATCTGGCGGCCGCGGCGAATGCGCTTCCCGGTCTTGCGGCCGAAACGCATCGCCGCCTGTGCCGGAGCCGACAGCTCAATCGGCTGATGGCGCTCGGGCCGCAGGCCTGGTCGGCACTGCGGCTCGCATTGTCGCGCGCCTTAAGCATTGAGCAGCGGCGACGAGAGGCTGCAGCGGCATCTGACGCCGATGGCGCAGGCCGAGATGCGGCTGCCGGTCGGCGATCGGCGACTTCACCGATTTTTTCGCCTCGATCTTTCACGCCAGCAATGCCGGCCGGCATGTTCCGCCCCGACAATCCGCTGATGCCGAACTACAAATATGTGCCGGTCGCCTATCACAGCCGCGCCTCGTCGATCCGCGTCAGCGGCACGCCGTTCAAGCGGCCGCGCGGCCAGCGCAAAGGGCCGAACGATGCGGCGCCAAGCTACGGCCCGTCGCGCAATCTCGATTTCGAGCTCGAGCTCGGCATTTACATCGGCACGCCGAGCGAGCTTGGCGAGCCGGTTCCGATCGGCCAGCGCGGCGGACCACGTTTTCGGCTATCTGCCTGCTCAACGACTGGTCGGCGCGCGACATCCAGGCCTGGGAATATCAGCCGCTCGGCCCGTTCCTCGGCAAGAATTTCGCCACCACGGTTTCGCCCTGGGTGGTGACGGCGGAGGCGCTGGCGCCGTTCCGCAGCAAAGCTTTCGCGCGGCCGGACGGCGATCCGGCGCCGCTGCCGCATCTCGACGATGCCGACGATCGGGCGCATGGCGGCCTCGACATCACGCTCGAGGCCTATATCGCGACCGAGACCATGCGGCGCGCCGGAACGGCGCCGCATCGGGTGACGCAGACCTCCTGCGCGCTGCTCTATTGGACCGTGGCGCAGATGATCGCGCATCACACCTCCAACGGCTGCAATATCCGTATCGGCGACCTTCTCGGCTCCGGCACCGTCTCGGGACCGGAGAAATCGAGCTGGGGCTCGCTTCTCGAACTCACCACGCGCGGCAGCGATCCGCTGACGCTGCCCGGCGGCGAGAAGCGCGGCTTCATCGAGGACGGCGACGAGATCATCTTCCGCGGCTATTGCGAGAAGCCGGGCGCACGCCCGCATCGGCTTCGGCGAATGCCGCGCCGTGGTGCTGCCGGCGGGTTGACTGGGCCCTCACCGCCGTCCGGCTTTAACGGGTCGGCTTTTCTCGTCACAAATACATAGATGCTCATAGTCTTCGCTCCGGTCGCAATTGCCGTGAGCCACCGTCGATCTCCTAGTGAATCTCCGGCTCCGCGATCGCCGCCTGGCCTTGCAGAAAATCGAAGTCGCAGCCTTCGTCGGCCTGGCCGATATGCTGCGAATACATCGCGCCATAGCCGCGCGGATAGTGCGGCGCCGGCGGCGTCCAGGCCGCGCGGCGGCGCGGCGAGCTCCTCGTCGCCGACATGCAGATGGATGCGGCGCGCCGGCAACGTCGACCTCGATCTCGTCGCCGGTCTGCACGAAAGCGAGCGGACCGCCGACGAAACTTTCCGGCGCGACGTGCAGAATGCAGGCGCCGTAGCTGGTGCCGCTCATGCGCGCGTCGGAAATGCGCAGCATGTCGCTCACGCCGGCTTTGAGGAGCTTCTTCGGGATCGGCAATTGGCCCCATTCCGGCATGCCCGGCCCGCCCTTCGGGCCGCCGTTTTTGAGCACCAGCACATGGTCGGGCGTGACATCGAGATCGTCGCGGTCGACCGCGGCCGCCATCGCGTCGTAATTCTCGAAGGCGAGCGCCTTGCCGCGATGCGCGCAGCAGGCGCTTGTCGGCGGCGGCCGGTTTCATGACGCAGCCGCGCGGCGCCAGATTGCCGGTCAGCACCGCGGTCGCGCCTTCGGCATAGAGCGGTTCTTTCGAGCGAATGGATGACGTCGGGCAGATAGACCTTCACGCCCGCGATGTTCTCGCCGAGCGGTGCGGCCGTTGACGGTGACGGCAGGACAGATCGAGCAGGTCCCGCATCTGCCCCATCAGCGCGCGCAAGCCGCCGGCATAGAAGAAATCCTCCATCAGATATTTGCCCGACGGCGTGATGTTGGCGATCACCGGCACCTTGCCGCGAAATCGCGTCGAAGCGCGCCATGTCGAGCGGCACGCCGACGCGGCGCGCCATGGCGATGACGTGGATGATGGCGTTGGTCGAGCCGCCGAGCGCCATGTGCACGCGGATGGCATTGTCGAAGGCGGCCGGCGTGAGAATTTTCTCCGGCGTCTGATCCTCCCACACCATGTCGACGATGCGGCGGCCGGCGGCGGCGCACATGCGCGGATGATTGGCGTCGACCGCCGGGATCGACGACGCGCCGGGCAGCGTCAGCCCGAGCGCCTCGGTGATCGCCATCATGGTCGCCGCGGTGCCCATCACCATGCAGGTGCCGAACGAGCGCGAAATGCCGCCCTCGATCTCGTTCCACTCGGCGTCGCCGATGCGGCCGGCGCGTTTCTCGTCCCAATATTTCCAGGCGTCCGAGCCGGAGCCCAGCGTGTGGCCGCGCCAATTGCCGCGCAGCATCGGGCCGGCCGGCACATAGATCGCCGGGATGCCCATCGAGATCGCGCCCATGATCGAGGCCGGGCGTGGTCTTGTCGCAGCCGCCCATCAGCACCGCGCCGTCGATCGGATGGCTGCGCAGCAGCTCCTCGCATTCCATGGCGAGGAAATTGCGATAGAGCATGGTCGACGGCTTGACGAAGGGCTCGGCGAGCGACATCGCCGGCAGCTCGATCGGAAAGCCGCCGGCCTGATAGACGCCGCGTTTGACGTCCTCGGCGCGGTCGCGCAGGTGGCCGTGGCAGGCGTTGATGTCGCTCCAGGTGTTGATGATGCCGATCACCGGCTTGCCGGCCCAATCGGCGCGGTCATAGCCGAACTGGCGCAGCCGCGAGCGATGGCCGAACGAGCGCAGATCGTTCTTGCCGAGCCAGCGATAGCTGCGCAGGTCTTCGGCCGACTTTTTGGTACTCATGATGCCCTGCGCGCTCTACTCGGCCGAGGCGCCGGTGGCCTTGACCACTTTGCCCCATTTGTCGGTTTCGTCGGCGAGTAGTTTGCCGAAATCCTCCGGCGTGCCCGGGATCAAAGTGCCGCCGAGCTGGGCAAGCTTGGCCTGCACGTCCGGATCGGCGAGCGCGTCGTTGACCGCGCGGTTAAGCAACTCGACGATTTCCCGCGGCGTCCCGGCCGGCACCGCCATGCCGAAGAAGGCGCTTGCTTCATAGCCGGGCACGGTCTCGGCGACGGTGGGCACGTCCGGCAATTCCTTGGAACGCTCGGCGGTCGTCACCGCCAGCGCCCGCAGCTTGCCGGCTCTGATGTAGCCGATCGACGACGGCATATTGTCGAAAAAGACCTGAACCTGCCCGCCTAACATGTCGACGAGCGCCGGTCCGGCGCCGCGATAAGGCACGTGCACCAGATTGATCCCGGTCATCATCATGAACAGTTCGCCCGACAGGTGCGTGGAGGTGCCGATGCCGGCCGATGCCATGTTGACCTTGCCCGGATTGGCCTTGGCGTAATCGATGAATTCCGCGACCGTGTGAGCCGGCACGTTGGGATTGACCTCCATCACGTTTGGCACGCGGATAAAGCCTGCGACCGGCGCCATGTCGCGCAGAAAATCAAAATTCAAGTTCTTGTAGAGCGACGCATTGATGGTATTGGCCGGATTGACCAGAAACACGGTGTAGCCGTCGGGCGGCGAATGCGCCGCCATTTCGGTGGCGAGATTGTTGCCGGCGCCCGGCTTGTTTTCCACCGTGAACTGCTGGTGCAGGCGCTGCGACAGGTAATTGCCGATCAGCCGCGCGCAGATATCGGTAGAGCCGCCGGGCGGATAGCCGACCAGCCAGCGCACCGGGTGATCGGGGTAGGTGCTGTTGTCGTCTTGGGCCTGCGCCGGCCCGGCGCCGATCGGCAGCGCCGCGAACGCCGTGATGGCCAGCACCAAGCATTGCAACAAACGATACATCAATATCCTCCCCGAGGCCGTCTCCCGGGCACCCTTTCCAGGCAGATTTCCCGGCAATTCATGCAAGCCTACGCGGCATTGGCGATGCCGCACAAGTGATCACTGTGCATGGCAAAGGCTTTCGCATGCGCCTTGTCCGTCCCCGGCCGGGCCGATAATTTTGCGCGCTCTCTCATAGTCGAGAGGAAATCAGGGGCATTGCCATGATCGATCTTTATGCTTTGACCAGCCCGAATGTGCAGAAAATCTACATCATGCTCGAAGAGACGAAGCTGCCCTATACGGAGCACTTCATCGATGTTTGGAAGGGTGAGCAGTACGATCCGGACTTCATCAAGCTCAATCCCAACTCGAAAATTCCGGTGATCGTCGACCACGAAGGCCCCGGCGGCAAGCCCTATACCGTGTTCGAGTTGGGCGCGATCCTCATCTATCTCGCCGAGAAGACCGGGCAATTCCTGCCCAAAGATCCGGTGAAGAGATACGACGCGTTGCAATGGCTGATGATCCAGCTCACCAGCGTCGGCCCGATGTTCGGCCAACGGGTGCACTTCCGCCGCTTCGCGCCGCCGGGAAACGATTACGGCGTCATCCGTTACGGCACCGAGGCGCAGCGGCTCTACGACCTGTTCGAACAACGGCTGGCATCGCGCCCCTATATCTGCGGCGACGAATACACGATCGTCGACATCGCCACCTTTCCCTGGCTGCGCAACAACACGCTGCTCGACATCGACATCGCCGACCGCCCGAACGTGAAGCGCTACATCGACAGCATCGCGGCACGGCCGGCGGTGAAAGCGGCCTATGCCAAAATCGGCGCCGTCAAATCGCACCGCGACAACGCCAACGACGACCAGAAAGACCGCTTCTTCAATCGCGGCAAATACGCAAGGGCGTAGACGCTCCGCCGTCACGCGCTCCGGGCGCCGGCGGGCGACGGCAAACTGCACAGGCTGAAAACGCCGATGGCCGGCAAGTGCCGGCCATCGCTTTGCTTCGGGTGGGATCGACCGCTCTTAATAGAACGCGTCGTAGATCACGTCGACGATCTGGCCCGAACTCACGTCGACCAGCAGCAGGTCGGGTCCGTAGCGGACCCACTGGTCGCCGGGCGGCGGCGGCGGCAGTCCGAGCGCGGCCCAATCCATGAAGTAATAGTCAGGCGCGAGGAAGATCGGCGGCAAGATCCCACCGACGGCCCACCGCCGATACTCCCAACCCGGCGGATAGACGAACGGATGCGGAGCGTGGAAGCGGTTGAACTGATGGCCGTGGTAGCTGAACTGCACTCCGGGCGGCCCGCCGGGCGGGTGCATCGGCATTCCCATCGGCCCGGGCGGATGCGGCGGCGGCCCTCCCATCGGTCCGTGCGGAGGCGGTGGCTTGAACCCCGGATGCGGCGGACCGGCCGGACCGCCCGGATGCGGCGGCGGCTTGAACGCCGGATGGGGCGGCGGCGGGCCGTGCGGGCCGGGATGCGGCGGCGGGCCTTTACGCTCGTCGTGGTGGTCCTGGGCGGCGGCCACGGCCGGCAGCACAAGGGCAAACATCGCGGCAAGAGCGAACGTGCGACGCATGGCGTTCCTTTTCACTTGATTCGTGGAGGTCAGGACCCAGCCTAGCAGTTTGCCGCGGCGAAGTAAGCCGGATCGCAGCCTGCGCCGGTCAATGCCGCGTGAGCCAAGTGCGCGCGGCGCGTTGCGCGGCGGCGATTTCGGCGGACGACATCTCGCGGGCGATCGCGCAGCGGTGGTGGACCGCTTCGCGCGAACCTCGCATGCCGGCAATATTGAACCATTTATGCGCGGCGACCATGTCGGCCGGCACGGTTTCGCCGGTGGAATATATCAGGCCGAGCCGGAAAAATTGGTCGGCCTCGGCGCGTATGTTGACCGCCAGGTCGGTTTGAGTGGCTCCCATCGACATCGAAACGCTCCCGGATTTCTCGCTTTTGGCAACCTCTTGGCGACAGGTTGCAACGAACGGCGCCGGCACGAAATTCGGGAATTATCCATAAGGAAGTTCCCGTAAGGGAACGAACGCCATCACGCCTTGCGCCGCCACCGGCGAGGACAGCCGTCCACGGCTTTAGGCCCAGCGGCCTCTCCCCGAAAGCGCGGCGTGAAGCTACAGTGCCGGGACAGGAAAAGGAGATCCGTAAATGCGCATGCCACGCGTCGTCATTGTCGGCGGCGGCATCGGCGGACTGACCGCGGCGCTGGCGCTCGAGCGTCAAGGCGCCGAGGTCATTGTTTGCGAGCAATCGCCGGTGCACAGCGAGATCGGCGCCGGGATCAATCTGACGCCCAATGCGGTGAAGGCGTTCCGCGCGCTCGGCGTCGACCGCGAGGTCGAGGACATCGGCTGGGCGTCCGAATTTCAGCTCATCCGCTCGTGGAAGACCGGACGCTACATCTCGCGCATCCGCCGCAGCGATTTCCGCGAGAAATTCGGCGCACCGAACCTCACGCTGCATCGCGCCGACCTGCTCGACGTGCTGCGCGGCGCGCTGCAAACAACCGAAATCCGTCTCGGCAAGCGCTGCATCGGCGTCGATCCGGGCGGCGGCACCAAGCAGCCCGCCGCGGCGCAATTTGCCGACGGCAGCGCCATCGAAGCCGATCTCGTGGTCGGCGCCGACGGCATTCATTCGGCGGTGCGCAACAGCCTGTTCGGCGCCGACGCGCCGCGCTTCACCGGCTGCATCTGCTGGCGCGGCATGGCGCCGATCGAAGCGGTGCCGCGCGACATCAATACCGAGGACGGCACGATGTGGATGGGGCCGCACGGCCATGTCGTGCATTACCGTGTGCGCCGCGGCGAGCTCCTCAACATCGTCGCCCATATCGACAGCGACGCCTGGACCGAGGAATCCTGGACGCATGAGTGCGACGTGTCGGAAGTGACCACGACCTATGCGCGCTGGCATCGCGATCTCACCCGGCTCTATCCGTGCAGCACGCGCTGGTACAAATGGGCGCTCTACGATCGCGATCCGCTGCAGCGCTGGAGCAAAGGCCGCGCCACGCTGCTTGGCGATTCCGCGCATGCCATGCTGCCCTATCTGGCGCAGGGCGCCGGCATGGCGATCGAGGACGGCTGCGTGCTGGCGGCGACTGATCGCGCGGCAGCCCGACGATCTCGGCGCGGCGCTTGCTGCCTATGAGCGGGTGCGCGCGCCGCGCGCGACCGCGGCGGTGCTCGGCTCGCGCGCCCGCGCCAAGGAGAACCACCTCGCCTCGCCCTGGGCGCGGCTCAAGCGCGACGTGAAATTCAAGCTGCGCGAACGCTTCGGCGCCGGCCGCCGCGGCGACAACACCGCGTTCCAGGTCGGCTGGCTCTACGGCTACGACGTGGCCAAGGAGGCGGGTGAAGGAGGCCGGCATGCAGCCGCGGCAGTGCGCTTGCTTTCGCCCCCTGCCCGGCCGATATAGGGGCCGGGAGGTTGGCGGTGGACGAGCCACTCGCCAACCGGGTCAGGTCCGGAAGGAAGCAGCCCTAACGAGCGCGGTTCGGGTCGCTCGTCAGCCTCCCACCCTCTTTACAAGACTGTAGCCCGCATGAGCGCAGCGAAATGCGGGGACAACCGACCCGCTCGCATGCCGCCCCGGATTTCGCTGCGCTCATCCGGGCTACAATCAGTCCGCAATGAACGACGCAACGACACCATCCGCCCCCTATCGCGTGCTGGCGCGCAAATACCGGCCGGCGACCTTCGACGACCTGATCGGCCAGGACGCGATGGTGCGCACGGTCGGCGAACGGCTTCGAAGTCCGGGCGCATTCCGCAGGCCTGGATCCTGACCGGCGTGCGCGGCGTCGGCAAGACGACGACCGCGCGCATCCTCGCCCGCGCGCTGAATTACGAATTGCCCGACGGCTCGATCACCGCGCCGACCGTCAACATGCCGGTGCTCGGCGTGCATTGCGAAGCCATCATGGAAAGCCGCCATCTCGACGTCATCGAGATGGACGCCGCCTCGCATAACAGCGTCGACGACGTGCGCGCGATCAACGACGCCATCCGCTATGCGCCGGTCTCGGCGCGCTACAAGGTCTATATCCTCGACGAAGTGCACATGCTGTCGGGCGCCGCCTTCAACGCGCTGTTCAAGACGCTGGAAGAGCCGCCGCCGCACGCCAAGTTCGTCTTCGCCACCACCGAAATCCGCAAAGTGCCGATCACCGTATTGTCGCGCTGCCAGCGCTTCGATCTGCGCCGGGTCGACGCCGCGCTTCTGGTGAAGCATCTGCAAGGCATCGCCGGCAAGGAAGCGATCGAAGCCGAGCCGGAAGCGCTGGCGCTTGATCGCGCGCGCCGCCGAAGGCTCGGTGCGCGATTCGCTGTCGTTGTTCGACCAGGCCATCGCTCATGCGGCAGGCCCGGTGCGCGCCGAGGACGTGCGGCAAATGCTCGGGCTTGCCGACCGCACGCGGGTGATCGATCTGTTCGAGGCGCTGATGCGCGCCGACATCGCCGCGGCGCTCAACGAATTGCGCGACCAGTACGATTGCGGCGCCGATCCGGCCATGGTGCTCGGCGATCTCGCCGAATTCACCCATTTCGTCACCCGCGTCAAAATCGTGCCGGCGCTCGCCGACGACGTGTCGCTGACCGAAGCCGAGCGCAGCCGCGGCCGCGGCTTTCGCGACCAAGCTTTCGATGCGCGTTTTGGCGCGAACCTGGCAGATGCTGCTTAAAGGCATTACCGAGGTCGAGGCCGCAGGCCGGCCGATCGATGCCGCGGAGATGGTGTTCGTTCGTATCGCCTATGCCGCCGACCTGCCGACGCCCGACGAGGTCGATCCGCTCGCTCGGCGACGCGCGCAGCGGCAACGGCGCTTCCCCGAGCCTACCCTCCTCCGCAAGCGGGGGCGGGAAAGGCAGCGGCGCAACGCCGCGTGCGGAATTGCGCAGCGAAGCCGCGCGCGGCAGCCGCGGCCCGCTCGCGGCCGCCGCGCCTCTGGCGGCGCCGCGGCAATCCGAAAATCCGGCGCCGTTCGACGAGCCGGTGGCGCGCGCTAACGAAGTCCGCGCCGTGAAAAGCTTTGCCGACCTGATCGCGCTCGCAGCGGAGAAGCGCGACCTGATGCTGAAAAGCGCGCTCGAGCGCGACGTGCGGCTGGTTCGTTTCGAGGACGGCACGCTCGAACTGGCGCTGGAGCCGAGCGCGCGCAAGACGCTGGTCGGCGAACTGTCGAAGAAGCTTTCCGACTGGACCGGCCGGCGCTGGATGGTCGCGGTCTCGGCCGAGGCCGGCCAGCCGAGCTTGCGCGCGCAAGCCGAGATGCGCAAAGCGGAACTGAAAGACGGCGTCCGCGAGGATCCGTTGGTGCAGGCGGTGCTGACGCGCTTTCCCGGCGCCGAGATTGTCGACGTGCGGCCGCCGGCGGCCTGCCGCGGAGGAGGCGCAACCGGCCGCGCTAACGGACAATGAGGAGCCCGACGAAGCGCCGTAATGAGGCGATTCTTTGGGGTCCCGCGCTATAGTCTTCTTGAGAGCTTGGGTCCGCATCATCGCGCGATGGAAGGAAAGCCGATGCCTGATTTTCTTGGCCTGATGAAACAGGCCACGGAATTGAAATCGAAGATGGAAGCGATGCAGGCCGAGCTCGACGGCATGGAGATCGACGGCGCGTCCGGCGGCGGCATGGTCTCGGTCAAAATGTCCGGCAAGGGCGACTTGCGCGGCGGTGAGCATCGACGATTCGCTGCTCAAGCCCGACCAGAAGGAGATCGTCGAGGATCTTCTCGTCGCCGCCCACGCCGAGGCCAAACGCAAGCTCGAGACGCAGCTCGCCGAGAGAATGCAGGCGCTGACCGGCGGCCTGCCGCTGCCGCCGGGGTTGAAGCTGTTCTGATGCCCGCCGTTTCTGCCGGTCCAGAAATCGAGCGCCTCATCCAGCTCTTGGCCCGCATGCCGGGGCTTGGGCCGCGCTCGGCGCGGCGTGCGGCTTTGTTTCTGATCAAGAAGCGGGAATTGCTGATGGCACCGCTTGCCGCGGCGCTGCAGACGGCGATGGAGAAGATCGAGGTCTGCCGCATCTGCGGCAATATCGATACGCAAAACCCGTGCACGGTATGCACCGATCCCAGGCGCGACGGCATCACCCTCGTGGTCGTCGCCGACGTCGCCGATCTGTGGGCGCTGGAACGCGCGCATGCCATCAATGCCCGCTACCATGTGCTCGGCGGCACACTGTCGCCGCTCGACGGCGTCGGCCCGGACGACCTTTCGATCGACACCTTGATCAAGCGCGCCAGCGATCCGGCGGTGAAGGAAGTCGTGCTGGCACTGTCCGCCACGGTCGACGGCCAGAGCACCGCCCACTACATCACCGATCTTCTCGCCGACGCGAATGTGAAGGTAACGCGGCTCGCCCATGGCGTGCCGGTCGGCGGCGAGCTTGATTATCTCGACGAGGGCACGCTGGCGGCCGCCATCCGCAGCCGGACGCCGTTCTAGGCGGACAGCCTTAATGCCTGCAAAATAGCCAATAACCGCCTGCGGCGCGGTCAACGCGCGCCACTGGAAATCCCCCCGGCAAATCTCCCAGGGAAAATGGGCCGAATTTTGCGGGATCGGCTCCCGGCGTGACTTGGCCCGCCGTTTGCATAGCTAGGTTGGGCGATCTCGGTCTCACTTACCGTGGAAATTGAGGTTGCTAGAGCCCCGGCATTCCCGGCACCGGGGCTCTACTTATTTGTGCACCCCTCATTCGCATTGCGCATCCCTCCCCGGCGCCCGCACCGCTCCTGCCCGCTTGCGCTGCCGGGTTCCCTTTCGCACATGGTTGGACGACCAAGCGAAAGGACGAAGGCATGCCGGAGGCGTCGACAAAACCCTATATCGGCCGCGGGATGGAGGGCTTTATTGCCACCCTGTATGCGCGCCAGGCCGAGCATGACCGCGACGAATTGCAGGCGACCGCGGGCCGGATTGCAGCCCCGCTCAATGCCGGTTCGCGCGTGCTCGAAATCGCGCCGGGACCCGGCCTTCTCGCCATCGAGCTGGCCAAGCTGACCGGCGGCCGGGTGACCGGGATCGACATCAGCCGCAGCTTTGTGCAGATCGCCAGCGACAACGCCCGCAAAGCCGGCGTCGAGGTCGATTTCGAGCATGGCGACGCCGCCGATCTGCCGTTTCCCGACGATCAATTCGACTGCATCGCCTGCCGCGCCGCGTTCAAGAATTTCAGCCGGCCGCTGGTGGCGCTCAACGAGATGCATCGCGTGCTCAAGCCGGGCGGCAGCGCGCTGATCATCGACCTGCGCAAGGACTATTCGTCGCGCGCCGTTGCCGATTATTTCAGAAATCGCGGCACTGTCGCCGCGGCCATGATTAAATTGACCTTCCGTTTCATGCTAAAGGGGCGCGCCTACACCAAGGACAGCATGGCGGAATTAGTGTCCCGGTCGCAATTCGGTCATGGCGAGTTCCGGCTGGACCCGATCGGATTCGAACTCCGACTGCGCAAATGATATGTCAGCGCCGCATGAACGACGACGTTCCCTTCAATAAGACCTTCGACCTTGAGCCGGACCGGGTGCGCGAGGTGGCGCCGGGCGTGCGCGCCGATCGTCGCCGACAATCCCGGACCGTTCACCTTCAAGGGCACGATGAGCTACATCATCGGCCGCGGCAAAGTCGCGATCCTCGATCCCGGGCCCGATGACGATGCCCATATCGCGGCGCTGCTCGACGCCGTGCGCGGCGAGACCGTCACCCATATTTTCGTCACTCATACCCATCGCGATCATTCGCCGGCGGTGCCGAAAATCAAAGCGGCGACCGGCGCCAAGGTCTACGCGCAAGGCCCGCACCGGCTGGCGCGGCCGCTGCACATCGGCGAAACGCGCCGGCTCGACGCCTCCGCCGACATGGATTTCCGTCCCGACGTCGCGCTCGCCGACGGCGAGACGGTAGCGGCGACGGCTGGACGCTCGAAGCGGTGACGACGCCGGGCCATACCGCCAATCACATGGCGTTCGCCTTCAAGGAGGCCGACCTGCTTGTTCGCCGGCGATCATGTGATGGGCTGGTCGACCACCATCGTGGCGCCGCCCGACGGCGCCATGAGCGACTACATGGCGTCGCTGCACAAGCTGGCGCGGCGCAGCGAGCCGCTTTACCTCTCCGGCCACGGCGCGCCGGTGCGCGACGCGCCGCGCTATGTGCAATTTCTGATCCGCCACCGCCCGGCCGCGAAGCCTCGATCATGCACCGGCTCGGCAAAGGCGCGGCCGACATCCCGACCATCGTCAAAGCGGTCTATATCGGGCTCGACCCGCGGCTTGCCGGCGCCGCCGCGCTGTCGGTGCTGGCGCATATGGAGGATCTGGCGGCGCGCGGCGTGGTCGCGACCGACAGGCCCGCCGTCGATCGAAGGCGACCTACCGCTTGGCCGACGCCTTGCCCGGCGGCTGACGCGGCGGCGGCGGCCGGCTTCTTCTCCGGCACCCGGCGCGGCGCGACAGCACGTCGTCGATATTATCGATCAGATTACGCACCCGCGAGGCATTGGTGCCGAGATCGTTGCGGCCGTAGCGCGAGGCCGAGCGCACGTCGATGCGGGCGCCGTCGGTGGTCGCCCGCACCCGCACCACGACGTCGTCGCGAAAGCCGAGGATCGGCGTGCGCGCCACCGCCTCGATGATGCCGTCACGCACCGCGGTGTCCCGCGACTGCCGCGCATCGGCGGCGCGCGGCAAGGCCGCTTGCGGCGGCCGCGCATCGACGACGCGCCAGCGCCGTTTGGCGATGACCTTCATCGCCGCATTATAGGCCTCCTGCGGCGTCGCCGTGGTGTCGTCGGGCGCGATATCCGGATAGGCCGCGTTCTGCTGCTCCGCGGCATAGAGACCGGCATAAGCGACCGGATTGGCGTCGCGCGGCCGCAACCGGGCGATGGCGTCGAATTGCGGCGGATCGATCGGATCGGTGGTGATGTCGTAGATCGCCGGCAGCCGGTAGGCCTTGATGCCGAGATAGAGCCGGATAGGCGATCAGCGCGAAGCCGATGACCAAAGCGGTCGCCGCGTAGCGGCCGCCGCCGATGCCGTCGCGCCAGATCACGATGCCGGAGCCGAGCGCGAGCAGGATGGCGACGCAGGCCAGCACCAGCGCGCCGGCCAAGGTCGAGAGCGCCGGCACGATGTCGAGCGCGCCCGAGCGCACGATGATGATCGCGACGAATGTGGCGGCGAGCGAAAACAAGGCGACGCGGCGCGCCCAGACCGCGAGCCGCGAGATCGGCCGATCGTTGAGGATGCGGCGTCGCATTCTGGGTGGTTCTCGCTTGCGGCGGCTAATGGGGAACGGCTTGACCGGCTGGCCGCGGCCCGTTGCGCGTCTGCGCCGGCAGTGGGGCGCAAATCTGTTTCAGCGCGCTCCAGTCCGCCGCGTCAAGGAGCGGCGTGGTGGCCCCGGCGACCGCAAGGGCATCGATTGCGGCAATGCGGTCTTTGGTCTCGGGATGGTCGAGCAGAAGCTTCATGCCATGCTGCTTGTCGCTGACAATGTTGGCTAGGATGACGCCGAGCGCCTGCGGATCGCCGCCGGCCTTTTCCATCAGCATCGACGCTGTAGGCGTCGGCCGCCGCTTCGACGCGGCGCGAATAGGACGATTTCAGCACCGTTCGCGCCGCGATCACGACGGCGCCGCCGCCGACAAAATCGCCGAGCATCATGCCGAACAGAAACGACAGGCCGGCCGTCTGCAACACCGTGCGGGTGCCGTCGCGATGGGCGACATGACCGATCTCATGCGCCAGCACGCCGGCCAATTCGTCCGGCGTCTGCGCTTTGGCGATCAGGCCGTCATCGACATAGATGTGGCCGCCGGGCAGCGCCATGGCGTTCGGCTCGGCGCGCCGCACCACCTCGACATGCAGAGCCAAACGGCAGCGCCGCCACGGCTTCGAGCTTGCCGACGAGTTTATCGAGGGCGGCGCGGCCGGCCGTTTCGCCCGGCGCGGCGCCGCAGGCGAAAGCCGCGACCGAGATGACCGCTATCGAGCGCAGGGGCGAATGTTGTGGTCGATCGCCGCGCCGAGCTCGTGCTCGACGCCGAGCGGCACCAGCGGAATGAGGCGATTGGCCAGCGCCGGCAGGCCAAAAGCCGCGGTGACGACGAGCGAGACGGCGGCGGCGAAGCTCAGCGCCACGACCTTGCGGCGAAGCTGGCGTTCCCGCGCACCGCCGCGGTCGAGCGCTTCGGCGCGGTCTCTCGATCGCGTCGATCAGAGCCGGGATCGCGGATTTCGAGTCGCGCCAGCAGCGTTTCGCCGCGCCGTCCCAGCCGCAGCACGCCCTCGGGCGCCGACATGCGGCGCAGATCGGCATAGGCCCATTCGTCGAGCACGCGATCGGTGTCCGAACTGCCGCCGCCGAGAATCGCAGAGACCCGCGCCGGTCAGCTCGACGGTCACGTCGTTGCGCGCGCTCGACGTGCCGTCGAAATAGACGGCCGCGTCCGCGCACGGGCTGCGTCAGTCATCGTTCCCGCCGAAGCGTCCAGCATCAGATGCCTCCGACGCCGAGCGCGTCGACCAAGCCTTCACCGAGCGCGGAGTCCGGCACACCGGAGGCGCGCACGCGATCCAGCATCTCGGCATCGACCAGCTCCGCGGTTTGCGCGGAAAGCCGCCACATCGCGAAGGTGACGACAACCTGATAAATGGTGGAAACGCCAAGCACGATGATCACATAGATCGCCAGCGACAGCGTGCTGGCGAACAATTCCGCCAGCATGGAATCGTGACTCGAACCGACGAGTTTGCCGCTTAGGAATATCGACGCGCCGCCGATCGCCGATACCGCCACCCCATAGGGCACGGCGTAGAGCAGAAAGCGCAAATAGATGCGGTAGACCTGCGCCACGGACAAGCGCGATTGCACCGCCACGGCGCCGAAGCGCAGGCCCGAAATCCACCAGCGCATCATGATGGCGGCGAACAGCGGGTAGAGCAGCACCGCCGCGGCGATGCTGGCGGCGGCTGCCGCGGCGATGACGGCGAAAACATCGAGTCCCGAATTGCCGACCAGCAATGCCAGCGGCTTGCCGTCGCCCTGCGCCATCATGGCGTTGAGCGCATTCCAATCGACCATGCGGTCGAGCGCTGCGAGCGCGGCAACGATCGGCCCGACCACGACAGAGCCAGATCGGCAGGCCGCGCAAAAACAGCGCCAATCCCGATCCGGCAAACAGCCGTCCAGATCGCCATAGCTGGTGTGACGCATCTTGTAGCGTTGCAGGCTGGCCTGCGCCCACGGATAGGCGAGCCCGAACGTCGCCGCGGCGAGCGCCCACCACATCAGCGCAAACAGCGCGTAACGCCAGGCCGAGCCGTGCTGATCGAACCGTACGCCGCGAAACACCGTGCGCGTCAGCCGATAGCGCCGCGCCCGATACAGCGCAAATTGGCCGAGCAACACGAACAGCAATACGCCGGCGCCGGCAATCGGCCGTCTCGGCGGTGTCGAGCGCCAGCGCCGCCGAGGCGACCGCGGTATAAAGCGGCCCGACAATGGCGACCGCGAGCAGAAAACCGCCAAGCAGTTCGGTGGCAAGCCCGGTATATTCCAGGCGTTTCGCCGCCGATCTCGGTATTCGACCATAGATAACGGCGGACATCGGTGGCGAACCAAAAGCGATAGATGCCAAGCGTCAACATCAGCAGCGCCGCGCCCTTGATGCGCAGCCGCCAATAGGCCGCCTCCCGGCCGAGGAATGTGACCCTCCCCGCGGGAACGCCATCGGCGGGCGCCGGCAAAATGATTCTGTCGCCGTCATGCCACTCCGGATGTCCGCCAAAAGCCAATGCCGACGCGGACCGGACTACCAATCCAGCCCAAGCACAAGTTTACACCGTGAAATGTCCAATTTGCGACGGCAGAGGCGCCTTGGGCAACTGCGCTCCCGGTCGTCAATACGGCCGGGCCGGCAGAGCGAAAATGCAGCGACGCAGCCGCGCCTATTCGTCAAGCAGTTGATCGATCTCGACCTGGATGCTTTCACCCGGCGTACAGCGATGGCCGGCGCCGGCGGTCAAAAGCGCCTCGGCTTCCTCCGGCGTCGACGCCTCGACGCACCACTCCTCGACGCGCGTCACCACCATCCTGGCGTGAAACAGCCGCGGCGTGGCTCGCTCCTTGGGCCGTTCCTTGGCACGCTCCTTGAGCGTGGCCCGCTCCTTCGGCATTTCCTCGATTATCGTTTGTTTTCTCAGTGCGCTACCGGCTGCCATGGCTTTGCTCGCGAATGGGCGAATCAGGCCGTGAGTCTAGGCGCGCCCGAGCAAAAGAACAAAGAAGAAACACCCGGTAACTACATGGTTGTGAGTTCCCTTGTGGAACGCCTGTTCCCTGATATCGTTAAAATCTGCGTTCCCGAAGCGTCCGGAAGAGTAATGGAGTAAGCACCGTGGCCCCGCGCGCGTATTGGAAAGGCTATCTCAAGCTGTCGCTCGTCTCCTGTCCGATCGCGCTGTTTCCGGCGACCTCGGAGCGGGAAAAGATCAGCTTCCACCAGCTCAACAAAGAGACCGGCAACCGCATCCGCTACAAGAAAGTCGATGCCGATACCGGCGACGAGGTGGAAAACGCCGACATCATCAAGGGCTATGAGCTCGCCAAGGGCGAATATATCGAGCTCGAACCCGGAGGAGCTCGACGCCGTCGCCATCGAATCCAAGCACGTCATCGACATCGAACGAGTTCGTGCCGCGCAGCGAGATCGACGAGCTTTTCATGCGCGATCCGTATTACCTCGTGCCGGACGGCGAAGTCGGCCAGCAGGCCTTCGCCGTCATCCGCGAGGCGATCCACAAAGAAGGCATGGTGGCGCTGGGCAAGGTCGTGTTCACGTCGCGCGAACACATCATCGCGCTCGAAGCCCGCGGCAAGGGCATGGTCGGCGTCACGCTGCGTTACCCCTACGAGGTGCGGAAAGAAGACGAATATTTCGACACGATCGAGGACGAGAAAATCCCGAAGGACATGCTCGATCTCGCCTTGCATATCGTCGAGAGCAAGGCCGGGCACTTCAAGCCGGCGGAATTCAAGGACGACTACGAAGACGCGCTGAAGGATCTGCTGCGCAAGAAACAGAAGGGCGAGAAGATCGAGCGGCCGAAGGAGCGCGAGCCGTCGAACGTCATCAATCTGATGGACGCGCTGCGCCAAAGCGTCAAGACCGGCGGCAAGTCATCGAACCGCGGCGGGCGGCAAGCCGCGCCGCGATCGAGCGCGCGCGCGTCAAAACCTGCGGCAAAGAAGGCGGCGCGATCGCCGGCCCGGAGTTCGGCGCGGCATAAGAAAGCAAGCTGATGCCGGGCAAACGCGTGCAGATCGACGACGAGACCTGGCAACAGCTCGATCTGCTCGGCCGCGATCAGATGAAGGACTTTCAAGAACTCGCCGACGAGGCGTTCCGCGATCTCTTGAAGAAGCATGGCCGGCCGGCGAAGCCTCAAAGAGGCGCTACGACGCAGCGCCGGCGCCTCGGCCACCGTGCATCAATTAAAGCCGGCAAAGAAGCAGCGGCGGCGCATGAGCGCGTGAGGCACGCCGATGCAAGCGCGCGATCTCGGACGCACCGTGCTGCTCTGCATGATCGGCGGCTCGGCCGACGCCATCGCCTATTCTGCGCTACGATACCTTCGTCGGCGCCATGACCGGCAACACCGTCCTGCTCGGCATCGATTTCGCGCACTGGCGGCTCGACCACGCCGGCTTTCATATCGGCATCGTGGCGGCGTTTTTCGCCGCGGTCATCCTCACACGCAGCGCGGTCAAGAGCGAAATCCACGCCGCCGCGCCGCTTGTGGTCGACCGCGCTGATGCTGGGCGGCTTCCGAATTCATCACCAGCCAATGGAGCGCCGCGATCGGTCGCCGCCGCGCTCGGCATGCAAAATGCCGCCGTGCGCACGATTGCCGGCGTGCCGCTCAACACCGTCTTTATCACCGGCAACCTGGTCCAAGCTTGGCTCGTCCGTGCGAAATCCCGCCGCAGCATCGGATCGCGCTGGCTTTGTTGACGGCGTCATGGTTCGCTTACGCCGTCGGCGCTTTGATCGGGGCGGTCGCGCTGCATCTGCTCGCCTATCCGATGCTGGTTCCGGCGGGCCTCGCCTTGATCGCCGCAATGGCGGAGGCTTCGCGGCGGTAGGACGCCGTCCATTTGTCCGCAGGACCGCTGTCGCACAGAGCCGCGCTGCTATTTCTGACCGCGTCACATTGGGTCGTTTCCAAGTCGCGGTTTTTCGGGCAGGCTTCCGGCTCGGATTCGGGGCGCAACCGGCTGTCCCGAGCGTCAATCCAAGGGGGATGAACTTGAAAACGGGAACACTCCTGTCGTGCCTTGCCGCGGTGACCGGCGCTTGTCTTGGCACAGTGCCCGCCGCCAACGCGGCCAGCACCCATGAAATCGCGCGCGGCAAATATCTGGTCACGATCGGAAGCTGCACCGATTGTCATACGCCCGGCCATTTTTTCGGCAAGCCGGATATGAGCAAGTTCCTCGGCGGCTCCGACGTCGGTTTTGCCATTCCGCACCTCGGCGTCTTTGTCGGGCCCAACCTCACTCCGGACAAGGCGACCGGCCTCGGCAATTGGACGACCGCGCAAATTATCGCTGCGATTACCACGGGAGTAACGCCGCAAGGGCGCAAGCTCGCTCCCGCCATGCCTTACGATGCCTACAAGAACCTGACGAAATCGGACGCGCGGGCGATCGCGGCCTACCTGCAAAGCCTGCCGGCGGTCTCGCATCAGGTTCCCGGGCCGTTTGGAGCCGAACGAGACGCCGACATCGTTCGTCATGACCATCGTGCCGGGCAGCGTCTATGCGCACATGGCGAGCCCGCCGCCGCCCGCACCTTCCGCCGCCCCTGCGCCTTCGGCAGCGCCGGCCGCTCCCGTGGCGGCACCACCTGCGCCGCCGCCGGCTGCGCCCTCGCAAGCGAAATGATCGCTACGGGCCGAACACCACCGTGTGCATGATGCGGCCCGGCACCAGGGTGAAGAGCCCGGCAATCACCAGCGCGCCGAGGAAGAGACCGATCATGGCGCTGCGGTGGCGCTCCACCGCATGCCGATGCGCGGCCCATACCGCAATCGGCAGCATGATGAGCGTGAAAATCGCCAACAGATGAATCGGGCTCCACGGTCCCCACAGCCGGATCGTGTGGATGAAAAACGCGGTAACGCTGACGATCAGCATCAGCGTTACCCATAACCACCCCAAGGCGCGGTGCGGCAACGTGCCCTTGGGCGCTGCAAACTGAACGATGCCCAGCGTGAACGCCGCCATGGCGGCGAAGGCATGGACCTGGATCGCCGGGTCCGCTTGCAGCAGAGGAGCGAGGTTCATTTCTCGCCTTAAATCACAGCCCGAACAATCTCTTGCTGTTGCCGCCGGCCAGCGCCGCGATCGTCGTGGCGTCGAAACCTTCGACGCCGGCGATGTGGCCGACCGGATCGAACTCCGGCCATGTCGAACGGGTAATCGGTGCCCATGCACGACGTGATCGGCGCCGAACACCCGCACCAGTTCGGCGAGCTGATAAGGCGTGAACACGACCGTGTCGACATAGATGCGCTTGAGATAGGTCGTCGGCGGCTGCGGCAGATCGCCATGCGCATCCGAGCGCGCGCCCCAGGCATGATCGATCCGGCCCGGATAGGCGCCGAGATAGCCGCCGCCGTGCACGGCGAGCAGCTTCAGCTTGGGATGCCGCTCCAGCACGCCGTCGAAAATCAGATAATGCAGCGCGATCGTCGTCTCCAGCGGATTGCCGATGACGTTGTTGAAATAGAACCGCTCGAAGCGCGACGCCTCGGTGAAGCCGTTGGGATGGATCATCACCAGCACGCCGAGCTCTTCGGCCTTCTTCCAGAACGGCGCGAAGGCCGGATCGGACAGTTCCTTGCCGGCGACGTTGGTGAAAACCTCGACGCCGGTGAAGCCGAGCTTCTTGACGCAGCGCTCGAGCTCCTTGGCGGCTTCCTGGCCGTCCGGCATCGGCACCGTGCCAAAACCCTTCAAGCGGTCGGGATATTTGCCGCAGAATTCGGCGATGCCGTCGTTGACGATCTGCGCCGCCTTCACCGCGATATCGAGCGGCACCGAGTAATAGCATTGCAGCGGCGGCGGCGCGATCATCTGGACGTCGATGGCCATGGCATCGAGATCGGCGAGCCGGTGCTCGGCGACCGCGCCGCGCGCTGATATCGGCGGTCTGCTTCTGGGTCAGCGCCTTCGACTGCGGCGTCGCGAAATGGGCGAGCGGCACCGTCGTCATATCGAGATGCGGGGCGACGAATTTCGCCGCCTCCGGCACATCGACATGGGCGTGAATGTCGATGGTGACGCTCTTCGGCCGCACCTCGCGGCCGGGCTTGCCGTGCTTGCGCGCCGCGGTCGGGCCGTACTTATTCCAGAGTTCGGGCATGGGTGTTTCCTTGCATTCAATTCGGCGTAGGCGGGGAAAGCACAGGCAGCGCTCTTGTGCAAGCCAGCCAGGCCGCAGGGAGTTCGCGCGGGAAGTGTATTCAGATCGCAGCGCGTCGGATCTCACCCGCTGCGAAACGCGATGCCCGTGGGCCGGATAGTCTCAGCGCTGCGGTCCGCAAAGGCTGAGTTCGCGCTCGGCACGGAATACATTGCTGTAGAGGTTGGCGATCCATTGCCGTCCGCTCGACGTGACATTAAGGTAGCGGATAGCGGTCTGCACGTGCGGCGAAACGCTGTTCCAGTAGAATTGCGGGTATAGATCGGTGAGATCGGCCGGCGAGGTATAGCCGAGCTGACGATTCATCCCGACCTCTTCGAATTCGAAATAGAGCGCATTGGCCTTGCGCAGATAATGCGGATCGCCGAGCTGGCCGATGAGATCGGCGGCGCGCACCAGGAGGCCTTCTTCGTTCTCTTCATCATCGGCCCCGTAGGGCGATGGAAAACGGGTGAACTCGATGGCGCGGGCGATCCGCTCGGCATCGAGAAGCTCTATTTTGGAAATGCGGTCCATCACGAACAGCTTCGAGCGGTCGACGTGATGCGGCAACAGCGCCGCGTCGGAGGCGCCGCGCGGCAATTTCGTCTTGTTGCCTTTGCCGTCGATCACATAACCATCGGCCCCGTCGCCGCTGAGGATGCCGCGCACATAGCCGATGTCGTGCATCAGGCAGGCGACCAGCATGTGCGCATAGTCGCTGGGGTAGGTCGGCATCAAAAGCGATCTTCCTTTCATGATGTCGTAGCCCACCAATGTCACCAGCATGGTGTGCTCGACATTGTGATACAGGGCATCGCTGTTGCCGATACATTCGACGGCCAGTCTGGCAACCGTCGGCACGAGCTCGGTCAGGTCGGCATGGGTCGATGCTGAACCTGCGGCTCATATGCTCGTGAAGAAACGATCCCAGAGCCTCCGCCGCCAATTCGGGTACGGTAATCACGTTTGCCCCTCCGAACCACCCTGCCCGCCATGGTGACGGCGAGTTTTACAATTTGCAATATCGTTCGTGTGAATTAAAGCGCACCGCACCACCCGGCGCGAGCGGGCATCGGCGGCTATAATCATGACACAGAAATGAACAAATAACGCAAGCCGGCATAAGGGGTATTGCTAAAACACGCCAAGATGCTGGCGCAGATCGACGCCGTCGGTTTTGAGCTTTTCGGCCGTCGCAGACCACCGCGACACGGCCGGAATTGAGAATGACGATATCGTCGGCAATATCGAAAACGAGCTTCGGGCTCTGCTCGACCAGAACGATCGACAGGCCGCTTTCCTTCAGCTTGCGAATGGTCGCCATCACCTCGGCGACGATCTGCGGGGCCAGGCCCTCGGACGGCTCGTCCATCAGCAAGACGCGCGGATTGGCCATCAGCGCCCGGCCGATGGCGAGCATCTGCTGCTCGCCGCCGGACAGGTAGCCGGCGAGCTGGCTGCGGCGTTCGGCGAGCCGCGGAAACATGGCGAAGACCGTGTCCACGGTCCACGGCGCGTGCCGGGTGGCGAAGCCGGCGTGCGGCGGCGACCATGAGATTTTCGCGCACGGTCAGGCTGCGGAAAACGCGGCGGCCCTGCGGCACCAGCGCCACGCCCGCGGCGGCGATCGGTTCCGGCGGCAGCCGCGTCACCGCGTTGCCGAACACTTCGACGCTGCCGGCCGCGCGGCGGCAACAGCCCGACGCTGACATTCATGCAGGTCGACTTGCCGGCGCCGTTGCGGCCGAGCAGCCCGAGCAGCCGGCCCTCGCCAAGCTGGCAACGACACCTGCTGCAGCACGTGGCTGTCGCCGTAATAGGCGTCGATGCCGCTGAGAGCTGAGCGCGCTATTCGCCAAGATAGACCTCCCGCGTGCGCGGATCGGCCACCACTTCGGCGCGGGTGCCTTCGACGATCACCTCGCCGAAATGCAGCAGCGTGATGCGGTCGGCGAGATCAAGCGCGGTGTCCATGTCGTGCTCGATCATGACGATGGTCACGTCGCGCGGAATGGCGGCGAGCAGCTTGCGCACGTCCTGGCGTTCGTCGATCGACAGGCCGGCAAACGGCTCGTCGAGCAGCAGCACTTTGGGATTCTGCGCCAGCGCCATGGCGATCTCGACCCGGCGCCGCTCGCCGTATGAGGTCTGCGCCAAGCGGCCGTCCGGCGATGTGCGCGAGGCCGACGCGTTCGAGCGCCTGCGCGGCCTTGTGCGACCAGATGATGCTGGCGGTCGAGCGGGAGCAGCGGATTCCAGCGCAGCGGCGACAGGCCGAGCAGAGCCAGCGTCACGTTGCGCGCGATGGTGTCCTGCGCGAACAGCGTGATGATCTGGTAGGTCCGCGCCATGCCGAGATGGCGTGCGCTTGCGGCTCGGCATCCGGGTGATGTCGCGGCCGAACAGCGCCACCGCGCCGCTATCGGGCGCGATCTCGCCGGTGATCAGATTGAACAGCGTGGTCTTGCCGGCGCCGTTCGGCCCGATGATCAGCCGGCGCTCGCCGGGGGCGATGTTGAGATTGACGTCGGTGGTGACGCGCAACCCGCCGAACGATTTGCACAGAGATTGCTGACGGCAAGCGCGGTCATCGACTGCGGCCTCGCGGCGGATGCGGCTGCCGTCCGTGCGCCGTGCCGGCTCGCGCGCCAGGCCGAGCGCGGTCAATCGCACCGCGCCGGGCACCAGGCCTTCGGGCATGAACACGACGATGGCGACGAAGATCGCGCCGAGCATGAAATTCCAGCGTGTGATGTAGGCGCTGACCACGTTCTTGACGATCACGACCAGCGCCGCGCCGACGACCGGTCCCGAGCAGCGTGCCGGCACCGCCGGAGATCACCATCAGCAGGCCCTCGGCCGAGGCGGTGAGCGCCAAGCGCCTGCGGGCTGATGAACTCGTTGTAATAGACGAAGAGAATGCCGGCGACGGCGGTCAGCAAGCCGGAGAACAGGAAGGCCCAGAACCGGATCATCCAGACATGGTAGCCGAGCGCGTTCATGCGGCGCGGCTGGTCGCGCGTGCCGCACAATGCGGCGCCGAACGGCGAGCGCACGAAAATCGCCACCGCGGCGATGGCGAGCAGGAAAACACGAAGCGTCGCGTCGTAGAACGCCCGCGGCGAGTCGAGCGACAGGCCGAACGGCGCCGGCCGCGTGGACACGCTGATGCCGTTGTCGCCGCCGGTAATGCTGATCCAGCGATAGGCGAGCCCCCAGATGATCTCGCCGAGCGCCAGGGTGATCATGATGAAGCTGATACCGGTGGCGCGCAGCGCCAGGGCGGCGAATACCGCGGTGGCCGCAAGCGCGCCGACCAGGGCGGCCAAGATCGCGACGGTGTGGCCGTGGCCGGCGGCTCAGCAAATAGGCGTCGACATAGGCGGCGATGCCGAACAGGCCCGGCATGGCCGAGCGATACCAGGCCGGCATAGCCGACCAGCACGTTGAGCCCCAAGCGCGAACACGGCGTAGAGCAGAACCTGGCTCGCGATGTTGACGTAATACAGCTGGCCGATCGACGTAGGGCACCGCGAACAGCGCGAGCACGGCGATAAGGATGGCCACGCCGCGCCCGATGCCGGCGCCCGATAAGGCGGCCTTGGTTGGACCGGCTGCGAGACTGCTCACAGGATTTGACCTCCGAACAGACCTTGCGGCCGCAACACCAGGACGAGCACCATCGGCAGAAACAGAATGAAATAGGCCAGCTCGGGCAGCAGCGCCTGGCCGAAATTGTAGAGGAAGCCGATGACGATGCTGCCGACGAACGAGCCCAGCAGACTGCCGGTGCCGCCGAGGATGACCACGACCAGCGCGAGCGGCAGCATGTCCTGATCGAGGCCCGGATAGACCGACAGGATCGGGCCGCCGATCACGCCGGCAAAACCGGCAAGCCCGGCGCCGAGTGCGAACACGATGGTGAAGAGCTGCGAGACGCGGATGCCGACGACGCGCGCCATCTGCGGATCGTCGACGCCGGCGCGGATCATGGCGCCGAGCCGGGTGCGCTCCAGCATCAGCCAGAGCGCGATCGCGAACACCACGGCGATCAGGATCACGGCCATGCGGTAGAGCGGAAAAGCCGCGCCGGCAAAGCGGATGAAGCCGTTGAGATGCGGCGGCGTCGCCACCGAGATCGGATCGCCGCCCCACCCCATCAGGCAGAGATCGGCGACCATGAACGATACGCCGAGCGTCACCAGCACTTGCGCCAGTTGCTGACCGGCAAGCCGGCGCAGCAGCAAGCGCTCCATCAAGGCGCCTAACACCGCGACCTCAAGCGCGGCTATCAGGGCCGCGACCCAGAAATTCAGCGTGAAGCCGAGCGCGCCGGAGAGAAGCGTGGTGCCGAGATAGGCGCCGACCATGAACATCGAGCCATGCGTCAGGTTGGGGATGCGCATCAGCCCGAAGATCAGCGAGAAGCCGGCCGACAGCAGAAACAACAGGCCGCCGAACGTCACACTGTTGACGGTGAGCAGCAGCCAGAATGTCATACCCGTCCTTCCGCTTCCGGCTGCTTCAGGCTTCTTTGGCAACCCGGATCGCGCAAGATGCAATCCGGGCCGGTTTCGATGGCTGGCCCATCAGCACTTGGTCAGCGGCGGATAATCGCGCGAATAGACCGGATGGGCGAGGAACTCCGCCTCGGGCCAGGTCCAGAACTGACTGACATTGTCGTAGGTCTTGATGGTTTTGTTCCACAGCTTCAGCCCGTATTTGGCGCCCTCGGTTCCGCAGCGCCGAATATAGAAGGTGCCAACGACGTTGTTCAAGTGATCGAACTTGACCGGTCCGCGCGGCGTATCGGTCAGGTCGACCGCCTTCAGCGCCGCCATGAACTTGTCGCGGTCGCCAACCTCGCCGTTGAGCGCTTTCAGGGCCGCCTCGACGACCTGACAGTTGACATAGAGTATCGCGGCGTACTGGCCGGGGATCGCGTTGTAATTGGTCAACATGCCCTGGACGAAGCGATTGATTGCCGTCAGTCTCGAGATCGAGCGTATACGGCGCGCAGCTGACCAGGCCGATCGCCTCTTCGCCGAAGCTCTTGAGCAAAGCATCGTCGCCGCCGGTCTCGCCCGGTCACCACCGGATATTTCAGCCCGGCTCCGGCATAGGCCTTCATGAAACGCAGCGGGTTCGAGCCGGCAAAACCCTGGCACACGCCGTCGCAATCGCTGATTTGCGCGACATAGGGCGTGTAATCGGGCGTCACCAGCGGCGGCCACAGCTTGTTGACCACGCAGCCGCCATCCTTCTGGAACGCCGCCTGGAAGCCGCCGATCTGCTCGTAGCCGAAAGCGAAATCTTCGACGATGGTGACCACGCGCTTGAGCTTGAGTTCGGTCGCCGCGTAATGGCCCATCGGTTGCATGGCTTGCGACGAGGTCGCCGACGCGCGCAGCAGATACGGGTTCGGCGTGCGTTGCGTGAGGTTGTCGGCGCCGGCCAGACAGAGCGTCGGCATTTTATGCTGCGGTGACATATTCGTTGATGGCATACAGCTCGAAGGCGGCGAGCGGACCCGAAGATAACGTCGACATTGTCGCGCTCGATCAGTTCCTGCGCCTTGGTCTTGGCGCCGGCCGGGTTGCCGCCGGTATCGGCGGAAACGAAATCGACCTTGCGGCCGCCCATCGTGTAATTCTTTTCCTTCAGGTACGTGATGACGCCCTGTTCCATCTGGATGCCGCCTTGGGCAAGCGGGCCGGTCTTCACCGTGAGAAGGCCGAGCTTGAACGGCTTGGCTTGGGCGATAGCCGGCGACGGAAAGCGGGTTAGCGCGGCCGCCGCTCCTGCCGCGGCGGTGCCGGCCAAGACTGCCCGGCGGCTGACTTTCGAAGACAACGGCTTGCGAGAGCATTTTATCCTCCCATTGGCGCCGAGCAGTGCGCCGACGACGCCGCGATGTCGCGCATCCCAAAAGCAGCGGGCGTCTGCCGTTTAGTTGCCCCACGATATCATTGCACGTATCTTGAGCGAAGCCCGGTCGTCCTGTAAAGTCCGCTATTGTCGCGGCTTTTTCAACATTTCCGCAGCGGCGGATAGTCGCGCGAATAGACCGGGTGGGCGAGAAATTCCTGTTCGGGCCAGGTCCAGAATTGACTGACATTGTCATACGTTCTTGATGACCTTGTTCCACAACTTGAGTCCGTATTTCGCGCCCTCGGTGCCGCAGCGCCGGATACAGAACGTGCCGACGACGTTGCCGAGGTGGTCGAACTTGATCGGCCCGCGCGGCGTGTCGGTCAGGCATGACCGCGCGCATCGCCGCCATGAACTTGTACTTGTCGCCGATATCGCCGCCGGTCGCCTTCAGGCCGGCCTCGATCACCTGGCAATTGACGAAAATGCCCGCGGCATAGAAGCCGGGCACAGCGTTGAAATCCTTGATCATTGAGTCGATGAAACGAGTGTTGGACGTCGCTCTCGAGATCGAGCGAATAGGGGCAGCACGAGATGAGACCGACGCGCCTCGCTGCCGAAGCTCTTGAGCAAGGCGTCGTCGCCGCCGACTTCGCCGGTGACGACCGGATATTTCAGCCCCGCATCGCCATAGGCCTTCATGAAACGCAACGGATTGGAACCCGGCAAAGCCCTGACAGACGCCGTCGCAATCGGCGATCTGCGCGACGTATGGCGTGTAGTCGGGCGTCGACAGCGGCGGCCACAGCTTGGCCACCAGGCATCCGCCGTCTTTCTCGAACGCCGCCTGGAAGCCGCCGATTTCCTCGTAACCGAATGCCAGATCGTCGGCCAGCCCGACGACACGCTTGAGCTTCATTTCCGTCGCCGCGTAGTCGCCCAGCGGCTGCATCGCCTGCGACGACGTCGCCGAGGCCCGTATCAGGTAGGGGTTCGGCGTTCGCTGCGTGAGATTGTCCGCCGCGGCGAGACTGAGCGTCGGCATCTTTTGCTGTTGCACATAATCATTGATGGCGTAGAGCTCGAAGGCGGCGAGCGGACCGACGACGACGTCGACTTTGTCGCGTTCGACCAGTTCCTGGACCTTGGTCTTGGCGACCGGCCGGCGCGCCGCCGGTGTCGGCGCGAGACGAAATCGACCTTGCGGCCAGCCATCGTGTAGTTCGCCTGCTTCAGATAAGTGAGCGCGCCCTGCTCCATCTGAATGCCGCCTTGCGCGAGCGGTCCGGTCTTTACCGTCAGCAGGCCGACTTTGATGGGAGCGGATTGGGCGATCGCCGGCGTTGGAAAACGTATCGCTGCTGCCGCCGCTCCTGCCGTACCGGCATGCAAGGAGCGCACGGCGACTGACTTTCCTGCGACATCGAATTCTCCCTTGGCGCCGTATTGGCACGGAGCCTGTTCTTCTTATCGTACGGGCGTACGATACGGTGTCGTTATACGACTAATTTTTTCTTGGCGGAACGATGGGCAGCAACAGATATGGACCGCTGCGCTCCGAAATGCAGGCTGGTGATGCCGGCGAAGATTTCCGGCGGGCGGTCGCGCGGGTCGTCGTGGAGGAAAGGGCCGCAACCGGTGAGTTCGTTTTTGAAGTTAGACAACCGTCCGCCGCTCGGTCCGCGGATAGACATAATCTTTGCCGCGGATGCGTAAGCGCAACACGATGGCCGGCCGGCACCACAATCGAGGTCGGCCAGATCTCGATATCGAGCGCGACCACTTCGCCGGGCTTAAGCGGCTGCTTCTTGGTGTGAGCGTGATAGGGCCGGTATGGCTTCGACAGTTTCTTGTCGAGTCGCGCGATGCGAGGCGCGCAGCCAGCCCTGGCCGACCGGCGTATGCGGATCGATGGCGCCTTGAAACACCACTTCCTTCAGGTCGGGCGAGAACACCCGCAGCACGACAAAGATATCGGCGTCGCTGGTCGACGACGAAACGAACAGCTTTACCGCCGACGGCCCGGTGATTTCCGTATCGCGCATGCAGCGGCGGCGTCAGGAAGGTGACGCCGTCGCCCATCGCTTCGAAGCGAACGCACGGTCTTCTTCTTCGGCGCTTTGCCGCCGAGCGAGCCAGACGCCGGGTCGAGATAGAGCTTGGTCCATTTGGTGCGCTTGAGCGGCCATTCCTTTTCCGTGCGCTCGACGAAGCGGTCGACGTGGCGGACCTGGAGCTGCACCGGCGGCTGCTTGTCCCAGCCGTTCTTCTTGCCGTGCAGAAAGTAGTCGAAGAAGCGCAGCTGCAGATTGCGGCCGTAATCGGTGTAGAAATGCGTCCAATGCTCGATGCCGTGGACTTCGAGCCATTTTTGCTTGGACGCGGCGCGCACGAAACCTTCGAAATTGCCGCGCGTGATGCAGCCCCTGCCCGCCCCAATTGGCCGCCGACAGAAACGGCACCTTCACCTTCGACCACACCGGCGAGCGGGCGTGGTGATAATCGTCGTCGAACGGATGCGCGGCGATGTCGGCGCCGAAATTGCTGCGGTTCTTCGCAAGCTCTTCTTCGGAGAGAATCTCGGGCCCGCACACCAGCTCGCCATGCACGCGGCTTCGCTTGCCGCGCTCGCCGGCGCCGTACTGCACGGTCTTGACCTGCATGTCGTACCAATTTTCCCAGAACGTCGAGAGAATGCCGCCATGGTGCGTCATGTCGCGATACCAGTCGGCGGCGCCTTCCCAGATGCACATGGCGGCAAGATGCGGCGGCTCGCAGCGACGCCACGTGCCACTGGTTGATGCCGTAATAGGAAATGCCGTTGAGCCCGACCTTGCCGTTCGACCACGGCTGTGCGCCGGCCCATTCGATGCAGTCGTAGAAATCCTTGGTCTCGCGCGGCGAGAAATGGATCGATGAAGCCCGGCGAGCAGCCGGCGCCGCGCAAATCGACGCGCACGCAGGCGTAATCGTGCGGCACCCATTTCTCCGGATCGACGACTTCCCAGCTCTGGTAGAGATTGCTCGAGCCGGCGGCGACGTCGGGATGCTGTTCCGACCATGCGCTGCCAGGCGCTCGGATAGCCGTCCTGGAAGGCAAGCCCCTTGGCGTAGGGGCCGTAGCTCAAGATGACCGGATAGCGGCCTTCGGCGATGGGCCGGAACACGTCGGCGCGCAGGATCAAGCCCGTCGTCCATGGCGATCGGCACATCCCAGTCGATGCGCATGCCGTCGCGGGTTTCGCTGCGCTGTTCGAGCGTCTTGCGGTCGCCTGCGACCGCCGCCATGCGGGCTTCGCCTTCAAGCGATGACATGCGTTTCCTCCAGCGTCTTTTGCTACCGCGACGGCCGGACTGCTCCGGCCGTCAAAATCCTTTAAGCTGCGTGAGATTAAAGACGTGGCTGTCGCGAGCACAAGCCATGCGCCGGCACGTCGAGCGACACGATTTGCCGGGACGCCGAAACGGCGTCAACGCCGTCTTGCGCGCGTTGCCCTTGCCTGCGTTTCACGCCTGCCATCTTTTCCAGCACGGCGCAGACCGCGGCGGTGTCTTCGGCGCCGTGGCCGCCTTTGAGCGCCTTCTCATAGATCTTGCTCGAGGCATCGAACATCGGCGTCGGCACTTTGATCTTGCGGGCGTAGCTGCCGATCACGTCCATGTCCTTCTGCCACACCGAGATCTTCATGGTGATTGTCGTAGTCGATCCTTCACCATCATCGGCGCGCGCAGCTCGAAGATGCGCGAATTGCCGGCGCCGGTCTTGATCAGATCGAAGATCAGTTGCGGCGGCAGTCCGGCCTTCATGCCGAGCACCATGGCCTCGGCGCTGGCGACGTTGTGGATGGCGACCAGAAGGTTGGCGACGTATTTCATGCGGCTGCCGTTGCCGAACTCGCCGACGTCGTAGCACGCCGCGGCCGTAAAGCCGGCGAACATCGGGCGCAGCCTCTTGATCTCGGCAGAGCCGCCCGACGCATAGACCACGAGATCCTTCACTTTGGCCTGGGCGCCGGTGCCGCTCATCGGGCAATCGAGCAGCAGGTGACCGGCCTTGTGCAGCACCGCCTGCGCTTTGGCCTTGTCTTCGATCGTGAAAGTGGACGCCTCGACGATGACACGGCGCGGCAGACCGGCCTTGGCGATAGCCGCCGCCGTCGCCGCAAGTGCTTCCGGCTTGGGCAGGCTGGTGATGATCGGTCTTGGCCTTGCGCGCGACATCGGTCGGCGTCGGCGGCGATCTCGACGCCGGCCCGCGCCAGCGCCGCCGGCGCGCCGGCGCGACATCATAGCCGATGACGCGCCAGCCGTCGGCGACGAGATTTTCCGCAAAGGAGCCGCCCATGATGCCGAGGCCGACGATGCCGACGACGCCTTTGTTTCCCGAAGCCATGCCTTGCTCGCTCCCTTTTCGCGTCAGAGACGCGACGCTATGACATCCGGTCGCCGCGCGTGCAAGCGGCTTTCTCGCCGCGCGCCGATCGCCTATCGTCCGCGGCCGGAAACGGAAGTGTCAGGAGATCGTTGATGCGCATCGGAGTCGCCGGTATCGGCAAAATGGGCGCGGCCATCGCGGCGCGGCTGATCGAAGTCGGTCACGACGTCACGGTCTGGAATCGCACGCCGGACAAGGCCAAGGCGATCGCCGGCGCGACGCCTCGCCGCGACGCCTGCGGAACTTACGCAGCGCGCCGACGCCGTTATCATCTCCAGCCTCACCGACGCTGCGGCGCTCGATGCCGTCTATAACGGACCGTCGGGCCTGCTCAGCGGCGAGCGTCGCCGGAAAGCTGTTCATCGACATGAGTACGGTGTTACCGGCGACCGAAATCGCGCTGGCCGAAGCGGTGCGCGGCAAGGGCGCCGCCTTCGTCGAATGCCCGGTCGGCGGCTCGACCGGACCGGCGCGGCAGGGCAAGCTCATCGGGCTTGTCGGCGGCGACGCCGCCGACGTCGCGCGCGCCACGGCCGATCCTCGAGCAGCTTTGCCGCCGGCTCGAACATGCCGGCCCGGTCGGCTCGGGCGCGGTGCTCAAATTCGCGGTCAATCTGCCGCTGATGGTCTATTGGCAGGCCTTGGGCGAGGCGCTGGCGCTGACGCATGCGCTGCCGGTCGCACCGGAGCGGCTGATGGATCTCCTGAGCGACACCTCCGGCGCCGCCACCATCGCCAAAGTGCGGGCGCCGGGCATCGCCGCAATGCTCAAGGGCGGCGATCCCGGTCCGGTGACGTTCAACGTCGACGGCGGCATCAAGGACATGCGGGCGATGCTGGCAGAGGCACAAATCGCAAGGCGTCGCAGCTGCCGCTCGTCGACAAGACGCTCGCCTGTTACGAGGAAACCAAGCGCCACCGCTCGCGGCGGTGCCGAAATCTCCACGGTGTCGGCCTATTGGGCGAGCCGCGGCCAGCAGTAAACAATTTTATAGCAAACAAAATCGGAGCCATCATGTCAGCCGTTACGCTTGCGCAAGCTTCCACCATCGTCGACGCCGCGCTGAACAAGGCGCGCGAGCTCAAACAGATGCCGCAGACCGTGGTGGTGCTCGATCCCGGCGGCCATGTCGTCTGCGCCAAGCGCGAGGACGGCTCGGGCATCATTCGCTACGAGATCGCCGTCGGCAAAGCCTATGGCGCGCTCGGCATGGGCTGGGGCTCGCGCACGATGATGGAGCGAGCGGCGCAAAACCCGAATTTTCTCACTGCCATCGTCGCGGCGAGCGGCGGGCGCATGGTGCCGAACCCCGGCGGCGTGCTGATCCGCGACGCGGCGGTCAGGTCGTCGGCGCGGTCGGCATTTCCGGCGATACCGGCGACAACGACGAGATCATCGCCGTTGCCGGCATCGAGGCGGCGGGGCTCAAGGCCGATCCGGGCGGCACGAAGAAATAGCGGCCGGCAAGGCGCGCGCGGCAGAAAAGGGAGGACACGATGAAACTGTTTTCATTCTGGCGCTCGCTCGCGACCTATCGCGTGCGCATCGCGCTCAATCTCAAAGGCATCACGCCCGATGAGGTGATCCAGGTCAATCTGATGAAGGGCGAGCAGCGCGAGGCGTCTTACCGCGCGGTCAATCCGATGATGGCGATCCCGGCGCTGATCGACGGCGACGGGCCGGCGTTATTCGAATCGCTGGCCATCATCGAATATCTCGACGAGACCCATCCCAATCCGCCGCTGTTGCCGCGCGATCCGCGCGGCCGCGCCCGCGTGCGCGGCTTGGCCAGATCGTCGCCTGCAATTCACATCCGCTGATCGTGCCGCGGGTGCGCGAATATCTGGCGCACGAATTCAAATTCGACGACGCCGCGGTCGCACAAATGGTGCCGGCATTGGCACACCGCCGCGCATCACCGCGCTCGAAACGCATCTGCAGCGACAAAGCCACCGGCCGCTACTGCCACGGCGATATCGATCACGATGGCCGATATCTGCCTCGCCAGCCAGGCGGCCGGCGCGAAATTTTTCAACGTCGACACCGCGCCGTTCCCGAACTTCAGCCGCATCGTCGATGAGCTGTCGAAGATCGACGCTTTCGCCCGCGCCCATCCGCTGAAGCAGCCCGGTGCGCCGGCGGCACCGTTAAACGATCCACCACCACTTGAAGAAATGATGCAGCGGGCCGCGGCCAGAGCCGATGCCCAGCCGGTCCGCCGCGGCAATGGCGGTGCTGATATAAGTCTTGGCCTCGCCCACCGCTTCGCCGAGCAGAAGGCCCTTGGCAAGGCCAGCGGCGATCGCCGAGGCCAGCGTGCAGCCGGTGCCGTGGCTGTTCTCCGGTTCGGACGCGCGGCGCGCTAAAGCGCGTGGAGCCCGCGGTCTCGACCAGAAGATCGACACTGTCCGGGCCGCCGCCGTGGCCGCCTTTGATCAGCACGGCGTCGGCGCCGAACTCCAGAAGCTTCTGCGCCTGCCTGAGCATCTCGCTCTCGTCTCGCGCCGCGCGGCACCTCGAGCAGCGCCGCCGCTTCGGGCAGGTTGGGCGTCACGCACGTTGGCGCGCGCGATGAGTTTGCGCAGCGCGCCAAGCGCATCCGCGCGCAACAGCCTCTCGCCCGACGTCGCCGCCATCACCGGATCGAGCACCACATTGCGCGCGCCGATGCGCGATCAAGGCCCGCGGCAACGGCGTCGATTGCCGCCGCATTGCCGAGCATGCCGATCTTCACCGCGCCGACGTCAAGATCGGAAAACACCGCATCGATCTGCGCGGCGATGAAATCGGCCGGCACCTGGTGAATGGCGAAGACGCCCTTGGTGTTCTGCGCCGTCAGCGCGGTAATGACCGAAGCGCCATAAACGCCGAGCGCGGCAAAGGTTTTCAAATCCGCCTGGATGCCGGCGCCGCCGCCGGAATCCGAGCCGGCGATGGTCAAGGCGACGGGAACGCCCATCACGCGCCCCGCTTCGCCAGCGTGGCGTCGACGATGTCGCGCAAGCTGCGCGCCGCGGCCGCCGGATCGGGCGACTGCGACAGCGCCGAGATGACGGCGACGCCGTCAGCGCCGGCGCCGATCACCTCGGCGGCATTGCTCGGCGTCGATGCCGGCGATGCCGACGACCGGCAGTTTTGGCGCGCGGCGATGCAGCGCGGCGATAATACGCGCCAGGCCTTGCGGGCCGATCGGCGGATTCTTCTGCTGCTTCGACAGCGTGGCATAGACGCCGCCCGAGCCGACATAGTCGATGAGATCGAGCGGCGCTGCTTCGGCCTCCTCGACCGATTTGATCGACAGGCCGACGATCGCGGCGCGGCCGAGGAGCGCGCGCGCGTCCTCGATCGCCATGTCGTCGGGCCCGAGATGCACGCCGTCGGCCTTGGCGGCGAGCGCCACGTCGATGCGATCGTTGACGACGAACGGCACGCCAAACGGCGCCAGCGCCGCTTTGATCGCCCTCGCCTCCTCGACCATGGCGCGCGTCTCGTTGACCTTGTCGCGCAACTGGACAGCGTCGCGCCGCCCTGGGCGCAAAGCCGCGCCAGATCGGCAAGATCGTGCCCGCCGGCGCGCTCGGGATCGACGATGGCATTGAGGCGAAGATCGACCGGCATCACATGGGCCCCAGTTTCCGGGCAACTTTACACTGTCCGGCCCGGCTCGTGCAGATCCTAGCGGTTTGGTATAAGCTTGCGCGAGGCTCCCGGAGGCGCGCATGGTTCCCTTTTTCGTGCAGATCAAATGCCAGCTCGGCAAGTCCTATGAGGTCGCCAACAAGCTCGCCGACGCCGAGATCGCCTCGGAAATATATTCGACCGCCGGCGATTTCGACCTCTTGGTGAAATTCTACGTCGAGCCGTCGACCGATATCGGCCATTTCGTCGCCGAGAAGGTGCAGCCGATCCCCGGCATCGCCGACACCCGCACCATCATCACCTTCAAAGCATTCGGAGCGGGATCGTAACGCTCGCGCCGGCGTCGGACCCGCGCGGCCGGCAGTCAAGAGTTCAATGCTTCTTCTTCGGCGGCGGCGTCGGGCCTTGCACCGGCGGCAGCGTGAAAATGTAATCGGCGATCGCGGCGCGGTCCGTCGGCGCCGAGCAGCGACGTGTTGCGGATGACCTCGGCCATGGTGCTGCCGGCAAAATCGCCGGACGGCGTCATGCCGTCGCCAAGAAAGCTCGCGATGTCTTTCTCCGACCAGTTTGTCGTCGCCATGCTGCAACTCCGACCGGCGTGATGTTCGGCACCCAGCCGCTGCCGTCCGGCGTCGGGCCGCCGGCAAAGCGCTCGCTGCTCGATAATGGCGCCGAGCATGTTGCGCGGCGAATGACATTCGGCGCAATGCCCCGGACCGTTGACCAGATAGGCGCCGCGGTTCCATTGCGCCGAGCGCGACGGATCGGGCACGAACGGGCCGCCGTGCAGGAATAGCAGTTTCCAGCCGCCGATGAGCACGGCGCTCATTGAACGGAAATTTCAGATCGTGGCGGCGCACTTTGCCCGGCACCGCGCGGCAAGCGTTTTGAGATAGGCAAACAGATCGCGCACGTCATCGAGCTGCATGTGCTGGTAGGAGGTGTAGGGAAACGCCGGATAGAGATTGGCGCCGCGCGCCGACGTTCCCTTCCACAGCGCGGTGACGAAATTCGCCTCGCTCCAGCGGCCGATGCCGTCCTTGGGGTCGGGCGAAATGTTCGGCACATAGAAAGTGCCGAACGGCGACTTGAGCGCCAAGCCGCCGCCGAGCCGGGTGCGGTCGACCTTGTCGGGATCCTTGTTGGGCACGGCATGGCAGGACGCGCAGCCGCCGATGTCGAACATGGTGCGGCCGTTGTCGAGATTGGGCGTATAGGGCGGCAAGCGCCGAGGCGGGCACGACCGCCGGCAGCGTCAACAGCCAGAAGGCGGCAAGACCCAAGGTAGCGGCGGCTGCGGCGAGAAGCGCAAGCGTTCGCAATGTCGGCATGCCACGGCCTCCGCGCGCCTATTCGCGGCAATTCTACCGGATCGAAAATGCAAAAGGGCGGCGCGCCCCTGCGGACGGCCGCCCTTGCCTGCGCACGCAGGATCGTTCAGCTCGGCTTCACGCGGAACGTCTGATGGCAGGAGCCGCAATCTCTTGCCGATGGTCTGGAAATTCGGTCTTCAGACTGTCGAGATCCTTGGTCGGTAGTCCTGCGCCGCTTTGATGTCGGCGGCGAACTTGGCGATGGCGGCTTTGAAGTCGGCCGGGCTTTTCCCAGACTGCCGGCGCCGCGGTCGGTGTGATCGCCGGATTTCGAGCAATCCGGGAACAGCGTCGGCATCGCGCGGCCGCGTCGGCTGCGAACGCGGCGTAGATCTCTTTGGTCTTGGCAAGATCGAACGGCATCTCGCCCTTGATCATCGAGGAGCCGATCTTGGCCTCGGCAGCGCTGTGCTTCATAAACGTCTGCGCGCTTGTCGATGGCGTCCTGGCAGCTCTGCGCCGAGGCGGCCGTGACGCCCAGCACCAACACGGCGAAGGCAATCGAGCAGATTTCTGAATCATTTCTGTGACTCCTTCTGCAGTTCGCCGTCGCCCCCGAACCGACGCTAACCGGTCTCCGTCATGATAGCGCCGTCCGCATTGATACACGACCGGCAAGCGACCGCTATTCGCGCGCAGGCCCGATATGACATGCCGCCTATTCCGCCGGTTGCGCCGAACTGCGGCTTTCCTTGCCGCGGCGGCTGCCCAAGCTGGGCGATATAGCGGGCAATAACATAGAACACCGGCGTGAAGATCAGGCCGAACGCCGTGACCCCGATCATGCCGAAGAACACCGCGGTGCCGAGCGCCTGGCGCAATTCCGCGCCGGCGCCGATCGCCCAGACCAGCGGCGTCACGCCGAGGATGAAGGCGAACGAGGTCATCAGGATCGGCCGCAGCCGCCGCCGGGTCGCTTCGACCGCGGCATCCCACCGCGTCGCGTCCCTGGTCCTCCAACTGGCGGGCAAACTCGACGATCAGGATGGCGTTTTTCGCCGCCAGCCCGATCAGCACCACGAAGCCGACCTGGGTGAGGATGTTGTTGTCGAGACCGCGCAGGATGACGCCGGTGATGGCGGCAACGAGACACATCGGCACGATCATGATCACGGCCAGCGGCAAGGTCAGGCTTTCGTATTGCGCCGCCAGCACCAGGAAGACGAACACCACCGCCAGCCCGAAAGCGAACATGGCGGTATTGCCGGCCCTGATCTGCTGATAGGCGAGCGTCGTCCACTCGGTGGCAAATCCCTGCGGCAAGGTCGCGTCGGCGAGCTTGTCCATGATCGCGATCGCCTGGCCCTGCGAATAGCCGGGCGCGGCGGCGCCGTCGATTTCGGCGGCCGGATAGAGATTGTAGCGCGGCACGCGATAGGGACCGGCGATGTTGTCGACGGTGGTGAACGAGCCGAGCGGCACGGTATCGCCGCTGGAATTGCGCACCCTGATCTTGAGCACGTCGGCGACATGCTGGCGATCCTCGTCGCGGGCCTGCGCCATCACCCGGAAGGTACGGCCGAACAGATTGAAGTCGTTGACGTAGGACGAGCCGATATAGACCTGCAGCGCGTTGAACACGTCCTGGACGTTGACGCCGAGCAGCTGCGCCTTGATGCGGTCGATGTCGAGATAGACTTGCGGCGTCGAGGTTTCGAACAGCGAGAACGCCTGCGCAATGCCGGGCGTCTTCGACCGCGCGCCAGCACCAGCGATTCGGTCGCCTTGCGCAGAGCTTCCGATCCTTGTCCCGACGCGGTCTTCGACCATCATGCGGAAGCCGCCGGCATTGCCGATGCCCATAACCGGAGGCGGCAGCACCGAGATGATGAAGGCGTCCTGAATGACGGACAGCCGGCGATTGAGCTGCGGCCTGGATAGCCGCCGCCGATTGGCGCGGATCGTGGCCGCGCTTGGTGTAATCGTCGAGCACCAGAAACAGCGCGCCGGAATTCGGCGCATTGGTGAAGGTCGCGCCGGAAAAGCCGACGATATTCACGGCATGCGCCACGCCCGGCACGCCCATCGCGATGTCGAGCGCGCGCTGCTGGACTTTATCGGTGCGGGCGAGCGAGGCGCCCGGCGGCAGTTGCACGACGACGATGATATAGCCGCGGTCGACCTGCGGGATGAAGCCGACCGGGGTGGTGCGGAAGGCGTTCAAGCCGAGCGCGATGACGACGAGATAGACCGCCGCCATGATCGCCACGCGCCGCACCGTGCTGGTCGCAAGCCAGGAAATGCCGAAGCCGACCTTGTCGAAGCCGCGATTGAAATAGCCGAAGAATTGGTGGATCGGCCGCTCCCACCAGCGGTCGCGGCGGCCGGTCTGATGCGGCTTGAGCAGAGAGCGCGCACATCGCCGGCGACAGCGTCAGCGAGACGATCAGCGAAATGATGGTGGCGCCGGTGATGGTCAGCGCGAATTGCCGGTAGAACTGGCCGGAAATGCCGGTGATGAAGATCGACGGCACGAACACCGCGCACAGCACCAGCGCGATGGCGATCAGCGCCGAGCCGACCTCGTCCATGCTTTTGCGCGCCGCCTCGCGCGGCGGAAGCCCGGAGGCGATATTGCGTTCGACGTTCTCGACGACGACGATGGCGTCGTCGACCACGATGCCGATCGCCAGCACCAGGCCGAACAGCGACAGATTGTTCAGCGTGAAGCCGAACGCCGCCATGAAGAAAAAGCTGCCGATCAGCGAGACCGGGATGGCGATCAGCGGAATGATGGCGGCGCGCCAGGTCTGCAGGAACAGGACCACCACCAGCACGACCAGCACGATGGCCTCGCCGATGGTGTCGATCACCGCGTCGACCGACTGCTGGATGAATTGCGTCGGGTTGTAGACGATGGCGTATTTGACGCCCGGGCGGAAACCGCTGCGCCAGCTTGGCCATCAGATCGGTGACGCCCTTGGCGGTGGAGAGCGCATTGGAGCCCGGCCGCTGAAAAATGGCGAGCGCGACCGCGGGATCGTGGTCGAGATAGGAATTCGACGAGTAATCGAGCGCGGCAAGCTGGATGTCGGCGACGTCGCGCAGCCGCACCACCGCGCCGGGCGTCTCTTTGACGACGATATTGCCGAACTCCGCGGGCGTATCGAGCCGGCCGAGCGTCTGCACCGCGATCTGGAACGCGCCCGGATGCGCCACCGGCGGCTGGTCGAGCACGCCGGAGGCGACCTGGATGTTCTGCGCCTGCAAGGCACTGGTCACGTCGGTCGCGGTCAGGCCGAGCGATTGCAGGCGGTCCGGATCGAGCCAGATGCGCATCGAGTAATCGCGGCTGCCGAACACGGTGATCGAGCCGACGCCGTCGACGCGGGTGAGCGGATCGGTCACTTCGAGCGTGGCGTAGTTCGAAATGAACAGGGCATCGCGCGACTTGTCGGGCGAATAAAGGTGCACGACCATCATCAGATCGGGCGAGGATTTTGTGCACCGTGACGCCGATATTGCGCACGTCGGCCGGCAGCCGCGGCTGCGCGATGGCGACGCGGTTCTGCACCTGCACCTGGGCGATATCGAGATTGGTGCCGAGGTCGAACGTCACCTGGATCGAGAAGCGCCCATCGGCCGTCGAATTCGACGACATATAGAGCATGTTCTCGACGCCGTTGATCTGCTCCTCCATCGGCGTGACGACCGTGGAGGCGACGACTTCGGCGCTGGCGCCGGGATATTGCCCGGTGACGTTGATGATCGGCGGCGCGATCTCGGGATATTGCGCGATCGGCAGGCGCGAGAATGCCACGCCGCCCAGGATCACGAAGACGATCGAGACCACGGCGGCGAAGATCGGCCGATCGATGAAGAAGTGCGAGATGCGCATTTTACGGCATCAACCGGCGTTGGCTTGGCCGCCGGCCTTCGCCGGCGCGGCAGGAGCGCTTTGCTCCTCCGGCTTCACTTTGACGCCGGGCTGCGCGTGCATCAGGCCATTGACGATGACGCGGTCGGTGGGGAGCAAGCCGTCGCGAACGACGCGCAAGCCGCCGTCGAGCTGGCCGAGCGTCACGTATTTCTGCCGCACCGTGCCGTTGTCGTCGACGACAAGCACGTATTTGCGCGCCTGCTCGGAGCCGATCGCGGCGTCGGGGATCAGCAGCGCCGAATGCGGCGGCGAGCCGGGCACGCGGATGCGGCCGAACATGCCCGGCACGAATATGCCGTTTGGATTGGCGAAGATCGCGCGGCCGCGGATCGTGCCCGACGATGTGCTGATGGCGTTGTCGACGAAATCGATCTTGCCGCTGTGGTCGAAATCCTTTTCGTCGATCAGCTTGAGCGAGACCGGAACGCCGGTGTCGACGCCGTCTTGGCGCTGATCCGCCGCTTGCGGATCGGACGGCGGATCGGCCTGTTGCGCGGCTTGCGGATTGGTCTTTATCCGCTGTACGTTGTCGGCTTGCGGAGCCGGCGGCGGATCGGCTGCTGCGGCTCGAGTTTCCGGGTTTTGGCGAACCGCTCGTAGCGCAGATACGACTGCCTCGTCGAAAGTGAATTCGAAGCGGATCGGATCGACCGATACGATGGTGGCCAACAGCGTGGTGTTGCCGCCGGCGCCGCCGGTGATGAGATTGCCGACCGAGACGCGGCGGTCGCCGATGCGGCCGTCGATCGGCGCGCGCAGCTCGCTGTATTGATCGAGATCGAGCTCGGCGGAATTCACCATCGCCTCCTGCGCGGCGACGGCGGCTTCGGCGACGTTTTTGGCTTGGGTGCGCTGATCGTAGGTCTGCTCGGTGATGGTCTTGTTCTGCAACAGCGCTTGGCCGCGCTGCAGATCGGCCTTGGGCGAAGGCGAGATTGGCGCGCGCTTGCGCGAGATTGGCCTTCATCTGCTCGAGCGCAATCTCGAACGGCCGGCGGTCGATGGTGAAGAGGAGGTCGCCCTTCTTCACCATCTGGCCGTCGGTGAAATGGATCGCCGAGAGATAGCCGGACAGCCGGGAGCGGATCTCGACCGAATCCACCGCGACGAAGCGGCCGACATATTCGTCGTAATCGACGACCGTGCGCTGCACCGGCTTGGCCACGGTCACCGTCGGCGGCGGAAAGGCCGCGTGCTGCTGCTGGCCGCGGATCGCAGCCGGCCAAGCTGACCAGCAGCAGGGCGGCCGCCGGCAGGACGGCAAGACGCGCCACAGTAACGAATTTCATCGTGCTCTTCCCTCGACGCGTCTCGGCACCATAGGCGGCGGCCGCTGTCAATCACACGAGACGCATGGTCGCCGCGCCAGGCCCTGCCCCCTTTTGTCGCGCGGCCAAGCCCCCATATGTGCCGACACCCCCGATTCACCAAGTCCCGGCGCCAAGCCGAGCTAATCGATTGAACTTACATGACAATAATCCCTATCACAGACGCCTTGCGAAACGATCGAAGGGCGGGCCCGCCGCATCCCGCCGCGGCGCTTGCCGAGGATCAGGCGCTGCTTGATGCCTATTCGCGCGCCGTTATTGACGTGGTCGACGAGGTCGGTCCCGCCGTTGTCTGCCTCTCGATTCCGTCGTCCGGCGCCGGCCGCGGCGGCACCGGCTCCGGCGTGATCGTGGCGCCGGACGGCCTCATCCTCACCAACAGCCATGTCGCCGGATCTGCCGCGCGGATCGAAGTGACGACTGCCGACGGCCAGGATTTGCACGCCCGCCTCGTCGGTGACGACCCCGACACCGATCTCGCGCTCATCTGGGTCGACGAGGCGGTCACGCTGCCGGCAGCGCCGCTTGGCGATTCCAAACGTTTGAAACGTGGCCAACTCGTGATCGCTATCGGCAACCCGCTCGGCTTCGAATCCACCGTGACGACCGGCGTGGTCTCGGCGCTGGGGCGCAGCCTACGTTCGCGCAACGGCCGTCTGATCGACGACGTGATCCAGACCGACGCCGCGCTCAATCCCGGCAATTCCGGCGGTCCCTTGGTATCCTCGCGCGGCGAGGTCGTCGGCATCAATACTGCGGTGATCATGGGTGCGCAGGGCATCTGTTTCGCGGTTGCCGCCAACACTGCAAGCTTCGTGCTAGGCGAATTGGTGCGCCACGGCCGCGTGCGGCGCGCCTTTATTGGCATTGCCGCCCAGCAAACCGCGATCCCTCCGCTCCGCCGCCGCGCCGCCGGGTTGGCCCAAGACAGCGCGGTCATGGTCGGCACGGTCGAGCCGGAGACTGCCGCCGCACGCGCCGGACTGAAGGCTGGCGACATCATCGTCAGCCTTGACGGCACCGTCATCGCAGCCGCCGACGACCTGGTGCGGGCGCTCACCGGCGACAAGATCGGCCGCAGCGTAACTCTCGACGTGCTGCGCGGGATCGAACGTTTGACGTTTTCGATGGTGCCGCAAGAGCGCAAGCGTGCGTGATCAACCGCGCATCACCGCAGCGATGGCCGCGGCAATAAGGCCGAGCCATGAGGCGATCAGAATAAAGCCGCCTGACGGCGCCGCGTAAGGAAACAGGCGGTGCGCGGTGAAAGCGCGCAGTGCGATATCGCCGGAGAACAGTACGGCGCCCAGCACGAAGCCTGTCAGGACTACAAGCGCCACCGGTCGCCACAGCAAGCCCTGTTGGGTGAGCGCCGCAACTCCCAGCACCGCGGCGGCGTGGAGCAGCAGCATGTAGGCGGCACTATCGAGTCCGGCGCCCGGCGCCATATGGGCGCCGGCAGCGGCCAGCAGGATGCCGGCTGCCCCCATCACGCCGGCAAATGCAATCAGGATCGGCAGCGACATCGCGGGCGGCCTAGACCGGCACTTCGCCCTTGAGCATGAGGCGGTAGAGATAACGCCGCTCGGTCATGTCGTAATCCGGGTTGGCTTGATGCATGACGCTGCGGTTGTCCCAAATCACCCAGTCGCCGCCGCGCCACCGGTGGCGATATTCGTATTGCTTCTGCGTCGCATGCGCCATCAATTCCTCGATCAGCTTGAGCGCATCGCCGTCGTCCATGCCGATAATGGATTCGATGCGCACGGGATTGAGGAACAACGCCTTACGGCCGTTCTCCGGGTGCGTGCGCACCAAAGGATGAATCCCGGGCGGCGGCAGCTTGGCCCGGCTTTCCTCATTGAGGCCGGAAAGCGCGCGCGGGCTGTACTTGCTCTGATACACGTGCACCGCTTTCAGCCCGTCAATGCGCTGTTTGGTGTGGTCCGGAAGATCATCATAGGCATCGTGCATGTTGACGTATTGGGTATCGCCGCCGCACGACGGCAGATCGACCGCAAACAATGTCGTCGCCTTGGGCGGCGCCGGATGATTGGAATGATCGGTGTGAAAGGTTTCGCCCGGAATCATGCGCTTGCCGTTCACGAAAATGTCGTTGGAGACGTAATAGACGTCGGGATGCCCGGGAACGTGTTGTTCTTTACGGTCGTGAATTTGCAAATCCCCAAACACTTGGGCGGCGGCCTTGAACTCCGCCGGATCGAAATCCTGATCGCGCATGACCAGGACGTGATGCTCGGCGAAGGCGCGATTGAGCGCGCCGCGGGTTTCGGTGTCGACCGGCTCGGTGAAATCGATGCCGACGACTTCAGCGCCGGTGTGGTCGGTTAATGGCGTGATGGTAAACGAGGTCACGGGCGATTCCTCATGGGCGATTCCTCGTGGAGGCCTTTGGGCTTATTTTGCCGAAACGCTACTGCCGGTGGCGGGCGGGATCAAGCCGCATCGGCCGGCCCTCGGGCGCGAAATCCCTGCCCGATGGGCGGCTCCGGCCGGCGCTTGTGCTAATTACCTGGGTCAGTTCCTTGGACAATTTCCTCGGGCGATTAACATAAGCGGCAGCACCAAGGCAGGTTCGACCGCGCTCGCGCGCGGTTGTATGCAGGTCACCCATTTTCGTGGCCGGCACCGTTATTCGCCGTTCCATGGGGCTCAAGCGGCGCAACTACAAATAACAATCAAACAATCGCCGCATTTGCCGCCAGACAACACGGCGAGAATTTGTCGCGCGCGGTCATCAAACAAATACTTGCCATGCAAAATCGGGCAGCGGCAAGCCCGCGATGATGCTATGAGCCGCGCGTGCCTCGGACTGTTAATGAGGCACGACCGTCTGCTTAGCCTCGCCAAGCTCAATGTTTGGCGGGGCTTTTGTTTGCGGGCGGGCAACAATATGTGTGTAACGAGTAGGAGATCTCATCTCATGAAGAAGACGACCTTAGCGGTCGCTGTCGCGGCCACCATGGCGTTTGCGCATTCGGCACAGGCGCACGAGCACCATCACCGGCACTTCTATCGCCATGTCGCGCGGAGCCGTTCTGCGGCAGAGCCGCAATGGACCTGGAACGCCGGCAGCCCTTTCGCGTGGCAGCCGCAAGCGTATTCGAATCACGGATCGTTTGGATTTTCCGCTCCGGGCGCGCGCTATGCGCAGCATGCTGCATATAGCGGCGTCGGCCGACGGCCGGCCGCCTGGTGCGGCTGGGAGATGCGGCAGCTGGTCGGCAGCGACCCGGGCCCGTCCTACAACCTGGCGCGCAATTGGGCGCGATGGGGTCATGCCGGGCCCGTCGGCGTCGGCGCCATAGTCGTCTGGGCGCACCATGTCGGCAAGATCGTGGGTCAGGAAAACGGCCAATGGGTGATCGAATCCGGCAACGACGGCCACGCGCTTCGGACCCGGCCGCGATCCATCGCCGGCGCGATCGCCATCCGCTGGGGCTGAGCGCCTTTCCGTATCTGCAAAAAAGGGCCGCCCGGCATGCCGGGCGGTCCTGTGTTTGATGCCCACTCAAATAACACGGCGACGCGGCCGCCGTCGTTTTAATCGACGCCCGCGCGCCCGACAGCGACGTAGCGGAAATTCGCCCGCTTCATTTCATCGGCACGATAGATGTTGCGCAAGTCGACAATGACCGGCCGTCGTCATCACCTGCTTGAGCCGGGCGAGATCGAGCGCGCGGAACTGCTCCCATTCGGTGGCGATGACGACGGCGTCGGCGCCCTCCGCCGCGCTATAGGCGCTGTTGCAGTAGTGCACCGTCGGGCAACTGCGGCTTCGCCTGCTCCATGCCGGCGGGATCGTAGCCGCGCACCGTGGCGCCGAGGTCATGCAGCGCGGTGATCAGCGCTATGGCCGGCGAGTCGCGGGTGTCGTCGGTGTTCGGCTTGAAGGTCAGGCCGAGCACGGCGACGGTCTTGCCGCGCACCGAGCCGTCGAGCGCGGCGACGACTTTGCGCGCCATGGCGCGCTTGCGCTGCTCGTTGACGGCCGAAACCGTTTCGACGATGCGCAAGCGCCACGCCGCGATCCTGCGCGGTCTTGAGCAGCGCGCTGGTGTCCTTGGGAAAGCACGAGCCGCCGAAGCCCGGACCGGCATGGAGGAATTTGCCGCCGATGCGATTGTCGAGCCCCATGCCGCGCGCCACCTCCTGCACGTCGGCGCCGACCTGCTTCGCAGAGATCGGCGATCTCGTTGATGAAGGTGATCTTGGTGGCGAGGAACGCGTTGGCGGCGTATTTGATCAGCTCCGCCGTGCGGCGGCTGACATAGATGATCGGCGGCGTATTCAGATAAAGCGGCCGATAGATTTCCGCCAGCACGGCGCGGGCGCGCGCGTCTCGGTGCCGACGACGATGCGGTCGGGATGCTTGAAATCCTGGATGGCGGCGCCCTCGCGCAGAAATTCCGGATTGGAGACCACCTCGATCTCGGCGTCGGGACGCTTCTGCGCGCAGGATGTGCTCGATCTCGTCGCCGGTGCCGACCGGCACGGTGGATTTGGTGACGACGACGGCGGTAGCGCGACAACAGCGGCGCGATCTCGCGCACCGCGTCGATAGACGAAAGCTCAGATCGGCGTGGCCGTCGCCGCGCCGCGACGGGGTGCCGACCGCGATAAACACCGCCTCGGCGTCACGCGACGCGCGAGGTGTCGCCGGCGAATTCGAGCCGGCCCTGCCGCATATTGGCTTCGACAAGATCGGCAAGACCCGGTTCGAAGATCGGGATTTCGCCGCGATTAAGCGCGGCGACTTTGCCGGCGTCCTTGTCGATGCAGGTCACCTGATGACCGAAATCGGCAAAGCAGGCGCCGGAAACTAGCCCGACATATCCGGCGCCGATCATGATAACGCGCATGCTTGATCCTGCTCCGGTTTAGTCGCCGTCGGGAGATTGGTCGGCGATCGCCGCCGCTTCGATGGGCGCGGTTTCGGCCGCTTGCGCGGTTCGGCGCATCAGCGCCAGCCAGCGCCGCCCGAACAGGACGAGGACAAGTCCGCCATAGACGAGACCGCCGATCAGCACCAAGAGCGCGAGCTCCGATTCGCTGCGGAACCTGGGCCACGAAGATAACAGTCGCGTGACGATCGGATCGGCAACCAATAGAGCCAATGCCAGCGCTATCCCGGCTGCGGCGAGCTTGGTGAGCGAGGCTTTGAGCTCGGCATCGGCAGCGAAGACTCCCGCCCGGTATGCAAACACAAGCACCAGGACGAAATTGATCCAGGCGCCGATCGAGGTTGCCAACGCCAGGCCGACTTGCGCCAGCGGGACCATCAGTACGACCTTGAAAGCGATATTGATCGCGGTTCCGATCAATGCCGCCTTCACGGGGGTCGCGGTGTCGCCGCGGGCATAGAACGGCGCCACAACGCTGCGAATGAGAACGAAGGGAACAAGCCCGATGGTATAGGCCATCAGCGTCATGGCCGCGGCATGGGCGTCGCCGGCGGTAAACGCGCCGCGCATGAACAGCGCCCGCATGATGAGGCCCGGCGCCACCAGGAAACCGACGACGCAGGGAATCGCCAAGAGGAGCGCAAATTCGATCGCGCGGTTCTGCGCCGAACGGGCGCCCGCCTCGTCGCCGGCGGCGAGCCGATGCGTCATCTCCGGCACCAGCACGGTGCCGACCGCGATGCCGATCACGCCGATCGGCAGTTGGTCGATGCGGTCGGCATAATAGAGCGCCGAGATCGCGCCGGCCGACAGGAAGCTCGCGATGATGGTATCGGCAAACAGGGCAAGCTGCGTGCCGGCCGAGCCGATGGTCGCGGGCAGTAGCGCCTTGAAGAAGCGCCGTACATCGCTGTCCAGCCGCAGCTTGCGGAAAACGGTCATGACACCGGCATACTTCGTATCGCCGCCGACCAGCACGACTTGCAGAACGCCCGATATCAGCACGCCCCATGCCGCGGCATAGCCGGCGCCGCGGAAACCACATCACGGTGGCCAGCGTCGCCATCATCGTAACGTTGAGCAGGATCGGCGCCGCGGCCGGCGCCGCAAACCGGTGCAGCGCGTTCAAGATCCCGCCCCACAACGTCACCAGCGTGATGAGCAGGAGATACGGAAAGGTGATCCGCGTCAGCGACACCGCCAGCGCGAACTGATGCGGCTCCCGCGAGAAGCCCGGCGCCAGCACCTCGATCACCTGCGGCGTGAAAAGAAGCGCCAGCGCCAGCAGCACGATTTGGGAGGCGAACAGAAAGCGTGAATATGCGGTCGCCGAACACGGCGGCCGCCTTGGCGCCGCTCCTGGGTGCGAATGCGGGCGTAGGCCGGAATGAAGGCGGCGTTGAACGCGCCTTCGGCGAAGATGGCGCGGAAATGATTGGGCAGCCGAAAAGCGACAAAGAACGCGTCGGCGGTCGGTCCGGCGCCAAGAATGGCCGCAAGCATGATGTCGCGCATAAAGCCGGTCAGGCGCGACAGCAGCGTATAGCCGCCGACGGTGAGAATCTTCTTGATCATCGGAGATTAGTTATCACGAACCGGCCGGCCCGGCGAAAGCAGCGGGCTTACGAGCTAAATCCGGCCTCGACTTTATCGCTGTGGCAGTAACGAGCGCGCCTCAGCCCGCCAGCGCGCGGCGAACCGCCGTCAATAATGCGATCCTGGACCGCTGGCTCGAGATAGGCATGCATCGGCAGGCTGATGACTTCCTCCGCCAGCCGCTCGCTGACCGGCAGGCCGCCGTCGGCCACGGGGAATTCGCGATAGGCCGCTTGCCGGTGCAGCGGTTTGACATAATAGATCGCCGTCGGGATGCCCTGCGCTTTGAGCGTTGCGGCAAGCGCGTCGCGCCGTCCCGGCTTGAGCCGGAGCGTATATTGCGCCCACACCGAACGTCGATTGGTTGCCGACGCGCGGCACGACGGCGACGTCGCCGAGCCCTTCGGCGTAGCGGCGCGGCAATTTTGTCGCGCGCGACGATTTCTTCAGGAAAGATTTTCAGCTTTTCCAGGAGCACGGCCGCTTGGATCGTGTCGAGCCGCCCGGTGATGCCGATGCGAACGGGATCGTATTTGTCGGTGCCCTCGCCATGGACGCGCAGGCTCTTCACCTTGCCGGCGAGTTCGTCGTCATCGGTGAACACGGCACCGCCGTCGCCGTAGCAGCCGAGCGGCTTGGCCGGGAAAAAACTCGTCGCGCTCGCCGTCGCCAGCGCGCCGAGCCTGCGGCCGCGATAGGTGGCGCCGAAAGCCTGCGCGGCATCATCGAGCACGAGCATGCCGTGCTTGGCGGCGATGGCGCGAATGGCGTCGTGGTCGGCGGGCAGCCCGAACAGATCCACCGGGATGATTGCGCGCGGGCTTGCAGCCCCAGGCGTTTGGCGGTGGCGACCGCCCGCTCGAGGCTCGTCCGGATCGAGATTGAAGTCATCGGCGCCGACGTCGGCAAACACCGGCTTGGCGCCAAGCAACACGACCATTTCCGCCGTGGCATGGAAAGTAAAAGCGGGGCAGATCACGGCGTCGCCGGGGCCGATCTGCCATGCCATCAGCACCAGCAGCAGCGCATCGGTGCCGCTCGAACAGGCGATCGCATGGCGCGCGCCGCAGAACGCGGCAAGCTCGGCTTCGAGCTCGCGCACTTCCGGACCTTGGATGAACTGACAATGCGCTAGCACGCGCGCCACCGCGTCGTCGATCGCCCGGCCAAGCCGGCGACGCTGCGCCGCAACATCGATGAAACGGGATTGGCTTGTCTTCGACGCGCGCATGTTGATTCATGGTTTCCTTTGACAAGCCTTAATCGATTTGCTCGGGGAGATTTCAGCCGACGACGCGCCGCGGGCCTTTGCGCTGGGGCAGAGCCGATTGCGTCGATCGCCCTTCGAGGCAGCGTATGGCGATTTCAAGGCTGGCGACCGCCTCGTCCCCGGTCACCGCGGGCGCTTGGCCGCTGCAAATCGCATTGATGAAGGAGACAAGCTCCGAGCGCAGCGGTTCGGCATAGCCGACCGACAAATGCCGCATCGAATAGCTGCCGTCCGGCTGGAAGCCGAAGCATTCCGTGACTTGCAGCGTCAACAAATCGCCGATGAGGTATTTGTCGCGCGTGGCGATATGGATAGTGCGCGCCTTAAACGGCGTCAGCCAGTTGGTGTTGATGTGAGCCAGGACCCCGGATGCGGTACGGAACTGCAGCAGCGCAATGTCTTCGCGCTCGGCGACGGCGCTCGAGGTCTGCGGCTGGATCTCGACGATTTCCGAATCGGTGAACCAGCGGATCAGGTCGATGTCGTGAACGGCGAGGTCGATGACGACGCCGACATTGGACATTCGCGGCGGAAACGGACCGACGCGCGTGATCGCGATCGAAAGAATATCCTGATTCTGGATGGCGCGCTTGATCGACTGCACCGCCGGATTAAAGCGCTCGACGTGTCCGACCATCAGCGTCACGCCGGCGCGGCGCGCCGCCGCGACAATCGCGCGGCTTTCCTCGACCGTCGGAGCGATCGGCTTCTCCACCATCACATGAATGCCGCGCGCGGCACACTCGATGGCAATTTCGCGGTGCAAATGCGTTGGGGCCGCGATGGTGACGGCGTCAACGCCAGCGCCGATCAGGGCCTGGGTGTCGTCGAATGCGGCACAGCCGAGATTGCGGGCGACGGCTTCCCGACGCTTGCGGTCCGGATCGGCGACGCCGATCAGTTTCACACCCGGCAATTCAGACAGCACACGGGCATGGTTGCTGCCCATGACACCCACGCCCACAACACCGACACGCAGCGTATCAGCGCCTACTTTCTCGGCATCACTCATGACGCGAAAAGCCCCCTTCTACCCCGGAGCCAACCCCAAGAGCCTGCCGTAGCACGCCCTATGCCAACTGGCGACCTGGCATGGGGAGAAATCCGTACACGAATTGCTTCAAACGCTTACCACGGTTTCGACAATATCATTTTCATCATATTTTTCATGTGGTTATGCAAGGGATCGAAACCGCATTGGCGCGCGGTTCCGGCGGCTCGCTGCGATGTCACCTTAATTCCGCCGCCGACGTCCGGTCACGGCCGGCGGTAATCATCCTCGATGCGGACGATATCGTCCTCGCCGAGATAGCTTCCGGTCTGCACCTCGATCAATTCGAGGTCGATCTTGCCGGGATTCTCCAGACGATGCTGCGCTCCGCTCGGAATGTAGGTCAATTCGTTTTCGTGCAGAGTCTTGGTCTCGCCGTTGACGGTCACGCGCGCGGTCCCGCGCACCACTACCCAATGCTCGGCGCGGTGATGGTGCAGTTGCAGCGACAACCGGCCGCCTTGTTTCACGACGATGCGCTTGACCTGAAAGCGCGGCCCTTGATCGACCGAATGGTACGAGCCCCACGGCCGATGCACCTTCAAATGTTCCTCGGTGACCGCGGGCGCCACTTCTTTGAGCTTCTGGACCAGACGCCGCAAGCCGTCGCCGTCTTCCCGTTTGGCCACCAACACGGCATCGTCGGTGGTGACGACGATCAGGTTTTCGACGCCAAACAGCGCGACCAACTGCTTGTCGGTGGCGGCAAAGCATCCGCGGGAATCGACGAACACCACCTCGCCTGAACCGGATCCATTTCCGCTGTTGCCGAGCGCATCGCGTTCGGAGAGCTCCCACACCGCTTGCCACGAACCGACATCCGACCAGCCGTAGGAGACGGGGGTCACGGCGGCGAGCTTGGTACGCTCCATCACTGCGTAGTCGATCGATTTAGCGGTGGCACGCGTAAATGACGGCTGATTAAGGGTGACAAAGCCGAGGTCGGAGCCCGCGCCTTGCACCGCAGCGGCCACGGCGGCGACACTGTCCGGCTCGAAGCTCTTATATTCGTCGAGCAGCAGGCTGGCGCGGAACATGAAGTTGCCGGAATTCCACAAATAGCCTTCCTCGACGTAGCGCTCGGCTGTCTTGGCGTCGGGCTTTTCAACGAATTTGTCGACGGCGAAGAGGTCGGGGGCGATCGCGGCGCCGGGGCGGATATAGCCATATTCGGTGGCCGGCCGCGTCGGCCGAACGCCGAAGGTCACGATGCGATCGCCGGCAGCCGTGGCCGCCGCGAGCCCACAGACCTTCGCGAACGCCGCCGGATCGGTGACGACATGATCCGCAGCGAGCGCCACGATCACCGGATCGTCGCCGCGCTGGATGGCAAAAAACGCGCCGGCGGCGATCGCGGGCCCGGAATCCCGGCGAGCCGGCTCGAGCATGATATCGGCTTCGGCGCCGATCTCCGCGAGTTGCTCGGCGACCAGAAACCGGTATTGCGCGTTGGTGATTACGATCGGCCGCCCGAACAACGCCGGATCGGAAACCCGGCGTATGGTCTCCTGGAATGTCGAATGCGGACCAAACAACGGCAGGAACTGCTTGGGCCGGCCCTCACGCGAAGCGGGCCATAGCCGCGTACCGGCGCCGCCGCACATGATCAGAGGAATGATCGACTGAGCCAATTCGGACCTGCGAAACCTATCAGGGAGGGTTATCCCGGCCGACACCAGTGTGCCGCATCCCAGTTAAGAACCCTTAAGCGATAGTCCGTCCAATCGTCGCCGGGAAGAGCAGCAGTAACGCCGAAGGGCCCGCTCGGCTACCGCTTCCGCAAAACGCGGCCGGCAACCGCATCAAGCTTTTTGAGGAGCTTTGGATCGCGGGCTTTTGGCGCCGTGATCAGCGCATTGTCGAGGGCGCGGTCGGAACCGATCGGACATGGCTCGTGCTGGCGGGGAAAATCCCGGGCGAGCCGTGCCACCAGGCGGGTGGCCTTCTCGGCGTTTGCCGCGAGCACCTTGATGATGTCCTGGACCGTGACGGCGTCATGGTCGGGATGCCAGCAATCGAAATCCGTCACCATGGCGACGGTGGCGTAGCAAATCTCGGCTTCGCGAGCGAGCTTGGCCTCCGGCATATTGGTCATGCCGATCACCGAATAGCCGAGGTTTTTATAGGTGAGACTTTCCGCCAGCGTCGAGAATTGCGGTCCTTCCATGCACACATAGGTGCCGTCGCGCACGACATCGATACCTTCGGCCATCGCCGCTTCGGCGATGTGGATGCGTAGCCGCGGCGACACCGGATGCGCCATCGACACGTGCGCCACGCAGCCCTTGCCGAAGAACGAACTCTCGCGCTTGTGCGTGCGGTCGACGAACTGATCGATCAGGACGAAGGTGCCCGGAGGCAGGTTCTCCTTGAACGAGCCGCAGGCCGACAGCGAGACCAGATCGGTAACGCCGGCACGCTTGAGAACGTCGATATTGGCCCGATAATTGATGTCGGACGGCGAATGGCGGTGGCCATGGCTGTGCCGCGACAGGAATACGACCGGAAGGCCGGCGATCTCGCCGACGCGCAACGGTCCCGACGGCGCACCCCACGGACTTTTGATGGTTTTCGATCGGGCCTTTTCCAAGCCCGGCAGATCGTAAACGCCGGAGCCGCCAATAATGCCCAGTACCGCCTTGGCCATGAATAATCATTCTCCTTGAATTCAAGGTTTGGATCGCGCCTGCAGGTTTGCCGGCACGCGGCAAAAAATCAATGGTGCACGAGCACCATCGATATCGCCGGAATATAGGTGATGATCAGAAGCGCGATGAAATTTAGCAGCAGAAACGGCAGCACGCCGAGATAAATGCGGCTGAGCGGCGCGTTAAAGATCGCTTGCGAAGAAAACAAGTTCAAGCCGAACGGCGGCGTATACATGCCAAGGCTCAGATTTACGGCGACGATAATGCCGAAATGAATGGGATCGACCCCCACGGCGCGCACGATCGGCAGCAACAGCGGCGTCAGGATGAGAATGGCCGCCGGCGGCTCCAGGAAGCTTCCGGCGATCAGCAAACCGATATTGAGGATAAGCAGCAGTTCCCATTTCGACATATGCAGCGCGTCGATCGAGGTCACGATCTGCTGGGGTATGCCGCTAGTGGTCAACAGCCAGGAATAAATCCCGGCCGATGTCACGATCAGCAGAATCTGGGAAATGAGAAACGAGGCGCTCACCAGAATCTGCCAGCAGCGGCGGAGGTCGACTTCCTTGTAGATCACCATGGTGACGAACAGCGAATAGACCACAGCGACACCGGCGGCCTCGGTCGGCGTGAACACGCCGCCGTAGATGCCGCCAAAGATGACGGCAAGCGAGCCGACGGACCAGCTCGCTTCCTTGGTCATCTTCCAGGCCGTCTGCCATTTCGCCTTGTCGGCAAGCGGCACGCCCTTGACCCTGGCGTAAATCATGACAAAGCCGGCATCGATGACGCCAATGAGAAGGCTCGGCAAAATGCCCGCGGTGAAAAGCTGGACGGCCGACTGCTCGGCCGACACCGCGTAAAGGATCATGGCGATCGACGGCGGAATGACGACAGCGATGGCTCCCGACGAGGCAATCAGCCCGACGGCGAAACGGTCATTGTAGCCGGCGTCTTTGAGGGAGGGATAGATCATTCGGCCCATGGCGACGACCGTGCCGACCGCGGTATGCGACATGGCGCCGAACAGTTCGGAGGCCGCCACGGTTGTCACCGCAAGCGAACCGCGAATTCCGCCGACGATGGCCATGACCATGGCGATGATGCGCCGCGCGATGCCACCCTGCGCCATGATCTCGCCGGCCAGCACGAAGAACGGTACAGCGAGCAACGGAAAATTATCGAGGCTGCCGAACATGTAGGTTTGAATGGCGTCGGTCGGGATATCGCTCGATACCGTCAGCACCGCGACAATCGAGGTAACGAGCAAAATCAGAAATATCGGAAGTCCTAAAACAAGGAGGACGACCGGCAGCCCGAAAAAGACCAGATAGCCCATCACGCCGCCTTTAATGCGAAGAGCGAGAGTTGCCGGCGCCGCCTGCGCCGGCGCCGCGCCGCCAGATCACGATCAGCCGGATCGCAACCAGGAGCGCCATGAGCGTGTAGCCGATCGGCACCATGGCTTGCGGAATGACAAGAGGGAAATTGGCCGCCTGACTGCGTTCGTCGAACGCCGCGAGATCCTTGATCACAGGCCAGGCAAACACGGCCACTGCGATTGCCGCCGCTATCAAGACCAGTTCGGAAAACGCATTGACGAGGACGCGAAGTTTCGGCGGCAGCGCGTTGACCACGACGTCCATGCGGATCTGCCGTCCTTCCCAGGCGACGGCGCAGCACCCGGTAAAGACGCATCCGACCATGAGGAACAGCATGATCTCCTCGGCCCAGGGGATGGAAATGCTGAAAAAATACCGCCCGATGATGTTGGCGAAATTGATCGCCACGCTCGAAATCAGGCAGATTGCCGCCACGGTGCGAGTAATCACAAGCAGCCCGCGCACGCCTTTGACTACGTTATCGATCACGCCAAGCCTCTTGTTGCACTTCCAACCAAGTCATGCCGGACCTTCAAAAACCGGGCCGCGCCGATGCCATCTCGCGATCACTGACTGGGCGACAGCTGCGTTCGTTTCGCCGCCGCGGCCACTATTTCGTAGGCAGCGTGGAGCGCCGGCCTCGACTTCGAAACGTCATCGCCGACGCTCGACAGCGTTTGCATCATTTTCGCCTGCTCGCCCGCCGGCAGGCTTATCAACTCGCCGCCCTTTGCCGTCCAGGCTTGACGCGCCTTGTTGAACAGGTCGATCGCCGCCGGATTGATCGCCACCGTCTCCCTGGCGCCGTCCCTGTCGACGATCTGCTGCAAATCAGGCGGCAACGAGTCATACCATTTCTTGCTGATTTCGAGCATCAGGAAGATCTGCGGCTGATTGATCTCGGTGACGTATTTTGCCGCATCCTGGTAGTGGAAAGCGGAGAACACGGTGATGCCGGCAACCGCGCCGTCGATGGCACCTTGCTGCAGCGCCGGCAGCACATCACCCAATGTCATGGCGACCGGCGTTGCCCCCAGTCGATTGACCGCACTCGGATTGGAAGGCGGAAGCGAAAATTCGAATCTTCTTGCCGCGGAAATCGGCAAGATGGCGAATGGGTTCTTTGGAGACGAGCGAACTCGGTTGCGCGATAAACATGCCGACACCGTGGAGCCCTTTGTCGGCGCCGAGCGACAGCATTAATTTCAAGACGGCCGGGTCTGCGGCAAGACGCTGACCATGCTCGATGGAGTTGACGAGACCGGGTGCCGCCATCACTTCGAAGCGCTCGTCGATGCCGACGAAGAATTCCGGCGGAATGACCGCGGCCTGGATGGCGCCGAACTGCACGCCCTCGATCTGGCGCGGGATCGAGCCCAATTGGCTCGCCGGGTAGACTTCACTCTTGATCCGCCCGCCGGAGTCCCGTTCGACCGCGGCGGCGAAGTTCTTTGCCAGAAGGTGCGGACCGTCGTTGATGGTCGGCGTCGTCACCTTCATTACGTATATTTTTTCTTGGGTTTTGCCTTCGGTCTTTTCTTGCGCTTGGGCCGTGCTGAGCGTCAGTGCGAAGGTCAAGGCGATGGCGCCGGCAACAACCGCGGGCGCAAACGATTCCCCACCTGTTTAAGCGCATTTCACCCTCCCCTATGGGCCCGCTTCTGCCTGGAAGCACAGAGACCCGGCAATAATCCGACTCGGCAGTTTTATTGCTTGACGGTCGCTGCGGCGTATGACCGCAGCCATGCGGCTGTTCCCAAAACGACGTTAGATGACGGCCGAACGCCCGACAACGATAATTTCATCCGCCGAAGGTCCGAACATCAATGGATACGCTGCGCGGCCTCCGTGACTATTTGATAGGCAGCGTTGAGCGACGGGTTGGATTTCGATGCATCCGGCCCGACGCTAGCGAGCGTCTCATAGAGTGCCTTCTGTTCCCCCGGCGACAGACTGATGAGTTCGCCGCCATTGTCGGTCCACGTCTTCCTCGCCTCGGAGTTGAAATCGGCCGTCCGCGGCGCGATCGCGGATGCCGTCGCCGCAGCATCTTTGTCGACGATTTGCTGCAGATCGGTCGGCAGCGCGTCGTACCATTTTTTGCTGACCTCACCGAGCCCGAATATCGCCGGCTGGTCGATCTCGGTGACGTATTTTGCGGCTTGCCAATAATGCATGGTGGTCACGACCGAGAGGCTGGCGACGGCACCGTCGATCGCATTGTCCTGCAGCGCCGGAAGCACTTCGCCGAGCGTCATCGGCTTCGGCGTGGCCCCAAGCCGCTGGATCGCCGCGGTTTGGAATTGCGATGCGAATACCCGGATTTTCTTGCCCCTGAAATCGGCGAGGCGCCGGAGAGGCATTCGCGACACAACCGATGACTGCCCCACGAACAGCAAAGCCACACCGTGCAGTCCCTTGTCGGCGCCAAGTCCCAACATCAGATTGCTCACGGCCGGGTCGGCAACCAGCCGCTGTCCATCGGCGAGCGATTTGACGAGGTCGGGAGCCGCCAGCACCTCAAACCGCTCATCGATACCAACCAAGAATTCCGGCGGTACGATCAGACATTGGATCTCGCCAAACTGCACGCCCTCGGCCTGCCGCTGCGTCGATCCCAATTGACTGGCAGGATAAATCTCGGCCTTGATCCGGCCGCCGGAATCCTTCTCAACGGCCGCCGCATAGCCTTTTGCGAACTCGTGCAGCGGGTCGTTCACGGTCGCGAGCGAGATCTTCATCACATAGGGCTTGCCGTCTGCCGCCAGCACCGCCGATGTCGCCGCAAGCGACAGGACCAACGCGGCAGCGCGGCAACATCTCACGGCGTCACGTCGCGCGATCGACATAAGTGGCTCCGTCGGTCTCGGCGGATGACGGAAGCCGCGCAAATGCGCGGCTTCCCGGTTACTGGCTCAATGGTACCGCCCGGGCGGCCGCGGCGGTCACGGTCTTATAGGCGGCGGCGAGCTGCGGGTCGGATTTCGACACATCGGCGCCGACGGTGGAAAGCGTCTTCATCATCTCCGCCTGTTCGTTCGGCGGCAGATTGATCTCTTCGCCGCCCGAGGCGGTCCAGGCAGCTTCGGATTTCTTGCGCATTTCGGTCGCCACCGGGCCGATCGCAACCGCTTGTTCGGCGGCATCTTTGTCGATGATCTTCTGCAAATCCGGCGGCAGCGAGTCATACCATTTTTTGTTGATCTCCACGATCAGGAAGATGGCGGGTTGATTGGTCATGGTGATGTATTTCGCCGCATCGTTGAAGTGCATGTGCGTGAACGGGCCCATGCCGGCCACGGCGCCATCGATGGTGCCTTGCTGCAGCGCAGGGAGAACATCGCCGAGCGACATCGCGATTGGCGTCGCGCCGAGACGGCTCCATGCTTCGGTCTGGAATTTGGAGGCGAACGTCCGCAGTTTCTTGCCTTTGAAATCGGCAAGATGGCGGATCGGAGTCTTGGAGATGACGTCGGACGGCTCGGCCATGAATATTGCGACGCCGTGCAGGCCTTTGCTGTCGCCCAGTGACAACATCAGTTTGCGAACTTCCGGATCGGCAGCGACCTTCTCGCCTTGCGCGAGCGAATTGACGAGGCCCGGGGCCGCCATGACTTCAAAACGCTCGTCCAGGCCGACAAAAAACTCAGGCGGAATTATCGCGCATTGGATGGAGCCGAATTGAGTCCCTTCGATCTGGCGCGGAATGGAGCCGAGTTGGCTCGCCGGATAGACTTGGCCCTTTATTCGGCCGCCAGAATCTTTTTCGACGGCCGCCAGGAAATTGGCACCCATTGTATCGGGCACGTCATGAATGGTGGGTGTCGTGATCTTCAATTCGTAGGTTTTGTCTTGTGCCCGAGCCGAGCCGAGCGCCAATGCGACGCTCGCGACCGATGCGCAGACGACGACGATAGTGCGGGCGACACGCCCAGCTTCAGCGCGCTTCATAAGTTCCTCCCTGTTGACGCGGGCCGGACTTGTCTGCATCGAGGCAGCGTCGCTAGTCCCGCGTCATTCCCTAGAATACAGGAATTCCGCCCGGAAAATCGCGAAATTCCCAGTCAGTGACTATAGGCCGCGCTTCGATGGCGCGCCCGGCCCCTTATTGGCTCGGCGTCGCCGCTGCCCGAGCCGCCGCCTCGGTCACGATTTTATAACCCTCGGCGAGTTGCGGGCTCGCTTTCGAGACGTCAGCGCCGACGCTTGAAAGCGTTTTGAGGAGCGTCGCCTGCGCGTCGGGCGCGAGCTTGATTTCCTCGCCCCCGCTCGCGGCATAATTTTGCTCGGCTTTGGCGCGGAAATTCGCCGCAGTCGGTATGATCGCGACCGACTGCTCGGCGGCATCCTTGTCGATAATCCGCTGCAAATCCTTGGGCAGCCCCTCGTACCATTTTTTGTTGACCTCGGCGATAATGAAGATCGACGGTTGATTGGTCATCGTGACGTATTTCGCCGCATCGATGAAGTGCATATGCGAGATCGGGCCCATTCCTGTTACCGCTCCGTCGATGGCGCCCTGTTGAATGGCGGGGAGCACGTCACCCAGCGACATGGCCACCGGAGTTACACCCAATCGTTCGAACGCGACGCTTTGGAATTGCGATGCGAAAATCCGGATTTTCTTGCCTTTGAAGTCGGCGAGAGTCCGGATCGGCGTCTTGGTAACGACATCGGATGGCTCCGACATAAACAATCCTACGCCGTGAAGTCCCTTATCGGCGCCAAGCGAGAGCATCAGCTTACGTACCGCCGGGTCCTGCGCGACTTTCTGTCCCTGCGCCAGCGAATCGACGAGGCCCGGCGCGGCCATCAATTCGAAGCGGGGGTCGAGGCCGACCATGAATTCCGGCGGGACAACCTCGCATTGGATGGCGCCGAACTGCGTACCTTCGATCTGACGTGGGATGGAACCAAGCTGGCTTGCCGGATAGACTTGGCCCTTGATGCGGCCGCCGGAATCCTTTTCGACCGCCGCTAAAAAATTTCTTGCAAAGGTATCGGGCGTGTCATTGATCGTCGGCGTCGAAATTTTCATTTCGTAGGTTTTGTCCTGGGCCCACGCCGCGCCGAACGGCTGCGACCACACCAGCGCGCACAAGCCCGCGGCGCAAACCCAAGACGCATTGCGACTGTGATGTTTGCTGTTCATTTGATCCTCCCTGGCGGCAATCCCGGCTTAAGCCACGTCGAGGTGGCGCGCCGAGTTCCCCATGCCGACCGGCTTAGGATACAGCATTCCCAGCGGAACGCAGTGTGATTTTTAGTCTGTGACGGACTGCCGCGCCCCGCCCCCATGGCCGCCGCGGACCTGCTTATCGGCCGCCCCGAAAACCCGTTTGTCCGCCGAGCTCTTCGGTAGTGGCCGATGCCAAGTCTTCCCTCAAATCTCCGGCCAAGTTTCCAGCCGCGTCGCCACAAAAATTCGGCACCGCATCGCGCAGGACCCCATAGATTGCGGTCCGTTCGCCGGATTTCAGGTCATGCTGCAATTTTTCAATCCAGCCCTCAACCGCCGCAACGGAGGGGCAAACCGGCTTGGCGGCGACGACGCCATCAATGCCGATGTCGGAACTGCCTTCTTCACGCGCGAACAGAATCTCGTTGAGCCGTTCGCCCGGGCGGATACCGGTGAAGACGATATCGACGTCGAGCTTCGGTTCGAGCCCGCTTAACCTGATCATGCGCTCAGCGAGATCGACGATCTTGATCGGCTGACCCATGTTCAAGACATAGACCGCCGCGTCCGAACGCGTAGGTCCAAGCGCATGGCTCGCCGCCGTGACGACGAGGTCGCACGCTTCGCGAATGGTCATGAAATAGCGCACCATGTCGGGGTGGGTCACGGTGACCGGCCCCCCCGCCTCGATCTGAGCTTTGAATTTAGGCACCACCGACCCGTTGGACGCGAGCACATTGCCGAAGCGCACCGAAATCATGCGAATGGGCGGCTTGCCGCCATTGACTGGCGCGGCGTTGTGACCGGCGTCGAGCGCCTGACAGTACATTTCAGCAAATCGTTTCGTCGCGCCGAGCACCGACACCGGATCGATCGCCTTGTCCGTTGAAATCATCACCATGCCGTCGGCCCCGGCATTCACCGCGGCGTCGGCGACATTCACCGATCCGAACACATTGGTCTTGATGCCCTCATCCCAATCGCGCTCCAACAGTGGTACGTGCTTGAGTGCCGCGGCGTGGAAAACCAGATTAGGCCGGGCTTCGGCGAGCAGTCGGAACATGCGGTCGCGGTCACGCACATCGGCGATGCGGCCTTCAACCGTTGTCTCGCTCGATTTGACGGCGAGTTGCTCGAGCACGGCGTGAAGCGCCGGCTCCGAGTTCTCGATCACTAATAGTCGCCTGGCATGAAAATTGACCACGCGATCGCAGATCTCCGCGCCGATCGATCCGCCGCCGCCGGTGACGACCACCGTCTTGCCTTTGATGAAGTTCTCAAGCCGCCCATAATCAATTTTAACGCTGGGCCGCAGCAGCAGATCCTCGACATTGACCGGCGCCAAACGCAGCGCTTCCTCGCCGACCTCGAGCGATGGCATGCGGCTCGTCGCGACGCCGAGCCGGCGCGCCTGCATCAGCATCGTTTCCGGATGCAGTTCGGGCGCCAGCACGCTTGGCGCCAGCACCACTCGACCGACCGGAATATCCTGCGCCGCAAGCGCGGCGACAACTTTTTCCAAATCTTCCGGGCGGCCACGCACCGGAACGCGGCGAACCGCCGAGCCCTGATCCGCCGCCGACGGTGACAGGATGCCCACCGGGCGCAGATTTTTGACGGCGCCGCTCTCAACGGCGCGCAACAGAACGTCCGTCTCGGCGGCGGGTCCGATGAGAAGCGTCGGCACGGCATTGGAATGCCGGACCTTCTGCTGCGCCCGGGAGTGCCTGAACATGCGATAGGACACCCGGGGACCGCCCAGGAAGAACATTTGCAGCAGCCAGTAGAGGGCGATCGTTACCTTGCCGAAGAAATAGGTTCCGAAAAATGCCGGGTAGAGAAGAACGTAGTCGAGAACGAGCAATGTGACCGCGAGTACGGTGACGGCGCGCAGGATGTTCGACAAGTCCTGCAACGAAGCGAAGCGCCACTTGCCGACATAAAGGTTGAAATACCAGTAGACTATTCCGGCATAGACGACGAAGCAGGGCACGATAACCGCAAGCCAGGAGTAGCGGCCATCGAATCCGCCGTTTTGTCCATCCGAGAAACGGACATAGAGCGTCACCAGCATCGCCAGCGCCGTGACGACAAGGTCGTGGACGATAATCAAAACGCGGCGGGGACTGCCCAAAAAGCCCATCATATCGTCAGTATAATCCAGTCAAACGACAAGACGAATGTCCTTTCCCACGGCCCTGCAGCGCTCACAGCCCGTGATAATCGCGATACCAAGCGATAAAGTTACGCACACCCTGCTCAACCGGCGTCGAGGGACGAAAGCCGACCTCGCGCATAAGATCGTCGACATCGGCGCAAGTCTCGGGAACGTCACCGGGCTGCATCGGCAACAGCTCGATCTTGGCCTTGCGGCCGAATTCCTCCTCCAAGAGTTCGACGACGTGCGACACCTCGACGGTGCGATTGTTGCCGATATTGTAGATTCGCCACGGCGCCGTGCTGGTGGCCGGATCGAGTTCGTTTCCCGGCGGACGGTCCGATTTCGCCGGCGCACGCGCAATCACGCGTTCGACGGCCTCCATGACGTCGTCCACATAGGTGAAGTCGCGGCGCATTCGTCCGTAATTGAACAATCGGATCGGCTTGCCTTCGGCAATCGCCTTGGCGAAGATGAACATCGCCATATCGGGGCGGCCCCAGGGCCCGTAAACCGTGAAGAACCGCAAGCCCGTGGTGGGAAGACCGTAGAGATGGCTGTAGGCATGAGCCATCAGCTCATTCGCCTTCTTGGTCGCGGCATAGAGGCTGATCGGATGGTCGACATTATCATGAACTGAAAACGGCATGCGCGTATTGGCGCCGTAGACCGAGCTCGATGAGGCGAAGACGAGATGCTCGGTGCGCCGATGGCGGCAGCCTTCGAGCACGTTGAGAAAGCCCGAGAGGTTGGCGTCGAGATAAGCATGAGGATTTTGCAGCGAATAGCGCACGCCCGCCTGCGCGGCGAGATGCACAACCGGACCGAAATCGCCGTCGCGGAATACCGTCTCCGTGCTGCCGCGGTCGGCAAGGTCGAGCTTGTGAAAAATAAAGTTGTTAAATTGCCGCAAAACCGCGAGCCGCGCCTCTTTGAGCGCCGGATCGTAATAGTCGTTGATGCTGTCGATACCGACGACGGCGCGTCCGCCTTCCAAGAGCCGGCGTGCCAGCGAAAATCCGATGAACCCCGCGGCACCGGTGACCAAAACTGGGCGTTGCGAGACCGGCACGGTCTAGAGCCGCCAAAGGTCGATGTGCTCGGGCCGTTGTCGTCGGTCGAGCTGCGATTTGACGTCGAGAACGATACCGCCCTGTTTGCCGAGCAGTTTTGCCACGAGCGGCCAGCCGCCCTGCACGAAAGCATCGTGCGCGACGGCGAATATAACGGCATCGGCAGGGCGCAACGCCTCAATCTGCATCAGTTCGATGCCGTATTCGTGCTTGACCTCGCCCGGATCGGCCAGGGGATCGTGCACCTGCACCGTCAGTCCGAACGACCGCAGCTCGCTGACGATATCCGCGACTTTGGAGTTCCGCGTGTCTGGCACGTTTTCCTTGAACGTCATGCCCAGCACCGTGACCACCGCCGCACCATTGCCGCGCTTGAGCAGCCGCCGCACGCATTCGCGAGCAACGCGCTGCCCGACGCCGTCGTTGATACGCCGGCCGGCCAAGATGACCTGCGGGTCGTAGCCGGCCTTTTCGGCGCGGTAGGTCAGATAATAGGGATCGACCCCGATGCAGTGGCCGCCGACCAGACCCGGATAGAATTTCTGGAAATTCCACTTGGTTGCCGCGGCGGCGAGCACGTCGCCGGTGTCGATGCCCAGACGCTCGAACAGCGCCGACAGCTCGTTCATGAACGCGATGTTGAGATCGCGCTGGGTGTTTTCGATGACTTTGGCGGCCTCGGCCACTTTGATCGATGGCGCGCAATGGACGCCGGCGTTGACCACCGAGCCGTAGACGTCGGCGACGATGCGCAGCGTTTTCTCGTCCTGCGCCGGAAACCACCTTGGTGATGGTCTCGAAGCGATGCTTCTTGTCGCCCGGATTGATGCGCTCCGGCGAATAGCCGACGGTGAAATCGGCGCCGCAGTGCAGCCCCGACGCGCGTTCCAGGCGCGGCACGCAATCCTCTTCGACCGCGCCGGGATAGACGGTCGATTCGTAAACGACGATATCGCCGCGCTTGAGGAAGCGGCCGACCGTATCGGAGGCCGCAAACATCGCGCCCAGATCCGGACGGCGCGCGGCATCGATGGGCGTCGGCACGGTGACGATATAGAAGTCGGCCGCGGCCAACGCCGCCGGCGTCGCCGGTATAGACCAGCGCCGGATGCGGCAGGTCCGATGTCTCGACTTCCCGCGTGCGATCGACGCCTGTGCGCAATTCGTCGATCCGATTCCGATCGACGTCGAAGCCGATCACGGCGGCGCCCGAGCGCGCGAACGCGACGGCCACCGGCAGGCCGACATAGCCAAGGCCGATCACGGCAATCTTGCGTTGGTGCCCCAAAAGCCTGATCCTCGGATCAAATGCCGGCCGCGTGAGCGCGCTTTCCTTAGCCCGCGGCGGCACGCGTCCCGCAACAGCGGCAACGATCGCTCGCAGCAAAACCCGCCGCGGCACCGTTAAGCACCGATGAGACAAGCAAAAACTTCATTGTTTGGTTCCGGCCTAAGTCTATATGCAATTCTCGTCGGTCATTGGCGCGGAACACTATCGATGTGCGGCATTGCAGGCTTCGTCGGCGCCGCTCCTACGGCGGCGGCGACGGCGAAGCCATCGCCGAGCGGATGGCCGCGCAGCCTGTCGCACCGCGGACCGGACGACCAAGGGCATCTGGCTCGATGCCGAAGCGGAAGCAGCACTGGTCCATCGCCGGCTTTCGATCATCGATCTTTCGCCTGCGGGTCATCAGCCGATGGTCTCCGCCGACGGGCGATTCGTCATCAGCTATAACGGCGAAGTGTACGGTTATCAGCCGATCGCCGCCGAGCTGGCGGCAGGCCGGGCATAAATTTCGCGGCCACTCCGATACCGAGGTCATCCTGGAATCCTTCGCCGTCCAACGGCATCGAGCCGACGCTGAAGCGGTTGATCGGCATGTTCGCGATCGCGCTATGGGACCGGCGCGAGCGCAGCGCTCACGCTCATCCGCGATCGGCTCGGCATCAAGCCGCTGTATTGGGCCGAAGTTCGGCAGATTTGTTTCTGTTCGGCTCGGAGCTGAAGGCGCTGCGCGCGCATCCCGGCTGGACGCCGCGCATCGACCGCAATGCCGTCGCGGCCTTCATGCGGCACAACTACATTCCGGCGCCGCATACGATCTATGAAGGCGTCCACAAGCTCGAGCCCGGTTGCGTGTCTCACGTTGCCGTGGCAAGGCGAGCCGTCAATTTCGCGGTTCTGGGATGCCCGCGCCGTGGCTCGCGACGGCATGCGGCGTCCGCTCGACGGCAGCGACGCCGAGTTGACCGAACAACTGGAAACACTGCTGCAGGATGCCGTCGGCCGCCGCATGATCGCCGACGTGCCGCTCGGCGCATTCCTGTCCGGGCGGCATCGATTCATCGACGGTTGTGGCGCTGATGCAAGCCGCGCGCGGCAGCAAGGTGCGGACATTCTCGATCGGCTTCGACATTGCCGGCTACAACGAGGCGCCGCAGGCGGCCGCGGTCGCGCGGCATCTGCAGACCGAGCATACCGAACTGACGGTAACGTCGGACCAGGCGCTCGACGGTGATCCCGAAATTGCCCGACTGGTACGACGAGCCATTCGCCGATTCATCGCAAATTCCGACTTATCTCGTTTCGGCGATGACGCGGCAGCATGTCACCGTCGCGCTATCCGGCGACGGCGGCGACGAGCTGTTCGCCGGCTATAATCGTTATCAGCTGACACAGCGGTTTTGGCGATCGCTGTCACTTTTGCCGCATCGGCTGCGCAAAGGCACGGCCGCGGCGACTTACCGCGATCAGCGCCGGATCGCTGGACTTCGCTTCTTGCCGCGCTGCCGTCCCGCCTGCGGCCGCCGCAAGCGGGCGACAAAATGCACAAGGCGGCGGCGGTACTGCGCCTCGACTGCGCCCGACGCCATTTACCGCCGCCTCGTCAGCCATTGGGAGCCGGCCGAGGTCATGCCTCACGCGGCCGAACCGCAAAGCTTGCTCGACGATCCCACCGTCGCGGCTGAATTTCCCGATCTGTTGGCGCGCATGCAATTTCTGGATCTTGTCACTTACCTGCCCGACGACATTCTGACCAAGGTCGATCGCGCCAGCATGGCGGTCGCGCTCGAGGCGCGCGTCCCTCTGCTCGATCACCGTGTGGTCGAGTTCTGCTGGCGGCTGCCGCACACCGCCAAAATCCGCGGCAATGTCAGCAAATGGCTGCTGCGGCAGGTGCTCTACCGCCACGTGCCACCGGCGCTCGTCGAACGGCCGAAGATGGGATTCGGCATTCCGCTCGGAGAGTGGCTGCGCGGCCCGTTACGCGATTGGGCGGAGACGCTGCTCGACGAGCGACGGCTGCGCGAGGCCGGCTTGCTCGACGCCGCGATAGTCCGGCGGTTATTGGCAGGAGCACCTCAACGGCTCGGCGGAATTGGCAATACCTTATCTGGGACGTATTGATGCTGGAGGCTTGGCGCGCCCGATGGGGCTGATTTTTGCTAGGCCGGCGCCTTAGTCCCGACTGCGCACCAGAACGGCACTTTGTCGGAAAACTGCACATCGATGAACCCGGCCCGCGCCAGCATGCGCTCGATCTCGCCGCGGGTGAATCGCTTTTCCAATCGCGTGCAAAATCGGTCATAGGCGTCGGTACGCATGACGTAAAACGACTTGTCGCCGTAATAGGACAATGGCGCATGTTGCGTTCGCAGCCCGAGCCGCGCCAGGAGACGAGCGCCGCGGGCCAGCGGCCAATAGATCAGCGTGGCGATCGTCTGGCTGAAAACAAGCCGAAGCGGATGCGGCAATTGAGAGATGACCAATCGCGCCATGTCCGCTACCCGCCATAGCAGGCGATACCACGGCGGCCGGTTGTCGAAAGCATAATAGAGATAGACCAAAAACGGCGCACCGGGCTTCAATTTTCCGGCGATGGCGTCGATCGCGGCTTGCGTGTCCGGCACGTGGTGAAGAACGCCCAGTGAATAAGCGAAATCCAACGACTGCGGCGGGAGCGGTATTTCGGACACGCTGGCGGCGTGAAAGCTGACATTGCCGGTGAGCACCAAGTTCTGCTTTGCGACGGCCAGCGCATCGGCGCTGGCATCCAGCAAATGCAGATGACCCACACGCGGCGCCGCCAGCATCGCCCAGCGGCCGGTGCCGCAGCCCACATCGATGCCGACGCCTCCGCCGGGCGGTAGCAAATGCCAGGGAAACACTCGGAAATAATCGTTGAAAATCTCCTGGCGCTGCTGTTGCGACAAGTGATCGGTATCCTGCTGGAAAGTCGACCATTCGTCGCCGAAGCCCCGCGCGACCCTGGAGTCGAGGTTTTTTAGGTCGGGCATTTCCTTCGCGTTAGCACGCATGTTCGGTTTCGGCGGCTGTCGGGAGGCTTCGCGAATTGCCGCCCTCCTCGGCGAGGATTTCCCTGATTGGCGCCGGGACCGGTTCGATCAGCGCTCGATAGAGCCTGTCATAGCGTTCGACGCAGGCGACCAGCGAAAAACGCTGGCTGACCCGCTGTCGCGCAGCGCCGGATAGGCGACGACGCAATGTCTGGTCGTTCGCCAGCCGTGAAATGACGAGGCCCAAAGCCTCGGGATCGTGCGGCGGCGCCAAAAGCCCGCTTTCGTTATCGCGCTACCGCATCGGCATTGCCGCCCACTGCCGTTGCAACCGGTGCGACACCGGCCGCCATTGCTTCCAGCAGCGCGTTGGAGAACCCTTCTTGATGCGACGGCAGGACGAATATCTGGCTGACGGCAAGCAGGTCGCCGACATCGGATCGTTCACCGAGCCACAAAATATTGGACGAAACATTCAGCGCTCGCCGCCCGCTCCTTCAGGCCGTCCCCGATGCCGTCATCGCGGCCGATGACGAGCAGCTTCCAGGGCTGCGGCAATCGATGTTGCACCCGGCCAAGCGCTTCGATGAGATCGCTGTGTCCTTTATAGGCCACGAGATTGGCGACAACGGCGATGACACAAGCGTCATCGCCAATTCCGAGCGACCGGCGCACGGCCGAAGCCGCTGCAGCGTTTAAGGGTGCCGGCAGGCTAACGCCATTGTGAAGGAGTCCCACTTTCCCGGCGTCACCAACTTCGCCTAGAAGTTGATCCACAACGCCTTGAGAGTTGCCAATCACGCCGAAAGTTCGGCGGTGCAGGAGCCGTTCCACACTTCCAAGTAGCGGATACGCCGACTGATAATCGGTCAAGGAACGCCGGCTCATGATGCGCCGGCGGTGGCCCGCAAGCTCGGCCGCCAAGGAGCCAAAGATGTAGGGCCGCGGCAGAAAGAAATGGACGATGTCGGGACATTCGCGTCGCAGAAATGTGCCAGTTGCAGCGTAGCGCGCGGCCAGTGCAAAAAACGACGACGCTCCCGACCATCGACCGGTACCCCTTGCGCCGAAAGCCCGGCTTCCAGCGTTCCGCCGCGCTCCATAAGGTAAAGCGCAATATCAATGCCTCGCCGCCGCAACTCGGGTAAAATACGCGCCAAGTGCCGCTCGGTACCGCCGACATCGAGACGAGACGTGACGATTACGACCCGCGGGACTTGCGGCACTCAACACTCGAAGCGGCGAAATTTGGCGTCATGACAGCATACCGCGCCGGCGCATAAAATCGACGATGCGATCGGCGAGATCGCCCGGCGCTCTCCTTGAGCGCATCCAGGACCAATTCGGGATTAAGCGGCGCTTCATAGGGCGAATCGAGGCCGGTAAAGTTACGCAGTTCGCCGCGCCGCGCTTTTTTATACAATCCCTTAGGATCGCGACGCTCGCAGGCTTCCAGCGGCGTGTTGACGAATATTTCGACGAATTCTCCCGGCGCCACGAGCGAGCGGGCCATCTCGCGCTCGGCCTGAAACGGCGAGATAAAGGAAACAAGCGTAATCAGGCCGGCCTCAACGAACAGTTTGGCGACTTCGGCGACGCGGCGGATATTCTCCACGCGATCGGCTTCGGTGAAGCCAAGATCGCGGTTGAGGCCGTGACGGACATTATCGCCGTCGAGCACGAAGGTATGTTTACCGAGTGCGTGCAGTTTCCTCTCCAGGTGATCGGCGATGGTCGATTTCCCGGCGCCTGACAGGCCGGTGAACCACAACAACGCCGGCTTCTGCGCATTGAGCTGCGCGCGGGCGGTCTTTGTCACTTCAAAAGATTGATAGAAGGTGTTGGCGGCTCTGCGCAGGCCGAAGCGGATCAGGCCGGCGGCAACCGTCGCATTGCTGTGACGATCGATAAGGATAAAGCCTCCGGTGCCGCTGTTTTCGTCGTACGAATCAAAATTGATCGGCTCCGCAGTGGCGAGGTTGACGAACGCAATTTCGTCCTGCCGCAGTTCCTTGGCTGCGAGATGATCCAGATTATCCATATCGATACGGTATTTGAGTTCGGTCACCGTGCCACCGACGGTCTGTGTCCCGGCTTTGAGAAGATAACTGCGGCCCGGGAGAAGCGGCGCTTCCGACCGCCAAACGATATGCGCTGCAAAAGCGTCGGCGCGCTGGCGCGGCCTTTCTGTCGAGGTGTCGTCTGGCGGCATGGCAGCGGCATCGTTCAATGTCGAGGCAAACAACGAAAAGTCCGCCGACGCTTGACGGAACAATTGAATTGCTTGCGTATCCAAACTGCGCAGATCGGGAGGGAACGTCATCGTCAGCCGAACGATTCCTTCGGTTCGGCGCCGTAATGCAGCTTCATCCAGTCGCGGTGCGCGCCGCTTTGGATACGCCGCCACCAGGCCTCGTTTGCCAGGTACCAGTCGACCGTCTTTGCAAGCCCTTCCTCAAAAGTTGTCTTGGCGCGAAAGCCCAATTGGCTCGACAATTTGTCCGCGCATATTGCATAGCGACGGTCGTGACCTGGCCGATCACTGACGAAACTCATCGCTTCGCGGGTGCTCCGGCCTCTGGCTGCCAAGCAATCGGGAAACCGCGCGGCAAGGTTCTCATCTCTAATAAAGCGCCGATCCATTTCATCGCACAATATCCCGACAAGTTCGACGTTTCGCAATTCGTTGCCGCCGCCGACATTATATGTTTCTCCCGCAACGCCGCGCTGCAGCACGAGCGCGATCGCCGCGCAGTGATCCTCAACATAAAGCCAATCGCGTACATTTCCGCCGTCTCCGTAGATTGGAAGACTTTGTCCCGTAAGTGCATTGACAATCATCAGCGGCAGAAGCTTCTCGGGAAACTGATAAGGACCGTAATTATTGGAACAATTTGTGATCGTCACGGGCAATCCGTGCGTATGCGCATACGAGCGGACCAGAAAGTCGCTCGCGGCCTTGCTCGCGGCATACGGCGACCTTGGTTCGTAGAGCGATCGTTCAGTCCACGGCGCGTCCCCGGGACCGAGAGAGCCGAACACCTCATCGGTCGAAATATGGTGAAAGCGCCTCCCGTCAAACGACGACTTCCACGCCGTCAGCGCAGCATCCAAAAGGACGTGTGTGCCTTGCACGTTAGTGCGGGTAAAGACTTGCGATGCGTAGATCGAGCGGTCGACATGGCTTTCGGCCGCGAAATGCACCACGATGTCGAAGTCGTGCTTTCGAAACAATTCCTGCATTGCGGCCGCGTCGCAAATGTCGCCGCGAACGAAACGACAGAAGCCGCCGTCGCAAAGCGCCGCAATACTCTCGAAGTTTCCAGCGTAAGTCAGCGCGTCCAGAATGACGATTTGGTCGGAAGACCGGAAGCGCCGCCAGTAATTGACAAAATTCGCGCCGATAAACCCAGCGCCGCCAGTGACCAAAAGGGTGGACATGTTCAGGCTCGATTCGCGCTCGCGAGCAACGCCACGCTTTCGCCGATGCCGCGCCGAATGTCGCCGGCAAAGGCGAAGCCGCGATCGCGAATGCGCTGGCATGACACTTCGTATGAAAGCTGATTCATAATGGGGCTGTTAACGAACGCGAGCTGAACGTCAGGTATGAATTCCCGGATGCAGTCAACGATATCCCGCACCGTACTGTTGAGCGTGAGCACGTTATAAACCAGCCCGTCGAAAACATCCTGCTGGATGGCGAAGGCGATGACGCGAACGGCATCCGTTAAGTCGAGGTAGGGCCGCTTCTGATCGTAAGCACTCCGCCAGATGCTCAGCGGTTGTCGCATAACTGCTTGCCAACAAAATTTATTGACAGCCGTATGGTAACGCATGCCGGGCGAGACGCCGAAGATCGTGCCAAATCTAAAGACGATGGCGCGTAACCCCTCAAGCCGCACCATGGATTGAACGAGACTCTCCTCTCTTAGCTTAGTCGTGGCGTAAGGACTTTGCGGCTTCAGCTCATCGGCCGTGCAATCCTCCGATACGACGGCATTCTGTGTGCCGTAGACGCTGGTCGAAGACAGATGAATGAGCCGAACGCCCGCATCCCGGCATGCGGCGGCAATCTTGGCCGTGGTGTCAAAATTGTTGGCTTCGAGTTCCGCCGCACGATCGAACGTTCCGGCGGCGTCGGTGATCGCCGCGAGATGAACCGCGACATGCGCTCCATCGACGACCGAACGGAGATCGACTTCGCGTACGTCTGCCTCGACAAATCTATAGCGGCCGATCGCCGGAAGGTCGAACAATGACGGATAGCGCTGCGTCATCATGTTATCGACCATAACGATCTCGGCGTCGGGGAATTGGATCGGCAACTGGCGGATCAGCGCCGAGCCGATGTGGCCTAGCGCGCCGGTGACGACGATCTTCATGCACTGCTCTTTCGGAAAGCCAGAAACTCCGGGTAGCTACGGAGATAGTCATCTTCCTCGAACGGCCGGTCGCAGAGTACGACAACTACTGATGGCTCTCGCGTGAAGACGACGGTATTCCAAATCCCCGGCGGTACACATAACGCCAGATTGCTTCGATCGAGTGAGAATGTCTTGCGTTGCCGACCGTCGTCGCACAGGACATCGACCGAACCGTGCACGCATAACATGAACTGCGAACAGCGCCGGTGCGCGTGTTCGCCGCGCCGGGCGCCGAGCGGCGCGGTCAACGTAAATATTCGTGCGGTCGTAAACGGCACGTCCGGCGCCTGCCCTACTACGATCTCGCCATCGTCGCGAACAAAGAGCGGCAGTTCTATCGGGCGCACACCATCGACATCGACGGTCGCACCATCAACCGCACGGGGTTCACGCGCTTCAAAATGAGAATTGTTCATTTGGCGACCGGAACCGGCGCTCGCGCCATCGCGCGGTCGAAATAGTCGTCGATACCGGCCTTCAAATCGAATTGCGGTCGCCAGCCGGTAAGGCACTGAAATAACCGGGAATTTCCGATGAAATTTCGGCGTTCAATCGGCTGCAAGTCGCGAGGCTCGGGCACATGCCGGATTTCTACCTGCCGTCCGGTATGACGCAGGGCCGCCTCGACGACGAGTTTATAGGTTTGCGCCAATGTGTTTCCTTTGCCTGTTGCGACGACGTAATGGCGACCATCACAAATGCGCGGTTCAGCGATCGCCCGGTGAAATGCATCAACGACGTCAGCGAGATGGGTGTAATCGCGAGTGTAGGCGCCGTCGCCGAAGAGAGTGAGCGGCTCGCTCGCGATTGCATTCTTGAGCATGGCGTTAAGGATGCCTCGATTGGCATTTATGGAAGCGCCGCCGTGACCGTAGACGTTCGACAGCCGAAGGCTGGCAGCACGGAGAACGCCGCGCTGTGTTGCTTCGCGCAGAAGCCTTTCGCTGACGAGCTTATGACGGTCGTAGACCGAGCACGGCTCGTCAGGACATTCCTCATCGACCGGTAGGCGCGGATCGACGCCGGCGATTGTTACTGTGCTGGCAAATAACACCCGCGGCGAATTAGTCGCAGCGCTGATAAGGGCCCGGACCGGCCCGACATTCAGATCGTCATCCCCGAGGGGATCCTGCTCTGCCCCGCGCAAATCGGTGCGCGAGGATAGATGGATGACCATGTCGACCCCGTCGAGCAGCCGTGACCACACCCTTGCGTCGCGCAGATCGGCAGCGACGCACTCAATTCTTGCACCTAGCTGCGCGGATCTGCGCGTCAATTCCGACCGCGACACGAGCCGCAGGCTGTAACCGTCAGCGGCGAGTCGTTCGGTCAACGCCGTGCCAATGTAGCCGCGCGCGCCGGTGATAACGATCCTCTTCACGCCTCGGTCCTCGCGTCGCGGAACAATAGATTGGTGGTATTCGAAATCCTCAGTTTCTCCGGAAAATTGTCCATCGGCAGCGGCCCATAACGGCCCAGAATTTTAGCGTCGCACGGGACACGCAGCGCGAGCTGATAACCGCTCCCCTCGATCGCGCCAATAAACTCCGCGGCATTGAAGAACCAGTGTCGTATGCGGCTATCGTAATAGTTTTGCAGCGTCACGAAGGTTGAGAAATCACCGATAAAAATATCGGCAAGACTTAAGTACCGCGCTCCATAACCAACCAGCTGTCGGATTAAGGCGCGCCAGTCGCCGATATATTGGATGACGCTTGCCGCGTGCACGATGTCGAATAGCGCCGCATCGGGCAGGCGATCGCGAAAGCTCGGATTAGCGTTGCCAGCAAACAAGTCACGACCGGTTTCGCAAATCCCCGCGGATTCGACCACCGTATAATCGACGCGCGCGATCGCAGAAGGCATCGCGCGGGTGAGAAGCAAATATCCCAAACCAAAACCGCCGCCGAAATCAAGGACCCGGACGCGATCTTGCCGCCCGAGCATGGACGCAACGACGGTCGGCAAAAGTGAATTGCGCTGACGCAAGCCGTAGTCGAGCGGCTCGCCGGCTTCGGCCTCGGCATAAGCTTCGCGCGCCGCCCGCCGGCTGCGCTCGTGCCAGATCGGGCCGTCGAAGCCCGGACCGACGGCAGGCGCCGCCGCAAATGAGGGGTAGACGCCATCCCAGACCTTGAAATCAGGCTCGACCGCCGTGGCCGCGGGAATGGGCATGACGGAACTAGCCATGGCTCGGATGCGGCAGGCGATCCGCCGCGACTTCGCGCAGCCGCGGGTATGACGCATCCCGTTTGCCCACAACAGGCGCCGCTATCGGCCATTGGATGCCAAGATCGGGGTCGCTCCACAGTAAGCCACCCTCGTCACTGTGATCGTAGATGCGGCTCACCTTATAGTGGAGGTCGGCATAGTCGCTGAGCACGCAAAAGCCGTGGGCGAAGCCCGGCGTCATGTACATCTGAGAGGGCCCGTTCTCGTCAAGCTCGGCGCCGAACCAGCGGCCGAACGTTGCCGAGCCACGCCGCAAATCGACGGCCACGTCGAATATGCGACCACGCAACACGGTAACAAGTTGAGCCTGCGGATACTTGATCTGGAAATGCAAGCCGCGCAGCATGCCTTTGACCGAGCGGGAGTGATTGTCCTGAACGAATGCGTCGGTAATGCCCGCAGCACGGTAACGCGAGTGCTGGAACGTCTCCTGGAAAAAGCCGCGCTCGTCGTCAAACCGCTTTGGCTCGATGACCAGGAGTCCGGCAAATCCCGTCGGCTTGACGCGCATGCCTGCTACTCGGCTACCGCCTGCCGCAAATGAGACGACTGCACCGGTAAACGAGCAGTTTCGCCAAAATCCACTCTGTAAGACGCGAGGAAATCGGCAAAGTTGTTGCCGGTAAGAACGTCCTCGATGTCCGCAAGCTCGGCATCGAATCGCTTCAGATAGTCCATCGAAGCGCCGTCCGCCGTCAGATTCGAGAATAGGACTGCGCGCTCGCGGCCGACGAAATAACGACGACGCAATTTGAGCCAGTTGACGACGGTCGGGATATGATCGCGCATCCACTGCTTCAGGCCCTGCACCTCGCCATAATAGACGCGAAGGAATTCACGTAACCAGCTCCCGCAAATCACGCGCAGCATCTCGGCAATTTGCAGCCGCGTCGCCCCCATCGGCGGCCGCCGCTTGCGCGGAAATCCGCTCGACCAGGGCGGCAAAGTCGCTAGTGAACCGGCTGCGCAGCAAATGATGTACCCAGTCCTTCCGCAACGAGGCCTGCATCGAGGTGCCGTATTGGCGCATGTAAGCGATGGTCGCAGCCTCCGAGCGCGCCTTGCCCAAGGTCATTGTGCGCATCGCACAATAAAATTCGTGCAGCTGTAGATCGCTGAAATCGATCTCGACGATTTCCCGGCACATCGCCGCGAGGGCCGGAGTTCGATATACGGCATAATAGGTCCACCAATTGCGCGAGCCCGCGCGCAGCCGCTCGACTGCCGACTCCGAGGAGAAGTCCGCAGAGCGGTCATGAACGGTGTAGCGGTAGGCGTAGCGGTTGGGCTGTCCAGTGAGCCCGTTATCGCGATTTCCGAGCCCGCAATAGACGGAAAAGCCGGCGAGCCCGCCGCCGCAACAGACATAATCCGGATGAGCGTCAAGAAAATCGAGGCTGCGCTCGATGCCGGAGCGGACGAGGAAGTCGTCGTTGTCCGCCAACATTGCATAGGGCGTGCGCACCCGCGCCACGGCGTCCGACATCTTCAGGTAGAACTGACTGAAGTCCGCATCATCCGGATAGCGGACGTAGTCGATGTCGAGTGCGGGAAACACCGCTTTTGCGTTTTCGAGTATCGCGGCAAGGGCCGGATGGACCTGCCCATCGGCAATCAAGAAGCGATACGGCAACCCCACTTTGTTGGCGTGCCACAAGAACCGCAGAGTGAACAGATAACGTCCCTTGAGCGGCAGGACGATGGTCATTCGCGGCGTCATCGTGCCTTCACGGTGAGCTCTTGCCGGCTCTGCAGCGTTCAAAGCGAGGCCTTGTAGAAGCCGCGCACGGCGGCGACCACGCGCGCGATGTCGTCGTCGCCGAGTTCGGGGAACACCGGCAAAGTGAGGATACGGTCGACAATCCGCTCGGTCACCGGAAGGCCATTTTCCGGAAGCCGCACGCGGTCGGCATAACCCTTTTGCTGGTGGACCGGCACGGGATAATGCACCGCAGTGCCGATCTCGCGCTCCGCCAGATGGGACTTCAGGCCGCCACGATTATCGCAGGCGACGACATACAGGTGATAGACATGGTGGGTATTCGGTCGCACCGCGGGCAGCGTGAGGGGCAAATCTGCCAGCATCTCATCGTATTTCCGCGCCACGGCTGAGCGGCGTGCATTATCGATGTCGATCCTGGGCAGCTTGACGCCCAAAATGGCCGCCTGCAGTGGATCGAGCCGCGAATTCAGCCCCGGAAATCTGCGTATCGCGATTCTCGTCCCATCCGTATTGACGGAGCCGGCGCACCCTCGAGGCCAAATCGCTTTTCGCCGTCACGACCATGCCGCCGTCGCCGATCGCACCAAGATTCTTCGTCGGATAGAAGCTGAAACAGCCAATATCGCCAATCGTTCCGACGCGCCGCTCGCCATAGCAGGCGCCGGCGGCTTGCGCGCAATCCTCGATCAGGTGCAATGCGTGCGTTTTGGCGATCGCGCCGATCGCACTCATATCGGCGGCCTGACCCGAGAGATGAACAACGATAATAGCTTTGGTTCGGCGGGTGATCGCCGCCTCGATCTTCGCCGGATCGATCGTATAGAAGGGTGTCGACATCGACCAGAACCGGCGTCGCCCCGGTCGCAAGCACTGCGGCGACCGTCGCCACCGCGGTATGCGATACCGTGATCACCTCATCGCCCGCACCAATGCCAAGCGCGCGCATCGCGAGAATAAGCGCATCGGTGCCGCTGCCCACGCCGACTGCATGCGCGACACCGCAATAATCGGCGAAAGCGCGCTCGAAGTTCTCGACTTCCTCGCCGAGGATATAGCTGCCGCCGTCGAGCACCCGCGTCGATTGCAGCCGTAATGGCTTCACGATGCGTCCGGTATTGCGCCAACGGGTTGGTCCAGGGAATCATAAGATGGGATAAATCCTAGGAAACGATCTTCACTTCCGGAACGTAAACGATCCAGCGCCCGCCGGCGGCAAGGAAGGCTTGTTCCTTCTCGCGGATCTCGGCCGCATGATTCCAGGCAAACAGCAGGCAAAATCGGGATAGGCGCGCGCAAACTCCGCATAGCGGCTGCACCGGAATATGTGCACCGGGCGAAAATTTACCCTGCTTGATCGGCGTCGTATCCGAAATGAACTCGACATGCTCGGGCGTGATGCCGCAATAATTGGTCACGGTCGTGCTTTTCGAGGTCGCGCCGTAGCCGACCACGCTTTTGCCGGCCTTGCGCAGGTCTTCCAGCGTCCGCATTAAAAGGCGTCGCGAAGTCTCGCAGTTCGTCTTGAACTGCAGATAGGTCTCCAGCCGGCCGAGCCCTTGCGTCCGCTCCTTGGCGAGACGGTCGGCGACGCGGGCCGACGGCGGTCGGCTACCCTTCGTGCAAGCGTGTAGCGCATCGATCCGCCGTGCGTGGTCTGCGGTGCAACTTCGACTAGTTCGAGTCCGTGCGGAGCGAACGCCTGACTGACCGACGATGCCGAAAACACAAAGACATGCTCGTCGTAAATCTGGTCGTAAGCCGTCTTGGCGATCATGTCGCCGAGATAGGGATCTTCGAAAATGAAGACACCGTCGGGCTTGAGCAGCCGTGCCACGCCCGCGGCCACCCCGGGCAGGTCGGGGATATGGCACATGACATTCGCCGCAAGCATCACATCGGCATGACCGTGCTCGGCGACGATTCGATCGGCAAGCGCGAGATTGAAGAATTCGCTGATGGTGCAGATGCCCTGCTTGCGAGCGACAGGTCGGCGACATTCGTGGACGGCTCGATGCCGAGATGGCGAATAGCCTTATCATGGAAGTGGCGCAGCATAATGCCGTCATTGCTGCCGAGCTCGACTACGAACGGATCGGCGCGGCCGGTGAGAACATCACGCATCACAGCGTCTGCGAAGGCGGCAAAATGTGCCTGCATATAGCGCGATGTACTTGAGAAGAAAGCATATTGCGCGTGGAACATCTTGTCCGGCGCGCGGCTGCTCGACGATTTGGAACATTTCGCATCGACTCGCAGAAAGCCGGCGCCAGTTCGAAGAAGATACTCGTCCGGCATTTCGTTCGCCGTCAAGAAACCATTGGCGATCGGCATGCGGCCGAACGACATGAAAGCGGTAATCTGCGTGCCGCAAATGCGGCAGCGGCCAGAACGGGAACTAGAGCGTTCGGCCATCGATTTCAGATGTGATCCGGTTCGAGCAGCCGGCGCAAATAGCCGGTGTAATCTTTGTTGGCAATCGCCGCGATGAGATTCTCAAGCGCAGTCTTGTCTATGAGCTCCATGCGATAGGCGATCTCTTCCGGACAACCGATCTTCAGTCCCTGGCGCTCTTCGACGGTACGAATGAACTCGGAAGCCTGCAGCAGCGATTCGTGGGTGCCGGCATCGAACCAGGCAAAGCCCCGGCCAAGGGTTCTGAGCATTCAGCCTTCCGGCCTCGAGATAAGCGCGATTGGCATCGGTAATTTCAAGCTCGCCCCGCGCCGAAGGACTGAGCTTGTGCGCTATCTCGACGATCGAGGCGTCGTAAAAGTAGAGGCCGGTCACCGCCCAATTCGAGCGCGGCATTGCCGGCTTTTCGTCGATTCGGATCGGTCGATATTGCGCGTTCATTTCCAGCACGCCGTAAGGCCTCGGATTTTTGACCCAGTGACAGAAGACGGTCGCACCTGTCCGTCTGCAGTGCCGCGCGCTGCACAATTTCGCCGAGGCCCGCCCCGTAAAAGACGTTGTCGCCGAGAATCAGGGCGCACGGCGCGCCATCGATAAATTTCTCGCCGATCAGAAAGGCGGTGGCGATACCGTCCGGCTCGGGTTGGACCGCATAATCGATATGAATGCCCCATTGATCACCGTCGCCAAGCAACGCTCGGAAACGCGGCACCTCCGGCGCGGCCGTAATCAGCAAGATTTCGCGAATGCCCGCCAACATCAACGTCGTCAACGGATAGTAGATCATCGGCTTGTCGTAGATCGGAAGCAATTGCTTGGTGCTCACGATCGTAAGCGGCCACAGCCGCGAGCCAGAACCGCCGGCAAGAATGATTCCCTTATAGCGAGGCACCGAGAAATAATCCCATTCGATAGATTGGCTGCTCAGCCCGCATGGACCAGTTGATCTTGTTGCAGACCAAGTTCGGCACAAATCGCGGACGCGACGGCAGGCGCCAATTCTTTGTTGAGCAACGTTGGAATGCGGGCAAGTAAATATGACAGAAAGAAGCAATCGATCAGATCGTGACGACGCGCATTGGCCGTATATTCGTCGTCGATCAAGATCCGTCGCAACATATCCGCGAGGTCAGACCACGATTTCGGCTTGTAAACAATCTCGGCGAAATCGTAATAGCAATTGCCGAACAAGATTACGGGCTTATCGAGCGCCATCGCTTCGAGACCGGCCGTGCTGGTGATCGTTATCACTGCTCGACAACTCGACATGATGGACTTGGCATCGGCATCGGAGAACTGGATATTTGGAAAGCGTGCCAAGTGCCGGTATTGCCAGGCCGGCCGCGCGCCACGACCGCGCGGATGCTCCTTCACGATTAGAGTGAAACCGAAAGGCAGCGCTTTCGCGATGTTCTCAATGGTAGCGATCTGATTCGCGTAAAACAGACCTCCGACGAGGGTGGTCTGTTCGGGCTGATATTGCATGGGGTAGAAGACGCTACGGAGCGGAATTTCCAACCTTGGCGCGCCCACCAGGAAGCGGCCGCGCTGGCGACGCCAAAGCCGCAGGAGGTTCGCTTTTATTTTGGCTAGCACGTCAATCTTGTAATATTCGACCTCTCTTCGCCGCGCGGCGTTCTCGCGTAAATATCCCCAAAGCCTTCTGACATTCGGCGACAACGGCGAGGCGATGAAAGGCCGCTTCATGACGCTTTGATAAAGCTGGGTTATATTGAATTCCGCAACTCCACGCTTGTAGCGGTTGACGCGCTGACGCTCCGCTTCGGTCAGGCCACGTTTAACCAAATTCCGGTAAGTCTCCTCCATCCGATTACCGTGCAGATATTCATCCCGGCCAATGTAGAAACCGCTTTTGCCGTTCTCGCGGATCCACGCGTTCGGCGATAGGGCGAGCACCCGGACATCATATCGGCGCGCCACCTGATAGAACACGTGGATGATAAGCGAGTCCGCAACCGGTGCTATTACCGCATCGATCCGATCTGAACCGAATATCGCCTCAAAGTGGCGGACCATATTGACGATCAGACGCTCGATATCGGCCTGCGGCTGCGGGTGCTCCCCTGCACCGCCTAGCAAAAATGACGAGTCGACAAAGTGGCGCTCGGCAATGGCAATCGACCACCAATTGGTCCGCGGGTATTCCCGAGCGAGACGGACCGCTTCGTCCTCGGACCGAACTGTTGACGGTCCATCGCAGAATTCCTCGAAGGACCGTGTGACGCCAACCTCCGGTGCCAAGTGCCAAATCGCATCGGCATCTACACGCCGCAGGCAAGTCACGCTGACCTTAGCTGCGCCGGCGGCCTGGGCTTGGAGTGCGCCGGCGATACTGCCATTAAACTCAGCTTCGGCGGAGCCACCTTGGGCACAGAGAATCAGGACATTCAGCACGAGTGTATGTTTTGTCTGAGGGCGGCGGCGTAGCGGGTGACGCCTCGCCGGAATTCTGACGATATTTCGGCAGCTATATTCAATCAGTTCGATCTCGCCGCGCGCCCACCTCCCGAATGCCACTTGATGCGCGGCAGAATGACAGCGGGGTCCACACGGTCCTTCGCTTTCAAGACTGCAGCGAACATCCGATCCACAGTGGCATCATCGAGCAAATGCGGTTTAAGGCCAAGGTCCACGAGCTTCGTATGTTTGGCGTTGTAATAGTGCTCCTCGGATTCAAGCCGAGGATTCGGCAAATGATCAATTTTGGCCGCAACGCCGGCACGGCCCGCCGCCGACCGTACTTTTTCAGCCAGCGCATTGATGGAGAACTGCTCGGTGAACTGGTTGAAGACCCGGAATTCGCCCGCGGCGGCGGGATGGTCGACAGCCAGCGCCACGCAGCCAATTGTATCTCGAATGTTGAGAAAGCCCCGCGTCTGACCGCCCTTGCCGTAAACTGTTAATGGTTGCCCGATCGCCGCCTGTACCAAAAAACGGTTGAGCACCGTTCCGAAAACATCGTCATAGTGAAACGACGTGCGCAACTCGTGGCCAAAGGGAACATGATCGGTTTCCAAACCATAGACGACGCCCTGATTGAGGTCGGTTGCGCGCATCTTCCAGGTCCGGCAGGCGAATTCTATGTTCCCGGAATCGTGAACTTTGGATAGATGATAGATGCTGCCGGGACGCTTAGGGAATAACACCGTGTCGGTACGGCCGTTATGCGTCAAGGTCAGCCAGCCTTCCTCGATGTCGATATTGGGTGTCCCGTATTCTCCCATCGTACCGAGCTTGACCAGATGGGCGTCCGGACAGTGACTCTCCATGGCGAACAGCACATTTAGAGTGCCGATGATGTTATTATGCTGCGTGTAGACCGCGCTATTCCGGCTTTGCATCGAATAAGGAGCCGAGGGCTGCTCCGCATAATGGACTATGGCATGCGGCTTGACGTCCTCCATGATCTTGTACAGGAGCCGATGATTCAGCAAATCGCAGACTTCGACACCGATGTCACGCCCAGTCGTTTCCTTCCAGAGGCGCGCGCGGCGATGCAGCGGCACGATCGGCATCAGCGGCTCGATACCCTCTTCGAACTCCCACTGACGTTTCGCGAAATTGTCGACCACCGTGACGTCGTCGCCCCGGGCCGAAAAATGCAACGCAGTCGGCCATCCGAGATATCCGTCACCGCCAAGTATGATAATACGCATGGTCGTCTTCAACTCCGCTGTTGTTGGGCCGGTCTCGGTCGAGCCGCCGGATCGGCCGGGTCAGATGGCATCACCTCAAGGTGATCAAGATTGATCAAGCGCGCCGCGATCATCGCCTCTGCCATCGCAATATCCGCTTGCTGGTCCAGGTCGAAGGCATATTTCGCGTCTATCGGCAACGCTACGCTCGGCTTTGCATAAAACCCGGCACCCGATAACAGCGCCGCCGCACGTGTCGCGATTAGATTGCCAAAGGCAAAGGTTTTGGGCTTCTGCTGCTTGTTCCGCGCCCGCTCCCGCTCCGATTCGAACGGAAACGTCACCTCCGCGCTCTCAGTCACCTGACGCTGGTTCCAGATGTGAAGGTTGTGGGGAACGGCATAAACCGTGTGCGCCGATGCGGCGGAAGGCCGCGATCCGAAAAATGCCAGCAATTGCCGAATCTGCTCCGGCTGCAAAAATGGGCTGGTCGGCTGCAAAAGAACGATGACATCGGGCGACCGCGCACCTGAACGCGCTTGCCTCATCAAAAGGTCACGGGCAACGTCATCGACTTTGGCATCATCGGTCGCCAGAGTAGCCGGTCTCCAGTCCACTTCGATGCCAAGCGTATTGGCGCGTTCGGCGATACGCTCGTTATCTGTCGAGCAGATAATCCGTTCCAGGACGGCGCTGGCCTGCCCAGCACGCACGACGTAGTCAAGCAAAGGGCGGCTCGAAAGCCGTAAGAGATTCTTTAGCGGAATGCTCTTTGAGCCGCCGCGTGCGGGTACCAGCGCCCATGATTTCATGTGAATGACTACTTTACCTGCGACGCAGTCTCGCCCGCACTCAGCCGAATTCATTCAAGCCGGTGAGAGCTGCCTGACCGAAGCGGAGATCTTTCTGACTCTGCTGCGCGGGCAACGATCCGCTTACGTCCACAGGCACGCGAAACAGCTTCCGGACATAGACCTTGGATAGGATCCGGCTCAGTCCGGTGAGCGTGGTTCCATAGATGGCGGTGTAATTGCGGATACTGTTCACCTGCTCTTCCGTATGAACAAATCGATACGAAACGGGCGACGCCAGTTGGAAATCGGCGGGGTCATCGCTTTCCGGCGCGTCGGCAAAAGCCGTCACCCGATACCGGAACTCATGCTCCGGGTCTGGCCGTGAGCAGTCGAATAATCCCTGCATTCGCGAGAGGCCGAAGGTGACAAGTTCACCTCCAAGCGCGCGTGCCAATTCTTCGGCGTTACCCCGCTCCAATAGCGTGTCCAGCGAGCGCCGCGCCACGTCTGCGATGTCCTCCGCATAGTCCAGCAGCGCCCAGGCGCGATATTTGAATATGAGATTGGCGCCGATCTCCCCGGTAATGAATTTCTTAATGTTGGACCGGTCCTGTGTAAATTCGCGCAGTTCCTCGCCGCTCTGCCACAGTTCGGTTTCCGTCTCCTCCAAAAATCGGCCGACTAATTCCTCAAAATTCCTGTTCTGCCGATCCTCGAAAATAAGAATAAGCCAGTCGAAAATCGATAAGCGGAGCATTTTGATGACACGCAGAACTTCTTTGAGGACTCCATCATTATAAAATAGATTGATAATGAGGTGGAGCTTACGGCATCGCAGATACTGCTCGAACGACAATGATTCGTTGGCGATGCAGATGCGTTCGATTTCGCAGGCGTTTATTTGACGCCCGAACAGATCGTAATAGCCGTAGCAACGCGGAATGGCGCGATAGCGGGTCTCCATCTTCCAGTCATGGACGCTTTCGTCCGAAGCCAGGTCAGTGCCCGGCAATAACATCAACTGATAAAGACAAACGATATTAAATCCCGCTTCGACAATAAGCCTCGTAGTTCTCAGATGTCCTTCGAAAGTGTCACCCGGCAGGCCGAGGATAATCTCCGAATACGAATTGGCGCCGATCTTTGCCGCGCTTAGCGCTAAATCGAGGATCTGGTCGGCATCGATGTTTGCTCGTTTTATATTACGAAGCACAATCGGATCGAGACTTTGTACCGATCCCGAAAGCCGCAGCGCCCCATTTATCTCGGTTGCCGCCGCGAGCACCCGTTCCTTGTGATTTTTTCCGGTCGCCACATTGATATACTCGGGGTAGGAATAGTCCCGCTGCCGCTTCGCGATCGCGCGACAAATCTCCATGTCTTCCTTGTACATGCCGAAATTGGAATCCGCGATGTGCAGATCGGCCCGGCCATTTTTTTCATGACGGAGCTTCGCCATTCGGCTGGCGATATATTCCAGTTCGGCGTCCACTTTTTCGATGGTTTTTGTCTTTGCCACCTTGTTGTAATAGTCGATGCCTTCCACACAGAACGTACATTGGAAGGGACAGCCACGGTTCGTCTGAATAATCGGCAGCATGACGCCGTCGAAAAACGCGTCGAGTTTTCCGGTAAGATAAGGAGATGGTATTTCGCTCATGTCGCGAATCCGAGCGGTCGTGGACGAAGCAATGAACTGCCCGTCCGCAATCCGATGAATTGACGGCAAGTCAAGCGGTACATTTTTGGCATCGAAATTCGCGGCGCCTAATGCTGCAATGAGACGCGTGAACGCGACCTCGCCTTCCTTTGCCACGTAGAAATCTATCTGCGGATATTTGCGCAGAAAGCGTTCTTGCTCCGTTGCCGTCGTTGGATAGTTCGGACCGCCAAAGATCACGACGACTTCCGGATGTTGCTGCTTGAGAACGCTCGCAAACTGGGTACTTAGGTCTTCGTTCCAGCAGTAATTTGAGAAGCCGACAATTTGCGGCGGCGGTCGGGTTTCCAAAGCTTCGACAAAAGTCTCGGGAAACTTGAATATCTCAATCGCAACGTCGTCACCGAGCTCGCGCTCGGCGTAGGTCGCGATGCAGCCGATCGCCGCGGGCATGACGTCCGATGAAATAGTCTGCTGGGTGTAAGTCAGATCACAGAGAAATATACGCGCCGGCTCTAAGCCAGGCAGGCCTACCGTCATGACACGCGCCCCAACGCCCCAGCCGCGGGATCGTTTGCAGCGGAGGGTGCTGTCAGTTCGGCAGGATTTACCGTCGATTTGCGGCTGAAGTTCGGGTCCAGCCCCAGCGCGCGCGCCGCCTTTTCGATGACAAAACGCTCAGTTTCATACCAGGCGTCAAGCGTTGAACCCCCGATGTGCGGCGTTATGATCAGATTGTCCCTGCGCCGTGCTTCTTGGGCTAGCCGACTATCCCGGAAAGTCCTGGAAAACTCCGGATCATATTCACCGTCGACCGTGTCCAGCGCAGCAGCCGCAACATGGCCGGTTTCGAGAAGATCGAGAAGGGCATCGACATCAAGCAATTCGCCGCGCGCAGTGTTGAGGACCAGCGCGCCATGCGGCAGTTGCTCAAGCATCTCACGCGACACCAAGTTACGCGTTCCGGGCAGCGAAGGCGCGTGGAGGCTGAGGACTTCGGAATGTCGAACAAGGTCCCTGAGGCTGGTCGCGCCGCCGGGTACCGCTGGATCATAAAAGTCGATTTTCATACCCATCGCCTCAGCAATACGGCCCACTTTGCGACCGAGCCGACCATAGCCAACCAATCCCAGGCGCATGCGGGACAGCATGCGCGGCGCACCCCAAGGTCTCCGATCCCAGGCACCATCCGACGCGGCGCGGTGTGCCGCCGGAATCCGACGCCAAGCGGCAATCATGAGACCGATAGTGTGCTCGGCGGTCGGGGTTATACTATCGAGGAATTTTAACTCATCGTGAAGAGCGCAAATGCGGATGCCGCGCGCATCGGCCCCCTCAGCATCAATATGTGGAATTCCAGTCGTATTGGATACGATCGCCCGCAACAGCGGACAATAATCCATTTTGGCAGCGTCAACCACGAAGCCGAGTGGAGCAAAGAGCACCTCGGCTCCTGCAATTCGCGCGTCGTCCTCCCGCGGATCATTCAATTCTATCAGTTCAAAGAGACTCTGCAAGAAGGTATAGTTTTCCGATTGGTATCGGAGAATCCTATAATAAACCGCCTTCGGCTTCGTCATGGCTCAATAGGTGATTGTCTTGTCGAGTGGGGGCCGGTAATCAGCAAGAAACGCAGCAATCTTGAGTCCAGCCGCGCCGTCGCCATAGCGGAAATCGGGCTTATAGCGTCCATTGGCTATCTGCTTTCGCACGGCACCCGTTATCGCCGCCGTCTCACAGGGCACGTCGACTACATTGGCCCCGCGATCGCGTCCCGTCTGACGTGAACCGATATTGACCACTGGCGTTCCCAAAAATGCCGATTCCCTTATTCCGCTCGAACTGTTTCCGAGAAGGCAAACAGTGCCCTTCAGCGCGGCACCATACTCTTCGATAGGAATGCCGGCGAGCACGCAAACCGGCGAACCAGGCGCCTCAGATTTCAGCCGAGCGAGAGGCCGACGAACGTACTGCGCGCCCGCGTCGTTGTTAGGCCAAATCCATACGGTCGGCAAATTCAAGGCCAGGACGGCATTTGCCAGCACATCATACTGCGCCTGCGCATCGTCGTACTCGGTTACGACCGGATGCTGAGATACCAGGAGAAAAGGCTTTGTCAGATCGATATCGGACATCGCGGACAGGCGGTCTTGCAATCGACGCCGCCCGTCACACTCAGTGTCACTCAGCAGATCAAAGCTCGGCGATCCCACGATCCTCACCGATTCCGGATATTCTCCGAGCAGCACGATCCGTTGCGCGGCATCCTCGCTGGAAACGAGATGGTAGTGCGAAAGCTTAGTCACCGCGTGGCGAATGCGTTCGTCAATAGACCCCGATACTTCGCCTCCCTCGAGGTGTGCGATGCGGCAATTCGTAAAAACACCCGCCTGCGCCAGTGCTAAGGCCTCATAGCGGTCGGCGATCACCATCAATATATCCGGTTTCAAACGGTCGAGTAGTTCGGTTGCCCTGAGTGTGCACATCGCGGCGGAAGCCCCGATTGCAGAAGGCGTCTCCGACGCCAGCATATAATCGAGTGTATCGGTAATTTCGAACTCGCAGCCGACTGCGTCGAGAATATCCGATTGCCTGTTGAGCAGGGCCCCGCCAACTATCAGAAGCAACTCAAGTTCGCGGTGGGCGACTATCGCGCGCAACACCGCCTTCATTTTCGCAAAGTTGCCTCGCGTTGTCAGAACAATACAGACGCGCTTCATCTGCTCTTGACGTTCTCGGGCAAGATCGGACTGTCGGCACGCACAGATTTGATAAGAACACCGCCGATCAAATCGGCAATTCGATTAGGCGGCACAGCATCACCGGGACGCTTAGCAACGAGATCTTTCTCTGTCAGACGGTGACCGGCGGAAAGATCCTGCGCGGCCACGAGCGACTTGAGCGCCCAATTCATCGCCGAAACTTCGCACGGCGCCGGTCCTTTCTGGCCGTCGCCGATCATCGCCTCGATCTGGCGAAGTTCCGTCACAAAGCGCTTGAAATTATCGGGACCTGCCGAAACTTTCCAATCCTGGGCGTTCGGAACGTCACGCAAAATCGTAATGTGCTCTTCAACGACCTTGGCGCCGCGGGCGACCGCCGCATAAGGCGCTAGAAACCCATCCGTGTGATCCGAATAGCCAACCGGTCCGTCGAAGATTTCGCGCAGCCGGTCCATGGCGGCAAGATTTACCTGGCTGTCTGGCGTGGGGTAACTTGTTACGCAGTGCAACAGCGCCACATCCCGACAGCCACCTTCGGCGCAGGCCTCCAACGCCTCGCTCACGTCTGCAGCGTTGTACATCCCTGTCGAAACAATCATCGGCCGACCAAGCCCAGCGAGTGCTTTTAAGAAACTCGGATTGTTTCGCTCCCCCGAACCAACTTTAATTGCCGGAACGTCGAGTTCTTTGAGCCACGACACTCGGCTTTCATCATGTGCCGTCGACATGAACAATATACCGCGTTGCCGGCAGCGATCGGCCAGTTGTCTGGCTTGGTCGAGATCAAGGTTGCGCGGCCGCAACCGATCGCGCCAGGCTGCGGCGCGTTCGGCGTAGAGATTATCGACGTCAAAAAACTGCGTCTTGAAAACGTCCGCACCCGACTCGGCCGCCAAATCCACAAGATCAAAGGCAAGCGTCATGTCGCCGAAATGCGATACGCCGGCCTCGGCAATGATAAGTACCGGCGCGTCTGAGCCCACCACACGATCGCCCACTCGAAATTGCGAATTAAAGCCTGAAACTCTTTCCGGCATTTCCGAAGTGCGCCGCGCGCTCATTGCCCGACATGCTCGCTGAGAGCTTGCGATTGCAGCAGGCGTTGAAACACCGCTTTACTGTCATTTAGCGTTTCCCAGGGGCCTTGTTCGACGATCGAGCCGTCGTCCATCACATAAATGAGGTCGGCGTCACGCAAGGTGGATAGCCGATGCGCTACGATAATGACCGTGATTCTACCTCGCAACGCGTTGATGACGCTCATCACCTCCTGCTCGGATATTGAATCCAGCGCGCTCGTCGGCTCATCAAGTACCAGGAGCGCTGGCTCACGAATGAGCGCCCGCGCCAGGCTTATTCGCTGCCGCTGTCCACCGGAAAGCTTCACGCCGCGGTCGCCGACGACGGTGTCATAGCCTTCGGGGAGCGCAGCGATGAAGGGGCTTAAGCCTGCTTGTCTCGCCGCCGCCTCAACGGCGGTTGATGACGCTGTAGGTGCACCCCATCGTATATTGTTCGCGATCGTATCGTGAAAGAGGAAGGTATCCTGCGATACATAGCCAATCCGCCCGCGCCACGCCGCGAGATCGAGTTTTTGAAGCGGCGCGCCATTAACGGTGAGTTCACCTTCGGTCGGCTTTAGCAAGCCAATGAGCGTATCAATCAAAGTAGACTTGCCAGCGCCCGACCGGCCAACGAGGCCAACGACGTGGCCTGCCGGAATCGCAAAGGTCACGCCTTTCAAGATGGTGTTGTCGCCATAGCGCACCACGAGACCTCGCCCCCTGATGTCCACGGGCTGCGCCAGATCGAAGCGGCGTGATTTCGGAATCTCTTCGCGATGCGATACAAAATTTTCGTGAACGCCGCGCAACAGCGCATAGGCCGGTGCGCAGAGGATGACCATGTTGTTGAATTGCTGCATCTGCGCCAGTCGCGGCAAGAGTCGTCCAATCAGGGCCACAATCACCAAAAGCTGTGTCGCGGCAATTTGTTCAACATTGAGCCCGTACAGAACGACCAGCAGGACTATCGCGATAGCCATGAATTCGAAACCCGACCGCGTCGTACTAGGCCAAAACGCGCTCCACGTCAGGTTCTCTCTGAGCCGATCGATTCGTTCCGCCACCAGAGCATTGGCCCTCGGCTCTGAGGCGCCCGCTTTGATCAGTTTTGCGCCCGACAGAACCTCATTGAGGGTGGCCGCGAGATCGGAGTTGATTTGCGCAAGCTCGCCGCCGTAGCGGCGGACGCGTTTTCTGATCGGTCGACCAATGGCCAGCAGCGCCAATGAAGCTGCCGCAAGCAGAACCGTTGCTTGCCAGGACAGCAATACCGCTACTGCGAGATAAATGCAGAGCACGACACCCGCAACAATGAGCTGAAGTATGCCAAATAGGGCGGCGCCCAGGCGCGGGCATTCCACCAGGATGAGATTGACTAGTTGACCTTGTTTCTGGGATGCAAAATGCGTCCAGTCCGTTGCTAAAAAATCCGACACCAGTCGTTGCTGCCACGAGGCGACGTACTTCTTCTGAATGTCGAACAACAGCCAATTCTGCCGAATAGCCAAAGCAGCTTGGATCAAGAAAGCGCCAAACACCGCCAGTATCATCGTCGGCAACGTTGGTATAATACCGGACCATGCCGTAAAGGCTTTCAGCGCGGACCCGACCGTCCCCGTATTCGGCGATGAGGCGCCGCCTATTCCGATCATATTGAGCAAGGGGTAGAGGAGCACCATGCTGATGCCATCGCTGAAACCGGTAACGACAAGCAGCACCATCAAAAGCACCAGTCGGCGACCGTTACGCGCATACGCATCGTTTAGGATATTCAACACTTGCTTCATGTCAAAGCTGGCCGACCTTTATTCGCAAGATCACGCACTCGAAGCCACGCGATCTTGAGGGCTTTCGCCCAACGCACCGTTCTGCGTCGAATACACTTCAAACTCGCCGCGGTTCCAACCCGATCCGGCGAACACGCCGGCGCTGATTGCCCTTAGACATCGCAACAACTGGCCGCTACGTGCCGAGAGCGAGTGGCGCTGAAATACGAGCTGACGACCGGCCGAGGCTATGGCTTGTGCGCGCGCAGGATCCCGCATCAGCGCCTCGATCGCCTCGGGAAGAGTATCGGGCTCGACCTCAAGGTAATTTTCGCCGTCGCGAAAACCCAATTCAACAAAACCGACCGGCGAAAGACAAAGCAACAACGCACCGGCTGCCGGAATTTCGAAGAATTTGCGTACTGGAATGCCGTACCCTTCGCGAGAAGTATAGGCAAAGCGGGTGTCGATCAGATCGCCGTGATAGGCAGCGTGATATGTTTTCAACAGGAGGTACCTGGAAAAGACCCGAAAGCCGATCCGGTCAGCCGCGCGCAACAGATTAAAGATGGGCTTTTTTGCCGGGCGCAAGCCGCGTGCCTTCAAGGTCTCGCGACCCTTCCTGCGCATGACATATTCAATGCCCGGTATGGATACGGTGTTTCGCCGTTCTGAAAGTCCACGGAAAGAAAATTCGCCGTCGGCGACAAAATGCGGGAGACTGAGCACTCGGTTGGGCATGCGACGTAGAAATTCAATCCAAGCGTTTGATATTAAATGTTTTTTTCGTATAAAATGCCGCTCTTGCCATGCCCAGCTTGGTAGATCCTCGGGCGGCGACGCAAATTGCACGCCGGGAGTAATGACGAACGCCGCAAGCTCCTCGAATATCGCCGTGTGCCTTTGCGTCGTCACGTAGTAATCAAAATTCAAAAGCGAAATGAACCGATTTTGAATGGGCAGGCGCTTCACACTGGACAGAACGTCCTTGAAAAATGGAATAAGCGTGGCCACGGGCGAGCCGAAAGCGTTGTAATTCTGCACATGCATAGCGTTGCGCCGCAACCGATCGTCATCCCAGGCGAACAACGGCACCTGCATACCGAGCACGAGACCGTCATAAGGGCCCGTACGATCGACGAACGCCTGAATGCCGCCCTTCAATTCCTCTTCCGAGGAGTAACCCGGACCATAGAAGTGCACATCCTCGGCCGCAGAAACAAATAACGCCGAAAGCAACCCGCTGGTCGGATTGAGATATTGATGATAGCAATCAACAAACAGTATTTTCATAGCTGGGCGAGGTACGAGCTCGGATCGATGTCCGTATTGAAAATCAGACGGACGGTTTCGTCTTCGCCTTCAATACGTCCTATCGACTTTGCCGGTACGCCGGCGAAAATCGAACGTGCGGGCATGCTCTGGCGAACAAAACTGTTCGCGGCAACAACGCACATGTCACCAATGGTAACACCGCGGCCGATGACGCTTTGACTGCCGACATATACACAGTTGCCTATCGTTACCGCCGCTTGGCGAGGCCCAAGTTTGCCGCCCGACAGGGCCCATAGAACCGTATCGTGGGTGTAGATATGGACGCCCGCCGAAATCGAGCACGTCGTACCAATTTTTATCCCGCCGCCGGACCCATCGAGCATGACCCACGGGCCGATCCAGGTTTCGGCGCCAACGGCGACCTCGCCGAACACACAGGCCGAATCGTAAATCGACGCGTTCTCGCCGAAACCGAGCCGGTGCGCGCGCTCCCATCGATCGAACAAACCGTCGGCAAACGGCAGGCTGCGCGCGTAGCGAGTTCTCAGTTCGGCCTCACGCACAAGCCGAAGATCCTGCAGCGAACGCTTCAGGTCGTCCGATGTCATGCCGCCGCAAGTTCCTTGGCGCGCCCATCGGCCGACATGAAACATGTCATGAACTCTTCGAGATAAAGCAACGACCAAACAAGAAGGCGCCGATTAGCCTTCCCGTGAAGATGTTCATGCAGGAGGGTCTCGACGAAATGTCTATCCAGGTAATCGTAAATCCTGGCCTGCGATGACAGCAACCGGCCGCGCACATAGTCGATGGATTCGCCTCTAAACCAGCTGGCGTCGGGGCCGGAGAAGCCCTGCTTGATGCCGTCGGCGATATTATCCGGAACATAACGTTTCATGAGCTTGCGCATGATGAGCTTGCCGTCGCGGGTCTTTGCGTAATAGCGCGCCTGCTTCGGTCCGGCATCGTTCTCGTCAAGCCGCACGAGGTTATCGAGCCCACCGAGTTTGTGACGCACCGGGATACGGCACGCGAGGTCGACAAGATCATTATCGAGGAACGGCACCCTGGTCTCGAGACCGTGCGACATCGACAATTTATCCTCGATGGTCAGGACGCCGTGCAAAAAGGTCTTGGCTTCGAAATAGAGCGAGTGGTTGACGTAATCCTCAGGTCCGTCAAGCCGTTGCGGCGTTTCGGCAAAGACCGAGCGGAAGATGGCGCGACGGTCGACATGCCGAACCTGCTGCCAAATCGGCGCCAGGACCCTTTCATAATTGTCGTCCGGCAACAGCCTTTGCCAAAACCGGTAATAGTCATCGACGTATTGCTCGAAACTGCCGCCCGCCGGCGCACGCCAATACCGCCATGGGTAGCCGGCGAATAATTCGTCACCGCCCGCGCCGGACAAAACGACCTTGCCAAAGCGGGAAGCGAGCTTGGTCGCATAGAAGTTCGGATAGGACTGACCGACGCGCGGCTCTTCTATATGCCAGACCAAGTCCGCCATTGCGCGTTGCATGTCGCCGGCTTTGAGCACCATTTCGTAGTGCTCCGTACGGAATAAATAACTCATGCGCTCCGCCGGCTTGCGCTCGTCGAAGGCAAGCTCAAGACCGGATGCCGAAGTCAGATCAAATCCGACCGTGAACGAGCAAATGTCCTTGAGATGCCGCGCAGCAATCGCAGTGATGGCCCCGGTGTCCATTCCTCCCGACAGGTACGAGCCGACCGGAACGTCGCTAACGAGCTGCCGTTGTACAGCGCGGGTGAATGCTTCATCGAGCGCTTCGAGCAGGCCGTCGGTATCGGCTGTTTCATTCTCGGAAAAATGAAAATCCCAGAACCGCCGTAGTCTGCGTACGGCCGTCCGCTTCGATTTCCATTATCGTTCCCGGCGGCAGCAAATGAACGTCCTTGAACAAGGTGCCGTCGGTGAAAAAATTCTGGAATGTCAGATATTCGGCCAAGCCGTCGAGATCGATTTCAGGCCGCAAGGCGCCGTGCGCAAGCAGCCCCTTCACTTCTGAAGCAAACAGAATAGAGTTGCCGATGCGCGCGTAATAAAGGGGTTTGACGCCATAGCGATCGCGGGCAAGAACGAGCTTGCGCTCGTTGCGATCCCACAGTGCCAGAGCGAACATGCCGTTAAATCGCTGGACGGCGGCAGAACCCCACTCCGCGAAAGCCTCTAAGACGACCTCGGTGTCCGAGGAGGAGCGGAACCGCCGTCCGCGTGCGATTAATTCCTTACGTAATTCACGGAAGTTATAGACCTCTCCGTTATAGATGAGGACAAAACGGCCGTTGGCGCTGAGCATCGGTTGCGCCGCCGCCTCACTCAAGTCGATTATTGCAAGGCGGCGATGGCCGAAGCCGAGAGGTCCATCAGTCCAAAACCCCTCTCCATCTGGACCTCGATGCGCCAGAGCGCGGCTCATGCGCTTGAGCACCGGCACTGCGGCCGGTCGACCGTCGTGATTGAGATAACCCGCGATGCCGCACATCGTCTTTAGGTTTTTTTGGCGATTATTGTAATGCCGGCCTCTTCGACGTGCTCATGCTCGACTGCCAGGCCGAGTTCTGCACACCACCGGCGTACTTGTTCCGGACTTTGACGATGAGCGTTTTTTGGCGCGTACCAGTCGAAGTTCAGATGATTCATTTCTTCGAGCGACATTTCCGGTCGATAGAACGCTTTTAGAACGTGCCAATAGAAAAATCGCTGCAGGTTGATTTCGGCCTGCCGGAATATCAAGCAAGTCGACTGCCTGAGGAATATCAATCTCGATGTCCAGATCACCGAGCACCTTGCCGAGCCTGCTTAAGGGCTTCATGGCTTCCCAGCCCTGCTCCGGCGACATCTGCTGCATCTTCCCGCGGACGTAATCGTCGGTGAATTCGCGGATTGGCCCTTTGAGGCGGTAGACATAAAACAGGAAGCGGCCACCTTTTTTCAGATGCCGAGCCAAAGCCGCGAGCGCATCCAACGTGGAGTCCGTGTGATGCATGACCCCTTCGGAGAAGATCAAATCAACCGCGCTGTCGGCCAGTGGCAGGCAATTCAGGTCTGCCTGCATAAAGCCACCCGAAAGACCTCTTTCCGCAAAGCGCACCTTTGCGACGTCGACGGCTGCGGACACGTCAACGCCCAGATAACGAACGCGATCAAGCACCGGTCCGAAAAGGCCGAGTGCCGATAGTGACGCGCCGCAGCCCGCATCGAGCAAAATCGGCTCATCGCTTGTCGCAAACAGCCAATCCGCTTGCGCGACGGCGCCATATTTTGCGCTCAACCACGGTTGAAAGAATTTCATCGTATCGCCGTCAAAAGTGTCCCGCTTCTGCCACTTGAACGTAAATGCCTCTTTGGTCTGGTTCTGGGCGGCAGACAAAACATCCTGCGCCCTCAAAATGCCGCCGCGCATAGAGAATGGCCGCCCGCGCAGGGTAACCGTTCCGCCTTCCGCAGGCAGCTCGGCGCCCAGCAGTTGGGCGAGCCAAATCTCTGCGGCACCGCTAGGCGCGGGCGCAAGCTTCTTTGATGTTATCGACGACATAAATGTAATCTTCTTCCGTCATGCGGTTATGGAGCGGAATCGCCATCGTGTTGTGGGCACAGTCGCGCGCACCGGGTAGTTCGTCGGCGGAATACCCATAGCGATCCCGGTAATAACCGAGCATGTGCACGGCATGTGTGCCGGGCCGTGTTGCGATCCCCCTGGCATGCAGCCGCGCCATTAGTTCGTTACGAGGCAGCGGGGCGCGTTTGGGGTCAACGGAGGTCACATAAGCCTGCCAAGCATGCCGGCCGTTGTTCGGCGCCAGCGGCGGCTGCAACCAATCGAGATCCCCGAGTTCCCGACGGTAGAATTGCGCCCACTGGTCCCGCTCAGTAATGAAAGCGTCCAACTTTTCTAACTGAACGAGGCCAATCGCCGCCTGCAGGTCAGTCATCCGGTAATTAAACCCCAGATCGTCAAAGCCCGCCAAGAGGTAGGGTTGGAGGCCTTGGTGGCGCTGTTCTTCGGAAATCGACGCGCCATGATTTCGCAAAACGTCGGCGCGTCGAGCAAACTCGGCATCGTTGGTCGTGACCATACCACCCTCGCCGGTGGTGATTGATTTGCGCGGGTGGAACGAGAAACACGCGACGTCGCCCAGAGCGCCCGCGGAAACTCCGTGGTAAGCGGCGCCAGCGGCACAAGCGGCGTCCTCGACGATCTTGACATGTTCGGGCAACGCGACGCGCAGCGCATCCATATCGGCGCAAAGTCCAAACAAATGCACAGGGATAACCGCCTTTGTGCGTGTCGTGAGTTTCTCGCGCATCGAGTCGGGATCGATATTGTTGGTTCGCGGATCGACATCGCACAGAACCGGCGTTGCGCCGCAATAAAGCACGGCATTTGCTGTCGCGACCCAAGTGAAGGAAGGGACGATCACTTCGTCACCGGGCCCGATACCCAGGCCCGCGAGCGCCAGATGCAGCGCGGTCGTACAGCTTGTGGTGGCGAGCGCGTACGACACACTGTGCCGATCCGCGAACGCGCGTTCGAAAGCCGCCACCTTGGGACCTTGGGTCATCCAACCCGACATCAAGGGTTCGCGCACCGCAAGCCATTCATCCTCGCCCACCGATGGCTGAGCGATCTGCACTCTTCTGCCCGGCTCTACGGCGGCTCGATCCGGCTCACGCAACGGCTTCATAATCTTCCACCAGCAAGAGCCCGCCCCGACAGTTGACCAGAAGACGCTTTCCGAAACGCTCCACGACTGAACCATAGGCCGTTCCCGGGTACTGAATACGGGTGTCGAACGGCCGCGCCTTCCAAATGCGGAGCGTCCGCCCGTCGAGCGGACCAAACGCACCCGGGTAGGGCCGCGTTTGGGCGCGAATGAAATTGTAAATCTGCCCGACATCCATCGATTCCCAGTCGATCAGGCCATCCGCGGGCGTCCGCTTGGTGTAGTAGCTCGGCTCGCCCACTTGCGGCCAGCGCTCAATCGTGTTCGCCAACAGATCGGGCAGATGCCGGACGAGCATGCGGCGTGTGCACAGTGCAACTTTCAGATAAAGCGTCCCGATGTCGTCGAACGGTGTGATGTCGAAATCATCCACTGCGAACACGTCGCCATCGTCGACGCCGGCCTTGATTAGGAACAAATGCAGCAGAAAGCGCCGTTTCCCTTCGATCAAGGACCAGTTGAGCGGCGAGCGGCCGCGCCCTTTAGGAAGGAAATCGGAGCTGCCATGCGCGCCGACGGCACCGATTGCAAGCGTCTCGAGTACGGCGGGCGGGAACAGCCGCTGCCAGCCGCCCTGAATGAGAAGGTCGAAGCGGCCCTCCCGAAAGAAAATCACATCCAACTCGTCGCTCAAATTGTAAGTCGTCGGCACATGGATGGGAATGCCATAGCGATCGGCAAGCGGCCGAAAATCCGCATAACCCGACACGCCGTATTTATTGCCTTGCTCCGGCGTTAGTGCGACGAACTGAGTGAAATGCACGCCGGCTTCAATCAGAGAAGCGACGAGATCGATCCCGACTTCGGCGCAGCCGCACATGACAATGCGTTTTGCCGCCGTCAAGGCCTGCAGCGCGTCGCGATCTACCTCCTCAAATCTCTCAACGGACATTTTCGCGGCCCTGTGCCTTAAGAAAGGCATCGTAAGTCTCGAGGCTGCGCACCGCCCTCCCCTCGATTGCCCGCACGATACGGTCTCGTGGGCTCCGGCATTCCGGCACCCACCATTCGGGATGAGTCAGCACATGCAATGCTGGATTGGCACGCTCCGTCAAAACGTCTTGCAGTCTGTGAAAGCGCCAATAGCCGTTTGAATCCGAGACATAGCGATAATTCTCCCGCAACGACCTGCCATATGCATTGGCGAGACCGCCGAGGCGCGATTGATCGTATTGGTCGAGCTGCTGAGCCGTGGGATTGTGAAACGACACTGCGCTCGGCGCTTGTTTTGCCAAGTCACCGATGATCTCAGCCTCGAGCTCAATCCGCCGTTCCAGTTCCGCGAGGTCTTCGATTTCCGGATAGAAAGCAACGTCGAAATGCACGCCAATGTCGTGACCGTAACTCACAATTTGGCGCATCACGGTTCGCACGTCAAATTCGAGGCAATTATAGAAACCGCTGTGAAGCAGGAAAAAATACGTCGCTTTTAGACCGCGTGCGTGTTCGATTTGGGCGAGTCGCAAGGCGCGATTCGGCGATACATCGATGTCGTGACGCCACAAGATATGTGGTCCATTCATTATCGCATCGAAGCTCGTGAACCGCCAATGTGCGGCGGCAAGGTCGAGGCAAGCGCCATACCCGTCTTCGGTAAAATCCTCGAAATGATAATTGGAAGTCACCGGCGACATTGACAGCCAAGCAATCAGCGAGCAGCAGCTTGCGGAAACTGCCGGGCCGCTGCCGGCGGACAGATGATAGAATACCAGCGTCGCACCATCTCCGCATGCGCGGCAATCGTTGGAAGCCGGGTCTTGCCCGGCTGATCCGAAAGAAACGCCTCGACCTGCCTGTAAAAGCCGGGCTTGAATTGACGATCAAGCTCGTCAGCGATGGGAAAGGGCGATATGGCGAAGCTGCCTTTTTCCTGCACAGAGAGCGCTTCCAGCGGCTGAAGTATGAGGCGGCGATGCCGTGTTCGCAGATCGAGGCCCCAGCGTCCGGCAGACCCCCAATCGGCATGCCAACTGAAAATCGCGCCGCTCTTCGTGCGCCCGTGTCCGACGAAGCCGGCGCCCGACGGGTGCCAATCCAGCGATCCACCGCTCAGACCGGACACGTCTACGGGTTCGCCGCCAAGGCTGAAGGCAAGATCGATGACGTGCGACGAGTTGGCTAAAAACCAATTTCGCAAGAGCACTTGATCGCTGACAGACGCGCGCACGCGATCGGCGATTTCGGTGAAATCGATATGAAAAGACGTGACGCCGCCGTCCTCCTCGATCAGGCGCTTTGCTGTAGTGACCGAACTGTAGAAGCGTCTATTGTATGCCACAAACACATCCGACTGCCGCGGTGTTGCCGTCGTGGCGCGCGCCACGCCGTCAATCTCGTCGGCATCCAATCCGGCGGGCTTTTCGACCAATATTCGCCGCGCTCCAGCGTCGAGCAGCGCTTTCACCGCGGCGGCAAGACCGCGGACGGGAATGGCAACGATCGCCGCATCGATGGGCCTGTCCGTCATGCCAAGAAAAGCGGATAGCCCACCCAGCAGAGGCTCACGGCCCGTCGCCGCCGCAAATTCCGAGGCAGATTTGGGACCTCGGCCGACTACCGTCCATGACGCGCCCATAGCACTGAGCACGCGGCCGTAGGCTATCGCTGTCGGACCCGCGCCGATCACAAGCACACTCATGTCACCGGACATTCGTCAATCGTGTCATCGTTCTGCACGGCTCGCAGATGCCCAAGAAAGGCGTTCAGCATGAGCTTATGAAGGCGGGATGCAGTCGCGTAATCCGGCAGACCCGGATTACGTCCCGCGAGCACCGCGGTTACATAGCCGGCGGTCATCTCGCTCTGGGGCGGCATCGGATAAGGTTCTGTCCGGCGCTTCGCGCCATACTCCATGCAGAGTTCGCCACGCGGCGTAAGTGTCAAGCGTTTGTCGCCGACCTCGATGCTGACAGTGCGGGCCGCCGCTGCTCCCTCCGAACAGCGTGCAAGAAAACGATGGCCGTACCTGGTGACACCGGAGATGCTGCCAAAAAATTCAACGTAGCCATCGCGTTTGGCGGATACGATCCTATCATCGAGATCGATCGCGTCTAAACAGATGTCAGCGCTGCCAACCAGGCTCGCAAACTCATCCAGATGGTGCACCAGGTTGCAGCCGAGTCCCCAGCCCTGCCCCTCGACGCGATAGGTAAATGGCTCGTTATCGATGAATTCGGCGAGACGCAAAGCACCGGGATAAGCGCGCCTGGGACAATTTACCCAGGCCTGTGCGTGCTGGCGGCCAAGCAGATCTTCAACGGCGTCATAATGCACAAGGCGGGTGAACAGCACCTTTTCCAGGACCAGCGATCTTGCACCCCGGTCGACGATCGCCTGCACCGCATGCGCCCGCTCGCGTGAAGCAGTCGCGATAATCGCAAGGTCGGGCGCCTCATCCAGATCCTCAATGCGCGAAAACTCACGGGCGGTGCCTGCCGACAGTCCCCCATCCGCTGCGAGCAGCCCCAGCGCTCTTTCCCGCGCCTGCGATGACGGATCGACAACATCGAGATCAACAGGTGCCGCAACAGCCGCCATCGCCTGAATGTGCCGCGCACCGATTGTCCCGGCACCGATTACAGCGATACGATTGCGCCGCTTCACTGGAGCGAAATCCGCAGATCGGCATTGAGCGGTTCGGACGCCCGCCCAACTTCTTGTGCCATCGGATATCCGAGCGCAGCGAGCGGGATACGCTTCCGCGACGCGAGTTCGGGCGTTGCTCGGCCCATACGCAGCGGCGATTTGGTGGTTCCAGCGTTCCGGCAGCGCCGGCGAGGCAACCCGACGGCCCCCGGTGACCAGCCGCCGCAGCGGCTCATAAACCGCCGGGGAGAGCCACCGGCGTCCCAGATGAGCCAGATTCGTCCCGCCCGGTAATCGATCCTGCACGCGGAGTGCAAAAAGATGCCGGCTGCTCAATCGTTGGTTTTCAGCGTTCCTACTGAAACATTCGCGAACTTCGGACGCGGCCATACCCAGCATATCTGCCAGCATCGGAAAGAATTGGGAATTATCGCCACTAATTTGCTCGAACGGCAGTACGACGACGTTTTCCGGCCCGAACATCTCATCGTAGAGTTGAACGAGAGAGTCATAATTCAGCCCGACCCGGTGCGTTTCGGTGAAGCGGATGCCACCGTAAGCGGCCTCGATCCACTGCTCAAAACTGACAAGATGCTGACCGGCCGCACGCAAGTGGTTGAGATACAGCGACTGCAACATTGAATGCTGCGATCGCAGGATAATGAGAATTTTAGCCGGCGCGAACAATTGATGGAGCCGCTCGGCAATCAGGCGGCGATCGGCGCGACCTTCCACGCTGAGCGATTCCGCGGAAACTAAGATGGGACGAGAGGGGTCCGCGGCGGCTGCGCAAAGACGTTGCGTCAGTATCCAAGTGGCTTTGGCATCATATTCTAACGAATCTTGAAACGTTATCCGCTCGAACAGTTCCCGCGTCTGCTCATCCTGATAGCCATTTTTGATGCGGCCGAGATAGATAAATCTGTTCTGTGAAGCAAAAAGGCGATCTTGCAACGTCGTCGATGCGCACTTGGGGAGGCCGATATGGATGAGATTGCTCTGCATTGCGCGCGGAGTTTCAGGACGCAGTCTTGGCTCGCCGTTGCGCTACTTCTTCCTTGTGCGTCTTCCGCCAGGCGATCAGCCGCGTCAGCCCGTCGTTGAGCGCGATCTCCGCCTCGAATTCGATCTCGGCCTTCGCGCGTGCCGCCGAGCCGATGCGGTTGCGTACCAAGGTCGCCTGGCTGCGCGGCGCGTAATTGATCGGCTGGTTGGAACCAGTGAGCGCGAGGAGCTTTTCGGCGATCTCCTTCAGCGAGGTGCGCTTGCCGGTCCCGACGTTGTAGAAACGGTCCTGTGCTTGCGCCCGCATCGCGCAGACATTGGCCCTGGCGCAGTCCTCGACCGCGACGAAATCAAACGCCTCCGAGCCGTCGCCGAGGATGGTCGGCCCCTCGCCCCGGTCGATCGCGTCGAGCATTTTCATGATCACGGCGATATAGGCGCCCTGGTAATCCTGACGCGGGCCATACACGTTCATGTAGCGGAGCCCGACATAGTTAAGCCCGTAGCGATGATGAAACGCGCGCAGCATGGCTTCACCGCAGATCTTGGTCGCACCGTAGAAATTTTTGTTATTGAAGGGATGATCTTCCGTCATCGGCTCTTCCACAGCATCACCATAAACCGAAGCCGATGACGAATAGACCAGCCGCTTTACGCCGGCCGCGACGCAGGCCTCCATCACATTGAACGTTCCGCGGATGTTTACGTCGAAGGCGGCGCGCGGATATTCGTGGCATTGCAGCAGCCACAGCGCCGCGAATTGGAATACGGCGTCCGCACCCTGGATGGCCGCGCGTAAAATGTCGCTTTGGGTAATGTCACCGCCGGCTTCGAAAATCCTCACCCGCGGATCGCGCAGCGCTCCGGCGAGGTTCTCATGTGTGCCGCGCACGAAATTGTCGTAGATGACGATCTCATGCACATCTTCGCGCACCAGAAGATCGACGGTGTGCGAACCGATCAGACCGGCGCCGCCGATCACGACCAGCCGTTTGCCGCGTAGGTCCATCTGGTTCTTCCAGTCCTAATCAGGCGCGCTCGAGCCGACCGTCTGCGGTCTCGCGGTAGCCGGAACCGTCGCGCGGACAGACAAGATCGGCACCGAGCCGTTCGCCCGCCGCGCTCATCCAGCCGACGCGGCGCGCGGGCACGCCGGCCACCAGTGCGTGATCGGGCACGTCATGGGTGACCACTGCGCCGGCGGCGATGAAAGCATAGCAGCCAACCGTGTGGCCGCAGACGATGGTGGCGTTCGCGCCAATGGTCGCGCCTCGGCCGATCCGTGTCGGCCTAAACTCGGCCTTGCGCGAAATACCGGCGCGCGGATTGACGACGTTGGTGAAAACGCAGCTGGGCCCGCAGAACACGTCGTCTTCGAGCGTCACGCCGTCGTAGAGCGAGACATTGTTTTGGAGCTTGCAGCCGTCGCCGACCGTGACATTCGGCCCGATCATCACGTTTTGCCCGATCGAGCAGTTACGGCCGATTCGCACGTGAGCGAGCACGTGGCAGAAATGCCAGATCGTGGTCCCTCCGCCGATTGTCACGGGCTCGTCGACATAGGAACTTTCGTGAACGCGAACGCCCGGAAAGCGCGCGTCCTCGCGTAATTGTGCGCTCATGAAATAAGATGCTTTGCCACGAGCGGGTGCCGCTCGCCGAGCTGCCGCTCGATCGGCAACGCGCGAAACGCCGAGACGATCTCGACCGATGGCCTCACGTCCTCGATGCAGAAGCTTTTGCCGGCGACGATCTCTTCGTAACTGCGCGTGTGCAGATCGGTGAAGCCGTCGGAAAACTCCAGGTCCTCGCCGTCGAGCGTCACCGACCGATACGTAGTCTTCTTGCCGCGCACGCCATCCGGCAGATCTCCGGCGTCGATCGAAAGGAACCAGCGGATCTTGGCGCGGCCGCATTCCAGATAGCCCGCCGCGCGGTCGTCGTCGCGCAGGTGCACCACGTTCTTCGTCGTGCGGCCAAACACATGCGCAAGCATGTCGAAGAAATGCACGCCGATGTTGGTGGCGATTCCCCCGGATTTCGCCTCATCCCCCTTCCACGACGTGTGATACCAACGTCCGCGCGACGTAATATACGTGAGATCGACCGCAAACTCGTTTTTAGGTGAAGCATCAATCCGGCGCTTCAGATCCTCGATCGCCGGATGCAGCCGAAGCTGCAAGATGGTCGCAATCTTGCGGCCAGTTTCCCTCTCAATCTCGGCCAGTCCCTCGATATTCCACGGGTTGAGCACGAGCGGCTTTTCACAGATGGCGTCCGCTCCCGATCGCAGCGCGAACCGGCAATGGGCGTCATGCAGATAGTTCGGCGAGCAAATCGATACGTAGTCGATCTTTTGTCCGCGACGCCGCATCTTGTCGATGTGCCGATCGAAGCGCTCAAACTCCACGAAGAAGCTGGCATCTGGAAAATAGCTGTCGATGATGCCGACGGAGTCGTTGGGATCGAAGGCCACTTTCAGATCGCCCCCGATCGCCCTGATGGCGCGCATATGTCGCGGCGCGATGTAACCGGCGGCGCCGATCAACGCGAAGGATGTCATGAGATTTGCGAGCCGAAGTTAATATCCATGCTGCTACCGCACTCCGGGTGAAACGAGGTCACCCGAATACACGAACGCAACACCCGCCGCCAAAAGCCGATGGGTTTCAGGCGGCCGCAACTAAGTCCGCATCCAGCACAACTCGGACCTTGCGGCCGAGAAGATCGAGCAGGATCGCAATCCGGTCGCGATCCGCCATGCCCTCGAACAGGCCGAGGCAGGACGTGAACGCCCCGTCGAGTACACGAATTTTATCGCCAGCGTGAAACGGCGGCCGGAAATCGAGCTTGATGAAGCCGTTGGCGTCCTCTCGGCCCCGCAGGTTCTCGACGACGCCATCCGGTACCGCAGTGGGCTCCTCGCCATTGCAAACAAGCCTGGTCACGCCCACGGTCGAATAGATCGAGCGCCACCGTTGCGCCGTTAGATCGATCGCGACAAACAAATAACGGGGGAACAGGGGCGCCGCGACGGTTTCGATACGCCTGGCATGCCGCCGCCGCTTTAGATAGCGCGGGAAATAGACGTCGAAACCCTGGCGACCAAGATGCACAGTAGCCTTCGCTTCGGCGTGTGAATGGGTGTGGGCGACGAACCAGCGCGGATGCAGTGTCATGCGGCACTCTCCGTTGACCGATTGAGGCGGATTCCAAGCAATGCCGGGTACCAAGACACGATCGGGATCGAGCTGGCTGGCGACGGCCTGCACCGATTCGCGTGTCGCCTGCAGATCGGTCACGACGGCTGCATCGAAGTCGCCCGCCAGAGCCGCGATCGAATTGACGACAGGAGTGCCGACGAAATGAGAATTTCCGTAGTTCGGATCCACCACCCCCACGATAGCGATACCTTGTTCCAGCGCGCAGATGGTCGCGATCTCGGCGAGGTCCGAGATGCCGATCAGCGCGATCCGGTTCCAGCCGCGCGCATGAGCCGATTTCAGAACAGCCGAGCAATCCTCGCGGGCGCTACGGAAGAACGAGAACGAACTGGACAGGTATTCAATGGTGAGCCGTGACTTTTCCGCAAAGCCGTGTGGTGTCAAATAATAAGCATAGCGCCGCGGCGGCGCTTGGCCGATTTTCAAGAGGCCCTTTTTGACGCAGCGCTTGAGATAGGCGTTGACGAAACCAAGTGCGATGCCGAGATCGGAGGCGAGCTTGCGCTGCGATTGCGCGCCGTCGCGTTCGACCGACTCCAGGAGCCCGAGCACGATCCTGGCGTTTTCCGGTTCCTCGTTCCGCGCCGCCTGGGGCATCCCCGAGCCCTCCCATCCAGGGCTCACCTGTATCGCGTTCACAACGTGAACGTCAAGCTTAATGTTCAGATGGTGAACGACATAAGTATATGAAATAATTACATTATAGTATTAACTGTCAGGCGCCGCCGAATAAATTGCGCTCTACCAAGTCCGCAAATTGCGTGCGCCGCGACAATATGAATCTGTTGAATCAGCGGCGTTTCGGCCGAGGGAGCGGCCAGACAATAGTCGCACAGCGGCTGCATCGCGCCGTTGGCGGCCGTCCCGGTCAAGCCGACTGTAATCAGCCCCGTTTCGCGCGCCGCCTTAAGAGCCGCAACAATGTTCGGCGACCGGCCGGAGGTTGAAATGGCGATGAACACGTCGCCAGCCCGGCCGAGGCCCCGCACCTGGCGTTCGAAAGCACGATCAAACCCGTAGTCGTTGCCTATCGCCGTCAGCACCGAGCTGTCGGTCGTCAACGCGATTGCCGGCAGCGGATTGCGGTCAAAGTTTAAGCGCGACAAAAATTCGCCGGCGATATGCTGCGCGTCTGCGGCGCTGCCGCCATTACCGGCGATCAGAAGTTTGCCACCCCCACGGAAAGCGTCGGTGATGATATCGGCGATCGCATGGATGACGGCGCGCAATTGCGGATCTTCGGCGGCACGCGACAGAGTCTCGCATGAGCGACGAAAATGTTCGGCGACCATATCGTTTTGCATGCGCTGATCCACGTCGCGATTGACATTCGCAAAGCAGCGATGGACCTAACATGATTTTATTGTGCTATGAAAGACCATCGGCGCGCCAGACTTAAGAAAGATCGGACCGATGCGTCCCCCCGAATATCCGCTCAATGCCGAGGGCGTATGGTGTGAGATATTCAGGCGGCTTCCAGCCGGACGTCCGGCGCTATTCCTGGACCGCGACGGGGCCATTGTCGAAGAGGTTGAATATCTATGCCGCGCCGAAGATATTGTCATGATCAAGGGTGCAGCGGAAGTAATCGCGGCCGCGAATAGACGCAGCATCCCGGTCGTCGTGGTAACGAACCAGGCCGGCATCGGCCGTGGCTATTATGGCTGGCGGGAATTTGGGCGGGTCCAGCAGGCGATAATCGCGGCGTTAGCGGACGAGGGCGCCCGGCTCGACGCGGTCTACGCCTGCGCCCATCATCCCGAGGGCCGAGCCGAGTTTGGCCATCCGGATCATCCGGCGCGCAAGCCCAATCCGGGCATGTTGCTACAGGCGGCCTCCGATCTAGCGATTGACCTCAAAAAATCTTGGCTGGTTGGCGACAAGGCCGGCGATATCGAAGCTGCACAACGCGCCGGGCTGGCCGGGGCCCTGCATGTCGCGACTGGCTACGGAACCGCTCAGCGCGAACTCGCCGCCACCCTCGCAATGCCGACATTTGAAGTCCGCTTCGGCCATTCGATTAACGACGCCATCACGCTTCCGATCTTGTCGGCACAAGACGCCGGATGACCGGGGCAAAGGCGAGGACGTCATTTGTCTCACCTCGACGTAAATCTCGATCGCCCCGGCCCGGCAGCCGTGCCGAGGTTGCTGTACGTCGTCACCGAAGACTGGGCTTTTCTCACGCACCGTTTGCCGATGGCGCGCGCCGCGCGCGACGCCGGCTTCGAAGTGCATGTGGCAACTCGGGTCAAGGATGGCGCGGCGGCGATTGCAGGCGAGGGATTTATTCTGCACCCGATACCATTCGCCCGTGGCAGTGTTTCGCCGCTTGCGGCGCTGACCACGATTGCTGCACTCCGCCGCGTGCATCGCGCGGTTCGGCCTGCACTAGCGCACCACGTCGCCTTGCAAGCTTGTATCCTCGGCATGATCGCCACGATCGGCCGCCGCTGTCCCTGCATCAATGCCTTTATCGGTCTCGGCTATACGTTCACTTCTAAGACCGTCAAAGCGCGTGCCGTCGGCTGGTTCGTGAGCGCGCTTTTGCGCCTGTTGATCGGACGTGAAGGCAGCGTCGCGTTGGTGCAGAACGGCGATGACAGAGCGGCGCTGATCTCGCTCGGCATTGCCGAACAGCATATTGTGCTGATCTCCGGCTCCGGAGTCGATGTCAAACGCTTCACGCCACTGCCGGAGCCGCCCGGTCCGATCACTTTCGGCTTTGTCGGACGGTTGCTCGATGACAAAGGCATCCGCACGCTCGTTGCCGCGCACCGCTTATTGCGCAAGCGGGGTTTGGATGCGCGCTTGTTGATCGCTGGTACGCCGGACCCCGCCAATCCGGCATCGGTAACGGACGCCGAAGCCGCGTCTTGGAGCAGCGAACCCGGCATTGCCTGCCTGGGCCACGTCGCTGACATTGCCGGGTTGTGGGCACGCGCGCACGTCGCTGTGCTGCCGTCGCGGCGGGAGGGTTTGCCCTTGTCTCTGTTGGAGGCCGCCGCTTGCGGACGCGCGATGATCGCAAGCGATGTGCCAGGTTGCCGGGAGATAGTCATTCACGATCAAACCGGCCTGCTGGTTCCCGTCGACAATTCCGCCGCATTGGCCGATGCGATGGAACGACTGGCGAAGGCGGCCGAGTTGCGCGCGCACTATGGCGCCGCGGCAAGAAATCTCGTCATCGATAAATTTTCCGCCGATATTATCGGCGAGCAAATCGTCTCGCTTTATCGACGGCTCCTTGACGATTCGGAATGCCCGTGAAACCAGGCTGCACCGCCGGCTTCACCGGACCGTGTCGCGTCTATGCAGAGTTGTCCCGCCCAGCACGCCCATGCCGAAACACATAAAGCCAGCCGTTGTTGAAATCGAACAAGTGGCTGTGGAAAAAGGACGAAACAATATTCTCGACCACTACGACCGTGCCAAGCCAAGCGATTGCGCAGTCTTCGCGAAACAATATGAAGTGAGAAATCCACATGGCCCACAGAACGAGCGCACCAAAATAACCGAGCTGAATGGCAACGGCAAAAGTCTGATCGTGAGGATTGACCGTCGCCTCACCCGATACACCGGTCTTTCCGGCGGTGCTTAGACGAAATTCCTCCGGTATCGAGCCGGTGCCATGACCGATCACCGGGGCCGATGCGACGATCGCAAGCGATTCCTTGAGAAACGCTATGTGCTCTCCGATGGACGTTCCCGCATTGGTGGCCCGATAGGCTTTGACCTCTTCGATCGATTGAGCCATCCGTTTGTGCAAGCTCGGCGAGACAAGCAATCCTGCGGATCCGAGCGCAACGGTCAAAATCGCGACGCCAAGAACGCCCGTCCAACGACGGACTCGCCAACCGAGCAATAGTGCCAGGACCGGTACGACTAAAACGGCAGCGCGGCTTATGACGACAAAGGCAAAATTGGCCAGGAAAAGCGCGCCGATGAAAAAAAGCATCGACGCAACACGTCGCTCGAGCCTTCTTCCTTCGAGAACCGCATAACCCAGAGCACCAAAACCGCAATTGAGAAACAGCGAACCTTGAAAAATATCATCGTGCACCGGAACGCCGCCGACGTGATTGCTCCATGACCCGGGCGTCAGCACCATTATGAACGATGCCAGCAGCACACTCGCGGACGAAATCAGCAAGGCGCAAGCCACCCGACCGCCACGGCCCGAACGGCGAAACTGCGCGAGCAGAAGCGGAATCGCGAGAAGCCGCATAAACCCGTCCAAACCGCCGAGCCGAGCGGCCCAATCGACATCGGCCCACAGCATACCGGCGGCACCGAGACACCACAGCAAAACCGGCAGGCCGCCTGCGGCGGTAAGCACTTCGCGCTTGAGCGCGTCCATATCTATCGTTGCGAGAGCAACGACAAGCCACAGCGCAATGAAAATTCCGGTCGCGCTGGTCGACCATGGCAGCGCTAGTGCGACACCGACGGCGAGCCAGTCCGCGGCGGCAACGAAAAAAGCCCGGTCGAAGCGCGGCGGCGTGGATAAGATCGTCATTAGACGAAAGCCTTGAGCGTTTCTCGAAGCGCCGCAACATCCGGGAAATTGCGCGGCGCGGCAAGGAATTTATGATAGAGCCTTCGAGCACAAAAAGGCGAATTCGGACTGACCTGTGAACGGCGAACTCACCATCTCATGGATCACGAGCGGCTTGGTCATCCTGGCGGGCGCGGCGGCACTCACCGCGGTTTCGATATTGCTCTTAAGTCCGTTGCTCAAGCGTTATGCCATGGCGCGGCCAAACGCGCGCTCGTCGCACAACACGCCGACGCCCCAAGGCGGCGGAATCGCAGTCCTAGCCACAATTCTTATCCTATCCTATGTCGCACTTTATTTTTTGCCCGCGCACGCCACCGCCGCGCTCCGGTTTCCCATTACGTCCGGCGCGATCGTTCTGATTGCCGGCGTCGGAGTGATTGCCGACATCCATCCGGAGAATTTCGTGTCGCGTCTGTTGCTGCAAACTCTGGCGGTGGCGACAGTGATCGTGGCGCTCCCAGCCGATCTGCGCGTTATGCCTATTTTGCCGTTCGCAGTCGAACGCCTCGGGCTGGTTATCTGCGGCCTATGGTTCGTCAACCTGGTAAATTTCATGGACGGTCTCGACTGGATGACCGTTGCGGAGGTCGTTCCGGTCACGGGCGCGCTCGCCGCAATCGGCCTGTTTGGCATTCTGCCGCCGCTCGCCACCGTCGTGAGCCTGGCGCTGTGCGGCGCCATGCTCGGTTTCGCCTATTTCAACCGCCCCGTTGCCAGGCTCTTTCTTGGCGACGTCGGCAGCCTGCCCATTGGACTGATCCTCGGCTGGCTTCTGATCTTGCTCGCCGGCCATGGCGCGGCAATCGCCGCAGTGCTGCTGCCGCTCTATTACCTCGCCGACTCATCCATCACGCTCGTCCGCCGCGCGCTCAATGGCGAGGCAGTTTGGCGGGCGCATCGCACGCATTTCTATCAGCGCGCCACCGACCGCGGGTTTTCCGTTCTCGACGTGGTCGCCCGAGTCTTTGCGGTCAATCTCGCCCTCGCCGCACTGGCGCTGGCGACAGTGCTGGCGCCGTCCTACCCAACCGACATCGCCGCCTTGGCTGCGGGCGGCACACTCGTGGCGTGGTTATTGGCAACATTGTCGCGAGGCCGCCGCGCCGCGTAAGCTTTAGTCGGCCACCGGCGGCCGATTGCGCTGATCGAAGCGGCGATCGAAAACGTGCTCGGCGATTCGGTTCTTGAGCATCTCGACCGAGCCGCCGGCAATCATCCAGCCTCGGGTGCGGCGCATGCAATATTCGACGAGCGTCTCGCAGCTGTAGCCCAACGCCCCCATGATTTGCACCGCTTCGCTCGCCGCCTCGAAGCCGGCCTGATTGCAGGCCGCTTTGGCGATCGCGGTTTCATAGGCCGAAGGCAGGCCGTGATCGGCCTTGACGGCGGCGCGATACAACAAAAGCTGCGCACTATCGAGTTTGATCGCCATGTCGGCGAATTTCCATTGCAAGCCCTGGAATTCGCAGAGTGGCCGGCCAAACTGGCGCCGTTGCGCCGCATAATCGCGCGCCGCGTTGAAAGCGTAGCGGCCATAGGCCAGGGAACGCGCGGTGTTGCCGAGCCGCTCGACATTGAAGCCGGCCATTTGCTTCTTGAACCCGCCGGGGCCGAGCAGCACGTTCTCTGCCGGAACGCGGCAATCGTTGAAATGCAGTTCGCACCACTCTTCGCCGCTCATGAAGGCGGAGGGCGCGCCGATGGTGAATCCCGGAGCGCCGCGCTCGACGATGATCGAGCCAATACCGGCGACGCCCGGCGCAAAGCGCACATAGACGAGAAAAATCTGTGCATCGGGACTGAAGGTCGAAAACACTTTGCTGCCGTTGATGACATAGTCGGCGCCGTCCGCGCGGGCGCTGGTCTTCAAATCGGTCAGCGCCGAGCCGGCATCCGGCTCGGTCATGCCAAGCGACATCACCATGCGGCCGGCGAGCAGTTCGCCGAGCCAGCGCGCCTTGTGCAGAGGCGTTCCGTACTCGGCAAAGGTCCGAATCGGTCCGAAATTGCCGAACTGCACGACGTCGGCGCTGCGCGGGCACACCGCTGCAACCTGCTCGATGGTGATCACGGCGTCGAGCAGGCTGCCGCCCTGCCCGCCGTCGCTCTGCGGCAGCGTTATGCCCATGAGACCCTGCTTGGCCATCAGCTGCGCCACATCGAATGGAAAATGCGGATCGTGGGCACGTTTGAGCGCCCCCGCTGCGAGATGAGCGAGCGCAAAACGCCGTACCGAGTTGGCAAATTGTGTTTGCTCGGCGGTTAATTCGAAATCCATCGGGTCATTCGCCTTATCCGCTCTTGGCGGCTTGGGGCGGAGCATTCCTCCGCCAGTCCGCCCGCCATTGCATTGCGATACTAACGCGCGCCCAAGTTTATCGCATCCGGCAGCGTAATGTTTTTGGGGATCGGCTTCATGCCTCGCATGAGCTGCCGGCCTCGCCATCGGCCGTTCTCACGAAAGACCGCCATATTTTCGCTGGTTTCGCGCCTCACAGAGCGGCGCTTACGCTGGGCCGATAGCAGTGAGGGAGTTGGATGAGCGGCGCCATTGCGATGCTCACAGGCATCGATCGATTCTGCGGGCAGTTTGCCACCGCATTGCACAATTCCGAGCCTCAAATCTATGCCACGTTGGCAGTGCTGCTGATCATTGGTGCGCTGCTGTTTCCGCCGAAAAACGACTCCGGCCAAGCCTGATTGGGTCCGCAAGCTACCGCCTACGGAACCGGCGCGAGTGCTACGGGTTTAACTTCACGTCGAATTCGTGGAGTGGACCAATGCTGAGCCTCGTCGTCACACTTTTGATCGTCGCGCTTATCGCCGGAATTCTCGGCTTCGGCGGCATCGCCGGAGCTGCGGTCGGAATCGCCAAGATCGTATTTTTCGTCGCCATCGTGCTGTTTGTCATCTCGTTGTTGTCGACGGGATTGCGCGGCGGCTTCGGCCGCCGTCTGTAGCGGCGCAAAAGACGGCCACGCTTATTTGGGCTGCAGTCCCGCCGCCTCGATCACGGCCGCCCATTTGGTGTCCTCGTGGTCGATCACGGCGGCCTGCCGTTCGGGCGAGCCCGGTTCCGGCTCGCCGCCTTCGTTGATGATGCGCTTGCGGACGTCCGCGTCGGCGAGTGCTTCATCGAGCGCCTTGTTCAATTTGTCGACAATCGGCCGCGGCGTACCGCCGGGTGCCAGCAGGCCGTAGGTCAGGGTGGCATCGAAACCGGGCAAACCGGATTCGGCGAGCGTAGGCAGGTTGGGCATGAGCGTGGAATGCCTGGTCGATGTCACCGCCAGCGCGCGGATGAAACCGCCGTCAAGCGCGGGCCGCGATACCGGAATGGGATTGAAGCCCACTTTGACGAAGCCGCCCATCATGTCGGTGATCAGCGGATTCGATCCTTTCTCGATAATCTGTTCGACCTTTACGGCCGCTTGCTGCGCGAACAGGACCGAGGCGAGGTAGTTCACCGTGCCAGCGCCGGGCGTGCCCACCTGATAGGGCTCCTTGGCGTTCTTCATCAGCGCGATCAGTTCGCCGACGTTGCGCGCCGGCACGTCCTTGTAGACAAGCAGCAGCGCCGGTGCCGACGCGATCAAACCGATCGGAGCAAAATCTTTGCGCGGATCGTAGCCGACATCCTTATAAAGATGCGGGCCAGTCGCGAGCGTCGAGGTGTAGCCGAGAATGAGCGTATAGCCGTCCGGGGCGGCATGCGCGACTTCGCGAGTTCCAACCGTACCGCTGCCGCCGGCATTGCGGTTTTCCACCACAATGCGTTGCCCGAGAATAGCGCTCATCTTGTCGGACACCGCGCGCGCCATGATGTCGTTGGTGCCGCCCGGCGGCAACGGAATGACGAGGACGATCGGCCGGGTCGGATAATCGTCGGCAGCCTTCAGCCGCCCGGCGCCGGTAACGGCCATTGCGAAAAGGGCAACAAGGGCGATGGTCAGCCGTACCAAGACATCCTCCCGTTTCGTTATGCGGTTTTGTTAAGGCGGCGCTTCCTGCCGCCCAAGAGTGCGGACCCTACGCTTGAGCCCGACCCGTTGTCATTCCCGTCATTGATGCAGAGTTTAAGAACAGCGAAGGCGCTGGCGGGGTCCATTCCTCGGCCTTCTCGAGGAAACCGACGTTGCGCCACACCACTTCTGCACCGCGGTGAAACGCAGAACGGTCAGTACCGCTCCTGCGGTGCCTTATCCGCTCCCGCGGTCAGATGCGCGACGAGAATCTGTTGCGCCAGGGTCTCGTGCCGGTCGCGGTGACGGACCAAGGCGTATTCTCGGGGCGGCAGATCCACCGGGATAGCCTTGAGCGTACCGTTGGAAATCGCGGAGGCAACGACGTGGCGCGAGACGATAGCGGCGCCGGCGCCGGCCTCGATGGCTTCGCGCACCGCCTCATTGCTCGGCAGGACGAGCGATATCCGGAGATCGTCGAGCGAAAGGCCTTCTCGACCGGCTAAATCTTCAAGCCCGCGGCGCGTGCCTGAGCCGGCTTCGCGGGTTACCCAGGTGATAGCGCGAAGATCGAGCTGGCCCGATGCATCGACCGGTAACGGCGGCTGATCGGAGGCGACCACCAGCACCAACCGGTCGTGGTCGATCTGCTGCCGCGACAACGCCGGATGTTGGGTCGGGCCCTCGACCAAACCGACATTGGCTTCGCCTTCGACGACCGCGGTCTCGACGTCATGGGTGTTGCGGATCACGACATTGAGACGGACAAGCGGGTTCGCGGTGTGAAACGCGGCGAGCCGGCGGGGCAGCCAATAGGTCGCAATCGTCAGGCTGGCCGCGATACTCACCGGTCCGGCCGGACCGCCCGCGAGATCGTGCAGGACGGATCGGGCCATTGCCGCGCGGTCGAGCACAGCGCGCGCCTCGCGCAGAAATGTTCGACCGGTCTCCGTGAGCTGGATGCCGCGACCGATGCGGTCGAACAGCTTGACCTGATAATGGGATTCCAGCGCGGCTATCGCCGCCGACGCCGCCGACTGGCTCATGCCGAGGGCTTCCGCCGCGCGGGTCACGTGCCCGCGGTCGGCGACTTCCACATAGATGCGCAATTGATCGAGCGTCATCCGCAATTAATCCAATAATCCGATTAGAATAACAAGAACAATAGATAATTCAAAACATTTGATTGCAGGGCATTTCCCGCATCGTTATCGTGCACGACAAAAGCGGGCTTCATCCGGGACGGAAACCAATGTTTACAGCAAATCCCTTTGCCGAACTTTCGGCCTCCATCCCGCCAGCCATCATGCAAGCCTACGTCACTGTCATGATCGTTCTAGTCGTGGGCGGCACGCTCTTCGACATCATCCACAAAAGAAGCGCTGCGTATTTCTTCGCCAACTGGCGCGATTCGAAGAGCCAAGCGCGGCAGCAGGTCGGCGGCGGCAAAATGGTGTCGCTGGCCGCGCAGTCCGCGGTTGTCGACGTGCTGGCCTCAGGCGAGTTTTGCAACATGAGGCGCAGGCTCGCGCATCTCCTCGGCATGTACGGCTTCGTCTTCTACGTCGTGGCGACGATCGCCATGGTGTTTTGCTATCCGACACCTGCCACGCCGACCCCGTCGTACTGGCCGCTACTTTGGTGGCTTGGCGCGCTGATGATCTGTGTCGGCGGCTACTGGTTCTGGTTCTTCATCCGCGTCGACGTCGCCGCCGAAGGCCAGTCGCCGTTTCGCGTCATGCGCGCGGATTTGTTCATTCTTTCGCTTGTCACCAGCGCCACGCTCGGCCTGATCTGGGCGTTCGCGGAGACGACGGGACACACCCGCACGTCTTACCTGCTTTTGGCGCTGTATCTGATCGCCACCACGGTGCTGTTCGGTTCGATCCCGTGGTCGAAGTTCTCGCACATGTTCTTCAAGCCGGCGGCGGCGCTCGAGAAACGAGTATCGAAGGCCAACGGTTCAGCCCAGAATCTGCCGACGCTGACCCGTGACGACCCCGAACAGCGGAAACGACATTCCATGGAGCTGTTGCAGAAGGCTCCGATGCGGATGGGGCTTGGCATCAAGCGCGAAGCGCCACGCCACTATTAGGAAACAACCCGCAAGTTCTACTGGAACAGCTGAGGAGCCGACCAATGCCAACCTTCGTCTACATGACAAGGTGCGACGGATGCGGACATTGCGTCGACATCTGTCCCTCGGACATCATGCACATCGATCCGACTTATCGTCGCGCTTACAACATCGAGCCGAGCATGTGCTGGGAGTGCTACTCCTGCGTCAAAGCCTGCCCGCAGAATGCGATCGATGTGCGCGGATATGCCGACTTCGCCCCGCTCGGTCACAGCGTTCGCGTCATCCGTGACGAGGACAAAGGCACGATCGCCTGGAAGATCAAATATCGCAACGGCACTGAAAAGAATTTTCTGTCGCCGATCACGACCAAGCCTTGGGGACAGGCGATTCCGAAGCTCGCCGACGTTCCCGCCCCCAGCCAGGAAATGCGCGACGGCCAGCTTTTGTACAATGAGCCAAAGTGGCTCCGCATGGACGACGGCGATTTGCATACCCTTCAGTCGGCCGGTCTCAAGATGAAGAAAGGCGTGTATTACTGATGGCCTACCAAACGATCGTCGAAGACAACATCGACATCCTGGTCGTCGGCGCAGGCCTCGGCGGCAGCGGTGCCGCCTGGGAGGCCAGATTCTGGGGTCAGAATAAGAAAATCGTCATCGCCGAGAAAGCGAATATCGATCGCTCCGGCGCTGTCGCTCAGGGTCTGTACGCCATCAACTGCTACATGGGGACCCGGTGGGGCGAAAATAAACCGGAGGATCACGTCCGCTACGCCCGCATCGATCTGATGGGGCTGGTGCGCGAAGACCTGCTGTTCGATATGGCCCGTCACGTCAACTCCACGGTGCACCAGTTCGAAGAGTGGGGCCTGCCGATCATGAAGGACCCGAAAACCGGGCGCTATCTCCGTGAAGGGCGATGGCAGATCATGATCCATGGCGAATCCTACAAGCCCATCGTGGCCGAGGCCGCCAAGAAGTCCGCGGACAAGGTGTTCAACCGCATTTGCGTCACCCATCTGCTGATGGACGACAGCAAGGAGAACCGGGTCGCCGGTGCCGTCGGCTTCAACGTGCGCACGGGCAACTATCACGTCTTCAAGTCCAAGACCGTGATCTGCGGCGCGGGCGGGGCTTCCAATATCTTCAAGCCGCGTTCGGTGGGCGAAGGGTCCGGCCGGACCTGGTATGCGCCATGGTCGTCAGCGTCTGCCTATGGGCTGATGATCGATGCCGGCGCCAAGATGACGCAGATGGAAAACCGCATCGTGTTGGCGCGCTTTAAGGACGGTTACGGCCCGGTCGGCGCCTATTTTCTGCACCTGAAGACCTATACGCAAAATTGCCTGGGCGAGGAGTACGAATCCAAGTGGTTCCCCGATCTTCAGAAAATGGTCGGCAAGGAATATCTGGATCCGGAAGCTTCGCACCTGACCCACAGGCCAATCCCGACCTGCCTGCGCAACCATTGCATCATCAGTGAAGTGAACGCCGGCCGCGGCCCCATTCACATGGTGACCATGAAGGCCTTCCAGGACCCTCATCTGGAAGAGGTCGGCTGGGAAAACTTCCTCGGCATGACCATCGGCCAGGCCGTTCTCTGGGCTTCGACCGACGTCGACCCCAAGAACGAGAACCCCGAGCTCACCACTTCCGAACCGTACGTCATGGGCTCGCATGCGACCTGCTCGGGCGCCTGGTGCTCGGGTCCGGAGGATGTTTCTCCGCCGGAATATTTCTGGGGCTACAACCGGATGACGACGATCGAAGGCCTGTTCGGCGCCGGCGATGCGGTCGGCGGCACGCCGCACGCGTTTTCATCCGGCTCGTTCACCGAGGGCCGTCTCGCCGCCAAAGCCGCGTGCAAATATATCGACGACGGCAAGGCGGAAGGCATCGTCGTCTCCGACGAGCAGATCAACCGCCGCAAGACCGAAATCTACAAGCCGATGGAGCACTACAAGATCTACCGCAACGAAATCGTGGCCGGCGACGTCAACCCGCACTACATCAATCCCAAGCAGGGCCTGGATCGCCTGCAGAAGCTCATGGACGAGTATTGTGGCGGCGTGACGGTCAGCTACATGACCAACGACAAGCTCCTGAATATCGCGCTGAAGAAGCTCAAGGTCATGGAAGAAGATCTTGAGAGCCTCGCTGCAAAGGACATTCACGAGTTGCTGCGCGCATGGGAGCTCAAGCACCGGCATCGCGCCGCGGAGTGCGTCACGCAGCACACGCTGTTCCGCAAGGAGACCCGCTGGCCGGGCTACTACTACCGCGGCGACGCCATGAAGGTCGATGACGCCAACTGGCACGTGCTGACTGTTTCGCGCCGCGATCCAAAGACCGGCGAGTACACCATGGAGAAGGCGCCCTGTTATCACCTGGTTGGGGCGGACGAGTAACACTTGCTCCCGACGGACGACAGCGTTGCACGTCTGCCTGGATGCACAGAAAGATCACTATGTCGCTTTCGATGCAGTCTACCAGTCCGGTCTTTGCCGATGCCGCAGGGCCGCGCGTGAACATTATTGAGAAGACCGACGAGGAGATACGGGCGATAGCCGAGCCTTTATGGCGCGACCTCGTCAAGAATTCGAACGAAGGCAAGTACGGAGAGTTCGTCAAGAATTTCTCCGGCTCCATGGCGCTTGCCATGAACCAGGTTACGGCCGGCCACCAGTTCGCCAACAGCGAGCTTGCCAGGAATTTGTCCGGACACTTTGATTATCTCGGCATTATCCGCCGCGGCGAGCATGTGACGGTTCTCTACCGGCAACGCAGCAGCAAGAGGGACGGTGAATGGCTTGGCCGGCTGGTCCTCGGTTATGAGGATGGCGAAATCAGGATTTTCGGCGCGTCCATCTTCTGAGCGGTCTGGATTCGATATGCGTGAAACCATCCACGATGGCAAATATGTCGAACTCACCTACAAGGTGACCGACAGGAAATCGGGGCATGTTCTCACCATGGTCGAATTTCCATTGGGTTACGTCCACGGACACAACGAGGTCTTGGCCCCTTTCGTGCACGCCGAACTGGAGGGCCGGTCCGCGGGCGAGATCATCGAGGTGCCGATCGACGGCAACCGGATTTTCGGCGCCAGAGACGAGTCGCTGGTTTTTACGGATCGCATCGACAACGTTCCCGAGGAGTATCGGAAGGTCGGCACTTCCATCCTCATGGAAAACGACAAGGGGCAGACCCGCAGCTTTCTCGTGACCAAGGTCGACGACAAAACGCTGACGGTCGACGGCAACAATCCGCTTTGCGGCAGAGAGGTCGTCTTTACGCTCGAGGTCGTGACCGTGCGCGAGCCGACCGATGAGGAAGCAAAAGCGGGCGGGGCGGTCGGCACACAGGCGGCTATCGACCCGTCACTCATGCGGCCTGTTTAAGCGACAATGCCGAATTCAATGCAAAAAGGTGACTTATGAGCAGCGAGCAAAAACCAATCGCCAAAGTTCCCGACGGCCATGCCCGCTTTCTGACGACGCGTCAGAAAGAGCCGAACGAAAAGGGGTTTGTCGGCTACGAAACCGTCTGGGAGCCGTTCCAGAAGGAAGCCACATACGAGACCCCAAAGCGGCCGTAGACAGTGATGCCGCAACTCGTACCGCCGTACGGCTCGCAGTCCGTCAAGCCGCTGCTCGTACCCGAAACGGAGCGCGCCGCCGAGCGCCGACGGGCGGCAAAGCTTCGGCAAATTCCTCTCGACTCCAGCGCGGTCTCCGACGTGCTGATGCTGGCGATGGGCGCCTATACGCCGCTCGACGGCTTCATGGGACGTGATGATTGGCGCGGCTCTTGCGAGCACATGAAGCTTGCCAGCGGCCTGTTCTGGCCGATTCCGATCACGCTTCCGGTCGCCAAAGACCTTGCGGACAGCATCGCCGCCGAAGAGGAGGTCGCTCTCGTCGATGCCGAGAGCGGCAAGGTTCTCGCGCTCATGACCGTGCGCGAAAAATATTCGATCGACAAGCGGTTCGAGGCCGAGCACGTCTACCGCACCGCCGATCCGAAACATCCGGGAGTGGCGAAGGTGTTAAGCCAGGGCGACGTCAACCTGGCGGGGCCCGTGCGGGTGATCGACGAAGGCGATTACGCCGTCAAATATCCCAGTCTCTATATCCGTCCCGCGGAATCGCGGGCGATGTTTCTCGATCGCGGATGGTCGAAAGTCGCCGCCTTTCAGACGCGTAATCCGATGCACCGCAGTCACGAATATCTGGTCAAGATCGCGATCGAGGTTTCAGACGGCGTTTTCATCCATCAAGTGCTTGGCAAGCTGAAGGAAGGCGACATCCCTGCCGAAGTGCGAACCCGCGCCATCCAGGCGATGATCGATAATTATTTTCGGCCAGGAACCGTCATTCAGGCCGGTTATCCGATCGAGATGCGTTATGCCGGACCACGCGAAGCTTTGCTTCATGCGCTGATTCGCCAGAATTTCGGCTGCTCGCACCTGATTGTCGGGCGCGACCATGCCGGGGTCGGCAGCTATTACGGGCCGTTCGACGCGCACCACATTTTCGATGAGCTATGGGAAGGCGCGCTTGTTACCAAGCCGCTGAAAATCGACGTCACGTTCTATTGCCGGAAATGCTACGGAATGGCAACGGCGAAGACCTGTCCCCACGATCCCAAATATCATATTTCGATTTCCGGCACGCAGCAGCGCGAAATGCTCTCGACCGATGCCGATATACCGCCCGAATTCAGCCGGCCGGAGGTGGTGGCGATCTTGAAGGAATATTATGCGGGCTTGAAAACGGCGGGCCGCCAAGCCGCATCATGATCATCGCGCAGATTTCCGACACTCATATCGCTCTCGATACGCCTGACGCCGAGCGCAGAATAAGCGACTTCGAGCGGACCATTGCCGACATCAACGCGCTCGATCCGGCAGCCGACTTGATCGTTCACACCGGAGATATTGTCCACAATGGGCTGGCCGGCGAATACGATCGAGCGGTCGCCATTCTCGCTCAAGCGCGAAGTCCGGTTTACGTGCTCGCCGGCAACAAGGATGATCGGGCGAATTTGCGCGCGGCTTTTGCCGCCGGCGGATATCTCGATCCCGATTCCAGTTTCATCGACTACGCCATCGAGCACTATCCGGTGCGGCTGATTGCGGTCGATACTCTGAACACGCACAGCAATAAGGGCGACTTTTGCGTCGAGCGGGCCAGTCGCTTGATCGACATGATCGACGCCGAAACCGCCAAGCCGATCGCGGTCTTTGCCCATCATCCGCCCTTCGAAGTTCCGGTAGGACCCGACCCTGTCAACTTTGAGACGCCGGAGATGATGCAGAGACTGCATCAAGCGGTGCAGCACTCGGGCCGGGTCATCGCTGTCATCAGCGGCCACGTTCACCGCGGCACATCGGGTCGCATCGGCAACATCCCGGCGACCGTCATGCCGAGCATCGCGACAACACTGCGCAAGGGTGAATACCCGGCGGCCATGAAGAGCCGTCCGATTTATCACATTCACCGCTTCGATCCGGCGTGGGGCCTTGCCGTCGAATCGAGGATTGTCGGCGCCGATCGGCCGGCAACCTCGCAGGAGCGTGTTACTCGATCTGCTGGATATGCGCGTTGACGATGATGTCGTGGTACTTCTTGATCTCGTCGGAGATGAATTTCGCAGCCTGATCGGGCGGCAGATACATCGTTTCGGCGCCCTGTCGCTCAAAGCCGGCGTGAACCTGCGGATCGGCGACGGCCTCCTTGAGCGCGGCGTTCAGCTTATTGACGATCGGCGCGGGGGTGCCTTTCGGCGCCAACAGCGCGAACCAGCCGGAGACCTGATATTGCGGCAGCCCGGCCTCTTTGGTGGTCGGCGTGTCGGGCAGAATCATCGAGCCGGTTCGGGACCGGCCACCGCCAGTGCCTTGGCGCCCTTGGCTTGCAGCGACGCCGCGATGTTCGGATACCACTGGAAGCCGAGCGGCACCTGACCCGACATCAAATCCGTCGCATATTGCCCGATGTTGCTTGTACGGCACATGCGTGAGCTTCACGCCCGTGAGCTGGCTGAAATATTCACCGGCCAGATGCTGTGAGCTGCCGATGCCGACCGAGCCGAAATTCAGCCCGGGATGGTCTTTGCCGTAACTGATCAGCTCTTGCAGCGTGTTGACCGGCAGCTTCGTGCTTGCCGCGACGACGATGGTGAAGGATGCGAACGGCGAGATCGTTTCGAAGTCCTTTTCCGGATTGTAATCGAGCTGCTTGTAGAGCGACACATTGGCGGCTACCGGTCCCGATCCGCCGCCAAGAATGGTGTAGCCGTCGGGCGCCGCGCGGGCGACGTCGGCGGTGCCGATATTGCCGCCGGCGCCGGGCTTGTTCTCGACCACGATCGGCTGGCCCAGGAGTTTGGACATTTTGTGGAACAACACGCGGCTGACCACGTCGCTGGCGCTGCCGCCGGCAAACGGAATGACGGCCGTGATCGGGTGCGACGGATAGCTCTGCGGTGTCTTGGGCAAAGGCGGCCGTGCTGATGGCAGGCGAGCGCGCCGAGCGCGAGTGCCAAAGCCGCGCCGCGGAAGGCGTTTAATCCACGATATTTCACGACGAATTCCTATGCTGGATCGGTGGCTTCTAGTCTTTAAAGTGCTTCTCCAGCCCTTGCCAGCCTTCAAAATAGTCGTGCTGCAATTCCGATCAACTCGACCGCGTAGCGCGTGAGCCGCATGGCGTAACGGCTCTCGAACATGAACGCCATGGTGTCTTCGAGCTTGTGCGGCTTGAGCTCCGCGCCGGTCGCGCGCTGCCAAGTCTCCGCGTCCGGCCCATGCGCCGTCATGCAATTGTGCAGGCTGCAGCCGCCGGGAAGAAAGCCCTCCGCCTTGGCGTCGTAGACGCCTCGCAGCAGGCCCATGAATTCGGTCATGACGTTGCGGTGGTACCAAGGCGGGCGGAACGTATCTTCGCCGACCAGCCAGCGCGGCGGGAAAATGACGAAATCGATATTGGCGGTGCCGGGCGACGTCCGATGGCGCGGTCAGCACGCTATAGATCGACGGATCGGGATGATCGAAACTCACCGTGCCGACCACCATAAAGCGCGCCAGATCGTATTTGTACGGCGCGAAATTTCCATGCCAGGCGACGACGTTGAGCGGCGAATGATCCATGTCCGCGGCCCATAGATTGCCTTGGAATTTCGCCACCATGACGCAGGCGCGCTTGAGTGTCTTCGTAAGCGGCGACGGGGCTCAGAAAATCGCGGGAATTGGCGAGTCCGTTCGAGCCGAGCGGTCCGAGTTCGGGCAGCCGCAGCGGCTGGCCGTAGTTCTCGCAGATATAGCCGCGCGACGGTCCGTCCGGCAGATCGACGCGCAAGCCGAAGCCCGCGCGGGATGACGGCGATTTCGCCGGGCGACGCATCGAGAATGCCGAGCTCAGTGACGAAGCGGGCGCGGCCCTGCTGCGGCACGATCAGCATTTCGCCGTCCGCATTATAAAAGTAGCGGTCGGACATCGAGCGATTGGCGGCGTAGACGTGCATCGCCATGCCGATTTGCGTCGCGACGTCGCCGTTGCCGCCGAGCGTCACGATGCCCTCGACGAAATCGGTCGGCTGCCGCGGAATCGGGATCGGGCTCCAGCGCAATTGGGTCGGCGTGGCGTCGAGATCGTTGAACGGCGCGCTGCGAACAAGCCCGTTATCGATGCGCGCATAAGGCCGATGCACGACCGAGGGCTGGATGCGGTAGGTCCAGGTGCGGCGGTTTTCCCGCGCGGCATCGTGAACGACGTGCCGGAGATCAACTCGGCATAAAGTCCGTGCGGCGGACGCTGCGGCGAATTGCGTCCAACCGGCAATGCGCCGGGCACGGCTTCGGAGACGAAATGATTGCCGAAGCCCGATTGATACTGAAGTTCCAAAGCTGAGCGCTTTGCCCTCCGCTTGGCGCAGCTTGGTTTCCTGATTCATCATAAACCTCCCGCATCGTCCGACAGCCGATCCGCGGACCGCGACGGCCGTCAACCCTCGCCGGCCGGGTCAGCTCATTGCGCCCAATGACGCGCGCAAAATTGGTCGCTCTCGCAACAAATATCCGCTTTTCGGCCAATCGGACGCAAGCAGCCAACGGCCACAAGTTCCGGGACGACGCCGCGGCGCCGCAATTCGCCTTGAGTGACGCACAATCCGTCCCAAAAGCCGCCCGCTTGAGCGCGGCATGAGCGCCGCCGGAGGACGAGGGAAACCTTTCATTAACCATAGTTGAGCGCCGCTTCGCGCGCGGCGACGTCACGACGCGTTCTGTGAGGGAACGGGCATGCGTCCGATACTGGCGTTTGCGATTCTGCTGCTCGGGCTTTCCAGCGCCGCGCCGGAGCCGGATTATTCGGCTTACTTGATCGAAATATCCGCAAGCCGTCGGCAGCGGCGCCGCGCCGTCGCTGATCGAAATCGAACTCCTCGACCGGCCGCGCCGATCGGCTTCCCGTGCCCGTCACCCAGCACCGCCAGTCCGTCGAGACCTAACAACGCCGTCCGGCGACCGATGCACGATTCCGAGGCCCGCGCCGGACGCCGATACCGGTTCCGGCCAGCACCGACAGACATGTCGCTCGACGACCTGTGCAATGCGCTTTTCAGTTCGGCGCTCGACAACGATTTGCCGGTTCCGTTCTTTGCCAACCTGATCTGGCAGGAGAGCCGGCTGCGCGACGACGCCGTGAGCCGGAAAGGCGCGTTGGGCATCGCGCAATTCATGCCGGAGACGGCCGCCGAAACCGGGCTCGACAACCCGTTCGACCCGCTCAAAGCGATCCCGGCGTCGGCGCGATTTTTGCGCGAGCTGCGCCTGGAATTCGGCAATCTCGGCTTTGTCGCCGCGGCCTACAATGCCGGCGCGCACCGCGTCATCGAATGGCTCGAGCATCGGGCCAGCCTGCCGCGCGAAACGCGCGGCTATGTCGTGCGCGTGACCGGGCTTTCGGTCGACGCTTGGCGCAAGCATGGCGGTGAACGACGACGCGCTGACCTTCGTCCGGCGCCTGCCCTGCCGCAGCCTGCCCGCCTTCGCCAGCGTGGAACAGGCGCAAGCAGAGCAAGTCCGAGTTGCAGCAGGCCAAGCTCGAACAGCTCAAGATCGACGAGGCCAAAGCCGACAAGCCAAGCTGGAGCAAGCCAAGCTGCGACAAGCCGGCGGCCAAAGCGGAGCTGCACAGCGAGGCACGCGAGCACAAGCGCGGCCGCGGCAATCATGAGCGCCGCGACGCGCACCGCGCCGCGCACGAGCGGCGCGCCGCAAAGCGCGAAGCCGAACAGCATCCACACGCCGGCCGCGAAAAGCACAACAGCGTCTAGCAGAGCACACGGCCGCTCGCTCAATCCACGGCAGCGGACGCCGAGCCACGCCTGATGCCGAGCGTCACGATACGCTGCAGCAAATCGGCATAGTCGATGCCGACGTGTTTTGCCGCCGTGGCGAATTCCTGGCTTTCGGCGATCTCCGGATTGGGATTGGCCTCGAGGAAATACGGCGTGCCGTCGGCGGCAAGACGAAAATCGATGCGCGCATAACCGTCGAGCTCCAGCGTCCGGTAAATCCGCTTCGCCATGCGCTGGATGCGGGCCGCCAGCTCCGGCGTCAGATCCTTGGCCGGTCCGTGCCGGATGCCGCGGCGCTCCTGATAGTCGGGATCGTGCTTGACCTTCTCGGTGGCGATGAGCCAGTCGCCCTCCGCCATATTCTGGAATTGCAGCTCCCACACCGGCAACACGATCAGCCGCTCGTTACCGACGATGCCGACATAGATTTCGCGTCCCTCGATATATTGCTCGGCGATGGCGTTGGTGCCGATGCGCTCGTGGATGAAGTTGACGCGTTCGATGAGCTTCTCGTCGCTGTCGACGACCGAGGCCTGCGAAATGCCGTAAGAGGCGTCTTCGTTGACGCTCTTGACGATCAGCGGCAAAGCAAGCCGCGCCGGGCGTTTCACCTTGCGGCCCTTCGGAAACACGGTGAAGTCCGGCACCGGAATGCGGTGATAATGCACCAGCGTCTTCGACAGATCCTTGCCGCGCGCCAGCATCAGGCCGCGCGGATTGCAGCCGGTATAGGGCACGTGCATCAGTTCGAGATAGCTGACGACATTCTGGTCATAGATCGCCTCGCCGCGGAACTGCTCCAGCAAGCGTGAACACCACGTCCGGCTTCCAGGCTTCGATGTCGTCGCGGATCGGCTTGAGCTCGTCATGCACGCCGAGCGGGCGCACCTCGTGGCCGGCGGCGCGCAGCGTCGTCACCACGTCGTATTCGGTCTTCCAGACGTTGATCTCCTGCTCGGTGTAGCCCTTGCTCGATTCCGGCGGGATCAGGTCCGGGTGAACGAGCAGCAGGACGCGCAGCTTTTTCATAGCGCGATCCATCTTCGCCGCGACGGACCGAATAGTGTGTGCATGGTCTTGGCGGTCAACAGCACGGTGAATTCCATCATCAGCTTGCGCTCGGGACCGACCGCGCGCAGATCGAGCTCGCGGCAGCGCTGGATCATGTCGTCGAGCACGACGTCGAAGGTGAGCTGATATTCGCCGGTCCATTTCGCGACCAGCTCGCGCACCCGGGCGCGGTTGCGCCGGATGAAGGACGACGCCGCTTCGGCGTGGCGATGCCGCGGATCGGCCGAGAACAGCCGCCGCAGATCGCGGTCGTAGGTTTTCGGCGTATCGACGACGTAAAGCGCGCGCTTCTTCTTGTAATAGTCGCCGAGCGTCTGATTGAGCTTGCTCAGCGGATCGACTTTTTCCCGGTGCGTCAGCGTCGGCCGCTTGCCGGCGATCTCGCGCCATCAGCTCGTCGACATATTCGAGCTTCTTCAGCGCCGGCCAGCCGGCATAGCGCGTGCGCCAATGCGAGCGCGGCCGCAGCCATACCGCGAAGGTCTCGGCGAAATCCTCGTCGGGATGGCTTTGCGCGTACCACAGCCGCAAATGCTGCACGTGATTGCGGCTTGCCGGATTGGGCCGGTAATAGCGCGGATAGCGCCTCGACGACGGGCCGAACAACTGCTGCCAGCGGCGGCGGCGATAGAGCTGATAGGCGTGGGTGACGACGTGGCCGCATTCGTGGCGGAGAATGCGCATGCATTCGGAGGTGGTGCCGCCCTCGACGTCGAGAATCATCTTCTTCTCGAGCCGCATCAGCCGCGGGTGCGCCAGATAGAACGGGATGGCGATGCCCGGCGTGTTTTCCGGGGAAAACCACTCGCTCGAAATCCAGGCATGCGGCCGCACCCGGATGCCATGGTCGGCGAGCTCGCCGTAGAGCGTATGCAGGCATTTCTCGAGCCAGGTGCCCTCGACCGTCACTTTGAGGTCCTTGAGCCGGACCTCCAGCAACTCGTCGTCGGACAGCGATGGCCCAGGGGAACTTCCTGCGGATTTCCTTCGCGGCATGACGCTTCGAAACCCCTAACGCACCAGCAGGCAAATGGTGTCACGGCGGGGCGGTTGCGACAACCGCCAAGGCATCGCCCGGCAGGCCGCAGTTTCCTTGACCGCGGCTGGCCGCGTATGATCAGGCCGATCGTTAGCCGCAAGCGTCGGGACGCGGGTGAAGTGCAGTCGGAGAAAATCGAGCCGGTACTGATCGTCGGTGGCGGCCCGGTCGGGCTCGCGCTTGCCGGCGACCTCGGCTGGCGCGGCATTTCCTGCGTCCTGATCGAGCAGTCCGACGGCTCGATCTATCAGCCGCGGATGGACCTCGTCGGCGTCCGCACCATGGAATTCTGCCGGCGCTGGGGCCTGGTGCCCGCGGTCGAGGGCTCGCCCTATCCGCGCGACTACGCGCAGGACAATGTCTATCTGACGAGCCTCACCGGCTACGAACTCGGCCGCGAGCGCTTCCCCGGCATCGGCCAGGCGCCGCCGCCCAAGGAAAGCCCACAACGGCGCGAGCGCTGCCCGCAAAATATGTTCGATCCGATCCTGCGCGCGTTCGCGGCGTCGCAGCCAAGCGTAACGATGCGTTACCGCACGCGGCTCGTCTCGTTCGAGCAGAATGCCGAGCTGGTGACGGCCGTGGTCGAGAACGCCGAAACCGGCGCGCGCGAGGAGATCAAGGCGCGCTACATCGTCGGCTGCGACGGCGCGCGCAGCCCCGTGCGCGAGACGCTCGGCATCCGCATGTCCGGCAATCCGGTCTTGACCTACACCACGAACGTCATCTTCCGCTGCCCGCATCTGCTTTCGCTGCACGACAAGGGCAAAGCCTACCGGCACATTTTCATCGGCCCGGAAGGCACCTGGGCGACCATCGTCGCCATCAACGGCCGCGACGAATGGCGCTTCTCGCTGATCGGCGGCGCCGAGCAACGCGAATACACGACGGAAGAGATCAAGGCCGCGATCCGCCGCGCCGTCGGCTGCGAATTCGAGTTCGAAATACTTGAGCGTGCTGCCGTGGGTACGGCGCGAACTGGTCGCCGAACGCTACCGCAACGGCCGCGGCTTTATTGCCGGCGACGCCGCGCACGTGATGTCGCCGACCGGCGGCTTCGGCATGAACACCGGGATCGGCGACGCCGTCGATCTGTCGTGGAAGCTTGCCGCCATGATCGAAGGCTGGGGCGGCGACGGCCTACTCGAATTCCTACAGCATCGAACGCCAGCCGGTCGGCGCCCGCAATGTCGCCGAGGCGAGCGGCAATCTGCGCCGGATGCTCTTCGGTCGGCCGGCATGACGATCTGCTCGATCCCGACGCCGCAAGGCGCAGCGACACGCGCCAACGGGTCGGACGCGAGTTCAGCGAGATCATGCGCCGCGAATGGCACACGCTCGGCGTTCACCTTGGCTATCGCTACGAAGGGTCGCCGATCTGCTGGCCGGACGGATCGCCGGCGCCGCCCGACGATCCGCGAACTACGTTCCGACGGCGCGGCCCGGCCATCGCGCGCCGCACGCGTTCCTCGCCGACGGCCGCTCGACGCTCGATCTCTTCGGCCGCGGCTTATACGCTCCTCGTCTTCGGCAGCGACGCGGCCGCGGCCGCGCCGCTCGTGGAGGCTGCCCAGCGAGCGCGGGGTGCCGATGACGGTTGTCACCGCATCGCCGAGCCGCAAATCGCCGCGCTCTACCAGCGCAAATTCGTGCTGGTGCGCCCCGACGGCCATGTCGCTTGGCGCGACGACTGCATGCCGCAGGACGCCGCGGCGCCTTGTCGACGTCGTGCGCGGCGCATAAATAACTTGTAAGATGGTCCAAGCCCGACCGCGTATCGATAAAAAGGGGAAACGCCATGCAAGCCCCATCCCGAGAAGACCTCGCCCGCTCCGGCACGCTTGAGGAGCTTTACGGCAAGCTCGGCGCAAGTCGGCATCGCGCCGGGCTGGAACAAGAAGGTCGCTCTCGCTTTGGCCGGCGCCGAAGAAGAATTTCGCGCCGGCGCATTGGACCTACGAGCAGGCGCGCGGCGCGCTCGATGCCGCCGGCCGGCTGATCAATACCGAGCTTGCGGAGCGGCGCAATCTCATCCTGTTCAATCCGGCCTCCGGCGAAAGCTACGGCACGGTGCGCACCATGGTCACCGCCTATCAGATGATCATGCCGGGCGAATGGGCGCGTGCGCACCGCCACACGCCCAATGCGCTGCGCCTCATCATCGACGCCGAGCCCGGCGTCTACACCGACGTCAACGGCGTCAAGCTCGCCATGGAGCCGGGCGACGTGCTGCTGACGCCCGAACTGGTCGAGCCACGGCCATGGCAATGACAGCCGCGCCAGCGCCTATTGGCTCGATTTCCTCGACGTGCCGCTGGTGCAATTGCTCGAGCCGATGTTCTTCGAACCGGCGGAGGAGGAGAAGCACCCACGAGGCCTTCGCCGATGCGCCGCCGACCAAGGATTCGCCATTCGTTTTTCCGCTGAGCGAAACGCTCAAACGCCTCGATGCCGCCACGCCCGATCCGGCCGGCCCGTTCGGCACCCATGTCGAGCTCGGCAATCCGGCGATGGACACGATTGGACTGTCGATGATGCGGCTCGCTCCGCGCGTCGCCACCGCGCCGTATCGCACCACGGCAAATAATATCTATGCGGTCGTCAAAGGCGCGGGGGCGACGACCGTCGACGGCGAGCGTTTCGAATGGCGCCGCGGCGACGTCATCGCCGCGCCGGCTTGGCGGCCGCACTCTCCACGAGGCCGCGGAGGATGCGCTGCTGCTGCGGGTGTACCGACGAGCCGGTGATGCAGCGGCTCGGCTTTCATCGGGTCGAAGAGCAAGCGCAGGCGGCGCACTAACGCAGCGCAGGGTGCGATACGTCTTCTCCAGCATGACGTGGATGCCCTTGGCGCCGTTCACCACCTGGGTGATGCGCAGATCGGCCGCCAGGCTGCACAGCGTGTAGGCGTCCTCGCGCGAAATTCCGGTGCGCGCGCAAATGAGCTTGATCATGTCGCGCAGCGCGATCACCACCGCATCGTCGAGATCGGGATCGAACGCCATGGTGATGACATGTGCGTCGGCGTTTCGGCGAGCGGCCATTCCAGCGTCATGTCGTCGCGCACATGCAGTTCGAACGTTCCGATCAAGCCGGTCTCGATCGCGGTGATGCAGACTTCGCCGTCGCCTTGCGCGCCGTGGCCGTCGCCGACCGAGAACAGCGCGCCATCGACATGGATCGGCAGATAGAGCGTCGTGCCGGCGACCAGTTCCTTATTGTCCATATTGCCGCCGTTGCGCCGCGGCGGCGGCGAGGCGAACCGGCCCCCACGCCGCCGGCGGCGCCGTCGCCATGATGCCGAAGAACGGCTTGAGCGGCAGTTCGAGCCCCCATGGCAGCCGGCCGACCATGCGCGCGCGATCGAGCGGAATGTGGATGAGGCGCGCCTTGTCGAAATCGTCCGGCAATGCGCCGCCCAGCGGCCGGATGGCGTTGTAGCCCCAGTCGTAGAATAGCTCGATCGCCTTGATGCGGACCTCGAGCACCTGCCCGGCTTTGGCGCCGCGCACGGCGACCGGCCCGGTGAGGATGTGAGGGCCGTTCAGTTTCGGCGCGCACGTTGGCGTGAATGGCGCGCAATGCGTCCGGCACGGTCAGAGCCCGGAACTCGCCGGCGGCAGCGCCGCCGGCGGCCCGGACACCGTCGAGATGACCACTTCATCGCCGGAGTTCGACGGTGATCAAGGGCTTGAGCGCCGCATCGAAAAAGCCCCAATGCACCGTTGCGGGCCCGGCATCCAAACGATGTGCTCGTCATGCGCCCACCATCGGATCGAAGCGCATACGCAACCGCTCCGCCGCGACTGTGAGCATCTATCGCCGCTCCGCCACCTCAGTCAATCGTGAACCCGCCATCAATGCAATCAGGCATCGGAACTACGGTACGCCGCAAAGAGGACTTGCGCCTCGTCACCGGCCGCGGCTGTTACAGCGACGATTTCAATTTCCCGGATCAGGCCTATGGCGCGGCGGTGCGCTCGCCGCACGCGCATGCGCTGATCCGCGGGATCGACGTCGCCGCGGCGCGCGCCATGCCCGGCGTGCTCGCGGTGCTCACCGGCGCCGATGCGCTGGCCGACGGGCTGACCCGCATTCCGCATCTCACGGCCGCCGGCACGCCGCCCGATATCGTGCTCGAGCAATCGCGACGGCTCGCCGGTGCCGGCGGCGCCGCATTTCGTGCTGCCGGCCGACCGGGTGCGCCATGTCGGCACCGCGGTGGCCTTCGTCATCGCCGAGACCGTGGCGCAGGCGAAAGATGCCGCCGAAAAAGTCGTCGTCGACTACGAGCCGCTGCCGGCGGTGATCGACGCCAAGGCCGCCGTCGACACCGGCGCACCGCGGCTCTACGACGATCTGCCGAACATCATGATCGACGCCGAGGTCGGCGACGCCGCGGCGACCGACGCGGCTTTCGCGCGCGCCGCCCACGTCACGCGGCTCGACACCTGGATCAACCGCGTCACCGGCGTGCCGATGGAGCCGCGCGCCGCCGTCGGCATCTACGACGCGGCGACCGGCCGCTACACGCTCTATGCCGGCTCAGGCGGCATCGTGCGCCAGAAAAAGGAGATCGCCGCGATCCTCGGCGTGCCGTTCGACAATGTCCGCGTCATCGCCCAGGAGATCGGCGGCAATTTCGGCACGCGCAACAGCTTCTTTCCGGAATTCGCGCTGGTGGTGTGGGGCTCGCGCCGCGTCGGCCGTCCGGTGAAATGGACGGCCGATCGCAGCGAGGCCTTTGTCAGCGACTATATGGGCCGCGATCTCACCGTGTCGGCCGAACTCGCGCTCGACGCCGACGGGCAGCTTCCTGGCGCTGCGCTCGTCGAATCTCAGCAATGTCGGCGCCCATTCCGGCTCCTACGTGCCGCTGGTCAAGGGCGTCGGCCTGGCGACGTCCGGCTACCGCATTCCGACGTCCATATGTGCAAGCCCGCGCCGTGCTGTCGACGACGATGTGCACGACGCCTTATCGCAGCGCCGGCCGGCCGGAAGTGATCTACGTGATCGAGCGGTTGATCGACAAAGCCGCCCAGGAGCACGGCTTCGATCGCGTGAGCTTGCGCAAGCGCAATCTCATTCCGCCGTCGGCCTTTCCTTACACAGAATGCGCAAGGCATCACCTACGACAACGGCACCTATCGCGCCGTGATGGACCGCGCCATGGAGCTCGGCGATTGGCGAGGATTCAAGAAGCGCCGCGCCGAGGCGAAGAAGCGCAAGCGGCTGCGCGGCATCGGGCTGTGCAGTTACCTCGAAACCACCGGCGGCTATCCGCGCGAACGCGCCGACATTACCGTGCAGCCGCGACGGCAAGGTCGACGTCGTGGTCGGCACGCTCTCGAGCGGGCAAAGCCACGAGACCACCTTCGCGCAATGCGTGGCGGAGTGGCTCGGCGTGCCGTTCGACGACGTCAATGTCATCGAGAGCGACACCGATATCGTCAAGGAAGGCGGCGGCTCGCATTCCGCGCGCTCGATGCGGCTCGCCGGCATCGTCATGGGCAATGCCGCCGACGCCGTCATCGAAAAAGGCAAGAAAATCGCCGCGCATCTGCTGGAAACCGCCGAGGACGATATCGCTTTCGCCGCCGGCCGCTTCACCGTCAAAGGCACCGACCGCTCGGTCGGCATTTTCGACGCGCCGCGGCGGCGGCCGACGGCAATGCGGAATGTGCCCGAGGATTTGCGCGGGCCGCTCTCCGCCACCGCCGACGAGACCATCAAGCAACTCGGCTTTCCCTATGGCGCGCATGTCTGCGAAGTCGAGATCGATCCGCAGACCGGCGCGCTCGACGCTCGTGCGCTACACCGCGGTCGACGACGTCGGCCGCGCCATCAATCCGATGGTGGTGCACGGCCAGACCCATGGCGGCGCCGCCCAAGGCATCGGCCAGGCGCTGTGGGAGCTGTGCGCCTACGATGCGCAAGGCCAATTGCTGTCGGCATCGTTCATGGATTACGCCATGCCGCGCGCCGATCTGTTGCCGTCGTTCACCACGGACATCTCGGAAGTGCTGACCCCGACCAACCGGCTCGGCGTGCGCGGCGCCGGCGAAGGCGGCACCACCGGCGCGCTCGGCGCCGTCGTCAATGCGGTGGTCGACGCGCTCGCCGAATTCGGCGTCACCCATATCGAAATGCCGGTGACGCCGGAGAAGATCTGGCGCGCGATCAATGCGGCGAAGAAGTGAAAGCCAAAATCCCCTAATGCAGGAGCGACAATGCCTGACATTTTGACCAAGCAAGACGGGCCGATCCTGCGCGTCACGCTCAATCAGCCGGAGCGCGGCAATGCGGTGTCCGATGCGATGGTTGCCGAGCTTGCCGGCATCATTGCGGGCGCGGAGAAGACATCGAGTCTCGTCGTGCTGCGCGGCGCCGGCAAGGACTTTTGCGTCGGCCGCGCCGCGATGGGACAGCGGCCGCCGACCGAGCCCGACGCCTACGAGCGGCGTAGCTTCAGCGACGTGGTGTTCAACTGCTACGGCGCCATGCGCGACGCCAAGATACCGATCATCGCCGTGGTGCAGGGCCGCGCGCTCGGCTTCGGCTGCGCCATCGCCGCGGCCTGCGACATCACGCTGGCGAGCGACGCCGCGGTATTTCAGGTGCCGGAAATGGCGCACAACATCCTGCCGACCATGGTGATGTCGTCGTTCGTCGACCGCGTGCCGCGCAAGGCGATGAGCTACCTGGTCTACTCGCAAGCCGAGATCGCACCCGAGCGCGCCCTGAGCTTCGGCATCGTCAGCGACGTCGTGCCGGCGGCCAAGCTCGATGCCGCGGTCGAGACGCTGTGCGCCGCTATCCTCAAGGCGCCGAAGCCCGCGATCTACGGCGTCAAGGAATACGTGAAAACGGCGACCCGACATGGCGGTCTACGGCGCCGTCGAATTCGCCCGCAACCTGCACGCTACCGTCAATTCGTCGGGCGAGATGCGAAAGAAGCACTGACGCCAAGTCCCTCAGTGGCGTGCCGAACACGCCGCACCCCGAAGCAATTCCCTTTGCCGGGCAAGTCGGGCTATAAGGACCCGGAAAGCAATCGAGAACCGCGCACAGCGCGCGCGGCTTGCGAAAACAGACGCCGACGCAGGCCGACCCAGGGAGGCAACAATGTCCAGGCTATCCGCATTGCCATGCGCAGCTTTCGTTTTGCTCACGGCGGCCGCAGCGCTTGTCGCCGGCGCGCCGGCGTCGCTCGCCCAGAACGCCGCAGGCCCGACCAGTATCAAGGCGACCGAGCTCGAGCCGACGCCCGATCCATCGCTCGTCCTTCAACCGAATGGCCGATGCGATGGGCCTGTTCGAAAAATACGGTCTGAAGCTCGATCTCGGGCCGAAGCTCGGCGGCGGCGGGCCGGCCCGCGTCCAGGCGGTCGTGACCGACAACACCGAGGTCGCGACCAGCGACATCATTTCCGTGCTGGGCGGCATCTATTCCGGCGCCAAGATCAAAATTCTGATGGTGATGACGCCCTATGGCGACGAAGAAGTCTGGGGCCACGAACAAGTACAAGACGCTCAAGGACGCCGAGGGCCAGACCTGGGGCGTCGCCAGCCTCGGCGGCGCCCAACGCTTCAATGCGCAGATGACGGCCGAAGGCATGGGCTTCAAGTCCGACGCGTTCCAATGGGTCGCCATATCCGGCGCCGACGCGGCGCGCCTGGAGGCATTGGATACCGGCCGCACGCAGCTGACCAGCCTGTCGCATCTCGGTGCGGCGACTGGCCGAAGCCAAGGGCTTCACCAAGCAAGTCCACGTCGTCGTGCTGCACTCCTCGCAGTACACCCCGCCGATCCCGCGGCTTGTCGTGGTGGCGCAGGCGAGCTGGCTCAAGGACTCACCAGGACGTCGCGACCCGCTATGTCGAGATGATGCTCGACGCCAACCGGCAATGGCAGAACAACGCCAGCTCCTGGGTCGATGCGGCCGCCAAGATCTATCAAGGAAGCGGGCTCGACGACCAGCAGCTCCATGCGGCGTGGCAGCTGTTCCACGACGGCGGCTATTTCTCCGTCAACGGCGGCATCAACTTCGCGGCCACGCAGAAAATCATGGATCTGTTCTTCAAGCTGCGAAGCGAGAGCCCCAACAATACGCTTGTCGAAGCCGGCCGACATTTACGACACCGGCCCGCTCAAGGCGGCGCTCGACAAGATGGGCGTCGTCAAGGGCACGCCCGGTCTGCCGGACGTTCCGGACTGGTACGGCGCCAAGGCCGCAGCCGCGAAATAGAGTGGCCGGGCGAGCCGGCGGATCGTCCGCACGCGAGCGCCGGCTCGAGACCGCATTCATGCGCGAGCTTGAATTCGTCAACGTCCGCAAGAGCTATCAAAGCCCGACGCGGCGAAGACTCTGCTGGCGCTCGCCGATTTCAGCCTCAAGGTCGACGGCGGGCGCTTCGTCTCGCGTGGTCGGGCCGAGCGGTTGCGGCAAGACCACGCTGCTGCGGATGGCGGCCGGACTCATTGCTTCGGACGGCGGCGAAATTCGGCTCGACGGCGGTCCAGCTCACACGGCCCAGCCCGAAAATGTCGATGGTGTTCCAGGCCATCGGTCTGATGCCGTGGAAGACGCGTCGAGGGCAACGTGGCGCTGGGCATTGCAGTTGCAGGCCCATCGCCGCAAGCTCACGCGACGACAGAGACCGAGCATGGTCAGCGCCACGCTGGCCATGGTCGGGCTGAAGGGCTTCGAGCATTATTATCCGCATCAGCTTTCGGGCGGCATGCAGCAGCGCGTCGGACTTGGCGCGGGCGCTGGTGCGCCAGCCGGAGATCCTGCTGATGGACGAGCCGTTCGGCGCGCTCGACGCGCAGACCCGCGCCGTGCTGCAGGACGAGCTTCTCAGCCTCTGGGGACGCGTGAAGAGCACCGTGCTGTTCATCACCCACGATCTCGACGAGGCGATTTATCTCTCCGATCTCGTCGTCATCATGGGGCGCCGGCCGGGACGCATCAAACAGGTGCTCGAAGTGAAGCTGCCGCAGCCGCGCTACAGCTACGACGCGCGCGCCGAGCAGGAATTCGCGCGTCTGCGCAGCATCGCCTGGCAAAGCATCAAGGAGGAGCTATGACCCAGTCCGCCGATCGGCTCGCGTCGGCCTCCGTCAAGCGCAACGGCAAGGTCGCCGCTCGCGGCGCTGGCCTCGAACCACTACGTCCTCGGCGACGCTGTCGGCTGATCGCTTTTCTCGCGCTGTGGCAGATCGTCAGCATGAACGTGCCGCCGATCATTCTGCCGTCGCCGGCGCAAGGTCGCCGCGGCCTTCGTCGAGCTGACCGCCTCGGGCGAGCTGATCCGCGCCACCGGCGCAGACGGTCTGGCCGTTCGCCGATCGGGCTCGTGCATCGCCTTTATCGTCGGCACCTCGCTTGGCCTGATGCTCGGCATTTTCCGGCCGGCCGCGCGCATTCTCGATCCTTATATTTTCGTGTTCTGGTCGATTCCCAACATCGCCTGGCTGCCGCTGTTCATCGCCTGGTTCGGCGTCGGTCAATTGACGCTGATCGTGTTCGTCTTCGTTTCGGCGTTGTTTCCGCAATTGCTCACCGTCGAGGCCGGCGCCAAGGAGGCCGACAGTTTTCTGGTGGAGGTGGCGCGCTCGCTCGGCGGCACCAAGAGCGAAATTCTGCACATCGTGGTGCTGCCGTCGGCGCTGCCCTACATCTTTGCCGGCCTGCGCATCGCGGTCGGCCGCGCGCTGGTCGGCATCATCGTCGGCCAGATTGCTGATCGTGGCGACCGGCATCGGCTACATGTTCCAGTTTTACGGCGAGACGCTTTCGCTCGCCAAATATTTCGCGCCGCTGATCGTCATCGCGGCGCTCGCGGTCGCTGCTTGAACCGCGCGCGTGAACTGGGCCGAGCACGTCCTGATTCCGTGGAAGCAGCGCGCCTTCATCTAAAGCAATAATCCCGAATCCGACGCCGCCGCCGGCGCGCCCGCAGCCGGTATCCTGGCCGGTGCTCCCATGGGATACCTTCACCGAGACGGCGATGATAGCCTCGCGCGCCCAACCGTGAATGACAGCATGTCCAAAGCCGCAAAATCCAAACCTGCAAAACTCAAGCCGAGGTCCGCGACCGAGACATCGCCGGCGAAGGCGGCCGGCAAACCCCACGCCGCCAAGGCCAGGTCGTCGCGCCGGGCGCCGAACGATGCCAAGCGCGCAACGCCGAACACGGCACAGGGCGGCCGTCCGCTTTATCTCACCGAGGAGGAGGTGTGCCGGCTGGTCACGGTTGAAGACGCCATCGGCGCGCTGGAAGATTTATTCGCCGCCTGGCCCGATGCGGCAACCGGCAACCTGCCGCGCCAGCGCGCGCACGCCGGGACCGCCGCTTTCAATTTGATGGGCGCGGCCTGGAACGCCAAAGATCTGTTCGGCCTGAAGGCCTATCACATCGGCCCGCAGGCCGGCTGCTCGCACGCGCTTATTTATTCGGCCCGTGACAGCCGATTGTTGGCGATGATTGAGTCCGAGAATCTCGGCCGGATGCGCACCGGCGCGGCGAGCGGGCTCGCGACCAAGCTTCTGGCCAAGCCGGATGCCCGCACGCTGGGCGTCATCGGCACGGGCCGGCAGGCGTTCACGCAGGTGGCTGCCGTTTGCGGCGTGCGGCCAATCGCCGAGGTGCACGTCTTCAGCCCGACGGCCGCGCATCGCGAAGATTTTTCGCGCCGCATCGAACGCGAGTTGCGCGTGGCGGCACGGCCCGTGGCGTCTGCGGAGGCAGCCGTCGTCGACGCCGACGTTCTCGCCATCATCACCAAATCGGCAGAACCGGTGATGCGTGCGAACTGGCTAAAGTCCGGTGTGCACGTCAATGCCGCGGGCGCCAACGCGGCATCGCGGCGCGAGATCGACGGCGAGACAGTGCTGCGCGCGACCGTAAAGGCAACCGACCACGTGGCGCAGGCGCAGCACGAAGCCGCAGAATATCGCGACCTGGTTGGCGCCGGACGATTGAAGTGGCCGGACATCGTCGAGCTCGGCGACATCGTCACCGGCAAGGCCCCGGGCCGACGTGGACCGGCCGACATTACGCTGTTCAAGTCGCTCGGCATCGCGCTTGAGGACATAGCTTTTGCTTCGCTGATTTTGCAGCGCGCCATAGAGCGAGGCATCGGCCGGCCGCTGTATGCTGCCTGAAAAGATCGCGGCCAAAGCGCAACGAATAGGCAGCCGTCAAAACGTGGCGCCACCATCGTCTTTCTGATCCGGGCAAAGAACGGCAGTGGCCCTTGAATAAACATCGCCCGCCCCCATGTTTTAAGCCCCGGTTAGGCAACTGGGCGTTATTGTCTATCCGCGGGAAACGGGTATAATTTCCCGGCTGCACGCTCAAAGCCTGCACGATTTACTTCAGAGAGTGATGATGGGACCCGTCATGGCGGCGGGTCTTCTGTTTTTGGATTCCAGCAATGAACCGTTCCAATCGCACCGAGCATATCCGGCTCACATCCCATCCCGAGCCCGGAGCCAAGCTGCCTTTTCCCATTCATTGGGGCGCGAACTCCGCGCGCGAGCGCGGTCCTATCGTCGGCACGGTGTCGCGCCCGCAGGACCGCAACGCGATCGGCAGCCATGGCGGCTCTTACGCGGTTTACCGGGCGCTCGCCGTTTCCTCCGGCGCGCTCGACCCGATCCGCCGGCCGGACCTGACCAACACCTTCCCCGCCGCGACAATCGGGCCGTTCGCTCAGTGGAGCGAGCCGCAGCGCATCGTTTCGCTCGATCCGTGGGGTCACCTGGTCGCGGAAAACTTCAAAACGGAAATCGCCGAGGGCACGGATATCCGGCCGACCATCGCGGTAACCCGCGCGCGCCTCGATTTGCATGAGCTCCAGGACGCGTTGGCGGCTGGACGCCTGAGGAATGATGGCGACGTCGTGCACGCCAACGGCAGCGTTTCCGTGGTCAAGGTCGCGATTGATCCGGTGTGGTATCTGCCGGGTATAGCGGAGCGTTTCGGCACCAGTGAAAATGCATTGCGCCGCGCGCTGTTCGAGCAGACGGCCGGCATGTTTCCTGAGCTGGTCACCCGGCCCGATCTGCAAGTGTTCCTGCCGCCGATCGGCGGGGCGACAATTTATCTGTTCGGCGACGTCACCAAGCTCTCCGACCCGCGCACGCGCATCACTTGCCGCGTGCATGATGAATGCAACGGCTCCGATGTTTTCGGTTCCGATATCTGCACCTGCCGTCCCTACTTGATCCACGGCATCGAGGAATGCGCGCGCAGCGCGCAATCGGGCGGCCTGGGCGTCATCATCTACAATCGCAAGGAAGGCCGTGCGCTCGGCGAGGTGACCAAGTTTCTCGTCTATAACGCGCGCAAGCGGCAGGAGGGCGGCGACGCGGCGGCGGCTTACTTCGAGCGCACCGAATGCGTCGCCGGCGTCCAGGACGCGCGGTTTCAGCAATTGATGCCGGATACCGTTCATTGGCTCGGCATCAGACGCATCGATCGCTTTGTCTCGATGAGCGACATGAAATATGACGCGCTGGTCAGCCAGGGTGTGGATATTGTCGAGCGGGTGCCGATTCCGGACGAGCTCGTGCCGGCGGACGCTCATGTCGAGATCGAGGCCAAGAAAGCGGCTGGTTATTATGCGCCCGAGCCGCCGAAGCCTCAGGATCTGACCGACACCGTCGGCCGTGATCTGAATAAATACTAAAACGCGCCGGACTCCCGCCCGTGATATCCGAAGCTGCCGCCGCGTTGTCGCTATTGAGCGCCGGGGCGGTACGCGAGCGCGCACGGCGCATGCTCGAAATCGGGCTCGACGACAAGCTTGCGCACTTCCGCGTGGATCTCGGCAATCTTCCCTCGGCCGTGGATCTCGTCGTAACGCTGACGCGCGAGCGCTATCCGTCGCTGGACATGCCGTTCCACTCGCGCTGGCGGCATTTCATCCTCGGCGGGGAAAACCGCTGGGCCGCGATCGACCAAGCGGCGGCCTGGCGCGACCGATCGGCGCGCGCGCGCGCCGCTTTCGATCTCGCCATCGTCAGCGTGCTGCTCGATGCCGGCGCCGGCCCGCTTTGGCGTTATCGCGATCCGAAAACGGGCCAACAGATCGGGCGTTCGGAAGGATCGGCTTGGCAAGCCTGGACATGTTTGCCAATGGCGCCTTCTCGTCCGATCCCGGCAATCCCCTCCAGGCCGATGCGCGGCGTTTGGCGCAAATGTCGGAAGCAGATGTCGGTGCCGGACTGCAGGTCGGTCTGGCCAATCCGCTGGTCGGCATCGCCGGGCGGGCCGATCTCCTCAACCGTCTGGGCGTACTCGTTGCCGCCAAGCCGGACATCTTCGCCCGCAACGATGTCGCTCGGCCCGGCGGATTTTTCGATCATCTGATGACGCTCGCGGACGCTGGGACGATTTCAGCGCCGGCCGTTCTCGCGGAATTGTTGCGGCACTTCGGACCGATCTGGCCGTCGCGGCTGACGCTCGGCGGCATCCCGCTCGGCGATTGCTGGCGGCACTCCGCCATCGTTGCACCGGACGCCACCAGCGGCCTCGTGCCGCTGCATAAGCTTTCGCAGTGGCTGACCTATTCGCTGATCGAGCCGCTGCAATGGGCCGGCCTTTCCGTGACCGATATCGACGGCCTGACCGGCCTCGCCGAATATCGCAATGGCGGACTTTTCATCGACACCGGCGTGCTGGCGTATCGCTACCCCGCCGATGCCGCGCGCGAGCACGAGGTCGCCTCCCCGCTTGTCGTGGAGTGGCGTGCGCTCACCGTGGCGTTGCTCGATAGGTTGGCCGAGGCCGTGCGCCGGCAGCTTGGGCTGAACGAGACGACGCTGCCGCTGGCAAAAGTGCTCGAAGGCGGAACGTGGGAAGCCGGCCGCGTCATTGCCCGCCGGCTTCGTGACGACGGCTCGCCGCCCGTCAAGGTCATCAGCGACGGCACAGTGTTTTAGAAATTCGTCCGGAGGAAGCCATGGAAGGCGTAACTGTCGTCGATCATCCGCTGGTCCAGCACAAGCTGACGCTGATCCGCGCCAAAAACATCTCGACCAAATCCTTCCGCGAACTGCTCAAGGAGATCGGGATGCTGTTGTGTTACGAGGTGACGCGCGACTTGCCGCTCAGCGACGTCGAGATCGAGACACCTATGGCGCGGATGATGTCGCCGCGCATCGCCGGCAAGAAGCTCGTCTTCGCGCCTATCCTGCGCGCCGGGGTGACTTTTGCCGAAGGCATCAAAGAAATGATCAAAAACTTTCGCACTCTCACAATGAACATTGTGAAAGTATCGCTCTCACTGTCCTCAGTATCTCCATCTATGAAAGCTGTAGTTGTAATTTTTAAAGTAAGCCGGGAAACCTTCATTGTAATTTTGGCAGCCACGGTTGTCATTTCATCAGCTGCAAAAGCAAATTTATCAACACTGTACTAGTCGCGTTTCTCTAATACTATCGCCGTTGCTTTCTCACGCCAAGTGCCCCACGCAGCAATGATGTGCTTCATTTCAATCTGTCTCAATCAGCCCTATGAGTTGTCCTATCTCCTCTCCACCTTCTCCAAAGTTCACAATACTTATTTCTTCAACCGTTAGCTTAATTTAAAATATCATCATAAATTATCATGTAAGATGGCACGTAATATTACTGCTGTGACTGCGTGCGGCTAATAATTTGGGGCTAATAATTTGGTGGGACTGTGAGTGCTAAAGGCATAGAGCTGATATAGAACTGATACAGTTGGCTTTTGAGAATCGAAATGGGCACACGTGTATAATAACAATACATAATAATGTGCCTGCTAAGCTCGCATAATGTAGCCAGCAACTCGAGTTTTCCCCGAACAGTCGTCGATCGCCGGTTAAAATTCATCATTGATTTGGATGCAATCTGCTTCAACTGGAAAAGAAAATAAACAATTATCTACATTTAGATGCACCAGCCTCCGATCATAATATACGTACGTCGTTTGAAGCGCGTTTATCGGCGCCACAGTGAAGAACATAAGACATGTCGCCACTTCACATTTTAAGGTCGCTGGTTCTATTCATTACCATTAAGACACCCCTTCTAGAGTCATCGAGTCTAAAGCAAAGCTTTGAAAATTTGGCCTCATCCGATGACAATGTCAGCACTGCTGTTTATCTAATCGCACGACCTGGCTGGACAACCGGTAGGCCTGCAGTCGACCCTGAAAGCGAACAGTTTGCGACGTATGACATAACAAATTCAACTGACTATGTTTCAGGATCTGGTGATAATGACGTTATTGCCGCGCATATCTACAGGAATGAGAACATCAATAAAATTCTTTCATCGAATTCAACTGCTAACATAACAGACCGATGGATAAGATGTCAAAACTCTGCGTCATACTTCAGCACATACAAATCTTGGCTGGCGGTGTCAGGGTTGACACTTTAGTATTTGGAACAGTAGGAAATCTTCTTTGTATTGTCACATTGTGTAGCAAGACATTTCGTTCAACATCTACCGGCTTCATTCTCTCCATTATGGTCATCCTTGATCTTGGACAGCTGCTCCTCTGTTTCATGCCATTCTGGTTGTCAAGGATTTTTGACATAAATTTAGAAAATACGCATTTTGTCGTTTGTCCAGTGCGCCGGTTTTTTATTTATATCCTGCGCCATCAATCCGCCTTTATGATCTGCCTGCTGACCTTCGAGCGTTTCATCGCAGTCTACTTTCCATTGCGCTGCAAGGAACTTTGTAGTCCCGTGAAACTTAAAACGGTATGCTTTGCATCCATGATTTTATATTTTCTCACCAATTCGCACTTTCTTGTGATTTATCATTTAGTCGTCGTGACCGAAATCACCGAATCTATGACTATTTGCGATTGGGAAGGTTTGCAATATGGATTTGTTGAGCATTATGTTTGGCCATGGATTGACGCCTGTTTCACTGCGTTCATTCCTTCAGCAATATTGTTTGTCGTCAACGCGTTGATCGTCCGCAAGATCACCGCGTCACGCCGCGATATACGCAAAAGTCAGAATGCCTCTAACTCATCAACGCCAAACTCGAAATTGGCTTCCGCGACGATTATTTTGTTCATAGAGAGTTTTCTCTACTTGTTGCTCATGGGTCCAGTTGTAATCTTCATAATTCTTGTGGCTCTGCAGAATGTGCGTTTAAATGATTGCGATTTCAATCTTTGAACGACGTAGTAAATGCATTGAACTACACGAACATGGCAGTTAACTTCGTTCTGTACATGTTGTCTGGTAGGAAGTTCAGGCAGGCATTTCGCGACATTTTCTGTAGACGCAACTGTTGACTGAAACAACTCAAGCCTGACGCTTCGAATGCAAACCATTTAAGTATCTGTCTTGATCTAATGTAACAATTATTTTTAATAATGCCGTCAACGGTACTACGGTAGTACGTTCAGCTGGTACAAACGTCGACTCTTAGGGCACACAATGTCATTGCATTAACTATTGGTTAATCACTATTCCAGTCAATGCTAATTTGAGAAGTTTGATTCATTGTTAATTACTGATTATTTACGTAGATAACATTCAACAAAGTATTTGTTATTGCTGTGCTGAATGTTCTGAAATTATGCGATTCAACATGCAGCCAGCCTACAGTTGTATACCTCTACGCGGTATTAGCGAACACTAGGACTAGGACTAGATTTAATTAGATATATTAAGATAGATATATTAAGATACTGGTATATCTTAATATTATTCGTATTAGCTTTAAGTTCATATTGCAACCTTCTTGGTGCTTGGTTATCTTTTTGCTGTTTTGCGTGGAATGGTACTTAAATCTAATGTGTTTTCTTTCACATAGTGATTTTTTATTGGTTGTATGGGTTATTGTGTTTATACATCTTTGCTTGTATTATACGTAATATTTTCCATGTGAACATCTTGCTGCACACTCTTCTAAGTACCCTTTCCGTTTTGCTGCTGGTCAACAACTTTTTAGTTTCGTCACTTTGGTGTAACTTGTATTGATAGTACAGTACGTTTTGGCGCAGGCCAATTTTGGTGCCGCTATTTTGGAGCAGGACGCCAAAAACTCAATCTAACCCTAACCTAACCCTAACCTTAATACGTTAACCTATTGGAGCAATGGAGACAACAGAGCACAGTAACAGAACGTGCTATAAAAGGTGAATAAAGAAGGCTCTGCTTGACCAAGAACTGCCATTGTTACTCACATAAGTTTGTGTAGTAACACACAAGGCCATCAACCCTTTAACTCCCATAGCCGTCGCTTTTGAGACGACCCTTCAAATTCTAATATGCTTGTTTACTTTTTCTGCACGCTTTTTCAGTTTGTCTGCTGCATAAAATGCAATGCCGGCGGGCGGCGCCCCGCCGGCATTGCATTTTATGCAGCAGACAAACTGAAAAAGCGTGCAGAAAAAGTAAACAAGCATATTAGAATTTGAAGGGGTCGTCTCAAAAGCGACGGCTATGGGAGTTAAAGGGTTGTTAAACGTCCAAAAACCATCATGACCTAGGACTCAATCATCAACACGCATTATAGTTCTACAAAGAGTAAAGATGGCCACAGTATACTCTGCAGACAAATTCTTTGCTTTCATTTACAGCATACTTTGCAGAACAATTGCATGAATAAGCAATTAGTCATTGGTAGAAAATACAAAATTAAGCTAGTTTTAATACAAAATTTAGATACCCGGTATCTTAAATTTCAGGACTATTGTTTTTATAAATAAATCAAAATATAGAAATGAAGTGAGTAACAAAACCATACCAAAAATTCAAAAAATCTTAAGATTATAAATGAGATTCTAATGATTAAGAGACAAACTGTAATTTTGTACACATTTAAGCAATTTGGCACAATTTATGCTAAAAAATCTTATATGGGTATCAGAAATTGCACAAAACAAAACAAATAATGTTAAAATGGGAAGAGAAATCCACTCCTAAATTAGTCACTCATTATTAAACATTAATAACCATTAAAGAATTTTGCAACATATTGTACCTAAAACAAAACGAAAAAAATAAATCAATGGTAGACAAAATAAAGTTAAAATTATATAAGCAAAAAACTGAATAGCAAATAAAAATATTTAAGTTTTGTAACAAATTACAATTAAAATATGGATTACATTAATTCTAGAAACATAAAATATTATAATTATGATATTGAGAAAATTGAAGTCCAAGCCTACAACATCAATAAAAGAAAAAGCAATGAATCGCAAATATACAAAAATAAAAAAATATAATACTACTAAAAACTACGCTTATACAATTAAATACTAATTCCCCAATAATTACTAAGCAGCAAGCTATGTCACTAAGAATAAAAGATACATTTTTAGCAAAAAGTAATTTTTGTTTCATGCATACAAAAAATTGTCTAAAAAGCACACCAATCAAAAGAAATAAATTAGAAAATAAGTATTACTGTAAATTTTATAAAAAATATGAAGAACTATAAATATGAATATCTAGAAACTGGCACTGAACTTACTTGATCTGTCAGCGCAAAAACCAAAATCGGCAGTGACGTGTAGCATACATTGTACAAAGAAATAAATGCTTCATCAAATAATGTCTGAAATAAAAACAGAAAAATTCAAAAATTTGTGCATGGCTGGCAATACATTGAAATAGTTTCTTTGAAATATCTAGGTCATACATCAACATAGAGATTTTTGTGCATTTTGTGTAAATAAAAAAATTCTTCTTATTCTGCCAAATATTTTTCTCTCTAACCCTTGACTATCACAATTTTAGAGAGGCGTGTTGATAAATATTTTGCTCTAACCTTTGACTATCAATATCATGGGGCATTTTGAGCACAGCATTGACAATCGCTTTTCATAATTTGTAATCTTTGGAAACTGAATACTTTGTTGTTGTCATTATCATTCATTTTACTAACTTGCTTCATGAATGCACTACTACGGAAAAAGTCTGAAATAAAGCCGCAGAGGACAATTTTTGCTTAGTGCTTTAAAACATTTGATGATTAATTAACGTTTTACTAATGTAAGCTGCCGCGTGACTCCCTTGATAATAATACACTCTGTCAACGGCTATAATGATGTCTCAAAAAATGCCATGTAAATGTGAGCTTCTGCAATTCTCTTGAATTCACTGTTCAAAAGAAATATTGGAAGGGATTGCAAGCGCCATGGCTTCCAAAAAAAGCATCATGATACAACCTTAAAATATCTTTTGCTCTAGTAAACAAAAAGTCCACCACTCGACCTTGTTTTACTATGAAACTCCTTCAGATCAATGCATTTATACTCGGTGCATTTAAATTAAAAAAATTAATTGCAAACATCCCTCAGGAAAAAACTCATTTTCAGCTCATTATAAAAAACATAAATAATACACTGACAGCTCTGACATCTGGACATAGTTGACACAATTGTAGGTGCAACGATACGAAAGGGTAGTGAGTGAGTGTGCACATTCACAGTCAGGTCTACGCGCCACGGACAACTTCCACAAGACATCAAACTTCTAATAACTATACCTCCTCAAATATACCCATTACTAGAACGGGCAAGGACGTGTAAAAGACATTTTGAAGAAACTGATGAAGTAGGGATCGTAAAGCGTCTAAAATCGACATTTACATAATTACATTTCTACCAATGTTTACAGTGAGCTCCGTTAGTTGTTTTCTTCATTGGGAAAACTTCATCAGGAATTCTATAATCGACTTTCTTGAGCCCAGCAAAATATGCAAACAATTATTGTACAATTGTACGTTCACATTGTAATTAAATGCAATTTCAATCATCACTATTTTAAAGACAGACAACAACAACACCGTAAATTCAAAATACTTTACAAGATAAGAAAAATATGTTTAGAACAATTGACTCATTTACAGAAATGGTTGAAAGGCCTCATGCTCAATTGAGTCTTATTTATTTCGCACGTGAGCAGAAGAAGGTTCACAGCAAATCTCGTCGAATATCCCAGTCCAAAGCCTCCAGAGTATCAGGCCTCTCAGAGGGTGTTTTATTGAAGTTTTCGACTTCCTTAACTGCTACCAGTTGAAAGTTAACAATTTAATTGAAAAATAAATAACAACAATTTCTGTATTAAGAATGTATCAGAGCAGTGTGCAGTGACTAATAAATCTACTAACAATTTACAAAGAATACAAATTAAATTTGTATCTCAACAATTATTATTAATAGGAAAACTCGCAAGAATTAATATTTTATGCTACGGTCATACCAATAGACGAGCAGCAGCTGCAGCACTGACCTGGGCGGAGAATCCGCAGAAGATGGCGTACCACAGGTGACAGAGCGTCCCGGCAAAGTTCTTGTAGAAGAAGTACGCAGAAACTTGCACATGCGCAGGTAGGACCAGCGACCGTGCACGAGGAGCAGGCGACTCGAGGTAGCGGAACTGGGCGAGGGAGAAGTCACTGGCCAGCACGGCCTGCATGCCCTCCTGGCCGCTGATGCCCACCCCGATGTGCGCCGCTGGAAAGGGAACAAACAATACGAAAGGCGTTATTATTGTTGTTTAGAACACTTTACTTCCCATACTGTTTCTTGGAAATTTTGAACTGTAACCGCGAAGAGAGCTTGTTTACTTTTTCTGCACGCTTTTCCTGTTTGTCTGCAGCATAAAATGCACTACCGGCGGGCGGAAAGCCCGCCGGTAGTGCATTTTATGCTGCAGACAAACAGGAAAAGCGTGCAGAAAAAGTAAACAAGCATATTATAATTTTATGCATCGTCTCAAAAGCGACCGTTGGGAGTTAAAGGGTTAAACTAACACTACAAAGAACAAAATATGGAATGCCATTTTATTTCTTATAGAAACGCTACCACACAAGAATGACACACAAAGCTAACACACAAGAATAGGAAACATCTTAGTTCCATCCACAACTAGCAAAGTATTGCCAAGTATGAGCGCCTTAATCAAGCTACAGTCTGCTTGCTAATCACCTCTTTATACACCATTACACCTCAGTTTCTAGCACACAACTGCAGGACTCTAGCTTGCAAATAAGTTACACCCTTAGAAGAAGAAGATTATCGCATAGGCATTTACTGTAACCAGTAAAGCCCGTAGCGTGGGAGCTCATCCCCTTAGCGGCGTTTTGAGCTGGCAAGGAATAGCTAAGTATCGTCCATTGTGCAGGATACAGAGCCTACTGCATCGCTACACTTCCCCTTAGTCATCGTTAATATAATTCGTGACAATCCAGATGAATCAGGCTTTAAAACACTCTTCATTATAAATTAATTTAAGAGAAAAGTTGCCTTTGTTAAGTAGCGCTATTTGATTATCGATTAATACATTTAACTATTAGTTTTAATAGCTAGTATTAGTGGTTATTTATTATTTACGCATGGAGAATATCAAAACATATAATATGCATATGGGGGGAACCCGTTGCGTATGCTCGCTAGGGATGCGGAAGGACAAGAGAAGTACTAGTCTCTTTTGACAGTAAGCGATAGTCTGTTCAAGACTTACTCCTGTAACGTAATTAATCAATGCCAATGCATGCACTTTAGGCTCCTCGCATCATGGAACTGTTTACTTATAGTGTATGACCATTTGTATACAGCCACCTGTGAAACAAAACCTTCGTTGTTTGCGACGAGAGAACCCACTAATTCCAAATGAGATGTTGACGGAGAGAGGGGGGAGGAAAAGTCAACGCCTAGGTACTTTAGGCAGATAATGGTCCAAAAAAGTTAGCTTGCAGACTGGAAGTAGTCAGATTTCATCTATTCATGCATACGCAATAACTGGGTGACCTGTACATCTAGGAGAGTATGCCCAGGTTTTTAAATCACGGATTTACAAATTGACCTTGGATTTATAACGTTTTTACAGCTGGACAACGTAAATACTAAAAAAAACTAACCACCTTTATTTAACGTCCTACTATGGTAATGTCCATGTTCAAACACGGGTATAGATGACGAAACTGGAGCTGGGTTTTTACGGCCGGATGCCCTTCCTGACGCCAACCAAGCTAAAACTTGGCATGTGGTTAGGAGCTAGCGTCGCTTTTGCATCACGTTTTAGCTAGGAAACGTAAATCTTGAATAAATTTAATATCTGATTGATCAGCAGCAGTTTTTGCTTAAATCTTAACTAAATCCATCATTGAGAAACCCGGCTTATGCATTAATAACTCACTTTTGATCATGCTGACGTCGTTGGCTCCGTCCCCGATGGCGAGCGTGATGCGACTTCTTGTATCCTTGACGAGGCTGACGACGAGGGCCTTCTGGAGGGGCTAACGCGGCAGCAGATGACTGCCTTGCAGAGGCAGCCCGTGTCCAGCAGCAGCTTCTCCATCGACGCCTCCAGCGCATGCTCCTGCGCGTAGGAATTTGACGTGTGAATTAAGCGGTACTGGATTTTTTGTTTTTTTTTTTATTTCGAGTATGACATGCCGCATACACGTTACAATTTGGTGACCCTGGGCACCGTGTTTCAATCACCGGGTATACAGGTTAACCGGCTGTCGCAGGTGTAAACTCACAGAGACAAGTTTTGAAGCTCAGAACAGCAACGCCAGCTATCGTCTTGAAGATAGTGTTGTACCAATGCCATACATAGCCTTTAACGCGCGCCAATGGCAGCACAGCGTCTTGGTCACTGATAATTTTGTATTGTTCTGGCGCACTGTCTGAACCCCTGCACTTTGATCCCCACAGCCGATTAATTGGACATGCTGTACAGAGTTAACAATATTTACAGAGCATGCTCTCTATCAATTGGAGGCACCACTCATTTGCCAAACTACTAGTATTTAAGAAAATATTTTTCTTAAGAATTGTGTAAGTTCAAAATTTTTAGTCATGGCTACGCTTCTACAGTCTAGATTACCGGTATGTCAACCACTGCTACTAATTTTATTTGAAACGCAGTTAAGGAGATTAAACAAAGAGAATTTTCAGAAAAAAATGAAAATTAGCGACAACACAAAGTGCATTAGTTTCAAACAACTACCAGTAAAAAATAAGACCAATTGCCCAACAAAAAGACGCTTATGGTACATACAATTTTACCAACTTTCTAAAAAATCCACCTATCAAATTTACAATTAAATTCTAGCGTTAAAGCTAATACGGATTTAGTTACAAGCGGTTGTTCTAACAGCAAAACGATCAAACAAAACGCAGTACCGTATTGCTACAGGGCGTAAAACGAGCACCAAATTTACAAGATAAAAATTCTAAAAACCCTTGCCTTTTTGAATAGAATGTTCGCATGTACATGAATATATTATATAATGTCCCCACCTACCAGACTGTGCCCGTTCACGACGATGGCGTACTCCAGCACGCCGCCGCCTGTCGCTGCCTTGCTCAGTTCCATCGGCGTCTTGGCCTTGATGATGCTGACGTCATCATCTTCCTTGTCAGACACACCACTCGCCATGTCCTGCTTCGCCTTCAGTAGCTGGCTCTCCACCTGTACGGTCGTTTTATAATCGTCATACTGAGCTCGTTCAAGAATAAAAGACATACCACCTATGAGAGAAATGCCCACTTTGCCAGCACTAGATAGATAATAATGCACAAAAATGTTTGTGACACATTGATTTACTGTGGATTCAGCACTGGATTCAGTGCAGTAGTCAATGACGATAATGAAAATGCGCCACGGTTAAAAACGGCAAGAAATAGAAAGTTAAAGGATGTGAGTTAATGTGCTGTGTTCGTCGTGGTGGTTAGTGTTCGTTGCATTAAATGTAATTCGTTTGCAGCACTAAATGTGACATGTCAGCAGCATTAAATGCGATTTCAACTATAGTTGAGTGGATTTAATTTGAGTGTTAAACGCAAAAATTAACATTCGACTTGTTGCATACATTAAACTTGGTCTTAGGAATCTCAGAAATTCTTTTTTTGGTGTAACATGCTTCACTTTTTGATATATTCATGCACCTATTTTTTTACTGTTGACTAAATTGAGAGCGCAGAAAGAAGATGTGATCATTGACCTCGGCATAGAGCGTCCATCAATGATGAACACCTCATCCATGTCCTCAGTGAGCAGGCGACAGCTGTAGCCAATGTTCACCGCCGTCTCTGAAACAAAAGCCCTTCCATTAAAATCAGTTATGAAAATATATGGAGTACCGGTGGAGCGCCGGTGGCCGAGTGGTTACAGTGTCGGGCTGAGAGTCCGTGCGGCGTGGGTTCGATTCCCCGCACTGGTAACTGCGAACCATTGGCGTCACAGGCCCTTGAGCAAGGCTGTTAAACGCAAAAGCGACGCTAGCTCCTAACCACATGCCAAGTTTTAGCTTGGTTGGCGTCAGGAAGGGCATCCGGCCGTAAAAACCCAGCTCCAGTTTCGTCATCTATACCCATGTTTGAACATGGACATTACCATAGTAGGACGTTAAATAAAGGTGGTTAGTATTGGTGGAGGCTATCGACAGCTTGACCTTTTTGGGTTGGTAAATGGATTTTGACCGGATACTCAAACCCAGACATTCGCAGACAAACTGGTATTACCCGCTTCATAATAAACCAGCTGGATAAGGTCTGGAAATCCTCATCTACATCTCCTGCATCAAGGTCAAGACGGTTGTACCAGGCTTCCGGCTATGCCACTTAGCAGTGGCAGTAGTATAAACTACGTTGTGCACAAGATTTAATTATATATGTCTAATCCGATTTATGTGACTTTTTGATTCAATGAGCCGCAGAATTTACGAATTTCTACAGTAACGCATCGGATTGGCTCAATCCCTATAAAGTTTTCTATTCTGCACACTCTTCTAGCCATAATGCGCCGCCATTGCCATCTTGTTTCCATAGCGTAGCTCACTAGAAACACGAACATTCTTCTGAGTATGGCCAGCAGACCTTGTTTGTCGCCGGTGAGGACCCAGATCTTGATGTCGGCGAGGGCGAGGTTGGCGATACAGTCAGGTACGCCGTCCTGGAGCTTGTCCTCGATGGCGGTCGCGCCGACGAGCACCAGGCCTCGCTCGATCTCCTCGTAGACCGCGCTCAGCCGCTCCTCGCCGTCAGTCAGCGACGTGCTAACAGCATAAAAGCGTAAAAATTATCAATTTACAAGTTTAAAAAATCCCCAAAAATTGGCATTAAAGATATTTAGAAATTTTTTCTTGCCAAGAACCTCCCGGGTAATGGACTTTAATGGCATAAGTTCAGCCCCACTCACTTGGTAGTTTCTGAGGAGATATGCTTTGGACAAATTGACAGACGAACGATATTTTATCATTTCGAGCGACCGTTTATGATAACCAGCCCCTTTGGGGTTTGATAAGAATATTAATTGGTTTAAAGTTCATTTTGACATCATAAGATGACATCGGGGATCACTGATCGCCCAAGGAACCAACATTTTAATCATTGGAACCCAGACGATGACCATAAACATTGGAACCCAGACGACGAGAGAAAAAATAGAAAGTACTGAGCCAGGTGGCTTCCTTTCTCCACGCCGGGGAAAACAAAATTAATCGATGATTGCAAGAAATGGGTTTTCAAGCCAGACAGAACATCGAGCGGATTAAACTGGAACGAGCGGAAGACGTAGTGAGTTGCAGATAGAGGGTGCATAGCTATAAACTATAGACTGATAAACAATTCAGAAGAATTTGTTCTTGAATTGCTCTTGACTCCGTTGGCTCAAACCTTTTTTTCAATGTTTAGGATGGAAAAGCCTTCTGCGAATTTAGTACCTTATATCTCAGGCCGGGGTTTCAACCTGCACGGGGTTGACCCTTCTCAGTCTAGGGTCCTGCTCGACACTGCGATACTAAGAAGAAGTCCGACATAATGTCGGCGAAAAAGCAGAACGATACATTAGGGTTACATACAGTCGCTCTCACTGCTTGACACTGCACCACAGTATCGCACCAATGTGTGGTACCAATGTACTGATGCATCAATGTACATACGACATACAGATATAATTCTCGCACTACGTTTATCCTTCAGCAGATTTCGCTTTGAAATAAATCATTGTACAGTAGATAATGCATGAGAATATAACTTACTTGGCTTTGTGATGCTTTTGTTTCCACGACTGATAGAAGTCGTTATCGATTTGTTTCACAGCGCAGCAAAGCGTGCGCAGTCCATTCTGAGCAAAGTCCTGAAGCAAAGCAACACCAGCTTTCAAAACAAAGCGAAACATGTTACAAAATTAGTTGTATGACATTATAAAATATGGATTATTTACTGAATTGCAATTTGAACAAAATTATTAGGATCCAAAAGTGGTAACTTTTTAACAATGTCACTGCTGAATTTTTTGGTAAATCTTGTCTTTCAACATACGAGCATTGACAAATCTATAGCAAATACTCGTAACATCGAGCACCAAAACATGACTTCAGCCCCTCACATTTTTTTTCATTCGCTTTCTCATCTCCCAAAGCCTGTGATGGCTGTCACGTCTCACCCCCACAGCTGGGTTTTCCCCACATCCTTCACCAACCAGTTTTCAGTGTAGTGCAAGATTTCACATCTGAGGTCTTTCCCACACCTCCAGCAACGAAGAAACTAAACACTGCATATGTGCCAGACACCGGCAAAGCATGAGAGACATACGGGCATGGCAATGTGGTAAGGGCGATCTTGGCCGAAACGGACTGCATGTTACGTTGTATAAATTTGTCTCCAATGTGTAAGGCTAGCTTTATTTATTTTTGTGCAAATACAACCTGTCCCTGCATCTGAAGCTATGAACCAAATACAGAAAAAAGAATAAAACTGGATATTAAACTTTGTATCATAAATAGTTGCATCAGCGAATTTGCAGCCAAATGTGATCTCTTTAAGTAGTTCTCTTCCATGCAAAAAAGCAAATGATTTACAAAATTTGCTGCTAAAT